>CAWDCB010000014.1:0-646717 GCA_963800635.1 uncultured Chitinophagaceae bacterium
AATATATATTAGTAGATGGTTCATTCGAAAGCGGATTCACTCTTCCGGTAAATGATTGTCCAAAAGGTATTCGCTGTGCACACAACTCGAATGGGCAATTTGTTTATTCTCGTGACGGCAATTTAATTACGAAGGAAAATAATTCATTACCTGTTTCGTCTGATGCCTTCACACTTAATGATCAAGGCTTAATTTTCACTGGTGATCTGCAATTGCTAAATTACTCAGATGCAAAACCTGGTCTCATAACGGGAGCCGAGTTTGAACGGAAACGCGGCAAACATGTAATTGACTTTCCTTGTGAATCTCTCTTCGGTGTCAGGCCGAGCCCAGACGGCAGTGGCTTCCCAGTTTATGACGATAATACAGGTGGCGGAATCGCAATGAATGATAATGGGATGGTTGCATTCTATTTTCAATACCTCAAAGATGGTAAACAAGTGACTGCGCTCGTAAAAGGAACACCAGAAAATAATAAAAAGCCGCAATATCGAAGATATTAGAAGGCGACTTAATAGTTTATTGGCAAGGCGAACGCGCGGTTCATGTTGGGCTTGTCGAATCTGTTAATTCAGAGACTTCCATAATTATAAGAAGCAAATGGGGAGGGGGTGCGGTATACGACCATGCTCCAGACTTTAATCCTTATATATGTGGCTCAGATAAATATGATTTGTGGGTTATTTACCGCAGAATAATTAACTATCCTGTACAAGATGTTGATTTAACCAATAAGCTTGTGGATGCAACAAATCACTGTTTACTAGATAATCAAAACGGGATTAATCCCCTTACAGCAAAAGAGTGTGTTACGGATACAAAAGAACGAGATGTTATTCTAAATTGGTCTATTCCGTATGTTAACCCAGGGCGTACTGAAAATCCAGTTACTGATTTGTGTGGAAAGAAGGGTAAAGCAGATAGAGTAGAAAAGTATTATTTTTTTAAAAATAAGCTCACTCAAGCTCAAAAAAACGCAATTTTAGCCAAATACGACTGTAGGGGCTTTGTATTTAATAATGGTCAGTCAACAATACTTGATGAAATAAACGCAGGTGATTTTATCGCAAATTGTAACACAGTTACTCATCATCAAGTATCGTGGATAATTGAAGATGGTTATGATAAAATAACTGATTCAAATGAATTTAACCGTAGACTATAACAATAGAATTCCAGTATTTATCGACCGTATTAAAATTTAAAATTCTCCATCAAAAATCCATATTGCTAATTAAAAGGTAAAAAGGTCTCACGCCGGGGGCTCGGTAGCGCCGTCGCCAAACCAAAAGAAGAATTGTAATAGCCTTTTTATATACTGATGATTTCTGGTTTAATATGCGTAATTTTTAATGCCAGGCCAGAAAATCCCTACAAAGGAAATAGCAATACGTGGCTACAATAACCCAAAGTACCCAAAATAAAATTCTTCCGAAGATGATCTTATAATACTCTTTTGATTCCACTCGTAAAGAACAATCTATGACAAAAGAACAATTCATGACCTTGTTGCAAAATAAAATTCAGTCGGTTCTTTTAATGATATCCGCGAAGACGTCGTTCGCTTTATTCCGGATGAAAAGCAGATTGAAATCTGGTCTCCACAGTACTTTAGTGATTTGGTACAAAAAATAAAATTCGATTAAATTGAAAATTATTTTTGATGGCAAGTATCCGGCAAATTGAACAGGCTTTTAGAGATCGAACACCCAGGCTTGGTTGCCTTCTTCCATGGCCTACCCGGTTAAGAGTGTGAGAACGGAGTAGGCTAATGTGTAATAATTTTATCACACCATTCGGTGAGGCCTTTTGTTGCGCAGCAACTACTTTTTTTATATAGTTTATTCCTTCAGTAACAATCCTTGTCAGAGGACGAGTATCGAGGGCCTGGGCGGAAACCGGAACAATGCCAAATCATAAGTACAAGTTAACAATTAAAGGTAAATTGAAACTCACCAGCCAGACCAAAGCTGTTAGGAACTGCTGCCCATGTTCTATTGTCCCGCCATGCCCTTTGCCATTGTTGGCGGTTCATTGTCCTGCTGTCACCACCATTCTTTCATCCAATTGTCAGATACCTTATTTGCTTTCTCTAAATTATCTACAACTACAATTAGTTGATTTGAATGATCGCTGTATTGCACCGAAATATTTACGCCAGCATCGGAAAGCCTACGACAAAACATTCCTAATTGTCCTGGAACGTCCTGCCGAAGTTTTTGTATCAATACATGATTTATTTTTGATACAACAATGCCAACCTTTTTTAATTCTTCTCTGGCCCTTTGGTAGTCTTCTACTAAAAAGTGGGCAATGCATGTATCACCGTTCTGAAATACACCACCACCTTCAAGACTGATTTTGTTATTCCCTAGTGTCTCACCTAACAGTGCCAATGCCCCTGGCTTATTTTCCAAAATTATTTCTAAATCTTTCATTGTGTTTATATGTTACGTGCTTTTTTTAAAGAGAGCTAATTTCCGAGTCATTCCACAATCATTCTTTGCTTTAATTTTTTCTATGTTGGAGCGTCTTGACCGCCAGCGGTATGCATTTATGCTTAAATATACGCACTCCTTTGCACCGAAAAGTAGTAATCTACAGTACAATGTTGCAACAAATAAAACTTTGATGGGTTAATGAAAAGCTTCAGATTGGATTGTAAACAGGAGGGTGGTCTATATTTTGTCCGGAAGTCATTCAATGAGTATCGGAGGTTGATAAAGGTGTCGCTATCAAACCGCAATCAACTGTCCTTCTCTCTTTTTCCACAACACCTTCATTCTTTCAGCATGTTCCTTTGCTGTACCCAACCTGTTCTATGGGTTATAATTGGATGCAAAAAATACTCTATCCCCCTTTTTTTTCCTCATTATTAGGGAAACTTACACCAGTTCCAAAGAAACATTCATTCTCTTTTATTTTTCCCTCTTTAAATTTAAAACGCTCGGTGTTCCGGAATAATCTGCCGTCAGTAGTCCAGCCATTGTATGTTACATAACCAACATCCCCGTCAATAATAATGTTTTCCAGGTCAAACCTTTTGGTCTTATAGGCATTTGGCCAGCACCTTTCCTTATATAGCTTCAAATCAATATGATTATCGCCAGCCGGGCTAGTGAAAGTAAAGCCGTCAGCGAGAATCAGCTCCAACATATGCCAGTCTTTTTTCTCATAAGCGGTATAATAACTTCTGATGATTTTTTCGTTAGAAGATTGTTGGGCAAAACCCGCTGCAGAAGACATGGCAGCCAATATCATCAAGATTTTGACAAAGAGTTTAGTCGTTTTCATCTTTTTTGTTTTAATAAAGACAACGATAGGCGTCAATACCGGACATGCTGTCTTCAATTATTTTTTTGAAATAGGAAGTTCGCTGCGACTAACTCTGCATTATTGCTTCGGATCATCCCTAATGCCCATGCGCTCATAATACTTTCGAATGGAAATGGCAAGAATGGGTAGTTTATTAAAATAGGGATTTCGGTGAAGATCCATCAGGATGCGAAAAGCTTTTTCATTTTGATGGTTGTATTGTAATGCCACTGCATAATTTATTTCAGCAAAGGGGCTTGGATAGATTTTTAACAACACCTCATAATATTTGCAGATGGATGACCAATCAGTGTCTTCAAATTTCTGCGCGCCACAGTGTACACAGGCAATAGCGGCTTCTAAATGATAAGGAGAAAATGTGGAATCTTCTGACTCTGTTAATAACAGATGAGCAAGCTGTATCAACGAACGATCCCAAAGACTTCTATCCTGGTACTCCAATTCTACAGCATTGCCTTGTCCATCAAACCGGGCATCGAAACGGGCAATATTAAAAAGCATGAGCGCTTGCAATGCTTTCGTTTCAGAATTGCACAGCGGGCTATCAAACAAGAATTTATTGAGCATGAGCGCATCTTCACACATCATTTTTCCCTGCCTTATCTTTACTCCTGGTTGTTTGTAGCCTTCATTAAAAATGAGATAAATCACTTTATGCACAACCGAAAGCCGCTCTGCAGAATGGCCATGACCGTTGGCTGATAAAGATCAACGCCTCACTTTTTATTTTTTGCCTTGCGCGGTAAAGCATTTTTTCGATAGCATCCACTTCTGCTCCCAACTGCAGGGCAATATTTTCAACCTTTAGGTTTGAGACATATTTAAGGGCTAATACTACTTGAGCTTTAGGAGTAATATGCGGGTGGCAGCAGGCCATCAGCATCGTCAATTCTGCATCTTTAAAAGCATGTTCAGAAATTTCCTCTGCTGCTACTGAAACTGTTTTGGCAAATGACAGATCACTTGTCTTAGAAATTTTTTTTACCAGGTTGATGGATTTGTTCTGGCAGGTTTGATATAGCCATCCCGATGGATTTTCGGGTATGCCTTGCTCTTGCCAACGCGCTGCAGCTTCGGCAAAAGTTTCCTGTACAATATCCTCGGCCGACTCAATAGACAAACTCCGGAATCGTTGCAAGATCAATGAGATCAGTTGGCCGAACTTGCCTTTATAAAGAGCTTCGATGCATTTGCCGGTTTCATTCATTATTCACGCCATATATTGTGGCAATCGGGCGAACCTCTCTTACAGCAAGGCCCTTTTGCACAAGTGGACAAGTCTGGGCAATGGCTGCTGCCTGTTCAATATTTTCTGCCCTGATAATTTCATAGCCCGAGATTCCTTCGCGGGCTTCAATAAAGGGCCCATCAGAAAGGATTTGGTCTTTGCTTACATAGCGGCCTTTTACCAGTAACGGTTCGCCCTTGATATAATTGCCGCTTTCAATCAGTGAGTCGACCCACTTGAGCATCATGGGTATGTTAGCGAATCTCTCTTCATCCGTCATCTTGCCCATCTTGCCCAAATCTTCTCTTATGATCATCATAAATTTTTCCATGATGTTGCTGTATTAATTGTTTTTAATTTTACAGTTTAATTTAATTCCGTCTTGTAAATTAAGACAACGCAGCGTTCAAAAACCGGACATTGAATGAAAATAAAGTTTAGTTCAGCCGGGCTTCGAATCATTACTAATTTTAGATTGACCATCTGTGTCCTGCCTCCTCTACCAAAATCCGCTTTTGGTTTTGAAGCCGTTTAACTAAAAAGTAAGCAACAATTATATTAGGTATCCAACAAAGCCAAGCCACTATTAAATAGGCTTTAATAAAGTCATGAAATAAGAAGGTTAATAGAGGAAGGTATATTCTCAAGGTTACTGCAGAAAAACAAGCTGCATAACTATATATCATCATCTGTTGGTGTTCATCAACTCGCCTGCTCTTTATTTCCAGGTAAGCTTTCAAAGTCGTGTAAAACCAAACAGCTCCTAAAGAAATAAATCCCAAAGAAGCAATTATTCCACCTTGAGCGTATAATGCAATATAAATTCCTGCCATAGCACTAAATAAGGAAGCAATCACGTAGACTTTACCGATCTGTTTATGCAATTTCAATTTGTTTGTTCTCAGCTTTAGGCTAAACTGTGTCCAGCCGATTAGCAAAGCAATTCCTCCCAATGTTATATGAGTATAAAACTCGATATTCCAAAAAACATCGGTTAATACAGCGTCGCTTTTAGATTGTAATAATCCAAACTTTCGGTTAATAAAAAAATAAATACCAGGATAAAGCCCGACTCCTATGGCATGTACAGCTAATATTCCTTTAAGTACTTTTTTAGTCATTACCTGTTTTTAAATTAATGCCATTGAATCTTGATTTAGCGAATCATTTTGTTCCAAAAATAATTTATTTCAACTCTAATAAAAAGCGCTTTTACATAAAGTCAATATCAGTTTTTCGAACGGGAATTTTTACTGTCTATGACAATATATTTTTGGAGAAAACATGTCTATGACACTTATCGAAAAATTTCTATTTTTAGCTTAAAATTTCACTATGCCCGAGAGGCAACGTTTTCAACATGAACGCTATATTAACCTGTTGATAGGATTTTTCTTTCTTGGCGCTCTATTATGTGGTACAGTTGGCGGTATGTTAAGGACTGAAAGCAAAGCCCAAATGAGCCTCTACCAGTTTTCATGTGCTTTTTTTATTGCCGGTTGTACAATTAGTGGCACCAAACTCTCTCATGAAAAATGGGATATTCCGGCTGCTGGCTTTACAATGTTGGCAATTTCACAGGGTGTATATTACCCATTCCGATTTGGATTGCATGTGTCGTAGTAACGACAAGTCTTTCAGAGGGAATTAAAAAAAATAATGAAAAAATAGTCAAGTATAAAGTCGTCCTGTGGGGACTATTGTATAAAATGCCTGGGATTACATCGTCAGCGCCACTTTTGCCAAGTGCTTCGTTGGATCTAGGTGGCTACTCCCGGAGTGAAGTCTCAACCCCAGATCGTATTGCCGCTTTAAGAATATCGATGTTTATGTCTTTTAGAGTTTTGAATTTAATGCAATACCCGCTTACACTCGCCTTGCCTATTTTTTTCCCATACGTTTGAGCTAAGTATGTTTTATCTTTTATACCGAGGATATAGACGGAGATTCCTGTTTTGTTTGCACTTATACCAATTTGAAAAAACTCTCTGGTTTTTCCATTCGCATATTTTATTGTATGAAATCCATATCCGATAGTAGGGTTACTAACCGTTTTATTTTCACTGTTTTTACCATCGTCGAACCATAATTTACATGCTGGCAATACTTGAAGTATGAGTCGGTTCAACTCTTGCATATCACTTCGTTTTGGTTCAGATTGGATGGTAATATAGTTATTGATTTGTTCTTGTACGTTCATATAAAAATTAAATTACGGATAGCTTTCCTTGTTAGGTCGGTTTGATAACCCAAGATTGTAAATATCTTCCAAGTTGGCCTTTTTGTATTAGAACTAAGTTGTGAAAACCCCTTTCCTGCCTTCGCATATAAACTCAAAGATCAACATTGAGCAAAATGGCTCGTTCAAGGCAAAAATTTTAATCGTGCAGGCAGCCCGGGCATTAACCAACGCTTGTACTACTGCAACTTAAAAATAATCTATTGCTGCAATGAACCCAAATTAGCTTATTGTGAGGCCGCTTTCTAAATTATATCGGAAAGGGGAGTTAGCAAATCAGGATTAATTACAATGTCTGTTCGGCATCGGGGTTTCACGATAGTTCCCATTATTTTAAAAGTTTAAACTGTGAAGACCAAAACTGAGGCAGTAAAAGTTATAACCATTCTGCTTCATAGCAGGCCTCATACCTTTAGCAGCGCAACATCCCTAAGCGTTGATGGAAATTAAGGCGGGTTTGGTTCGTTGGCTATGCAGGAAGGGCCGGATACTAAGGCCCTTCACAAATAAATGTAAAGCACTAATTTTGAAAAAAGATTTGATGACAAATGAGAACATCGGCCTCCCAAAATTTTTTGATGGAAGATACCAGGAGCTTATTAAAAACTTATGCGTATAATATTTTGGGTTCCTACGAAGATGCGAAAGATGTAGTGCAGGATGCTTACCTGAAATTTTCCAATATGGATACCCGCGCAATTGAAAATAAAAAAGCATACCTCATTCGCACTGTTGTAAACCTCTCCATTAATCTAAAGCAAAGACAAAAAAAATTCTTGCCGCAATACCGGGGTGAGTGGTTGCCTGAGCCAATTGCAACGGAAAAAGCAGACACTGCAATCACGAGGAAAGAAATTCTTTCCTACTCTTTAATGGTGCTTCTTGAAAAACTTAATGCAATAAAACGAGCCGTTTTTATTTTAAAGGAAGCATTCGAATACGACCACAAAGAAATAGCCGGAGTACTTAATATTACAGAAGAAAATTCCCGCAAAATATTCAGCCGGGCAAAGCTTGATTTAAAAGATGCTAAAACAGCAGACAGCAGATCAACTCCCGACGACGACTATCTTAACAAATACCTGGAAGTTATTTACAATGGAGATACAGGGCAACTGGAGAATTTGTTGCAACATGATGTCACCGCCATTTCAGATGGTGGTGGAAAAGCGTCAGCAGCCCTGCGACCCATTTCAGGCAAATTAAAAGTCACAAAATTTCTCTTTGGGATATTTAAAAAGTTTTATAGAACAACGGAGGAGGCCCGAATAGAGCAAGGCAACATCAACCATCATCCTGCATTATTATATTACCACAATAATACGCTGCTCACCTGCCAGATTTTTGATTTCAAAAACGGGAATATCTCCCGCATCTGGTTTATCCGCAATCCCGATAAACTGCAATCGCTTTAGAAAAAAATCCTGAAAGTTGTCACTTTTTTCATGGCCTGCTTGTTTTTGTATTGAATATAAAATGTAAATACCATTTTAATTTTTTAACAATAAATAAGTTTTTATGAACGAAAGAAATGACACTGACGTTCTGGTGGTTGGCGCAGGACCGACAGGACTTGTTATGGCGGCCGAACTGGCCCGCCGCGGAGTACACTGCAGAATAATCGATACCGAACGGGGACCCACGGATAAATCAAAAGCCATTGGCATACAATCAAGAACCATGGAGTTATTTGAAAATATGGGCGTGGCAGATGAATTTATTGCTGCAGGCCACCCTATTCACGGTGCAAAGTTATATGATGATGGTAAAAATTTTATTCATCTTGACTTAAACGAACTCGGAAACAGTTACCCTTACCTGCTTCTACTTCCCCAAACCGAAACAGAGAGAATTCTGCTTGCCAACCTGGAGCGGTATGGCATGCGGGTGGAAAGGCAAACCAAACTTTTGTCATTTGTGCAAAGCAACGATCGCGTCGAGGCAAAAGTACAGGACACCGATGGCAATATCACGACCATAAATGCAGACTGGCTTGTTGGTTGTGACGGAGCGCATAGCACCGTGCGCCATATCCTGAACATCCCTTTTGAGGGTGAAGAATACGAAGATGGTTTTCAGTTAGCCGATGTAAGCATTGACTGGCCGTTGGACAGGGATGAAATGCACATTATGGTTCACAAAGGATATTTGATGGCCGCCTTTCCGTTACCGGGCGGCGGATAACCGCTACAGGCTGATACTCGATATGGAAGCAGACAAAGCAGATATAACGAAAACGCCTGAGCTTGAAGAACTACAACAAATCGTAAATGAAAGAAGTCATGTACCGGCACTGTTGAGCAATCCGAAATGGACAGCCAACTACCGGATACATCGTCGCATTGTATCACAGTTGAGCAAAGGCCGGGTATTTATCGGTGGGGATGCCGCACATATTCATAGTCCGGCCGCTGCACAGGGTATGAATACGGGTATACAGGATATGTTCAACCTCGCATGGAAGCTTGCACTCGTTGTAAACTGCCACTCGCCAGAATCGATATTGGATAGCTACCACCTGGAAAGATACCCTGTGGAAAAGGCGGTATTAAAGACAACAGACCTTCTGCTGAAGATGGTTTCTCTTAAAAACCCTATTGCGGCAGCCGTGAGGGACTTCGCGGCTCCTGTACTTACAGGCCTGGCGCCGGTGAAAAAAATTCTCCGCGAAAAAATATCGGAATTGTCTGTGGGATATCCGGATAGCCCGATCGTAGAAGACCATCATACCGGCGCCCGCTACCGTGCAGGTGAAAGAATGCCGGATGCAAAAGCGTTTTCGTTGGATAATAATACACCGGGCATATTTGATTTACTAAGATACGGGAATCACCTGCTGCTGCTTTTCAGTGGAACAAATGCCATCAGTTCAGATGACGAGCGAGCTCCTTCTTTCTGCTCAAACTGCAAAGCGTTTTGGAAGCGAACAATTATTGACCTGTCTTATAAATGCCGGCAATGAAAACATTCATGGGGAAGACTATGATCATATTATTTCCGACCCATCAGGGGTAGTGCACAAAAACTATGGTATAAAAAATCCATGTGTTTATTTATTGCGCCCTGACGGCTATATAGCCTTCTGTTCGAACATCAGCCACGCAGTTGAAAGACTTAATAATTACCTGCCAAAAATTTTTACACAACGTCCGGGTTTTCAGAATGGGAATGCACTATGAAATAGCGGCTGATGTAAAACAGTTTGGTCAACTGATCCGGTTCGTGTAATAAAAAAATTCATAAAGATGTCACGTTTTGCAGGCCTTACTTGTTTTTATATTGAATCAAAAATTTAAATATCATGGAAAGAATATCTTTAAACGATGCACCACAAGGTATGATGCAGGTGGTGTTAAATGTAGAACTGTACATCGCCAAAAGTGGCATGGACAAAAAGTTGCTCCACCTGTTGAAAGTAAGGGCATCACAAATAAACAGCTGTGCCTATTGCCTCGACATGCATATTAAGGAAGCCATTCATAATGGCGAAACGGATAAACGGCTTTACTCGTTACCCGCATGGAGGGAAACGTCTTACTATTCCGACAAGGAAAGGGCGGCGCTTGCTTTTGCAGAAACTTTAACCAGGTTGCCTGAAGAGGAGAACAGTGATCATATACACGATGAACTGTCAAAGTATTTTTCCAAAGAGGAAATCGCTTACCTGACATTGTGTGTAGCGCAAATCAATACCTGGAACCGGATTGTACGTTCATTTGGCCCCGTTCCCGGAAATTATAAAGTGAAAGAAAAAATAAGGGAAACTGAGATGGCTAATTGATTGATGGCATCATTAGATTGGTGAGCAGGGCAAATATATTAAAATGTATTTACCTCGTTTCAGCTTTAGTTCTTTGCAATCTTCTTGCCGGAACGTTGCAAAGAACTAAAGCTTGGAATAACAATGCTGGCGCTATCGTTTGCATCAGCTTATGAATTTAATAACTCTGTGTCTTTGCCTGTTTTAACCGGCGTTTATTATAAATAAAAACGAATCGGGATATTAATAATTTGAGGATTAGTTGCAAAGCCATCAGCTTTTCTTAAAAAGTAACTTAGTACCAGCCCATTCTCCTGCCGCGTCGGTAAACTCAAACCTTTTGTATAAAAAAAACCCGCAGATTAGTGCGGGCTTTTGAAAAATTTTAAATCGCAGGGATAAGTGATGCCATTGTAATTTTTAATTAACTCTTGTCAAAGTTATAGTTCCCGAACCAGTTAATGGCAAAACGTTTTTCCAATGCCCTGATGTTAGTTTTCCTGTTTTGTCCCATGAGGCTGTAGTCGTTTCCACAATTCCGATGTCCGCAGGAGTTCCGTAAACACATGTAAATGAGCAACTCAACGTAGTTCCATTTAATGTCCATGTACCTGGTGACAGATGCTGAACGTCTCCCAATTTGGTATCAGCAATCATTGTTCCGTCGGGTTTGATGATAAAACTAAAATATTGATCTCCCCATCCCGGCTCTGCATCTACTGTATAAGTTCCGATCCATAGCCCTTCGATTGGGTAAGTTGTAGTGACGGGTGGTTGTGCATCTGCTTTTTTACAACTACTCATCTGGAAAATTGTAATTGCCACCGCAAAGGTGGTAAGCATAATAGACCCCATTAATAACTTCTTCATTATTTTGTTTTTTTTGCCTACTCTTTTAATATCCAGTTTTCGGCTTAGCTGGCGGTTTAAATTGGAAAAGGTTGGAAAGTGGGGGATATTTTGTTTAACCCAACCAGCACCTGTAAAAGGTATTGTATAAAGTCATGCAAATATAGGGTATAAAAGGCAAACAGGCGATTTTATAAAATCATATTAAGACTCTTATGCGCGTTTTTGCATTTTGATGAGTAAACTCATAATACTCAATTTTCCTTCCTGAGATCGATTGCCGGTTAATTGAATTTTTCGCTGCCCGGCAATTTATTAAGCACATTAAAGCGCTATTTGAACTTTTGCAAGCAAAAAAATTTCCTATTTCGCTTATCGCTTCAAAAATTTTGCTACTTCCTTGATGTAGCCACTCGCTTCGAGCGATGCTCAGGAAACATTAGCTGAATCATCAGAAATGCTAAGGATAAATAGCAACGGCAATCAGGGAAAGACCGGCAAAGAAAGCAGCAATAGTTTGTAGAAATTTATCCGCTTAAAATCATGCTAGATTCCGGAACGAGCTATAAACAGAAATGGCACATAATTTATCTGCCTATTATAAACTTATACCTATTTATGAATAACAAATTTAACAGCGAAGAAAAAGAACATGGCGGAGATGAAATTTCACGCAGAAAGATGATAACAGCAATGGGACTGTTGGGAGGTGCTTCTATTATAAAACCTGTCGCCGGGTTTGCATCTGAAAAAGCCGCTGACCCCGCTCCCAACTTAAATTTTAGCCTTAAAGGAAAATCCGCAATTGTAACCGGAGCTGCCAGAGGTATTGGCCGGGCTATTTGTGTTGCGCTTGCCGCGTCGGGTGCTGACATAATGGGTATCGATGTGGCTGCAAGAGTAAGCGCGGCTACTGTTTACAAACCCGCGACAAAGGAAGACCTTGATGAAACAGCCAGACAGGTGCAAGCGCTGCAACGTCACTTTATACCTGTGGTAGCAGACATCCGCGATGAAAATGCTATGAATGCTGCAGCTAACCGTGCAATAAAAGAATTTGGCAAGGTGGATATATTAGTGGCTAATGCGGCTATCCAGATGTACTTTCCGGTTGCTGAAATGACTGTGCAAAATTGGAAGGATCTGATCGATGTAAATCTGAACGGCACTTTTATTACTATAAAGGCTGTCATTAACGAAATGAAGGCAAGGAAAGCGGGGCGTATTATTATCATTTCATCGGGGCAGGGCCGCCATGGCTTCAAAGATGGTTCTGCATATTCAGCCTCTAAATGGGCTGTTATGGGCCTTATGAAATCTCTCGCACTGGAAGTTGCCGGCGATAACATTACAGTGAATACAGTAGAGCCCGGGCTGGTTGATACACCGCTGACACGTAACCCCGGGCGATGGAAGCTTGTTTTAGAAGAAGCAGGCAGGCCAACGGAAGGCGGCCAACCGAAAGAAGAAGACGTTATTGCAGCCCGCATGATGAACCAGGTGGTGCAGAAGGTTCCGTGGATGCAACCTGAAGATGTAGCTCCGGCGGTAGTGTTTCTTGCTACTGATGCAGCCTATCGGGTTACCGGTGCTACGTATGATATTACTGCGGGGGACAGTGCAAAGTATACGGCATAGCTGTTATTTTTTAAAAGCACTGCTACTTTTATTCATGTCTATTATAGTTGCTGGTGATTGCTACGCCATAAACCGGCCAGGCAAACACATAGCAAAAGTCTGTGAAACTTTAAAGGGAAGGGTAGGTGTACGTTTCGGCTAAATGCCGTCAATGAGGTTGGCTGCCCGTTTCACCTATCCAAATAAGAAATATGCAAATAGCTTAATGAAAAGCCAGAAGGCTATCAGCAGGAAGGGTGCTAAGAATAGTAATTCAAAATACAATTTTTGAAAAGTTCCAAGCGTTTTGAAGAAAATAACCAGGATGGCCGCCCCGCTACTGACGTAAGCCAGCAGGAATAATTCATAAATCCAATGATATTTTTCGCTTGCCCTAAAAAGAAAGACAGATATTATGGCCAACACTATCGAAAGGGCATGGAAAGTCATTAAACCTTTTTTCAAATTAACGGAAACCTCCTTCATACTTTTAATATAACAGTTAAGCAAATAAAAATATTAAAGATTTCCAATTAAATCTACACTGCCATGGTCGTACAGCTTCGCATTTGAGTCAATTTTGATACACAACTTCTCAGTTGAATTCACACGCGCTTGTTTTTAACTCCTGTTCTCCTTCGATGTACTGTTGATGCATTTTACTGGTACTTGCTGGCATGAGCATTTTACTGTCTTACGTTAAATATCATCACCATGCCCAAATATAAAAATGTGCAGTTGAGGGCAGAATGGAAATTCCGGAATAAGTGTTACTTTTTATTTTTAAGCTCTTCAAGAGTCCACGGTTTATTTCTGGTTTTATTTTCCTGCCTTATTTTATCTACCTCGCCAGGCGTCACAATGGGAGAAAGAGCACCTATACCGGCGTGAATGTTGCCAAATTCATACCGGGTGTAACTCAACACAGAAGCGATCCAGTTGTTGCTGTTACCAGCCATGGCGGGCATTTCAGCCGGGTATGTTCTTCCGTTAACCGGGCCACTTAGCCCATTAAGCAAAAGCCTGATTGCCATATTTTTTTCCGTATATTTAAAAGGTATTGCTCCTACCAGTGGTGGAGCTGCAGCACTGCTTCCACCAATCGCCAATCCTTTTCCATCAGCTCCATGACAATTTGCACAGAGCGATCGGAAGGTCATCGCACCATCGATGATCGTATTTTTGTTTTCACTGGACATGTTGCTTAACCTGCCTGAAAGGTTTTTTACAAACTCATTTTCATCAAGCGCTTTTTTGGTAGCCAGCAGCATTTCATTATTCGCATTCTGATCCAGTGATTTGTTTTATGGCAATCTTTGTTTTATCGGAATTTATATTATACATTGATAGTAATACCTGCACGCGAACATCATAGTTAACATCGCTTGTTAGCTTTGCCACCTCACTTATTACCGTGCTATCATTTTTTTTCATAAACGGTTCACTGATCCAAACGGCAGTCCTTCTTACCTGCGGATCAGGGTCATTTAAAGCATGTGAAAGCACTTCCTCATCAATCGCATCCAGTCCTTCCAGGGTCCACAAGGCATGTATGCGTGCGAGGTGGCTGCTATCTTCCGGTAGTTTTTTCTGTCCGATAGCGATATCTTTCAGGGAAGGAATTACTGATCGGTCGCCGCGAAGTATAATAAGTTTTTGTGCGTTATCGCGCCACCAGCCATTGGGATGTCCCAGGTATTTAAGAAGGGCCGCGGAAGATTCATTCAGCATATTTGGTTTGGGGCCGTTTTTAAAACCATCGTAAACCACCCGGTAAATGCGGCCACCTGTGGTATTTTTTGCAAAGCCCAGGCTGTCAATTTTATTACGAAGAAAAGATCCCGGCTTTGTCCAGTTTCCCTGTTGAATAATTCCATGGTTCATGTCAACAATATATAAATTTCCGTCTGGGCCGGTGGCGCTGTTTACCGGGCGGAAATTCATATCTGACGAGGAAATAAATTCGGTACTGTCGTAGGCATTTTTAAGAATTGTTTTTCCTTTGACATCCATCACTTTTGCCCGGCGTATGATCCTTCCAACGGGTTCACACACAATATAATCTCCCACAAGGTCTTGTGGCAGCCTGTCTCCCCTGTAAATTGACTGGCCGCAACAAGCCGTAAAATGGTTTAGCGTATTATTCGGGCGTAACCTGCGATTTCCCCCTTCTACATCGGGAGTGGCCATGATGGGCCACACTTCCTGGAACTCAGGCCCGAACTGATCGGGAAAGTCAAGGCTCCCATAAACCGGGTTGATCTGGAATCCCAATACCGGGGTTTCTCCACCTGCGCTGGAGAAAAATAAACGCCCGTAATTATCATGGGTTAAGCCCCACTGGCCATCCACGCCACTGGCAATAGTATCGACTTTTATGGTGCCATTGGTATACCGAAAACGCACAGGATCATAAGTCATATACATCCAGTTGTCCAGGTTCCAATCGAGCCCGCTTCGCTGGTGTTCCATATTGGCATCACTGGGAATGTATCTATCGTTCTTATAAATTACTTTTTTTATGTCTGCTTTTCCATCGGAGTTAGTATCACTATAACTGGTGATATTAATTGAATTTGTTTCATTTACCAGTAATTCTTTTCCTGCGCTCTGCATCATCCTGGGCAATAAAAGACTATCAATAAATACTGAGCTTTTATCCATTTTGCCATCGTTGTCAGTGTCTTCAAGTAGCATGATCCGGCTCCACGGCAATTGCTCGCCGGTAGCATTGGCATCTTTCATATAGGTGAGCATTTCAGCGACATACATGCGGCCATTGCCGTCCCAGGTAATTGCGACAGGATCCTGGATCATCGGCTCGCTGGCAACCAATTCAATATGGTAGCCTTTTGGAAGATACATTGCCTTCATGCTTTCTTCCGGCGATAAATATGCGGCTGTCGGATGTGGATTAAAAGCGGGTTTTTTATTGTCATTCTGCATTTGGCATGTAAAAACGACGATAGATAAAACTACCAGGCATAGAACCTGTAATTTAATTTTCATTTTTAAAGATGCTTAATGCCAGTTAAAAATTTATTTGCCACTGCCAACTGCCAACTGCCAACTGCGAGTTGCCAATTGCTCATTGGATTTTTTACGGCAGTGGCTTAACCATGATGTCCTTGAAAAATACGATGCTCTTAGGATCATGCCCCTGCAGTGCGAACGTGCCATCGGCAATGATTCTTTTGGGATGTCCTTCCGGAGGAACAAAACCATCCGGCTGCGTCCAATCTGTGACCACTTTATCATTTAATTTTACAATAACATGGTTGCCTTCAACACGGATGTATTCAGTAAACCAAACATCATCCTTAACATAAACTTCTTTGGTATCCTGGATATCATATAACCCACCGGTTCTTTTCCAATCGGTATGGGAGTTATTTACCTGCACTTCAAATCCTTTGTCGGGGAAACCTTCGTCCTGGTATTCGGTATGGAAATATATTCCGGAATTAGATCCTGGCCGGGTCATCACCAGTGACTTAAATTCGAAATTTTTAAAGTCATGGTTCATTACATTCCCTTCATAAAATAAATGTGACGTAGCGCCTGCTACCTTTATACTTCCATCTTCCACCGAAAAGGTACCGGCCTTATTTGCCTTCCAGCCATCAAGGGACTTACCATCGAACAGGCTGATCCAATCTTTATCGCCTTTAATTTTATTTGCAGGCGAAAAAGCCATCGCGGCAAATGCTGTAACAATAAATAAAATGCTTTTTTTCATGATTATGTTATTTAGACTACCGGTTAAAAAAATTATTATACACCGAGGCTCCAGCCCTGGCGATAGTTTCTTTTTACAAATTGATTGGCTTCGTCAAAATTTGTTATGGTCATTGTCTTTGCATTCCACAAGAGCTTTTTTCTACCCGGGTAGGTTGAGTCGCCATTTGCTGCCTTATTTTCAATGTTCCAACTACGGATCGCCAGGTTACCTATAAGAACGCTTTCAGCAAATGGGCCTGCATAATCAAACGAAGAGCTCGTTGTTGCCTTACCATATCCTGCGATGCAGGCATTTACCCACTGAAGGTAATGACCCTCAGGAACACGGGCTATTGTTTGTTTAGGCATGGAAACTTCCTTCATAAGTTTTGTGGGTAATAACCGTGGATTTTCGCCATAGCAATCAAACAATAATTTGCCTTTGGTACCGATAAATAAAATGCCTCCGTCCCAATTTCCAAATGGCTCCTCCGGTAATAACTCATCAGGCAGTGCAGGCAAAAGGCCGCCATCATACCACGACAAATCGATATCTCCTTTTCCATCTTTTCGTGGATACTTGAGATGTATGATGGAAGCAGCAGGATAACCATCAGGATACTTAGCTTCATTTCCATCAGGATTCCAGCTTGTGGGAATACTGCATTCTATTTCGGAAGGGAAGTCAATGGGTAAAATGCGGAAGGCAGGATCCATCATATGGCACGCCATATCGCCCAGTGCGCCGGTACCGAAAGCGTTCCATCCCCTCCAGCTGAAAGGCAGGTAAGCAGGATTATAGGTAACCTGCTTTGGCGATGGGCCGAGCCAAAGGTCCCAATCCAGTTCCTTTGGAACAGGAAAATTACCGGTAGGTGTGGGTATTCCCTGGGGCCATATTGGCCGGTTGGTCCATGCCTGAACCGTATGTACATCCCCGATCATACCTGCATCATACATTTCCTGTCCCTGGCGTACTCCATCTCCCGATCCGCCCTGGTTGCCCATTTGGGTTACCACTTTATACCGTTTAGCTGCCTCAGCCAGTGCCCGGCATTCATAAATATCGTGAGCCAGTGGTTTTTGCGTATATACATGTTTGCCTAACTGCATGGCCGCCATAGATGCCACGGCGTGCACGTTATCAGGAGTAGAAATAGAGCAGGCATCTATGTTATTCTTTTCAGCTTCCAGCATCTTCCTGAAATCCTTATAATATTTAGCCTTACTAAACGTTTGCCTGGATTTAGCCGCACGGCGATCGTCCACATCGCACATGGCGACGATATTTACGTGAGGGCTTTTTGAAAACTCACTTAAATCATTTTCACCTTTTCCCCCGGCGCCAATAGCTGCAATATTGAGTTTGTCACTGGGGGCTACAAAACCCTTACCACCCAATACATGACGCGGCAGTATCATGAATCCGGCAGAAGTGATGCCTGCTGTTTTAATAAAATTTCGCCTGGAATTATCAGTAGCCTTTTGCAAATCCTCCCTGATTTTTTTCATAATGATTTCTATTTGGTTGTTATAAAAAATGAATGTACTCTATTTAAAATCCTGCAGGTTATACTGAGCTAATACATCTTTTGGAACCCCTTCCCATTTTGTGGGGACATTGCCGACATATCCTATATCCTTAATCCCGATTTTGCTCGTGTAGAATCCTGTTGCTGTGAGGTCTCTCATGCGGCTAAAAAAGACTGCACCCTGGTGCATTTCAGGTTTCGCTTTTAAAGGGTAGGCAATCTCCGTAACCATCTCTAATTGTTGTTGTGATGAACAGGCAATAAAAGAATGTTCATAGCGATGTAAGCACTGCATATCAAGCCACCTGAGCCCGCCCCTCAGAGGAACCTGGTGATCTGGAATATCTTTCACAATAAAATCAAGAAAATCAATAACGTTAGCATCGGAGGCGCTGCCGGATATATCATCTTTTGGAATTATAATGTCGGCCAGCAAAATAAGTGTGGCCCTTTCATGATCATTAAAAAAAGAAGGTTCATTCCGGAGTTTTTTTAACCGTTCTTTTTCAAAGTCCTGCAGCCCATCCATGCTGGTGTCGCCAGTATCTGATTTGATGATGGAAGACGCCTTGCTCGCATCTGTTTTGCAGGCATCCAGCAGTATTCCTGTGCTAATTGTGGTTATTCCCAGGGCTTTTAATGATTCCCTCCTGTTCATAGTTTGTATTATGTTATGTTAGAAATTAAAAACACCAATGATTACACGAATTTTTAGGCACTAATTACACGAATTACTTGTTTTTAAAATGAAATGTAAGAGAAACTTTCTGTCATAGTTGATATTGAAAAGACAAAAGTGATCACACGAATTTTAGGCACTAATTACACGAATTAAATGAAACTTGTATTCATTCGTGTAATTCGGGTTTTACAATTCGTGTAATAAAAAAAAGATAACATAGAGCTCACGCATTACTAAATATTCTTTTTTGATTTTTGATCAATAATATATTCCGCTGTTCTCATAGAAAGTGCAAGGATCGTCCAGGTAGGATTTTTATCACCCTGCTGAACAAAAGGAGCGCCATCTGTAACAAATAAATTTTTACAATCATGTGCCTGGCTCCATTTGTTTAAAGCTGATGTTTTAGGATCGTCTCCCATTCTTGCGGTGCCTACTTCGTGAATGATATCGCCGGGTGTGTGAAGTCCGTAATTATCCTCTTTACCTTTCGCCCTCGAGGTAATAATAGCTCCCATCGCATGCATGATAGATTCGAATGTCTCCTGCATGTGTTTGGCTTGATTAATCTCCGCGTCGCTCCATTTATAATTAAAGCGTAACACGGGGATGCCGAATTTGTCAACTACATCCGGGTCAATTTCACAATAATTGTATTCACGCGCAATAGACATTCCCCTTCCGGCCATGCCAATGTTAGCTCCATAAAAGCGGCGATAGTCATCTTTTAAAGATTGGCCAAAACCACCGGCATCTTTCATCTTTCCATCGCGGCCGGGAACCAGCCCGTTAATAGAAGGAACACCCGATCCAAATCCATAAGATGGCATATGCATCCCTCCGCCGTATTCAATATGATACCCACGTGGAAAATCGAGATTTTTATTGTCAAGCCACCAGGGCGAAAGAATTTGAGAACTGCCGACGCCGTCTTCATTATATCGTTTCCGGTCAAGGAGCTGTGGCAGAAAGCCCGACATCGAACCTCCCGTGGAGTCATGTAAATATTTACCAACAATACCGCTGCTATTTCCTAAGCCATTGGGGTGTGTTGCTGACTTTGAATTGAGTAAGATCCTCGCAGATCCACAAGCGCTTGCCGCCAGGATCACCACATCTCCATTCACCTGGTATTCCGTCATATCATCCTTATTAATATAGGAAACACCTTTAGCCAGGCCATCTTTGCCAACTATAACCTCCCGTACCATAGCGTTTGGAATCACTTTAAGGTTACCGGTTTTAATAGCCGGGATTACCAGGCAGGAAGAAGCAGAGAAATCCCCGTATATTTTGCAGCTCCTGTTACACTGGCCACAAAAAAAACATGCACCCCGGTCCTTGTTCCCGGGAAGAGCTTCGGTAAGTACTGAGCCCCGGCCCGGAATAACTTTTACACCGGCTTTTTTTGCTCCCTGCATAATCAATATTTCGTTGAGGCGGGGCTTTGGCGGTGGAAGAAATATGCCATCAGGATCATTTTCAATTCCCTCTGCTGTTCCGTATACTCCTATTAAGCGATCAACTTTATCGTAAAAAGGCTTTACATCATCATAGCTGATCGGCCAGTCATCCGTTACTCCATCAAATGTTTTTCCTTTGAAATCATGTGGCCCCATACGAAGAGAAATCCTGCCCCAGTGGTTGGTACGGCCGCCTAACATATGTGAGCGAAACCAGGTAAACTTCGTGTCATCTTTTAAGGTATAAGGCTCACCTTCGATTTGCCATCCTCCATAAGCGGCATCAAAATCTCCAAATGCCCGGGTAACAGCAGCGCCCCTGCGCGGCGATTGCCATGGAAATTGTAATTGTTTTGAGTCCGTTGCCGGATCAAAATAAGGACCTGCTTCCAGCATTAATACTTTAACACCGGCACTGGCGAGTATATATCCGGCCATTCCTCCGCCGGCACCCGAGCCCACAATTATTACATCGTACTTTTCTGAAGACTTTTTAATTTGTATGTCCCCCATACTAGCAATCTTAATTTTAAAGACAGTGAATCTAATTATATAGTGATGTTATTCATACCTTATCAGAGAAACCCGATTTCCCGGGACACCGCTATTTTATTTCCTTGTATGAAAAGTTCTTAAAGGCCACCCTCATGATATGTCCTGCATGCATTTGAAGGCCTATAACTCCGGATGCTTTGCGATTGGTGGTGTCGTTATCTGTTACATCACACATCAATACACCGTTGATATAATGTTGCAAATGATTGCCCTTTGCCACAATGTCAAAGGTATTCCAACCAGTATGTATCAGTGCCTTCAGGGAATCCGCCTTGCCTAAAGAATCGGTTACTTTTGCCACGGACCAAATATTGTTTTTGGCAAGCTTCTCTATAGGCTCTTTCACCGGCGGGAGTGTTACTTTTTGTCCGCGAAATGCAATGATGCTTCTTGCACGCTCTTCATAATTTTGACCCGTATAAACGTTGGCGCCATCTATATCAAACTGGTAACCTTTTAAACCAAATGGCACTCCGTTTACTTCTTCGCTGCGATACTGAATGCCACTATTGCCTTCCGGCGAGATCTCATATTCTCCCTTTAGTTCAAAGTCCGAAGGTTTACCGCCGCTCCATATTAAAAAAGTATTGGCTTTTAGCGGCTCCGATGAAGCCGTTATTTCTCCCACAATCGCTCCATCTTTTACATGCCACACTGCTGTGTCGCCCCGCCAGCCTGTAAGGGTTGTTCCATCAAATAAGGGCACAAAACCTGTGGAATCGTGTTTCGTGGTATTCTTTTGCAGATCCGGGGTAGCGCCCGGAGAATTACAGCCGCCCATGACCAGGCAGGCAGCCAGCATTGCAAAAAAAGATAGCGTTTCAAATGATTTTAAATCTGGGCGCATGGTAACAGTTGTTCGTTTAAGCATTTTGAGGATTAAATTTTATCAATAGATACTTTCTTTTATAGTCTCGATAATATATACGTTCCAGGCATGACAGCTCTTATACAACGACTCCCGTTTCTTTCCAGCTTTTCGAAGTTGCAGAGTCCAGCACTGCTTCACAAACCTTTTGTGTTTCCAACGCTTCCTTAAAGGTAGGTGCACAAGGTTCTCCGGTTTCCAGGCTTTTAAGAAAATCGGCTGCCTGGTGCACAAAACTGTGCTCATACCCGATGGAAAGGCCGGGAACCCACCATTTATCCATATATGGCTGATCTCCATCCGTAACATGAATAGAGCGCCAGCCACGAACAATGGAATCATCAGCATGATCAAAATATTCCAGGCGGTTCAGGTCATGCAGATCCCAGGCTATCGAGGCATTTTCACCATTAATTTCAAAAGTGTATAAGGCCTTATGTCCACGGGCATAGCGGGTTGACTCAAAATGACCCAAAGAGCCATTATTAAAATGGCATATAAAGCTACAGGCATCGTCAATACTTACTTTTTGCATTTTACCTGTTAGCTGGTGCACGCGTTCTTTTACAAATGTTTCGGTAACGGCAGATACATCCCTGATACCTCCGTTCAGCCACATCGCTGTGTCGATACAGTGAGCAAGTAAGTCACCCGTTACACCCGACCCTGCTACCGCTGCGTCCATGCGCCACAATGCTTCTCCGCCCTGTGGTAAATCTGCATTAATGGTCCAGTCCTGTAAAAAGTTGGCCCGGTAATGAAATATTTTTCCCAGTTTGCCGGAATCAATAATTTGTTTGGCCAACGTTACGGCAGGAATGCGGCGATAGTTGTACCACACGGTATTTTGAACTCCCGCCTTTTCAACTGCATCTACCATCTGCTGCGACTCGCTCAAGTTACGCGCTAAAGGTTTTTCAGTAAGCACCATTTTGCCTGCAGCGGCTGCTGCAATAGCAATTTCTGCGTGCATGTCATTTGGTGTGCAGATATCTATTGCATCTATATCGCTGCGTGCTATCACGTTTTTCCAATCGGTTTCAAAAGATTCATAGCCCCATTGCTCTGCAAATTTGCTTACTTTATCTTCGCTTCTCGCACAAGCTGCTTTTAAAACAGGTCGATATTCCAGTCCCGGAAAAAAATTAGCTATGCGGTTATAACCGTTGGAATGTGTACGGCCCATAAACCCGCCTCCGATTAACCCAATTCTCAATTCTTTCTTTTTTGCCATATCGATTAACTTGCTATATTAAAATAATAATTACACTTTTAGAAGCTGTTGGCGGGGACGCGAACAGCAGCAGGAAAAACCTCATCTCAACCCCTCTCCGGGAAAGGGCCATGGAGCCTTCAACCACCCTTTATTACAATCTCTTTATTCCGCTTCATACCAGCCATGTAATTCACGAACTTTTATCATCGTTGCCAGTATATCATTCCAGGTTTGCTGCCGGGTCATTACATCGTTTGGAAACATGCACCCATCCCAGCATATATGCCTAAAAGCTTTTGTAAGTGTTCCATTTTCATCCCGTAACCAGTAGCCTGAATCATTGGCGATGTCTAACTTTCCATTAGGGTCAGTAGCCAGGCAATGCCGGCCGGTTTTATCATGCGAACCGGTACCATGCACTGTACCATCATTCTGGGCAACATGAAAGTCAATTGTCCACGGTCGAAGCGCACTTGTGAGTGTTTTCAAACCCTCTTTTAATGCATTCCGGTCATTCCATTCAAAGTCAACAGGAAGAATGCGGTCTTCCGGGCTGTTGTAGCCGAGAAGGTATAATAAAGTATGCGCCATATCTGCCTGGAAACCAATATTAGGACGGTCTACTGCTTCCAGGGTATCGATCATTGTTTTCCAACTGTGCATACCACCCCAGCAGATTTCACCTTCTGCGGCAAGTTTTTCGTCATATTCTGCAGCTACGTCGCACGCTTCCCGAAAGGTTTCGGCGATTAGTTTTGTATTAGTCCCGGGATCGGCAGACCAATTTTCCGGCGTACTTGCAGAATCGATACGTATTACTCCATGGGGGCGAATACCAAGGTTTCTTAACTGTTTTCCAACGTTGCAGGATTTTCGTACCTGGTCTACAAACCGCGCTCTTTCCTCTTTGCTGCCCATAGCTGCACCGCCCGTGGGGGGCCATATAGGAGCTACAAGGCTGCCGATTTTAAGATCGAGGGAAGCTACCTTATCTGCCAAACTCTTAATGCCATCATCCGAACTATCAATATTGAAATGAGGATCAAAAAGCCCTATATCGATGCCATCAAATTTAACTCCGTCTACGTCAGCACCTGCCGTCATTTTCAACATGGCATCAAAAGAAATGACCGGTTCCGAATCCTGTCCTTTTCCTACAATACCCGGCCAGGAAGCATTGTGTAATTTTGGATAATTGTTTTCTTGCATATTGAAATTTTTATTACTGATAACCTTTTACAACTTGAGATCAGGATTTTCAGGGCCGAAATGCTTCAGCATCACGATGGGATCAGTGGACGATTTATTGACGATTGTTACCCCTTCTTTCGCGGCTGTTTCACTCACAAAAAATTCATCATTTGTTAACTGTCCATAACGGATCAACGCCGGGGTTTCAATATCCCATACTCCCATCTTGCCATGCCCCTGCATCATGATCATCCCATATGCCGCACTATCTTTTATTGTAACCGTTGCACCGGGATGAACCGTTAATTCTTTGGCACTGAACGCATGCGAACGGTAGCAAACCCAGTTTTCAATATATCTTCCGGCCTGCATTTCTGTTACCGGATTTACAGGTATTGGATTCATAAAACGCGTTTCCAGAATATTGGGATCCACATTTAAATCCCAATCGATCACATCCATCAGGGCATCAAAGTCTCCTTTCTTATCTTCCGGTGTACCATTCCACAATAAAACTTCTGGTATGATGGCTTCATTCACCAATGATTGGTACATGGCAAATACATCAGATGCTTTTTGAGGCTCATACGTACACAGGCTGCCGGGAGCATGCAGCATGCCCGGAGGGACATCCCAGCCTGTGCCGGGTTCCAGGCGAAAGGCTTGTGAAAAATTGGTGATCTTATTATCTCCCTTTGTAAAATTTACCAGGCATTCACGAATTTGATCCCTGGTAGTGCCCGGTGCAATGCCAAAAAAGGTATAGGGAAAATCGCCGCCATGGTTGTTCACCTGAGGTGGGAAATAATAGGCTTCGGGTTTACCCTTCTGGCCGATCAATGCTGCCTTTTCATCGTTGTGATGAATATGATGCGGGAGTGGGCCCATATTATCGAAAAATTTGGAATACATCGGCCAGCTTTCATATTCGTCCCACAAACGCTGACCGATCAGTTCGCCTTTTAATTCATCTACAGCATCTTTCAGCAACAAACGCTCTTCTTTTTCTCCATCGTTAAATACAATAAAGCTTAGGCCTTCATTCTCGCCTGTTAGCGGGCCGTTTTTTGCGGGGGTGGTGGAAGAAAACCATCGTTCATCAATGCCCCCACGCTCTCCACCTAATACATAATAATCATCGGGGTGCAATTTAATCCTTCGGCCCGGTACACAAAACGAGCGTGGTACCCAGGTTGGCGCTAAACGCAAAATGCCTTTTCCCTGTTCCAGCGCTTTTTGGGCCAGACTAATTTTTACTGCTATTTCCATTAAAATTGTTTTTAAATATTAAGCTAAATCGCATTTTTTAAAAAATCATCTATTGACACTTTATTTTCCAAGACTTCTATTTCCAGGTCGTAAGCACGCATTTCCCCAGGTTGCAGAAAGATCAACTGTTGGTCTTTTCGCGCTTTTGCTTGCCCTATTGGCGGATTAGTTCCCGGCTCCAGGCCAGTGACATATTCACCTCTGCCCCAATGCTGCCAATTCGTTAGCCAGGGTAATTGTTTTTTGTTAAAGTGCAACGCTACAGCAATACCTATCCGGGAATTATAAAATCCACAGGTACACTTGCCGGAATTGTCGGGGGTTACGTCAATAAATGCAACAGCTTCCCCAATTCCACCATGTTCTTCTAATGGCGCAGGGCATTTCCGGAAGTCGTTTCCCTCTCTGAAAATATTAGCATTGATCCCGCCGGTTCGTGATTGCCATTTTCCCTTCCATACGATATCAGTGCCCTCATCAACTAACGGCCAGCCAAAATTGTAATGATATAGTATCATGTGCGGCACCTCAATATTACCGCGGTTAGTAACTTCATCATGAATGCGTATCGAAGCCCGGCCAATCGTTCCTGAAATTGTTCTTTTCAATTCAAGGCTGGGGCCAAATATCTGCGTTTGTTTAACTATACCTGATATGCTCATTTCCAAATTACCAGTTACAGGGTCTGGTTGTATAATTGATTCTACCTCCGCGGGAATATTGCTTATAGATCCGTGGAGCCCTCTCTCACCATATTCATCCTGCTCGGGGCCCCCGACATGCGTAAGCCCGCACGTGGCCAGTAGCCCGCCCCCAAAGGTTTTCAACCAATCCAATCCTTTATCAGAAAAGGGCTGTGGCAGCGTTGTTCCCAAATGGCTTAGCCACGTAAGGCTGTGATGGTTATAGAACGCATCGGCTATGTCCATGGCGCGGTCCAGAACTACTTTGTACCTCAATCCCGTACCCGTGTTTACCCAGGCGATACGGGTGCCGCGCCCTTGCCCGTTATCAAGTACGGAAGTCTCGATACCTCCTAATTGCGCTGCATTTGATATTTTGCCTATCCAGGCTTGATCTTTCAAATTATTGGGTTGTTAAGTTATTTTAAGCCCGCTGTGAAATAATTATTTAGATTTTGATTTGTATAGCTCATTATCTTTATTTCCTCCTGCTTTCAGATAAGCGATAAGGTCTTTGAGTTCATCAGGGTTTAACCTGTTTATTAAACCCGGCAGCATAATAGATACGTTTGAAAGCTTCGTTGATGTTACATCTTTCTTTAAAATCTCTCTTAAGGTAAGTGGGGCAAATGGGTTCTGCGAAACATAATATTTTTCATTATCATCCCTGGTAAGCCTGCCCATTACAGAGCTGCCATCTTTTAATTGAAAAATTGTTGCCGCGTATTGATCAGAGATTGCTTTATCGGGTTCGATAATTGATTCAAGTATATCCTTATCGGAAAAACGCGTACCCAATTGCGTGAGGTCGGGGCCAACAGACCCACCTTCTCCTTTGATACTATGGCACGAACTACAAAGGGACGCTTTAAACATAGCTCTTCCATTTTCAAAATTCCTGTTTGCCAGGCTGTCCTGAACTACGGTAAGCGCTTCCGCTACGGTCCAGTCTCTTCCAGGCCCCTTTGCCGGTGCTACATCATCTGCCAAGTGAGTGCCTGAACCATTTAATAAAACGCTGCCTGAAAGACTATCGTAGTGTGCATATTGCGCCTTGGGCACATTTGCCAAAGCCATTTTTCGCGCTAAGTTGATATAGCCCGTGAAGCTATTACCGCCTTTACTCTTAAGAATAGGCGGAAATAATTCAAAATATTTGTCCATCTCCGCCGGCGTCCAGTTATCCTTTGCTACCGATAGAACCGTTGTTAAATAAATGCGCTGCGCAGCCGGTGCATTTGCCAGCATATTGGCAATATCCAAACCATATTGAGGGTTGCGGAGAATCAGGTCCGAAGATTGAGTTGCTGTCTTTTGAGTTGAATCATCGTCTTTTGAAACAGCAATTAAGGCCAGGGTTTTATTGATTACTGCAGGATCGCCGAGGAATACAAGTATTTTACTGAGCAATTGGTTTAGTTCATTAGCTGGCGCGGGATATTTAGGATCAAGGTAAGAAATTATCTCAGTCTTTATGGCACCATCCGGATGGCCCATCCGTGACATGGTTACCTCAAATGCCCGTAATAAATCTATTTGCTGTGGAACTGTTAACTCACTGAAATTAACCGAAACCAGTTTCTTAAGCATTTGGTTTTCGAGGCTTTTGTTGCCATTACGTGCCAGGGCAATCATTGCCTGGATTATCATTACCGGATCAGTTTCGTTCAATGCCTTTTCCTGCCATTGATTTACCGGCTGGTGTTCTACGGCAATTCTTGCCGCATACCGGATGAACCGGTCATTGTCCTTCAAATAAGGCCAGGCAATTCGTACGGCAGATGTGTCCGGCTTACCCTGGAATTCTTCCAATTGCTTTCTTACCTTCCGGTCATTTACAACTTCAGCCGATTCATTAGACTGCAACGAATCATTTTTGAGCGTATTATCCCCGTAATAGACCCGGTAAAGGTCAGACTCAATTCTGCGGCCGCCGGTAAGAAAATAAAGAGCGCCATCCGGCCCGATACCTCCATCGGTTAATGGCAAAGGAGAACCGGAAATGAATTCTTCTGCTTTTGCTTTATACGAAGACCCAACCGGCAGCAGGTCGAAATGGTAAATAATACCATAGCTCCAATCAAAGGTAAAAATGCCTCTGCGATATTTTTCGGGGAAACGCGCATTTTTAGCGCTTAGCACATTGGTAGGTGAGCCCTGGCCTACGTTTAATACTGCCGGCAAGTTATCAGGATATGATGGCGAATATTTACCATCATTTTCACGATATCCATAATCACTTCCGCTGGTGACATGATTGATCCTGATTGGCCGGTACCACGGCAGGCCAATATCCCATTCCATATCAGAATCGAAAGTGAACAATTCACCGTCTTCATTAAAAGCCATGTCAAAAGGATTCCGGTATCCCGCGCTTATCAATTCCCAGCTTTTGCCCAAGGAATCCGTTTTTGCAATCCATCCCCCCGGCGGCGGCGTATCATTACCAAACCCATTAGGATCAGGGATCAAAGGAAATAAGTTATCATTTTTCCAGTTCGCGGGTAACCGGTAATTATTCATCTTTGGCAATTCGGTAAAATTGCCTGCAATAACATATAGCGATTTGCCATCAGGCGACAATACCACGTTATGCGGGCCGTGCTCTCCGTCTCCGTGGAATGATTTCAATAAAGTTATTTCATCATATTGATCATCGCCGTTAGTATCCCGAACACGGTACAGGCCACTCTTTCTTTCCAGGGAAGTATCTCCTTCGTCGTTAACTACTACATAAAGGCTATTGAACGCATATAATATTCCATGTGCGTACCCAATTTTTACTGTAGCCGTATCACCCGGAATTTTAATCTGAAGTTTTTCAACTTTAATTTTTTCTTTGGTAGTATCAGAGCCTATAGGTGGAATTACCAGGCGATATAAAGCTCCGTACTGGTCGCTTGTAATCATTCTTCCCTTATTGTCAAAGGTCATAGCAATCCATGAACCCTGGTCATTTTCACCAGGACTATATAAATGCTCAATATGAAAGCCCTCGGGCAATGTTAGTTTCTCAAGTTTAGGGTTTACTTCTTTTTTTTCTTTAGCTGGCTGCTTACAGGAAATTACTAAATTGAATAACAAGGGCACAAGCAGTAATTTCAAAAAACTTTTGTTATACATGGTAGAATATTAAAGGGATTTAAAGGTCTCATATACTAAGCTTCGAATAAAATCAGGAATTATTTTGCAAGATCAATTTATAAAAAATATTGCAGGTTCTGCTTACAAAGAGCGCAGATAGTTTGTAACAATTTTTATAAAAGTACTATCTGAATTCAACAATATTTTTGCGAATCGTAATTAAATCAGCATCCACGGTTAAAAATAGTTATTTCATCTTTCAATACAACAAGTTTAATATCTCCTGCAGGTATTTATTTGGAAAAAAAATATTTTATTCAGCTACCTGGTTCTAATTCTCATAACCTGTTATTCAATGAACGTTTGTTCTTACGATTATCACTAACAAGGTTACGATGTTTCATCACACCACTTATTTATTTTCCCTGAGGAATGACAGGAGATCCGCCATTTGTTGCATATCAATTTTCTTTTCAAAGCCCACAGGCATCGCCGATATTCCCATCGTCTTCAGTGATTTAATATCCCGGCGCGCGATGGTGGTGTTAACGCCACCCTGGCTATTAAGTATGATGGCATTCGGCGTTTCTGTCGAAATGATTCCCTGAACAGATGTTCCATTGTTTAGCGCTACATCCCACATATCATAGCCATGAGAAATAGAGAGATTAGGATCAAGAATGCTGATCATGATACCTTCTGCCGTCCAGTTATGAACGGTGCCAAGGTCCGGACCAAATGCCAGGCCTAATTGTCCTCTCACCTGGTGGCAGGTAATGCAATTATTTTGAAACACAGTTTTGCCCTTTACCGGGTCACCTTCTAAATTAAGAGCTGCTTCAAATTTTTGTATCACCGATTTTCGGTTTTCATCTTTATCCGTAAGCAATGTTCTTGCAATTTCTTTGAGCGTGTCGGGAATATCGCGCATCAAAATAACGGTGCGTGACCATCCCAGCGCTCCCCTTTGTACCTTTCCTTTTTCGATAGCATTCAACAATAGCCTGATCCTGTCTACATTGAAAGGCTCATTGATAAAGGTATTGAGCGCGGCATCTCTTACCTCCGGTGTTAACGCCGTCCATTGATTCAATACAAACGATGAGACTGTTGTGCCGGGTATGATGTTCAGCACTTGCAATGCGGCCAACTGAATGCTGAGAGGTGCCTCGGGCCTTATTAAATTTTCTAAGAAAATAGCATATTGTTCAGGATCATGGAGCGCCAGCAAGTGAATAGCCTCCGCCCTTATTTCCGGAGACAAAGTATCATTTCCTGCTATCTGCCTGGCTTGCAGCATAACAGCCTCTGCCTGCCTGCTGTCGTGAAGCCCCATCACCTGTAAAATATTGCGTGCGCTCTCCCGGATCCCGACAATGGGATGATGGAGGCAAGTGCGGATAATTAATTGTTGCTCTGCTGAAAATCCTTCAGGCAGAGCCTTCCTGCTTTTGAGGCCTTCTGCCAATCCTTCCAGTAAAGGTGCCTGCCAACCATCCGGTTTAACTAAAAGCGGGTTTACTGCACTTTGCAGAAAGGGTTGAATTCCCTTCGCATTTTGGCTCGAACCAATCATTGCGCCCAGGCGTTTCACGAGGGAGGAATAAGATGGAATGCCAGGATCAAACTTTAGAAGAATTCTATTCATCATGTCAACACCCTGAGAAGAGGATGCGCTGAGCGCCGCGATCTGAACCCATTCGTCATCAAGATCTTTAAAGAGCAGGCTCTCTCTTGCCTCATTTGCTTCCGGCGTATTTATGGAACCTAGCGTGCAAAGCAATTGATACCGCACTTTTTTATTAGCGTCTCCCTTTAAAGCGAGCAATTCAGGCAACAGGCCAGGCGACTTACCAAGGTGAAGCTCTGCCAGTTTAATTGCGTTTTCACGTACGCCCGGTTCCGGATCGTGTAGCGCTTTCGTAATAAGCTCCGGGTTTAAATCATGTATGCCTTCCAAAGTCCATAAGGCATGAAGACGGCCTAAGGGAGCCTGCGTACTTTGAATGAGCCCGCGAAGGCCGGAAGCTACCTGCATGTGGTTCCTGTCAACCAGCAACCGTTGGGCATTAGACCTCCACCAGATATTAGGATCGGAAAGCTTTTCGATCAATAGGTTGTCAGAAGAGTCGTTCAAATTTAAATGTGTTGTCCAGGCTGCAGAAGCTGCTCCTGAAGCACTAACACGATAGATGCGGCCTTTATCCCGGCCATTGTAGAGATTGCCGGCTTTCACAGCAGATTCGGACATCCATTCGGGGTGCTCGATCACTTCGCGGTAATAATCCACCACATATAGTGCGCCATCGGGGCCGATATACAAATTGACCGGGCGAGACCACGCATCAGTGGAAGCCAAAAATTCCTGGCGATCCAGCAGCCGGCTTGCAATAAAAGTGGCCCCGCTATCTTTTAATTTATCTGCATGAACCAGGTTACTGACGGGTTCACATACAAAAGTTACATTGTGATTATACGTATCGGGGAAGGCGCCACCCTGGTAATCTGTGATGCCGCAGGCCGAAGTAATGACACCCACATCGGTGAGGAGCTGGTGTTCCGGATTTTTGGTGATTGGGAATACTTCGCACGCTTCTTCATGATCAGAAAGGGACTGAGTAGCGTTGCCTACAAGCTGATCAGGATTGCGTTTAAGGTAACGGTTTGCAATGACCTCCTGGAAAATATGATTTGCATTGGATACCAGGAAATGATGTCCCCAATCATCAAAAGTTTGCCCAAACTGGGTGGAGCTTGAAGTTTCTTCCAATTCATGTGTATCGGGGCGAAACCGGATGGTACGCCCCTCAGCGTTTATAGGGAGACGCGGCCCTTTGGGATCATCAGGATAAAAGATATCGCTGCCGGTATCGCCAAATTTTTTCGGATAAATATTTGTTTCTTCAATTCCTTCATGGGCAAGATAAATCCAATTGTCTAAGGCATACAACGGGCGATTAACAAGATATTGCGGATTGGTTAAAGCAAAGCCCGTAAGCATTACTTTTTTTATGTCCGCTTTGCCATCGCCGTTAGTATCTTCCATGTAATACACATTTGGAGGATCAGTAACAATGATCCCTTTTTTCCAGCGCATTACACCAGTAGGTAGTGTGAGGCTGTCCGCAAAAACAGTTGCCGTGTCCATCTTTCCATCTCCATCGGTATCCCGCAACATCTTTATCTTGCCAGTGTAATTTAAATCAAGAGGATAACCATGCATTTCCACAACATACATACGCCCCTCCTCATCTATTGTCATATCGACAGGATCAGAGATCAGGGGTTCTGCGGCAATTAATTCGATCTTAAACCCGGGCGGTAATTTGAATGTGGAGAGCGCCTTTTGGGCCGAGTCACTGAAGGGAGAAGTTGCCTTTTGATGGCACCCGGTTACAAGCAGGCACACCACCAGCATGCGGAAATTAAAAAGTGTAAAAAAAGAAAGAGATTTATTCTTCATTATAAGTTATTGGGTTAGGGCTTTTAATTGCCCTGTCCTTTAGGGCAGGGACTAAAATTGCAAAATAAGAAAGACGGCTTTAGCCAAAAAATTGTTTGGCTGAAGCCCAAAAAAGAATAAAATTTTCCTATCACCGCCCTGCAGGGCGGTGCAACTCAATTAACATCCTAACTTAAATGACATATGCTTACAGCGCACCATTTAATATTTTTAAGTAACGGGCCATCCAATAAGGAAATAACCAAAAAACGGGTTCACGTTCTACCTGCGGATCTCCACTTTTAGCCAGCCAGGGATTACTATCCCACCTTACTGTCGATCGTATGCTTGCAGTGGGCAATTGATCTATCTGAACATCTTCCATTGTCGGCTTCCTTACCAACTGTACATCTTCTCGATTTGTATGATCAATATACCAGGCAACCAAATCCAGCGGTGTATCAGTCAAAAAATGAATAGCTTTTTCCGGGTTAACTTTTTTATGCCGCGCATAAGCGTACATGAAATCAAAAAGAGGGCATTCGGCCTTTTTGTTAATAGCGTACCATTCGTCCATGCTTTCTTCATAGATTCTTTCTATGGCAGGATCATCTTCATATTTCAGCAATAGCGGATATAGATAACAATTCATCGTTTCGTCGAAGAAAATGTAATACGCAGGATTCGTATGGTTAAGCGTTGCAATATTGTGTAGGTAACCTTCTTTATTGATCAGGCGCAAATATTCATTTTGATATTTTGTATCACGGGTGATGCCATAAGTAAATTTAAGAAAGGCCAGGAGTTCGAATGAGTTGATGCTTCTTTCAGAGGCCCATTCGGGATCACGGTTAAGTTGGTCAGGAGACCACACCGCCCAACGGGTATGTGTACCATCGATGTCAATAAAATTGTAATTATTTTTAATGAGATAATCCATAATCTTTCGCACGTGGCTGCGCACTGTTTCTTTTTCGGCACTGTCTGCTACCAACTCGTAATAGAAAAAATAGCCCATCATATGACCACACATTTCATCACTGCTGGTATCGCCCTTCCACAACCACTTCCCGTCGGCCGACTTATGCCAGCGTTCTTTTACAGGTTTGACCCGCGGGTCTTGTACCAGTTCTTCGGCTATTTGCTTTTCAGTATAAGTTCTGTTTCCATCGTGTACCGAAGTCCAATCTGAAGGAACAATAGTTCGGGCGAAAAATCCATCTGTAGCGGTAACTTCCTGTAAAAGCTTTAAAAAATTGAACGCCTTACGCGCTTTTATCTGTGCATCTTCATCTCTGGTAACTGCATAACGGAAGCTTTCCATGGCGAGGTAATTGGAGGTATACTCGCCGTCATTATCATCGTCTTCAGGTATAAAAGTGGTAGTATCACCAGCAATAGGGAGATGGCACTGCCCTGCGATCCAGGGTGCGCGTATGTGTCTTCTCATTAACACATCATAGAAGAAAGCTGCCTTAGCGGCCAGTGTCATCTTTCTTCTTTTTATTACGCTTACACCGCCTGCGGTAGCAACACAGGCATTTCCCTCAGCATCGAAGTCTATAGCCCGCACATCATCATTTACCAGCCAGCGGCGGCTGAAAAGCAATGAATGGCTTCCATCGGTTTTGTATCTTACAATACCTTGGCGGGTACCTACCCACATCACGCCATCCGGGGCTTTCGCGATACAGTTTAAATAAGCGGTTGGAAGGCCGTCTTTTGAAGTTAGGGTTTTGACCAGGTGATTATTCTGCCGTATCGTGACGCCACCGAGACCAGCCACCCAAAGTTGCCCGTTGTTGTTCATGGCAACCCCTTCTGTATAAGCGCTGATTAATTGTGTGGTATTTTCGTATAACGTAGTATTCTTTTCAGAACAATGATATAATCCAATTTTTGTAGCTATCCACAGGCCGCCATTTCCGTCAGAAATTGCATTTTGTACAGACCGCGCAATTGAATACTTCTTTTTTTTGAAAAGATGATCGCTGTATAACCATACCCCGTTTGGCCCCAGGGCATATATCCCTTCATTGGCTTTGCAAAGAACCGCAACGGGCGCTTCTACACCTCTAACTTTCTGAAGTTTGTGATCGCGGTATTGATATACACCATTCCAGGTTCCCATCCAGATGCCGGACTCCTTATCTGCTATAACAGAATAGGCAGGGCCGCTCGACATGTCATCCATCACGGGAGACCATGCATCGTCATGGCTGTTTTTCATAAAAACCCCGGCAGCCGTGGCAATCCATATATTTGATGCCTCATCAACCGCAATGCTGCGCACATCATTGTAACCTTCACCCTTTCCAACACTAAAGCCCTGGTGATATTCCTGCCAGAAAAAAGCATCTGTCAAAGGCTTCGAATAACCGGTAAAATGAGGCTGTCCATTTTGTCCTTGAACAAGGAGTGAAAGCACCTGGCAAAATAAAATAACAATTAATTTTTTCATGAGTTCAGCTCAATTCTTTCCAACTATATTTTCATCACTTTTATCGATAACTTTCAGGTAACGCGCCATCCAGTAAGGTAAAAGATATTCTGCGCCGGATAATTCTTCTGTTCCATTAGAACCGGCATCTAATTCAAACGGGTTAGCATTATAACGGTGAATGGGTTGTTCTTCCGGTGTTATCAACTCGCTGGTAAATTGTTCCCGGAAATTTGGTTCGAGGAATGTCAAATCCTTTCGTTGCGAGTTTTTAATGTTCCACCGGATCATATCCATCGGAAATTCGCGCAGGTACCATAGCGTGGAAGCTTTATCAAACGAGCCTGCGGTTCCGTAAGTAATCAGGTTCCAGAGGGGATTTTTTTCCGGTAAAATAATCTTCCAGTAATTGTGAATAACCTTCGAATATTTTTGCTGTAATTCTTTGCTGAAGGCATAATGATACAATACCCAGTAAGAGAGAAAGGTCATTTCGTCATCCGAGTGATTTGCCGGGCCATTCCCCATATCATCGCCCATGAAAACATACCCCGGAGTACGTTTGATGTCATAGATATCAGTCATGATATTATCCAGGTATCCATACTTGTACATCAGCCGGAGGGCTTCGTTTTTATATAACTCTTTACCGGTAAGCTTATAACCAAGTTGCAGCCCCGCGATGATATTGGTACTGGTCTGTTTACGGTCTCCTATCGTATGGGGATACCAGTTCACATATTCAGGATTCCATCTTGCCCACTTTGTAGGTTTGCCGTCTACATCAATAAAATTATACTTGTTATCTATGATATGGGTAAGGATCTTGTCAATAAAATCAGCCACTCTTTTTTTCTCGACATCGGTTTTCGCTACAAACTGGTCCATAACTGACGCTATAAAAATATACCCGACGAACTCATCACTACTTGTTGTTCCTTTCCATTCCCACCCGGAATCAGGAGAAAGCCTCCACGCAGAAGGATCGGAAACCTTATAGCCTTTGCGTTCGAATGTGCGTGATGGAAATCCTTTCAACTGGTTAATAGAGAGCAATCTTTCATAGGCTTCAAAACCTTCCCATGCATATCGTTTTGCCCCGGGATCTTTGGTAACCGCATACCGAAAAGCCTGGCTTCCCAAATAGAAAGAGGTCCATAACCCATCATTATCCGTATCTACCATTTCGGCAGTAGAAACATCGCCGGGCTTTTTCATTCTTATTTCTGCAAGCAGGCCATAACGAATATGCCTTTGCCGGATGTCACTTTGAAAATAATTTGCTTTTTCAAATAAAGTATGACTGATAAATTTTATTTCGTTGAGGCCTGTCGGCGTTAATATGAAGACATTTCCTTTACTGTCGCATGCCATGGATGAAACACTGTTTTCGTCGAGCCACCTTTGGGAAGCATAGTAGCGAAATTTTCCCTGGCCTGTTTGCATAAATGCACCATCTGGCGTGCCGGCCCATATGTTATCATCAACTGTAATTAAACTTCCAACATCCTGCACGGGTAACCTGGTTTGCAAAGAAAGTGTTGTATTGCCGGTTAGTTTATCAAGGCCATAATATCCGTTTGCTGTCCCTAATAAAATCATATTTTTAAAAAAGGTGCAAGCTTGTAATTCTTTTCCGTTATGGAGCAGATCAAGTTTGCCATTATAAAAACGATATACAGCATCTGTATATAAAATGTAAAATGTTCCTTTATCAATTGATAGGGAAATAATTTTACCCGGAGGCGCAGGAATATCAGTAAGAATTCCATGGCTAAAAAGGCCTAAAACCTCAGCTCCAGCTAAGAATACAGATCCATCTGCGGCCACGGCTATTTTACTATATTTTTTATTTGGTAAAGCGTGGTACGGCTTACCTGCATACGCATTTGTCAGGAAGCAACTATCATATAAATAATACAGGTAGCCGGAAGTTTCCTGCGTAGCAATATCAACCGGGATCTTGTGGGCCAGAGGACGATATAGCAGGTCTTTCACAACTTCAGTTCCAGTTACTTTGCACAGGCCTTTATCTGCCAGGACATATACATTGTCATTATAATCAACTACTACTTTTTTCAAAACGCTACCTCTTAAATCTTCGGAAAATTGATATTTGACAGAAACAGGCTGCCGGAAGACAGTATCGGCATCGAGAGCTATAGAGTGATTGTATATGCCCGCATAAAATAGAAAGGATGCAATAACATAAATTTTTCTCTTCATTCAATAGACTGTTTTTGCAGCGCTTTCCAGATTAAATTTGCAAGTTGATCGCACGACCTCATGTATTAATTACATCATTTCAGGCACTAATTATACGAAGTAAAAAAACCTGTCGTCAATTTGTATAATTCCGTGATCTAAAATTTTGCGTTATCAATTACCTCAAACGTGATTTTAAAAACCGTAGTTATAAATTATCTTAAGGAAAGAATCTTGTATTCATTCGTGTTTTCGTGACTAGGCTATTGTAACAACCACATTTTTGAATACTGGTCATCTGTATTGGGTGCTAAAGTGGCGACGCCCGCATTATAAGCATCCACGTTCTGACCCAGTTCGTTACCCGGATAACGGTATCGCAACGGGAATTGATAATTACTTAAAAGGCCGTTATTAAAAATGTTGGGCAATTTGGTCCTTCGTAGATCCAGGTAAGCTTCAGCCGAAACGAAAAACAGCCCAAGCCATTTTTGATCAGCAATTTTAACCAACTGACCAGCGGCGTCACCTGGTAGCGTAATACTTGCCTGGGCAAGGTAAGTATCAATATCAGCGTCTGAAATTCCCCAGCGCTTCATGGAAAAACGAATTCCATTTCTGTAATAAGTATCTGCGCCACCGGGAATCATCCCTTTCGCCGCAGCTTCTGCGAGTATGAACTGCAGCTCATCACTATTCATAATCATAGCCTTCAATAAAGGGTGGCTGTTTTGCCTGAATAATTTGGAAAATTTAGAAACTTTAAAATTGCCATAAGCTCCTCCTGCAGCCGTGTTATAATGGCCATTACCATTCTTATAATCTCCAAACATACCGGCCTCAAAACCAACATATAATTTATTGGAATCTAATAATACATCGGGTGTAGCAACTGCTGCAATGTCAGGATTTGAGCGGTCAATATATTCCCACGTAGAAGTATAAGTAAATCCGTTGGGATCGGTAGTATTGACGGTAACTCCATCCAAAGCCCGGTTACTGGTCCAGGGCATTTCTACAGGAGCTGCCCAAACTTCTAAACGGGGGTCGTTCAATTCTGTTAATTTATCGATCAGTGTCTTAGAGGGCCTTCTCCTGTCAAACTCGCCGCCATCATTATCATTTAAAGTACCACCCTTCCATGAATTATCGCTGGTAGTTCCGATATACGAAATGGATACATTATCTTCTGCGCTGTTGAAAACAGGTGTGCCGGATGAATTACTTACAATAGCAGCAATCTGGGCTGCGGCATCCGGTAATTTATTGGAAGCGCGCATCAGTAAACGCAGCTTAAGCGAATTGGCGAACTTCTGCCATTGCAGTTTGTTACCCTGAAATACAAGATCATAAGTAGGAGATATCGTCTCCGTGCCAGTTGCTATAAGCGTGTTGGCATCATCCAGTTCTTTAAGCAACCCAGCGTATATATCTTGTTGTTTGTCGTACTTTGGATATAAAATACCTTCCTGCGCTTTAAGTGCCTGTGAGTAATAAACATCGCCATAAAAGTCGGTCATAAAAGAAAAAAGAAGCACCCGGAATATGGTAAAAATTCCTTTATGTGTCATAGATCCTCTTTTATCAGCGAGCCCGATAGAGCCGTCTACCAGTTTCAGGATATTCATCGCATCATACATGTCGGTGATAGGTTGCTTGAACCCCGCATAGTAATTGTCGCTCCCCTGGTAATTCCGTTCCATATATTGAACGGCACTCGGAAGCCTGCTGTTTTCATAACCCATATTCTGGTAAAAAAGTGCGGTCTGTTTAATAACAGACGATAAGAGGTAGGGATCATTTACAGCTTCTATAGCATTCAATTGCTGCAGGCTATCAGGGCTTCTCAATGCATCCTTGCTGCAGGAAGCGCCGAATAACAACAGGAAAATTGCGCAAACTTTTATTAAAAACAATCGCATATATCTATTTTTAAAATGAATGGTAACGATCAAAAATTGAGTCCCAGTTTTAGACCATAAGAACGGATACTTGGCAAAGTTGCACGCAGCACACCCTGGTTAGTACCTACACCGGTAAATGCCGATTCAGGATCTTCCTTTCGGCCGGACTTATTCCATTGAAAAAAGTTTCTGCCAATCAATGATAGCGTTACATTATTAAGTTTATACCGGCTGGTGATTTTATCGGGAATGGAGTAGGAGATGGATATTTCTCTCAGTTTAAAATTGGTTGCGTCATATGTTCGTGTAGCCGAAAAATCCCAAATAACGTCCCCGTAACTATTGTAAGGAAATTGGTAAAAAGTATTATTAGGATCGGCGCCGTTTACAATGTAATCCGCATCGCTGGCATTGGCCGGATCACCGGTATAATTGGGATTAAGAAAGACACCTTTTGCATAGCTGGCGTCATTTACCAGGTCAGTACGCTGGCCGTCATTATTGCTATTAATCGCATCATATGCACTGGAACCTGTTTTAGGCCAGGGCAAACCGCCGGCGGCTGTATTGCGCCCACCCTGCCAATACGGATTTTTGGAACCTGAACCAAAGGTAGTAGCCAATCGCCCATCTGATTCTGCATATTGCTGGTTAACCGAGATATACTTACCTCCCTTGCGTAAACTGCCGACAAGGTTCACTGAAAATTGTTTATACCTGAAGGTTGTATTAAATCCTATTATGTAGTCAGGATTAAAATTTCCTAACTGGCCACGGTCATTTTCGTCACTGCTGGTCTGAAATTCTCCACCTTCCCCATCTAATAACGGCATTCCTTTGTATTTGCCGGATTTCACTCTAAGGATCGGATTTTGTTCATACAAATTTCCGATTTGTTCTCCAACAGCCAATTTTACCCTTGTTTTTCCATCATAGTCTGCGAATATATATCCATTAGGCGCGAATTTATCCGATAACCTCGTGATGGTTGCTTTATAGTGGGTAAAACTAGCGGAGATATCCCAATTGAAGTCTTTGGACCTCACAGGAGTTACGGTTAATCCCCATTCATATCCTTTGCTGCGTACATCGCCGATATTGGTCAATAAACCAGTATAGCCCGTTCCCGCCACCAGTGGAATATTGTCGAGTTGGTTTTTCTGATCTTTGATGAAGTAGGTGAAATCAAATTTGATACGATTCTTAAGTATCCAGAGATCTACCCCCGCTTCTTTCGTAATGGAATGCTCCGGTTTTATATTCGGATCAACAAGAGAAGCATTTAGAACCACGGTTTTGGCATCACCCCAATCGTTTGCTTCATAAGAATACGTATCAACAGATCTTCTTCTTAGCAGGCCATTGCCCACATCAGCAATACCGATGCGTGCTTTCAAAAGGTTGAAAAATTCCGGAAGGTGAAATGTTTGTGAAGCAATCCAGCTTAATGAAGCTGATGGATAGAAATAATGGATTTTTTCTTCAGCCAAAACGCCTTTCCAATCATTACGCCCTGTAACATCCAGGAAGAGCTGATCGTTATAACCCACTGTGGCGAGGCCATAGGCGCTAAATCCCTGTGCTATACTATAGGGAGTGCTGCCCGAAATTGTTAAGGTGCCCGGTGCGGCATTGCCAAGGCTGAACAATGCAGGAGAAGTGAGGTCGCCCGCGGTTGCCTCGAGGCTGCTGGAGTTGCTATACGAATAGTTGCCACCGGCGGAAACAGAAAGGGATAATTTTCCAAAATTGTTATGGTAGGTAAGGATGGCATCAGAGTTAGCCTGCAGGCTATTATTATTACCGCTAACAAACCCCCCGTATTTATCATTTTTAGAGCCCCAGGATTTTCTTAATTCATAGTTCTCCTTAACATTTTCCGCCCCTGTGCGCAGCAATAATGAGAGCGAATTTGAAAGTTTCCAATCTAATTGCAGTTTGCCAAAGAAATTATCCCGGCTAAAACGGTGAAGCACCTCGTAAGTGGTCCACCATGGGTTTTCGGATGCTACATCAACGCCATTCGTTTTCATAATAGCGCCATTTTGCATGACACCCTCAAATCCTTTTAACCAATAATCGTGCATTTGTGAAAGCGGTGCCAGGTTTATGGGTAAATCAAACAAAAGTTCATTCAAAACGCTATTAGAACCTACACTGTTTGCTTTATTGGGTGAATAGGTACGCAAATAACTGGTGGTGGCGGTGATCCTTATATTTTTGGTCAATTTGTATTCGGTGTTCAGGCTGATTGTCTTTTGGTTTGTTTTTGTATTTGGCATGACGCCCTTGTTATCCATATTGGACATCGATAACCGGAAAGAGCCTTTGTCGTAATTGCCGTAAACACTTATATCGTTGGAGATGGTATTACCTGTTTGCAGGTAAGCTTTTACGCGGTCTTCACGGGAAGAAATCTGTGGCCCGTTTTTCCACTGTTGCGCCTTTACATCCCAATAGTCTGCTGAAAAACTTCCATCAAGCGGAGGCCCCCATGTATCTGTATTATCATATTGCCATTCATAGGATCTTTCTCCTTGCCCGTATAACATTTGCTCGGGGAAAAACTGGTATGCCTTGTCGATGAGTGCAGAACTGGTAAAAGAAACGCCCACTCCTTTTTGGCCTCCCCGGCCCGACTTTGTGGTGATCATTACTACTCCATTACCACCCTCAGCGCCATATAACGCACCGGCGCTTCCTCCTTTCAGGATCGTCACTGATGCTATATCTTCAGGGTTTAACTGGGAAAGTATATTTCCAAAATCAACCCCGTCCTTAGAAGTGAAGGTTTGGGTGCCGACAGGGATGCCGTCTATTACGTATAATGGTTGGGACCTTGCTGAAACATCAGCGCCGCTACTTATTGAAGGCAATGTAGTTGTGCCGCGGATATTTACCAATACGGACGATGTAGGATCGCTGCTCAGGCTCACCAGGTTTACCCCGCTTACCTTACCATCCAGGGATTTTAATACGTTCGGGTTAGAAGCTTTGACCAAATCTTCACCATTTACTTCGCTTACCGCGTATCCCAGCGATTTCTTTTGCCGGCTAATTCCGAGGGCGGTAACTACCACTTCGTTTAATGAAGATTCACTACGCGTTAATTGTACATTTATCGTTTCCCTGCCATCAATGCTCATTTCACGGGGCTGATAGCCTATATAAGTAAATACCAGTTTTGTATTTGAAGAAGGAATACTGATGGCGTATTTCCCCTTCGTATCCGTGACTGCTGCCACTGAAGACCCTTCAATCTTTACAGTGGCGCCGGGTAAAGCGTCCCCGGTATTCAGGTCCGTAATGACTCCTGTAACTACATTTTGGGCGGTCGTCTTGGAAACAAAAAATGTTCCTAAAACCAGTGCGATACCCATAACAAATTTATAATTCATATTTATGATTTTAAATTAATGCAAGAAGCTAAATGCTCTTTCTATCACACAAAATGTGGAACCCGTCCGCGGTCACATTTATATTTATACCCTAAGCATCCTATTGCGTCATGTTAGTGCATAGGCGAGGGCGGGTAAGTTTGTTTATTTAAAAATACTTGTGCAGTTAGAAGTCTTAAGTTTCAATTTGATTTCATTGATTACTTTAAAAGTCAGCCGTTAGTTCACATATTCAGGAATAAGCAAATCCTGTTTTCCTTTCCACATTAAATATAAAAATTTTTGAGCAATCTCCATTGAATCTATTAAAATTAAAGTAATAGTTTCCATGAGGACTCCACAATTATGTCCAATAAGTCCCTTATTTTGTTTTTTATCGATCTCTTTTGTGGCTAAACCCTTGCTGTTTTATTCAGGATAGGCGCGCCCACTTAAGATTATACCCTGCCGGCAATAGTAAGCATCATTCCACCCGTTTATTAAACTATCAGTATTTATAGGATGCCCGAAACAATTATAACGCTGAGTTTGCTTTCAATAAAAAGATCTGCAAATAATATTTCCCCGTTTTGCGGTCCTTTACATACTTATTGAATGCCATCATCTCGCCATTGTTTGACCAGGCTACACTACCAGCCGGCCGTTCTTCATCGGTGTAGGAAGGTGTAAGCTGAGTTGACTTGCCCGTATTAATATTCGTGATGTAAACACTATTAGAGCAGAGGTAAGCCAGTTGCTTTCCATCAGGGCTAAAATTGAATGGCCCTTGTACAGAATGCGCATTAAAAGTAAGCTGGTGTATTTTTCCACCATTCGGAGAAACACCAAATACCTGGACAATTTTATTACTGTCTTTTGATAAAAAAGCGATCATCTTTCCATCAGCGGTAGCCCGAAGCCAGTGTCGCGGGCCTGATATACCACTGTCTGTATAGGTGAGCCTTCTTTGAATTACACCGTCAGGCACATTAGGCCGTGAGGAAATAGTACCTTCTAACGGCAACCCCATAGACGCTTTTGTGAGATCACCTGGCAGGTCCAGTACAAACACTTCCGTTTTATGGGTGCCATCGGGGTTCTGCACTTCACCCTGGAAAGCAATAGCACGTCGCTGCCAGCTTCCGTCACTCTTTTGATATCCGTGGGTTCCAATCCATCCTTCATCGAAAGCTTTACTGATTTCATTACTCGCTGGGCGTGGTTTTTCGGTTACCCTGGCCACTACAACGGCAAACATTTCACCGTTATTATTTTCTCCGGCTGAATCTAAGGGAACATTTGCAACATGGGCCGGTACCATTACACCAACAGTCCGCAAATCCTTTACGGATGAATCCGTTTTTGCAAGCTGTTCCATAATGAAATCATTATACGTAAAGCTGATCCACTTTCCATCGCCGCTCCAGGTGTGCGCATGAGTGCCTCCCCGCAAAGCGCCCGAGGTAAAAGGTGGAATAACATTGCGGGCATCCATAAAAATGGGGTGAAATGGATTATCGATATCAATGGCCACACCGGTACGGCGTGTAAAGCTATAGGGATTGTTCTTACTGGCATTGCGGATACCATGAATAAATAAAACAAGGCTGCGCTCGGGCGAGAAAGCTGCTGCTCCTACACCCGGGCCATATTCGCTTTGATTCTGCGTGTGATACAATTCTTTAATTTCGCCGGAGTGCGTATTGACCATCGCAATGCAACCGGTACTGCCGATCTGCGAATCGTTATTGCGTGTATCATAAACGATCCACTGTCCGTCCGGCGAAAAACATTGTGTATTGTTGATGGTGTGCCCTCCTGAATCATGCGTGATTTGCATTAGTGTAAAGGTTTTAGCCGGTAAATTCTGGGCTTCGATACAGCTGGCCAAAATAGTACCATAAAACGCCACAGCGCAGGCCCCAAAAAAAGTCCGCCTCTTCATTGTAGTAATTTTAATTCCTCTATGTCTATATCTTTTTTCAGTTGGTTGTATTCATCAAGGAGCTGATCCAGTTTGTATTTTGTACCTGCTGTAAGGCTCCCCGTTTTAGAACGCGTGAAGATGGAAATATTCAATCCGGATTGTTGAAGATAATATTTCGCTGCCGCTGGATATGAATCGTGGACAACCTGCATGTTGTCTTTCAAAAAGAACTGTACCTTACTTACCTTATCTCTACTCGCATCATCATCATAATGTTCACACAACCACACGATCAGCTCAGGGAAAAAATTGCCCTGGATGCAGGAAAGGCCTGCTGCGCCTGCTTTTAAAGAAGCAACAGCATTTATTACATATGCATCGTAAAGGCCAAAATAAGTGTATTCATTTGTTGCCTCCAGTTTTTCCTTTACCAGTGCAATGTCGAGGCAGGTATCTTTATGATAAATCACTCTCCCGGTGGCAACGAATTTTTTTAGTTGATCGGCTTTTAATATTCTTTTATACGGCTCCGGGCATTCATAAAATCCCAACGGAATTTTCCCCGTCAATTTAAACAATTGGAAAACTTTTTCTTCGAAGATTTCCGGCTGTTCAGCTTCTGATGCAATAAGGCTTGTTACTATAATGGCAGCCTGCACGCCTGTATCATACATTTTTTTAATAAAATTTGCCTGCCCGGCAATAGTTTTTCCAAAATTACCAACGGCTATAACGGGTACTCTTCCCGTCGTGATTTTCATTACATGTTTTACGATCCGTAGCTTTTCATCATTGTTCAATTCAAACATTTCACTTGATTGACAATTGGCAAATAAACCTTTTACCCCTGCCTGCAGGTACATTTCTGTTAACCTGGTAAGGCCATCAAAATCGATTTCACCATCGTCTTTAAACGGGGTTAACATTACAGGTATAAATTTTTTGTCCGGTCTTTTGTCCATTTGAAATTATTTGTATTGGATGACTGATTCTATTTTACGCCCGCCGCTATGATTCTCGCGGCACCCGATAATTTCCGCTTTTGCGGATCTTTGCGAGCATTACCCCCGAAAAAAAAATAACCAGTGTGCCGATTACGATGATCAGGTTTTTATCCAAGGGGTTCCGAAGGGATGCATACTTTTCAGGAATTAATTGTGGCAGCGCCATCCAAATTATAACGAGGATACCAATAATAGTAGCGATCAAAGCTTCTACGTTTCCTGTATGCCGGCTTATTATTCCAAGTAAAAACAGCCCTAACATTCCTGCCGCGAAAATGCCCGACAATGTCCACCAGATATCCAGAACACTACCCGTCCCAATCATGGCAATACCTGTTGCCATACCCAGGACGCCGAAAATAAAGGTGCTTACATAAAGTATGAAAAGCGGCTTCTTTGCGCCCGCACCCCTGTTAAAATATCTTTTGTAGATGTCTTCTGTAAACACGGTAGCTGAAGCATTCATTCCGGAACTAATTGTACTCATGGCAGCGGCAAGAATAGCCGAAATGATAAGCCCAAGCGCCCCTATCGGTAATTGCGTAACCATGAAATGAGGCATTATCTTATCTCCAAAATCTGACGGCTTTAGTGAAGCTGCAGTTTTTGTAATCATTGCGTGTGTAGCAGACGATGGGAGGCGTTCTGCAGCAGCCTGTAAACGTATTATTTCCGTAAGCTCCGGATGTACCTGGTAATAAGCGTATAGAGAAGTACCGATAATAAAGAATAACAGAGAGATAGGAACATACAACTTTACACACAGCCAAACTGACTTAGCAGCTCCTTTTTCGGAACTGGCCGTATGATATCGTTGCACGTAGTTTTGATCAATACCGAAATTATTAAGATTGATAAAAAATCCATAAAGCAGGATGACCCAAAAAGTAGATTTGGTGAGGTTAGCAGAAAAGCCACCCAGGCTAAATTTATGATCTTGTTGCCCTATCTCTACGATCTTTGAAACACCTCCCGGCATACCCTTAATTACCAGGTATAGAATCAATATTGCACCCGATGTTTTCAGTATCGCCTGAACTACCTCGGTCCAGATAATCGCTTCCATACCACCCGCAACTGTATATATTATGATACATATTCCCATTACTATCATGATTATGGCCATTCCATAGCCAGTCAGGGCCTGAAGAGTAAGCGCAATACCGAAGAAAACGGAACCTATACGCGCGAGCTGTGTGAGTAAAAAGCAAATGACAGCATAAGTTCTTGCCCACGGGCCGAAGCGATTCTCAAAATGAGTATACGCAGATATTTCTCCACTTCTACGATAAAAGGGAACAAAATACTTAGTAGCCACCCATGCGGCCAGGGGCATGGAAAGGCTGAATACAAAAGCATTCCAGTTGGTTCCAAAGGCCTTACCCGGAACTCCCAGGAAAGTATTGCTACTAAGAAAAGTGGCGTAAAGTGAAAGCCCTATGGCCCAGCCCGGGATTTTCCCGGATGCCTTTGTGAATTGTTCTGCCGTCTTATTTTTCCGGGAAAAATAAATACCCACGGCCACCATAGCTACCAGGTAGATTACAATAATGGAAAGATCAGCCAGCGGTAAATTTTTCAATACAAATTGTTTGAGTTATGAATACTTTAATTCAAAAATTTAAAAAACATCGGGATTCATTTTTAATGGTTGCAGCCCAAAAAAGTGTTTCGTGAAACACGAACCACGGATTCCCGGATACGACGAATTCCCGGATTCATCCTGTTACCTGATTTATCTTTTACAGTTGTCTGCAATATCCCGCAGCTTAACCAATGATTCTTTGTAAGCATCTTTCAGGAATTTGGAATCATAGCCATAAGTAATAAATCGCATTCCTTCATTTACCCACTTGTTTACATCCTCGATATTATTAAGATGAAGCCCCGGGGCCACTCCATATTGGTTACATTGGCTAATAACTTCCCGAAATGCCTCCTCCATTCTTGGGTGATGTAACTGACCTGAAATCCCCATGTCATGGCTGAGGTCTGCAGGGCCGATCATTATAGCATCAACTCCTTTTGTTGAGATTATTTTCCCGGCGTTATTAATACCTTCTTCACTTTCAATTTGAACAATGGTCATCAGTTCCCGGTTAGCCCATTCGGTGTATTCTTCGATAGTATAGTCTCTGAATAATGTAGCGGTGGTAGAAATGCTCACTCCTCTTTTGCCCAAAGGGGCATATTTGACTGGATTGAATAATATGCTGCTGTTTCCTCCCGGTTTTCACCTGGGGCAATATCAATCCCTCAGCCCCAATATCCAGCATCTGCGCCATTTGATGATATAGCTTATCAGGAACACGTACAAATAAACCGATTTCCTCATATTTAGCTACTAATGAAAAATTACCGAGTGTTTCATAGTCGTAATCATTGTGCTCAGTATCCAATATGATATAATCCCATCCTTCCGAAGCACATAATGCGACTGCCTGCGGCGATTTAAGTATTCGAAGCATTGTTCCAAAACAAACCTTTCCTTCCTGCAATCGTTTCTTTACATTATTGATCTTTAAATTCATGTGCAATTTTTTATTTTTATTAATCTTTTTGGAATGTGTTTTGCACTGCTGGCGGCGCCTCATGTTTTTTTATGAGCCATATTTCGGCCACCTGCGTGCCTCTTTCTCCTTTAGCACAAGTCCAGGTAAGTGTAACAGATCCATCCGCAACAGCCCCCGCAGGAATCGGAAATTCATAAATTGGTTTTTCACCGGTTTGGATAAAATCATGAATCAGGTATTTTCCGTCTGCCACTAACTTTAATTTAGAATTAAAACGGCCGGTATACGCTACCCGTAAAATATAAGATCCCTGCGGGTCAAGGCTATCATATTTTAATATTAACGGCGTATCATATAGGGTCGTAAGCTGCGTCATCCATGCCTGCGGAATAGCTTGCCCCTCAAAGCCAACAGGCAAAATATCGACCCATTCATCTCCTTTAAGGCTGGCGCCAAAATCAGTTAGCGGAGACTCGAGGCCTCCCGGATCTTCTGACCATGTCTTTTGAGATATCACATGCTTCCAACTTTCGAGGAGATCCTAAATTGTCGTAAAAGCCACCCGGGCCGGGATTAGTTCTGTTCAGCAATTTTTCTATTGCCTGAAGCTTTGAATGCTCAGTTTGCAGTTTTGCGATCTTTGCACACTGCGAAAGGAGCCATCTTGAATCATTTAAAGGCAAATCAATATTATCCATAAAATTTCCCCTGCCGGCTTCAGCTTCCTGCGGTTTTTTAACTGTCAATTGCGAACCGATATCTCCGGTATAACAGAATCGGCTAGCTGCAAAGCAACGTTGGCGAAGCTGCGGAGCTACCGGTTCTGTTACTGCTTGCTCAAGAATGCTTGTTGCCTTGCTGATTGCTTCAAAAGACCCCCTATTTTTTGCGTCCATTAAAGCATTTTTGGCCTTCTGCTCCAGCCCGGTTTCATAAATTAAGCCGATGGCGGGTATAGGCGTCATAATAAGCCCTCAGCAATCCCATCTGGAACCTGAAATTGCTCAACACTTCAGGAGGCGCATTCTTTTCCAAATTCTGCCATTGTTGTAAGGTACTGTCAACGCCAGTGTTAGCCAATAGAGGCCCTTTCAGATTTTTCTCAAGGGCGATAATGCCGTCTGCAACTGTTTCGGTATAATCAGGGCCAATAAACAATCTTGCATAATCACGAAGTGTTTCTATTACGGGGGTTGTTGGGATCCCAATCCTGGCCGCTCCACACGAATTTATTTACATCATCATTAATTCCTTCTGAATAACTGATGCTTCCCTGCGGTATATTTTGCAAAAACATTTTGAATCTGTTTTTCATCATAGGGCCTGGGATTATAGCATTCCCGGCCTAGCGTAATAGCATAAGCGAGATCCCATTGCGGTACCGGGTATTGGCTACTTAAACTGTGCGTGATATCAGGATAATTTCTTATCGGAATATCTTTATTTACAAGTTTCCGTATTTCCCGGATAGGTTCTTTTACCCACGGGCCAAAGACTACACCACCGAACCACGGGTATTTGCGGTTAACCTCTTTATAAAATGCATTGTACCATTTTTGCGATGGGCGAAAAACCTGCGGCGAAACCCATATTTTGGCCTGCGGATGGTATTGATGCAAAACAACAGCGAGCTCTTTTCAGCCAAGCTAAACAAAACACCTGGTTCAAGGTCTCCGGGATCTCCACCCGGAACAAAAAGTGCATTGAGCTTCGGCAATACTTTGAAAACGTTGCTTCGTTCATCTAATTCTTTCTGAATTGAATCCGGAGAAGTGTAATTGTTGCCCATGTTTGGATACCACATCCAGACATCGAGCCCATATTTTTTGCAAATACGCGATTGCTCGGCAATCATTTTAATGGCCGGAAGCTTCATGTGGCTGTTACTATAATCGTCATCTGTTTTGGGTGGCATGATCTCAATACTATTGGCACCAAAAAGCGCGAGGTCGCGGATATAATGATCGAACTGGTCAACAGACCATGCATCATAAGCATTTGTTTTTGGGCGGTATCCTAACTGGTGCCCGCGAATTGGATAAGTGGGCGTAGAAGAAATATTTAAATTTTCGGGTAGCAAGAATCTGGCCCTTGCGCAGTTCCATTTTGCGAAGCAGGTACCCAATACCATACAATGCTCCGCGCTCATCATGCCCTTCAACTAAAATCGTTTGTTCATCTTTAAGAAAAGTTATCTTATACCCATCTTTGCCGGTTACCGGAAGCTTATTTAAGGATGCATAAAAAGTTTTTGGCAAAGCGGCTTCCTGCGTAGCTGTGCACACGACAATAAGCGGCTTATCGTTTGTACTGAGCTTTCGTGCACAACAGGCAAAAGAATATTGCTATGTTCTTTTATTACCTGTTGCAAAACAACAACCGCTTCCTGCAGTTGCGCATTATCTTGCCCGGGCGAAAAGATCACGGCATGTGAAAAATCTGCTTTTTGTGCAGGTGTCGATTGATAAATCAACATCCACAAAAGAACGGCTGCCATAGATCGCTTTAAATACATTTCTAAAATCTTTAAAGATGAATGATGCAACATGCAGTCAGGTAGTTTCTAAGAAATTGTCACGAAGTTTCTCAAGATCCCTGAAAACTTCTCGCAATAACGTGCTCATTGTCTATTGTAATTATCATTCACTACTCCTGTTTCAACAACCATATATCACAAATTTTTGACTTATTCCGCCAGTTAAGCTTTGATTCTTCAGGTTCATCAAATGTGACATCAATTTTACCGCCGGATATATATTTACTTGCCACCGGAAATTCCTTGAATTCTTCAAGCCCTTTATTATAAACAACAGGATCAACGCGCTGCCCGTTAATTCGCAATAAAGCTTCTCCATAACCGGCAATTCTGATAATATAATGCCCTTTGGGATCAAGATCTTCATAAGTTAGTTTGGGATAATTCTGAAATGTTTGCGTAGATAAGCGTTTCCGGCTCATGCCATTATCCCACCAGGCAATATCTGTTGCATCGTCAGACCTGGTTTGAACGTGTGGCTCATTCGATACATTTGAAATATCATCATAAAAACTTCCGTTGCCGGGGTTCTCCCAGGTACAGATGATTTTAAGGCGGGCAAGTTTCTCTTGTTCCGACTTCATGTTACGGATTTTTGCAAACTCATCAGACAACCACCAACGGTTGTTTAAAGGATAGTCGAGAAAATCAAGGATAGCTCCACGCTCTTCACCGCTTGCATTGTATTTCTTTACACTGGTTTGCATGCCAATTGATTTAAATAAGGCAGCACAATAATCAACAATTTTTTGTCTCAATTCAGGATAAACGGGATTTTTGTCCGCTTCATTTACGATAGTTAAAGCGTCGTCCATTGCCTTATCTGCGTCAACGGCAGCGCGCCTTTTCAAGCACTGCATTCGCCTTCTTTTCAAGAGCCTGTTCATATAATTTCCTTCGCCTTGTATAAGTGTCGTAATAACAGCGCATCACAAGCTGCTGCCAGCGCCAGTTATCTTTTAATCCTGGATTTTTCAATTCAAGATTTTGCCAAAAGGCAAAGGTTGTTTCTACTGCTCCGTTTGCTTCTAATGGCCCGGCCCAATTTCGTTCAAGGGCTAAAATTCCTCCTGCAGCAGGCGCTGCCAACGATGGCCCGAAAAAATAACGGGCATATTCTTCAATGATTTGGTTAACATCTTTCTTTGGATCCCAGGCCAATTGGCTCCAGATAACTTTGTTTACGTCATCGTGCACGCCATCAGAATAAGAAATAAATCCATCAGTAAAAGGAGCATAGCGGTTATGGATCTTCGCATAATAAAAGGGTTGCGGATTACAAACTTCCCGGCCTTCAGTTAAGGCAAACGCCTGGTCCCAATCGGGTACGGGGTACTGGCAACGAACGGTATGCGTAATGTCAGGATAAGAGATGTGTTTGTATTTTCCAGGTAACTTAAAACGCGTTTCTGCGAGATCCGGGCTGCTTGGGCCGGAGACCACACCCGTCAGCCACCCGGGATTATTTTCTGTGAGATATTCATAAAAATAATCTACCTGTGAATCCTTAAATCCCTGCAATGATATCCATATACCGGCGTTGGGATGATATTTTTTAAGTTCAGCTGCAATCCTTTTAAGAAATGGCATTACATACCGTGGATCATTATCACCCGGATCGCCTCCGGGAAAAAAGACACCATCAAGCCGCGGGCATTCTTTATAAAAGTCAGCAGTGCTTTTTTACCTCGGCTTCAAACTTGGCTTTGTCTGACAGATCAACGTCTGCGGGAGTCCAAACCCAATAATCAAGTCCATAATCATTGCAGATTTCACTCATCCTGCGGTTCATCTCTTTGCGCGGCACTTTCATATTAGGACCGGGTGCATCATCCTGGAAAGGAATATTTTCAATACTGTTTGTTCCAAACAAGGCAAGGTCACGTATATATTTTTCAAATTGATTTACGGTCCACGCATCCCAGGAATTAGCCGTGTTTCGATAGCCAAGCTGGTGCCCGCGAATGGGATAAGCAGGCGAAGTTGCTATCTCATTTATTTTATTGAATAGTATTTTCTTTTTCGAAAGCTCCGCAGTTCGCAGAAAATTGCCGATGGCAAAAATTATTCCTCTTTCGTCAGCGCCAATAAGCCAGAGAATATCTTTTCCGTGTGATTGGTCAACGACTATCCTAAAACCTTCCGCTTTTATTTCGGGAAGGTTTTCTCCTGAACGTTTTGGGACAGGCATCCCATTAATTTCATCATCTTTTACTGATGCCAGAACAATAACAGGATTGTTGTTCCAATTTTGAAATAAGCTGAAGATTGATAAAAGTGCGTTGGGCTACCTCTTCCTGCAAAACCCTTATCGCCGTTTCCCTTACCGGATGAGCTATTTTTGAAGAAGCCATGATAGAAGCCTTGCTTAAATTTATTATTTGTGCTGATAGAAAATTGCCATACAGCAGTAATAAAAAAGGTAAAATCGTTTTAATAAAAATTTTATTCATACACTGTAGATCATTCTGGCGGTTATATATTTTTTAATTCTGCGCGATACGTCGCCTATAGCACATTCTAATGCCTATTGGCCCCTGGCATTTTTAAGATTCGGCCTCGAACGCCAGGTTGCTTCTGTACCAAAACGGGTTTGTTTATCTTTTAATAATTCAATTCTTTCAGCAGCGGGATAGTGATACATCAACCGGTTTATTCCGGTAAAAAGAAAACTTGAAACAAGTACTGCGACACCTGATATAAGCCAGGCTTTTTGATAGGGCCTTTCATAATTTTCATGCGCTTTAATAATTGTCTTTTCCAATTCACCGGGTAATATCAATACAAAATAGTAATGGTCAGGGCATTGACAAAAATGATCCATTCTGTTAATAAACGTGTGGAGGTAAACCCGGGTAGTTCGCGGTCAAAATTTGCAACGACCATTATCCAGAGAAGAATAATAAATATCAAGTTGCCCTTTGCCGAGCGAAGTTTTGGGAATGATTGAAAGCGGCTGTCGCAGGTGCCGGACAGTTATAATTATACATGCAATTACTAACAAAAGCCATGATAAATTAAACCACCCTTCCGGTGACAAGTGTAAAAAATCCATTCCCGGGAGTCGCCCCAATAATGGCGCGTCCCATTGCGCCGGAACCGTCTTTTGCCGGTACCCTCCGGTAAAGTTGTAACTGTTTGCCAATTATCATGTTTCAATGCCTTGCTCCAGACCTCTACATTTCCTGCGACATTAAAATAGGTAACACCCAAAAGAACAAAAAGTGTAGAAAAGACCTCGTGTCCACCTGCCGGATTTTGAAATATTCTGCATTAAACAAATCCTCTTTTTTGTGTAGGTTTATCCTCGAGGCAAGCAGTCCTAATGCAACGGCAACGGCGATGCCATTTATAAAGCCGTAAGTCTGTTCGAAGAAACTATGCCAGTTTTGATTTTGCCAGTTTGCCCAGGCCGAAGAAATTTCATTAAATCGGGGTGTTCCCGGCAACAATGCCTTTCCATTCCAGGATTTTTGGATTGCCAAATGATATCAAACTGGTTTTAAAAAATTGGGCGCCTGCAAATCCCAAGCCCCCGATAGTGCCGCCAATAAGCGAAGCCCATGCTACCGGGCGCAGGTTATGTCGCCACAAGCCAGATACTGCCCCCGCCAAAAATTCCAATCATGCCGGCCCAGTTGTCTCCACGCGGAGGTGTCATACGTAAACCTCCATGCGCGGTAAACAAATTACCTCCTAAAACGGGAAAAGCCAGGAATGAGATAAGAAAACCACCCGCCATATAAACAAAAAAAGAAGCGCCATTCCTGAACTTTCCATAAATAAGAAAGTAAGCCGTTATACCTGCAATTAACCCGATGAGCCAGCCAATGTGTTGTGGATAATCACTAAAAAACTGGGGCCAATTATTCAGCAGATCAGATGCAGCGTAAGCATGTTGCCCGGTCAAAGGTTTGATATAGGTTGGATCGCCCTGGAGATAAGTAAGAGATGATGCAAAACGTTCTTCTCATCCCGCGGCTCTTAATAATAATTGTGTTCCGAAACCGGTTAAAGCGCCGGTTATAGCAAAACCGGCAGTAAAAGCCTGTTCCTCTTACCCCGCCGCTCCCATAAATCATAAGCACCTGCTCCGAGCAACGCGAAAATAGCGGACAAGTAATTAGAATCAAACCAATAGAGTGGGTTTTCATGCCGATGCCAGGTTGAATCAAATTGCGCTTTAGGCTCTAACCATGTTGAAACAGGATCTTCAATAATGTGAAGTAGCATCCATGCTCCAAAAATAAAGAGCAGTGGCTTGAAAATTTTAATTATTACTTCTAAAGGTGCTACGGCCGGAAAAGCCGTTCCGATTATTCCCATCGCTGCCCACAAAAAGCCGATTATAAAAAGGCAGAAATAACCATACCATTGGGAAAGGGCCTGCCCGCTTTCGGTATAAGACATCACCTGCATATAGGATTGAGAACCACCAAATCCCCATCCCAATGCACCAAAAAATGCAAAATAAGAAACACGGTCACGCCAATCCTGTCTTCCTGATAACAAAGCCACCGCAATTGCAGCTAAACAACCTGCAAATGCAGCCCCATCTTCATGCCCAAAATTTCCGCGAATTCCCCAACCAACTGATAAGGAAAGTGAAACCAGCAGCAAGGTTCCCCAACGCCAGGATGGGTTTTTAATTTCCATTTTTTATTTGATTATTGGTTCACTCCGTTTGCCCTGTTTCACCTGGGGTTTGTAGAATTATAAGCTATTTTCTCCATCAATAAAACAAAACTATATTAACCGGAATCATTAAAACTCCACAATTATGACTAATAATTCACTTATTTTGTTTTTAGCTTTATCTCCGAAACCTTGGCTATATTTTTTTAAGAAATAGCTATCTTCGTTTCATTCGATCTTCGTGGAAAATTTGCATCCCCGGCAGGCATATTAGTTTTCGGGTTACTGCTAATTATTCATAATTTTAATATTCCAAAACATTCCAATTATGAGGGCGAATTTTGAACACCTCTTACTTCCTCAAAACTCTTCTTCGGTTTTTTTAAAAAGCCAGGGCGATGAAAATGCGCCTTTGCATTATCATCCGAATTATGAAATGAATTTTGTTATTAAAGGTAACGGGACGAGATATGTAGGTAATAATATCGGTGATTTTGAAGAAGGCGACCTTATTCTATTAGCGCCCAGTATTCCCCACCGGTGGCAAAATACCAGCAAAAAACCCTACAATTATTCTTCACTAGTTATTCAATGGGGAGAAGATTTCCTCGGAAAGCAATGGCTTTTAACCCCTGAATTCAAAGACATCCGCCGGTTATTAGAGTTGTCTGTAAAAGGAATCAAATTTGATAAATATATAGGCAAGGAAATTAAAAGAAAGCAATCTGCCTTGCTTATACTTCCTCCCTTTGAGAAATTGGTTCTTTTATTACAATTGTTGAATGACCTTGCAAAATCCAATGAGTTCAGGATACTTTGTGACCAGGAATTTTCACTTAATACTGATATTCCCAATTCCCGCATTGATATAGTGTGCCAATTTATAAAGGAAAAATATTCGGAAAAAATTACCCTGGCTAAGGCTGCTGCTTTGGTGAATATGAGCGAAGGTGCTTTTTCAAAGTTTTTTAGCCAGACTACAAAAAAACCTTTCTTCAGCTTTTTAAATGAATACCGTACGAAAATGGCGCGTAAACTTTTGTCAGAAACTGATATGCGCGCGAATGAAATTGGCTACGCATGCGGCTACGAATGCCTGCAGTTCTTTTATCGTCAATTTATGAAATATACAGGATGCTCCCCGCAGATTACAGGAAAAAATCGCAGTTACGGCAACCGTCTTTTCAATCTTAAGTTTTTATTTTTTTTAAGTAATCCCAGCCTAAATCTCAAATATTGGGTCAAAAGCTTATTAGTACTTTTTATTTCATCTTCCTTGTATTGCTAACATTTCACCAATAGCTCTCGCGGTACGTACCAGGTTATCTTTTGTATTTTTTATTGCGGCCGTCATTTCACACGGCTCATTATTAATTGCCAGCAGTACATCAAAGTGTTTCTGAAGTTGGTCATCTTCGGCGAGTGGTATTTTGCCAGCAATGCCGATGACAGGGATATTTTTTTCTTTCGCTTTCAGGGCGACTCCATACGGGCCCTTCCCATTTAAGGTTTGCGCGTCTATACTTCCTTCACCGGTTATAACAAGATCTGCTCTTTGTAATACCTCGTCGAAAGCATTTATTTTAAGAAAGTAGTCTATTCCATTTACCGATTTTGCGTTACAAAATACCGACAGCGCTGCGGCCACACCGCCGGCGGCACCTCCATATTGAAGGGAAGCCATATCCTTGCCTGTAACCTGCAATGTTATGTCGTTAAATTTTGTTAGCGCTGCCTCCAGCAGTTGTATTACATCCGGGGATGCACCTTTTTGCGGCCCGAATATTTTTGCGGCACCGGCTTCGCCCAGCAATTTATTTTTTACATCGCAAAGAATTATTAGCTCACAATTCAATATTCTTTTGTCAAAATCCCGAAGATCAATGGTGGCAAGATCAACCAGGCTTTGCGGTAAGCCTTTCAGAATTTCGTTTTGATTATTGAGGAACCGGGCTCCTAACGCTCGTAATAAGCCCGTTCCGCCATCAACTGTTGCGCTCCCGCCAATGCACAGGATGAGCCGGCTGACTTCTTTATCCAATGCAAATTGTATGAGCTCGCCGGTGCCGTATGTTGTAGCATGCAATGGATCTAATTCGTGGGCCCCTAATAATTTCATTCCTGACGCTTGTGCTAATTCTATGACGGCGGTTGTGCCGTTATTTATTAAGCCGAATTGAGCAAGGATCTTCCTTCCCAATGCATCGTGCACTTCGGCATTCATCATGTGCCCCTTATGCTTTTGTATTATCAAAGCCGCTGTTCCATCGCCGCCATCTCCAATAGGAAAATAGTCAAGGCTGCAATCCAATTTACTTTGATGCAATCCCTTCCCTATGGCTTCAGCCACTTCTAAAGCATTTAGGCTATTCTTAAAGGCATTTGGGGCTATAAGTATGTGCATTATAGTTTAATATAGAAATAGGCGGAGTACTGTGTAAAACTTATGACATTCGCGACGAAACAATATTCTAACGGTTTGATCCGGAGCCTTAAATTATTAAAGATAACAGGTATGCCATCAGCAGTGTTGTAAGCCCATCAGCATCTACAGGGAATACCTGGGAGATTAATGGCTTGAATCACAGGAAAGGCAGGCCCCACGTTTTGCCTCAAATAATAATTCATCAAAGTTACACCGGTCAATTAAGGGTGTGATAAAATACCAGGTCATCTGCGAATTGGATTTGTTATGTTACTCTTCCTGCTTTTGGTGGTATCGAAAATTGTACTGTTTTTGTTGCCGGTACCATTGTTACCTGTTGTTGCCTGTGGCGGGGATACCACGGTACCATTTGTATGTTCCCCTGTGTTCGATACGTGGTTACTTTCTGTAGCTCCATGATCGATGGCTTGATTTGGGATCGTGGCCGGATTGATTATTTTCACCTGGCTTTCCGGCGCATTGCTCGTGGTCCTTAATGATTGTGGAGTACCCGGCTTATCGTTTCTGGTACGCAAACTGTCCTGGCAAGACCCGTTAAATTTTAGCAATAGAACCGGTATCAATAAGATGACTAATTTCTTTTTCATACTACTGTTGTTAGTTATTTAATAGATAGAATATTGTGCCATAAATCGATACAGTGCCCGACTTTAGTTTTAGCGATTAGATTTAGCTCAAAAAAAATTTTGCATCACCGGAATTAATTAGCGAACGTGTACTATTTTAGCGCTCATTTTTGAAAATAAAATATAAAAATATGAACATAACGTTGGAACAGGCGGAAAAGGTAATCAAGGCTGCTAAAGAAAAAGCAACCGATATTAAAGTTCCTATGAATATTGCGGTGGTAGACCGGGGAAGCAACCTCGTAGCATTCATTCGTATGGACGGTGCCTGGCTGGGCTCTAAGGATATTGCTATAAAAAAAGCGCAAACAGCTAATTACTTTGACATGGATAGTGGCGAATTAGGTAAGTTGTCTCAACCGGGTGAAGACCTGTATGGTATTGAGATCTCTAATGGTGGATTAATTTCATTTCCGGGCGGTGTAGTTTTAAAAGACGGGCAAGGTAATATCATTGGCGGCGTCGGCGTAAGCGGCGGTTTCGTGAAGCAAGATCAAAAAGTAGCTGAAGCGGGAGCATCTGTAATAAAATAATTTATGCCAGATATCGTTCTATTAACAGCGTGGCATGTATTGGGCATACATTGATGCCAATACAGTGCAACAGGAATGAGAATTGCCGGGCAAATAAGCGGCATCTTTGCCACTCAACAATAGAAAGTACGCAAATGACGAATGTTGTTAGTGCCGGCTAAAACTGAAATCGGGTTGTTTATAGAGGGTCGGGTTATGCCGGTATTATTCAAGCGTTAAACCTCACCTGCTATAAAGCAGTCCAATTGCAGGTGAGAGCCCTTGATACCCACGTTATCTGTACCAATATTTAACAAACAATATTATTAAATAGTGCACCGGGCATAATTTTAGTGTATCTCATGAAAGTTCTGCCGGGAATATATGTATATTAATTAATATTTGAGATATTTGGTAATTAGTTGAAGCCCGCAGAGATGTACAAAGAGTTAAGAGGTGTGGCAAAAATTTAGGTAAAGAGATTGCGGCATTGTTTTTTAGGCTAACTTATCATATAGTATAAAATAAAATTATGAAGAATATTCTGCAATTGATGGTTGTGTTTTTTATTTGTGCTTTTTGTTCGTCCTGTCAAAAAGAGTTTTTAGACAATGATACTTCTATACCCCCCTTTATTTATGATACAGATGCACTGAAATTTATTGATAGTGCGGGCATCACCGATTCGGCACAAAGACAAGCCATCAATACTTTCGTAGTGCAATTGAAGGATTCTTCATTGTGGAGCAAGTTTATGGCAATATATCCCATGGTTGGTGGCACGGCGGCTACCACTAAGTGGAATTTAAAAAACCCAATAAATTCAGATGCCGCTTACAGGCTCACGTTTAATGGCGTTCCTGCTTTTGCCGCTACCGGCGTATTGTTTCCCACTATTGCTGATTTTGCAGACACGCACTTAAGTGATGCATTGTTATCTTATAACGACAATTGCATTTCGTATTATTCGGGAACACAAAATACGGTAAGTGGCTATGACATGGGCTGCTATGACAAGGCTTCACCGTATAACGAGGTAGCAATTTATCATACGAGCGATGCCTCAGTATGGTTTGGCTTTTACGATCGCAACCCTTCGCCTTCAAATACCAAAGGCTTATTCATGTTTTCGGCCACGGCATCAGGCATCAGCAAATACGAAAACGGGCAGGTAAAAAGCTCAAGCAGCACAGCGCCGGTTGAGGGATCTACAGGTTATCCCATTCTTCTGGGAACCGTTGCGGGAGCATCTTCCGGGGGAGAAAGGGAATGTGCATTAGCCACAATTGGAAGCGGGTTAACAGTCGCAGAAGCGCTGACATTTTACAATATTGCTCAAAATTTTGAAACCAGCCTTGGCAGGTAAGATAGAAATAGCAAGATCCCGGCACAGAGCCAGATTGTTCCCGGCCACGCCCCTCTCAGATCTTGAAAAAAATCTTTTTTGTATATAGGAACCGGCAAAGAAGCCATTCCAATGTAAAGATAACCAGAGAGGTAATAATGCCCATTATAGCAGGCGATACGCCAGCCATACCCATCAAACTGTTTGTTATGGTGCCAATGTAACCATTAAACCAGCGATCTCCCACGATTTCGAAGAAAAGATAAATGAATAAAGAATTCATTCCAACTATCACAAAAAATTGCAGGTGTTTTGTGTGGTGCCGCAAATCAATCCACCAGTAAAACAAACATAGAGCCAGTAAACACCATCCGCCGGATACCAGTACAAAAGAACTGGTAGCAATCCTTTTAATAATGGGTGTAATGGTAAGATCCATGCTATAACCGATAATTAGTCCGGCAACGCCTGCAATACAAAGCCATTTTACTTTTTCTTTCCCGGGTTTATTTGATAATAACAATTTGCCTGCAAGTGCGCCCCAAATTGTATGTGCGGCCGTAGGAATACAATTAATAGCTACCCAGCCGCCCTTATTTATTGTGTTCATGAGCAGGAGATCCACATAATTCCCAAAATTATGCTGGTCAGTAAATGGCTGATCGAAGCCGGGCACATGAGTGTAACGATAAAGAACTTCAGTTAATACCAACAGCCCAATGCTAAAAATTATTTGCGCTGTATACGACCATCTGAAGATTAAAAAAGTAAGTAACGTAGTAAAAGATAATTGGGTTAATACATCCCATAATTCAAATGAAAGCCCTTTTTGACGGACCGCATAATCCAGCACACCCCAGAAAAATAGCCAGAAGGAGCGCTTTAATACTTTACGAAAAGATTGGCCCCAGCTCACTCCATTAAGTTGCTGGCGTTGTAACGAGTAGGCCATGGCCGTTCCTGCCATAAACATAAAACCGGGTTGTATTAAATCCCAAAAATGCAATCCATGCCATGGATGATGGAAAAACTGTTGAATAACAGTTTGAATACTGTTGCCACCGGTTACGTTAAAAAGGCTCTCATACAAGCCAGCGCTTTCGAGCATGAGAAAAACCATAATAAGGCCACGCATAAAATCCAATGAAAGCAGTCGTTTTGTACTTTGTTGTAACATCATGGCAAATATTTGTGGGCAAACACTGACAGGAAATTATGCATTTAATATCAATGAAGTGTGATATTGATAGTTCGTATCAATAAATTGTGTATAAATCATTCTTCGGATGGGTAGCAAACCCAGTTGCCACAGATTACAGAGATTTTCACGGATTAAGGGCGTAAAACGCGTTGCATTGAAGCCAGCGACTTCTGCGGATCGAAGGAAAAGCCATTGCCATAGATTGCAGAAATTCTACGGATTGAATGAGAAATGCAGTTGCCACGAATTATACACTTTTCACCAATTAGTTTTCTTCTTTGCTTTAATTCCTGAGCAACTTAGATGTTGCTACTGATAAGAAAGTCCTGGTGTTGTTATACGCGACAAAACAATTCTACTTTCTCTTAAAGGTTAAACATACTTGTTCCGGAAATAGAGAACGGGGAAAATACGGTATTAGTCAGGGGGAAAAAACGCTTTCACCTGGTTTAAGTTATATGCATTTTTACTTCGAATTAATAATAGGTTGGTATGGCCTGAGAAGCAATCGAATAAACCGGGGACTCATTAGAAAGTATAAGGCCGGCAAACTTCAACGTTATTTAATTCGACCTGCGGGCATTACCAAAACTAACTGCAACCTTATTATTGGAGCGGAACCGTTTATCCTATGTATTCAAGGTGAACGGGCAACCAGCCCTTAATTTTTTCTCATAGTCAAGCAATCGTAACGGCCTGCATTTCAATGCGGGCTTCTTTATGTTACCGGCCAAGGTCATTGTCCGTATATTACTTGCGGTACATACTTAGTTGAAAGTTAACTCATAGCCCTGTCGCCACAGCCTTCTGTCCCCTTTCCTTTATTCGTTGCTCTCTTTTATTTTCCTGCCTGAATAGTTGCAATGGCTCTAATGCACCGCCCGTTTGTAAACGCGCTTCAGCAACTATTGAACGAACATCGGTACGATATGCTTTCTGCAAAATTTCCTGTGCTAATGTCACATCATTATTTTCCTGTGCATTCTCTAATGCTTTAGTATCAACCAGCAATGCCTGGGTATAAGCAATTTTTATCGCTTCAACAGATTGCAGCAAATCTTCCAGCGGGTCTTTTACATTGTGTGATGCATCAATCATCCAGCCCAGGTCAGTCGCATGGTTCATCCCTTTCGCATCCATACCTTCAACAAGTTCATTAAAAATTAAGAATAACTGGTAAGGATTAATGCTTCCAACGGTAAGATCATCATCACCATATTTGCTGTCATTAAAATGAAAGCCGCCCAATTTCCCCTCATTCAACAGTAAGGCAACAATCTGTTCGATGTTGGCATTGGGTAAATGATGCCCGAGATCAACGAGTGTGTAGGCTTTGTCACCAAGTTTACTGGTATAGAGTAATGATTGTCCCCAATCACCTACTGGTAGTCGAGTAGAAATTAGGTTCATAGGCTTTGTATTCGACAAACAATTTCCAGTCACCGGGTAACGCTGCATATATTTCCTGTAAACTTTCCAATGTATTCTGAAAAGCTCTTCTAAAATTTAGTTGCCCGGGAAAACAGGATCCGTCTGCCAGCCATACAGTCAGCGCCTTTGATCCCAATTCAACACCCTGTTTAATTACATCGATGTTATGTTGAATTGCCTGCCTGCGGACTGCATTATCCACATGCTGTAACGAACCAAATTTGTAACTGTATTTTTGCCCTGGCTGGTCCTGGAAAGTATTAGAATTCATCGCATCAAAGCGTACCCCGTATTGTGCGGCAATTGTTTGAATACTTTTTACATCGCCTGGAATATCCCATGGAATGTGCAATGAAACTGCGCCACTTGAAGTATTGAGCGCATGCAGTAAACCGATGTCTTCAATTTTTTCTTCCAATGTACGCGGTTCGCCGCCACCGGAAAAACGACCGAACCTTGTGCCTCCTGTACCCAATGCCCAGCTTGGAATGGCAATTTGAAAGTCTGTTACTTTGCGTAATATCTCATCAATATTTTTAACGTCAGCAGCAACATATTCAAACCTGCGTTTATGCTGCTGCAAATTGCGTTCGTTATGTTCCTGAATTGTATGTTTTTCTATTTGCATAGCAATCGTTTATGCTGATCAAGGTAGATAAAAAACTTCTTTTAAAGAGGTACTAACGGGTGAATTATCAGGATTGCTTTCCATAATATCTGCCATATATTTCCACCACTTTTGCATAACAGGAGATGATGTAAGATCATTAAGTTTTCCGGATCATTTACTTTCATCACCCCAAATAAACTATTGGTTGTTTCATCGAGGAAAATAGAATAGTCGCTTATCCCGGCATCTTTCAACAGGCTTTGTAATTCGGGCCATATTTCATCATGCCTTTTCTTATACTCGTCTTCAAAGCCTTTGTGTAACTGCATTTTAAAAGCGATCCGGTGCATAGAACTTGAAGTTAGTTCAGAAGTTTGAAGGTTCAAGGTTGAAGGTTTGAAGACAGCTGCTTAACATTGAACTTTCAACCTTGAACCTTGAACCTGGTTTATCTTACAAATGCTGCAGCAACTCCACCATCCACATTCAATATATTGCCTGTTGATTTATTTAATAAGCCGCCTACAAATACAAAACATGCATTGGCAATATCTTCGGGTAAAATCGTTTGGTTCATCAGCGTGCGTTTGGCATAGTAAGCAGGCAACTCTTCTACACTAATACCATAAGCTTTTGCGCGCCCTTCGGCCCAACCGCCGGCCCAGATATTTGAGTCAGCAATTACTGCATCAGGGTTTACGGTGTTTACGCGAACTTTATCCGGCCCCAGTTCGGCCGCCAGCAACCGGGTAAGATGTGCCTGTGCTGCTTTTGCAGATCCATATCCTGCATTATTCGGGCCTGCCACTATAGAATTTTTAGATACGATATTAATAATATCCCCTCCTAATGCCTTGTTTGCGTAGAATTTTTACAGCGGCTTTTGATACCAAAAACTGGCCTTTCACAAGGATATCGTATAGCCGGTCCCAGTCAGCAATTGTATGGTCGAGTAATGCTTTAGAAGTACTGATCCCTGCGTTGTTTACAATAATATCAACGCCACCGAAAGCCAAAGAAGCATCGTTAAATGATTTTTCAATAGTATCTTCTTTTGTAACATCGAGTAAGGCAGATGCAGCAGTATCGCGGCCAAATTGTTTTTCGAACTCCGCCATTGCACCTTCCATTCTTTCTGCGTTAATATCATTTATTATTATACAGGCGCCTTCTTCTGCAAATTTTTTGGCGATTGCTTTTCCAATGCCGCCGGCACTGCCTGTTACTAATGCAATTCTTCCACTCAATGCTTTGGGCTTGGGCATGCGTTGCAATTTCGCTTCTTCCAATAACCAGTATTCTATATCAAATGCTTCCTGCCTTGGCAGTGATGTATATTCAGAAATTGCTTCAGCGCCGCGCATGACATTTATTGCATTGATATAAAATTCTGATGCCACCCGGGCCGTTTGTTTGTCTTTTGAAAAAGTAAACATACCCACTCCGCGATAAATGATTACGACAGGATTTGCATCTCTCATCGCGGGGCTGTTTGGATGCTTACAATTATTGTAATAATCCTGGTACATTTTCCTGTATGCCTCAAATTGCGGCTGCAGCTTTTCCTTTAATGCAGTTAAATCGGTAAGGTCTTCCGCCTCATCAAGATCCAATACCAGGGGACTGATTTTAGTACGAAGAAAGTGATCGGGGCAACTGGTACCCATCGGAGCAAGCCGGTCCAGCTCATTTGAATTGATGAATTCCAAAACACGATCATCATCGGTAAAATGTCCAATCACCCCCCTGCCCCCGAAAGGGGGTTCTGTGCATCACTATTAGAGCAAAAGCCACGTAACACCGGCGCCAAGTTTGCTGCTTGTTTTAAGCGCTCTTCTTTTGGTAAAGCTTTTATTTTTACTCCACCGAAAACAGCCGGTTGTTTGCTTACAGCATCTTCAATATATTGAGCGCAACGCTCTACTACTTCAAGCGTATTCAGGTAAGACTCATAAGCGGTATCGCCCCAGGTAAACAAGCCATGAGAGCCTAACATAATACCCCGGATGCCCGGATTTGCCTGTAGACAATCTCTCAACTGCAACCCAAGGTCAAAGCCCGGCCTTTGCCATTCTACCCAACCAATAGTTCCGTTAAATAATTCCTCCGTTATTTTCTTGCCATCTTTTGCGGCCGCGATAGCAATAGCTGCATCCGGATGAAGGTGATCAATATGTTTGAAAGGTAAAAAACCATGCAGGGGTGTATCAATAGATGGCGCTTTGGAAGAAAGATCATAGATGCAGTGGTTAAAGAGTTCTACCATTTCGTCTTCATGCTCAATGCCGCGGTATACATTTTCCAGGCTTCGCAGCCTGTCTACATAGAGAGCAGCCAGGCCGCTTTTTTTAAGCGTTCCAATGTCGCCACCGGAACCTTTTACCCACATCACTTCGGTTTCTTCGCCGGTTACCGGATTTCTCGTCATTGCTTTACAGGAAGTATTTCCTCCGCCATAGTTGGTAAGCCGGAGATCAGCGCCTAAAAGATTAGAACGGTATATTAATAACGCCACTTCATCTCCTTCAAGTTCTGCGGCCTTATTTTCATCCCACAAATAGCTTACATGCTTAAATTGTGTTTTTACTGACATAGGTTACGACTTTTTCTTTTTTTAATTTCTCATGCAAATAATTGCCATACCCAACCACCAGTACTGAGAGGATAACTATAATTATTCCTAGAATAATAGTTGTTGTTGTTTTTTTATTTACGCCCTTCCATTCTTTCAAAACTAATCCCCACATATTGGCGACCAGGATGATAAAGGCCATATGCAGAATCCAGGAGCTTGGTCCGTTGCCAAGTTTACTTTCACCCATACCATAAAAAAAGAATTGGAGAAACCACATGGTACCAGCCAGTGCTGCAAACAGGTAATTGGATGTTAGCGGCGTTTTCTTATTTGCATAATCCCCAAAGGTTTTATTACGGGCATTCAGGATCATGCACCAGATAAAATTGGTAGTGAGCCCTCCCCATAATACCACGACATAGATCACGTTGTTGCGAAATAAGAATTCTCCTTCTCCGGGGTGAGCCACTTTCCACACACTGTTAGCCACGATAGACAATGGCTTACCGGCTTCCAGCCCAAAGTTGAAACAGGCGCTTAAGACTCCGGATACAATTGCAACAAACATACCCAGGGCAAACTTATATTCAGTTTTTACTTTCACTCCATGGGAGTCAGTCAGTAGCGACGGCATTAAGTTGCTTTTCTTTCATCGTACCGGCTTTACCACAGATGATAATACCCATGACACATATGCCCAGTCCGGCAAGAACGATCAAACCCCAGCTGGAATTAACCATCATGCTAAAAGTGTCTTTGCCATCCGTCGGATGGAAATCATAATATATAGAAGGTATCAGGGCTCCGAAGACCATACACAGGCCAAGGATTATGCTGCTGCCAAGTGCAACACCCAAGTAGCGAACGCCGAGGCCATATGTCAATCCTCCAATTCCCCACAACAGGCCAAAAAAATAAGTAATCCCCAGGGTACTGCTATCCGTTTGCCTGATGATAGCTGCAAAACCAGGAATAGTAAGCCAGGCCGCCAGTGGCGGTACAATTAACCATGAAAATATGCCGCCGACAATCCAATAGCTTTCCCAATGCCAGCCCTTTACTTTTTTATAAGGAATATAAAAACTGCCGGAGGCAAAACCACCGATAAAATGAAAGATAACTCCCAGTACAACTTGCATCTGTTTTTTTTTAGTAAGTATTTTATTGTCAATAGTCAATAAGTCAATCGTCATTATGAAGCGTTCTTAATGACTAATGACTCAATGACTTTTATGACTACTCAACCTTAACAACTTCCATATTAAGCAATTTACCCAACTTCTCAATTTTTGAACTTATATGTCCAACACCGACCGCACAATGGTGGGCGGGGCCATGACTGTTCCAGGCGTTTACAAAATTTTTGATGCCTTGCCTGAATTTATACCTGCTATTGGTATTACCTATTTGCAACACCGGCCCGGCAACAGATTCCCCTTCTGCAACAAGCAGCATTAAGCCGCCCTTCTTTTCCACCACAGATAATAATGTTACCGGTCCGTTTTTTACAGACATTTCCACCGATAATCCTTTGCCTGGCTTACCATGATACACACCTAACGGGCGCACTTTTGTTTTGCCTTCTGCAATAGCAATGTGACCGGGGCCATCGTGCCCCATGAGAATCACATCATCTCTATAATCCATCGCATAAAATTCAGTGAATGAACCGCCGGCGCCAAATGTATCCATAATCTTCATCGCCTGCGCATTCTTAATTTCATATTCACCGGCAACAGGTACACCATTGGCAGTTAATAAAGAATTACCAAGAATAATAGTGCTGATAGCTTCTTCATTTTCAACATTGCCGGTGCCTTTATAAAAATAAGCCATAGAGCCTAATTGGTGCAGTTCCACCAGCCGGTCAAGCGCCACAGAAGTGATGGCTGCTTTCTCAATTTCCTCCACAGAACAATCGTGCTGCACATCAAATTTTTCATAAAATAATTTGATTCTTTCCCTTTTTTCATTTCCTGTTACCTGCTTGCGAAGGCTTGCCAGCTCTTCCACTTCCAGCAATTCAATGTGGCCGCCGAAATGTGCATACTGTTGTGTAATGTCAGAATAGATATCAAGCATGCCGCTGTAGTAATGGCCCATGCAACCAAGCCGGTTATAGAACATAGTGTTTGCTACTATAGCAGCTTCTACCCACTCTGTTATCTCATTCCAACATACCGGGTCATCATGAAGCATGCCCGTAACCTGGTGAAATTGTATTCCGACGCGATTAAATACATTGGCAATTTCCGGCACCGGGCAGGCAGAACAATAAGCGAGCCATTCGCCTGTCATCTTAGTGCGATCGGTCATCGCATTAAATACTTCATAATCAATAGAAGGTTCGGGGCTTAAATTTAAAATGATAACAGGAACCTTCGCTCTTTGAATTACCGGAAGCACCGTTGATGATAAAGCATACGTAGTAACATATAAAAAAATAATATCTACGTCTTCTGTTCTAAATTTTTTACCTGCTGCAAAAGCCCTTTCAGCAGTATCGATTAAACCTGCATTTACTATCGCGGGATGAATTGCCGACAATTTTTTTTCAACAACATTCAAATAACCTTCCAACCGTTCTTTCAACCCCGCAAACTGGGGCCAATAGGTATCGAGCCCAATGCCAAATAATCCAATTTTTAAATTGGACCGGGCAACCTTAGCTGATTGAAGAGTTTCTTCCATAACTATTTAACGTCAGAATAAATATATGATCTTTAAAACACTCTCTAAATAAAGTTTTTATGATAGTGAAAACAAATTATGTATTATTGAAATAAAAAATAAGTTAACATCAAACAATAGGATAAGAATGATTTCCGGCAGGGCCGATGCATATTAAATCTTCACACGCGTTTTTTTTTGAGCAGCATCTTCACTAAGGCCGCATTAACAGGGTTGATAATTTTCATAAGAATAATGTATGGAATTAAAAATATAAACAAGCCACCTATGCCGTAACAATAATTGCGTATTAATTCAGCAATAAAAAAATGACAAAAAATATTAGTCTATAAATTCTGTAGACTAATATTTTAATTTATATTTGCCATGTCTTAACAGGAATATTGTAAAGCTTTTATATGAATTATAATGCTCAACTATTTACAATGATTACAAGTACTCCTTTCTATTCAGGTTTGTTCAGGTTTAATATGACTGCTAAAACCGCTTTCTCCTGTTGTTATATGCGCATGGGTTGTTGCTGATTTTATATTTAAAACCACCTCATTCTCGTTCAATTTTATTTTTTAAAAAATTTAATGCTATAAATCATATGTTTCAGATATCCGGAACGGTATTGCTTTCGGTTTTACCGGTTCTTCCGAAAACTACAAGGGCCCGGCCGTTAATATATGCCGATTAAAAACGCAGATTTAAAATAACCAGGGCCGCTGTAACGGCCCTGTTATTAACACAACACAAGGTAAAGAATAAAAAAGAGATTATCGATTCGCGGCTAAACGCTACATTAGTAATTGGCAATGCTATCAATAAATTGATACGACCACCAAAAGTTTGGATCAATGCAGGCTCTGCGGCTATTTTTGGAAACAGCGGCGATGAAATTAAAGATGAGTATTCTGAAACGGGCAATGGATTTTCTCCTGATGTTTGTAAACAATGGGAGGCGGCATTTAAAAGTATTGAAACTCCGCAAACCAGGAAAGTCTTTTTAAGGATAGGATTAGTATTACAAAAAGATGAAGGGCTTCTAAAGCCTTTCATCCGGCTCGTAAAATTTGGCCTGGGAGGTAAGATAGGAAGCGGGGAACAGTATATCAGCTGGATACATGAAAGAGATTTTATCAAGGTAGTGGATGAAGCTATAAACAATGACTCGCTAAAAGATATAGTCCATTGCACAAGTCCCTTTCCTGTGAAGAATAAAGATTTCTTGAAGACATTGCGCAATACATTCCACGTTCCTATCGGTATACCAAACCCGGTTATTGTTACGAAAATGGGCGCCATGATAATTGGAACCGAGGCTGAACTGTTTTAACGGGGAGAAGAGTTGTGTCAAAGATTTTGAAAGAAAAGAAGTTCACGTTTGAGTATGAAAAGGTCGATAATGCTCTTCATGATTTAGTAAATAAATAAATTGAATGTTTGAACGAAACTATTTATTCATGATACATTCCCCTCTCTTTTGGAAAGGGGTTAGGGGTGAGGTAAAAAAGCTTACATGATCAAACGCGATTATGATGCAGTAGTAGTAGGCGCTGGCCCGAATGGCTTAGCCGCAGCAATTACTATGCAGCATGCCGGGCTTTCTGTTCTCTTACTGGAAGCTAAGGAAACTGTTGGTGGAGGCTTACGAACAAAAGAATTAACCCTGCCGGGCTTTAAACATGATGTGTGTTCTGCAGTCCATCCTTTGGCGGCGGCTTCCCCGTTTTTTATGAAGCTGCCGTTACAACAGCATGGCCTGGAATTCATTTATCCGCCGTTATCCGCGGCGCATCCTTTCGACGAAGGCAACGCTGCAATTCTAACAAATTCATTAGAAGAAACTGCGAAATTATTAGGCAGTGATGGAAAAGCTTACAAAAGCCTGATACAACCTTTAATGAAAGATTGGCCCGGCCTTGCTCCGGACATATTGGGACCGTTGCAATTTCCTAACAATCCGTTAGCCCTTGCAAAATTTGGATTGAAAGCTTTACCATCAGCTTCGTTTATTTCAAAGCGATTTTCAACAAAAGAAGCGAAAGGACTATGGGCGGGCATGGCGGCACATTCAATGCAACCGTTTAGCAATATTGCTTCCTCTGCAATTGCACTAGTATTATTAATTACAGGACATGTAGAAAGGATGGCCTGTTCCCAAAGGTGGCTCGCAATCCATCGCCAACGCACTTTCTTCTTACTTTATTTCATTAGGCGGTACTATTGAAACCAGTTTTGAAGTTCAAAATTTAGACCAGCTCCCGGCTTCAAGGGCAACTTTATTTGACGTTACACCAAAGCAGCTATTGAAGATAGCGGGACAAAAATTTTCGTCATTATACAAATGGCAATTAAACAGGTATAGATACGGAATGGGCGTTTTTAAAATTGATTGGGCGTTAGATAGCCCCATACCATTTACCGCCGCCGAATGCAGGCGGGCTGGTACCGTTCACATAGGAAATACATTTGCAGAAATTGCCAATTCGGAATTGCAAACATCAAAAGGTAAGATTGATGAAAAACCTTTTGTATTGCTTGCGCAACAAAGCCTGTTTGATACATCACGCGCACCTGAAGGAAAACATACAGCATGGGCGTATTGTCATGTACCGAATAATTCACAAACAGATATGACAGCAGCTATTGAAAAGCAGGTAGAACGTTTTGCTCCCGGCTTCCGCGAAAGGATACTGGCAAAGCATACCATGAACACTTTTGAAATACAGGCATACAATTCAAATTATATTGGAGGCGATATTAACGGAGGTGTAATTGATATAACTCAATTATTTACAAGGCCCGCAATAAAGCTTTCTCCTTATCGAACTTCGGCAAAGGGAATATATATCTGCTCATCGTCCACACCACCCGGTGGAGGTGTGCATGGCATGTGCGGTTATTATGCTGCAAAACGAGCATTGAAGGATGTATTTAATCTCAAAGAAAAAATAGGATTATCTCGTGGATAAAAAGCACCTCCTGAATTTGCATTAACCAGATGTAAATTTTAAACAATAAAATAATATAAAATGGCGTCTCAAAACATAAGCGGTAATACTCCCGTAATAACTGAATCACCTGCTTTAATTGAAAAAGATGAAAACGATGTTGTTGTAAGAACAACTTTCTTTTCCAGGTTAACTGAAGACTGGTGGGCGGTAATCATCGGTGGAATTATTATCACAGCTATCCTGTTGGTTGCCTTTGCATCACCGGGCTTTAAATTTTCGCTGCCTGTTTATCAATGGGCAAATTCTACAGACTTGTTTAATAAAGTTCTTGCAATTCATAATCTTTTATTAATAGCCGGGATAGGTTTGATTTTTTTAATTATCTCTTCAATATCCATTTATTTATCCGGGAATAATGCCGGCAGGTTCATAAAAGGCTTCGTCTTAATTTTTGTAGTAGGCATCGTTTCCCTTATTGTTGCAGGGAATAAAACAATAAGCTATTATGGTATCGAATATGTTGTGTTTGCTTTGTTTGCAGGTTTATTAATTGGGAACCTTACCGTACTTCCTGGCTGGTTAAAAGAAGCCGCACGTTCAGAATTTTTTATCAAGACAGGCCTGGTTATTCTGGGCACAAGTATCTTATTCACTGATATTATACAGGCAGGTATTCCCGGCATTTTGCAGGCTGTTGTAGTTGTTGCAGCCGTTTGGTTTTTTTCTATGTGGCTTTCCCGTTTATTAAAAGTAGATGATGAGTTTGGGGTAATACTGGCATCCGCTGTTTCTATTTGTGGGGTGTCTGCTGCGATTGTTGCGGCAGGTGCCATTAAGGGAGATAAGAAAAAACTTTCTTATGTTACATCACTTGTACTACTGGTCGCGATACCTATGTTGATCATAATGCCTTATGCAATTAAAAAGTTTGGCGTGCCCGATGTAGTTGCCGGTGCGTGGCTTGGAGGAACTTTAGATACGACAGCGTCTGTAACTGCTGCTACAGAACTTGTAGGACCGTTGGCAATCAAGGCCGGGGTGATCGTAAAATTTTCTCAAAATGTATTGATAGGAGTTGCTGCAATTTTTATTGCAGCATGGTGGACATTGAAAAAAAACCCTACAGTAAATGATGCGACAGAAAGCAAGGGAATATCTATTATCTGGGAGCGGTTTCCGAAGTTTGTACTTGGCTTCCTTGCGGCTTCATTGCTGTTCTCATTTATTATTCCATCAGGCACTACGAAGCAGGTTGCAGGAATACTCAACAGCTTGCGTACTGTATGGTTTGCACTCGCATTTGTAGCGATTGGCCTGGAAGCAAGGTTTTCAGACCTCGTTACCATGCAGGGTGGCCGTCCGGCACTTGCTTTTATTGGCGCACAGCTTTTTAATATTGCATGGACCTTGCTATGGGCATACTTATTATTCGGCGGCATATTATTTCCAGCACCTCACATCAGGTAGATAAATTTTTTGACTTTCTAGTGAGATGATGTGGCATGTAGCACGTAAGAGAGCTTATAGATGGAGCAACGACTAAGATAATGTCTTAATACCATAAAGAGTAGTGGCGACTAACTTCATTTATCCGGCTTATTTTTATTTCGAAGAATTCCTGGCTGGTTTTAATTTAGATTTTGGTAACAACGTATTTTTGGTAACAATCGATTTTAATTTATATCCATTATTGTAGCACTATGTAAATGCGTAGACAAATATCAGTTTTATACTTTTTAATTTTTATTCCCTCTATAGGATTTTCGCAGGTTATTAGCAAGATAGAATCATACCCAAAGATTCTATGTTATGCAAGTATTGTACATCCTCTTATTACAATTGATAAAGATCGAACCACTTTTAATTTTTCAGGAAGCTATACCGTTGGCTTCCCATTTGGAATTAATTTTCTAAAGAGTGACAAGGCAGGATTCAGTTTGGAGTTTGCTCCGTTTATTCGGGCAGAGAATGGCACAAGTAAGGTAACAAACTTTTTATTTCATCCCGGTTTCATGTTTCGTTATAAACACGGATTTACATTTATACCAAGACTTGCTTTCGGAACCGACGGACGTTATGGAATAACTCCTGTATGTAGTAAAATATTTCTAAGAGAAAAATACGGCAGCTACTTTATTTCGGTTTCAATGCCTTTACGTACCGGAAATGACAAACCTTCATCTGTTGGATTGAGTGCACAAGTAGGGATCTTATTTTAATTGAGCCGGCTTTTAAAGATCTAACAATTATCCAAGCTTATAAAGCGTACATTATATTTCATCTAGGGGTTGTAAGACAATTCACTAATAAGTAATAATTTCGGCCAAAGAAAATAAAGCGCCATGCAAAAAATTTACTTAAGTGATTCAGGCCCGAAGGTTTCACCTGCTATTTATGGTTTTTACCGCTGGAATGTCGAAGGAAATAACACTGCAGCAGCTATGGAAAAGATAATAAATTTATGTCTTGAATTGGGCATAAATACATTTGATCATGCGGATGTATATGGTTCCTATCGTTGCGAGGAGTTGTTTGGAAAAGCAATGGATCGTAAATCTTTCAGGAGGGAAGACATTGTTTTATTTACAAAATGTGGCTTAAGGATTCCCGATGCCAGCCAGCCTGGTGTCCGCATAAATCATTACGATACTTCCAGCCAGCCATATCTTAAAAAGTGTTGACAACTCATTGCTTAAACTAAAAACCGATTATATAGATATCTTTTTGTTAGATCATCTCGATCATATTTCAAATCTTGAAGAAACGGCGTATACGCTTCAGCAGTTAAAGGAATCAGGTAAAATAAAAAATATCGGGGTAGCCAACTTTTCTGTTTTTCAGCACCAGTTATTAGCAGCCTATTTAAATACACCCATCGTAACCAATCACATCGAACTTAATTTATTAAATACGGCTGCTATTGATAACGGACAAATCGATTATATAAAACAAAGGTATATGAGGCCACTTGCCTCGGCGCCTTTAGCCGCCGGCCGTATCGCCAACGGCAAGGATAATTTGGCAATAAACGTTCGAAAGAGATTAATTGAGCTGGGCATCAAATACAATTCCGACATCGAATCAATAGCAGTAGCATGGTTGATAAAATTGGGGGCATTGCCACTAATTGGCACCACAAGCGAACAAAGAATAAGAAACATCGTAGGCGCATTTGACATTGACATGGATAACCAGGATTGGTATGAATTGTACAGTGCGTCTAAGTCCCGGATTGAATTCTGATTAACGCCTCAGGATGCCTCCCTTTATTTAAACATCCCCCTGTTTTCTGCCGAAAGCAATGGATTTTTACCAAGCGATTTGAATATTCCAACATCCAACTGTTAAATTATTGTATACGTGCTTCAGAATACGCCTATAAAATCAGGTTACCTGTTGCTATCTTCAAAAATATAAATTTGCAATAAATTAAAAATCGATTGTATGAGAAAAAATCATGAGATAGATTATAAAATATATGGCGAAGAATTGCAGTTTGTAGAAATTGAATTGGATCCGAACGAAACGGCTATTGGTGAAAGCGGTAGTTTTTTAATGATGGATAGCGATATCCAGATGCAAACCATTTTTGGTGATGGAAGTGCCCAGCAGCCCGGTAGTGGGCTATTTGGTAAATTATTAAGCGCCGGTAAAAGATTGCTAACGGGAGAGAGTTTGTTTATGACAGCTTTTACCAATATTGGTATGGGTAAAAAGAAAGTAAGCTTTGCTGCACCTTATACCGGTAAAATTATCCCATTAGACCTTCAATTGTTGAATGGAAAAGTATTAGCACAAAAAGATGCGTTTCTATGTGCGGCCAAAGGGGTTAGCATTGGTATTGAGTTTCAACGGAAACTCGGTACAGGTATTTTTGGAGGGGAAGGATTTATAATGGAAAAACTGGAAGGAGATGGAATGTGCTTTGTTCATGCCGGCGGATATGTTGTAGAAAGAGAATTACTTGCAGGGGAGAGCTTAAAAATTGATACAGGCTGTGTTGTTGCCTATACCGCAGGAATTGATTTTGATATTGAATTTATCAGTGGCATAAAAAATTTTATGTTTGGCGGCGAAGGTTTATTTTTTGCCGTACTTACCGGGCCGGGTAAAGTATGGATCCAATCTCTACCGATAAGCCGGCTGGCGGGCAGGTTGATGCAATACGCGACGGTTAACCGCAAAGAGGAAGGAAGTATATTAGGTGGCATTGGGAATTTATTGGACGGAATGGAATAGTACTTAGGTTCGCGAGAGACCAATCATAGCGGGGGAAGACGGAATAAAAAAATACTTAAAATTCTCAGTAAGATTGTAATCAAATGGTTATTGAGAAAATGGTTAGCTTGTATAAATTAACGTGATTTTTGGGTGTCCGGAATTAATAATAAATCTTATGTGCGCTTTTATTTTCGAAATTTACCACATAGCAGATAGGCACATAGACGACACATAGAATAGAATTAGCACCTCTATGTGTAACCTATGTTTCTATGATGAAAACACCCAAAACTCGGTTAAATCAGGAATTCATTTTACAAGTTTTTTGGGGTGCAATAATTTACCTTAAGGCCGGTAATAGAAATTGATAGACTTGAAACAAACCTCCGCTTCTAAAAACATTTTTAAATCATAGCAACTACAGATCGTATCCAATCATGGAAGAACAGCAACTAAGAAGCAGCAACTGGTTTGGGCGCAAAGGTAAAGATGGTTTTATTTACCGTGCATGGATGAAGAACCAGGGCATTCCGCAGGATATGTTTGAAGGCAAACCTGTCATAGGCATTTGTAATACCTGGAGCGAACTAACGCCCTGCAATGCACATTTCAGGGATTTGGCAGAAGCTGTAAAAAAAGGAGTGTTGGAAGCCGGTGGTTTCCCGGTTGAATTTCCAGTGATGTCACTGGGAGAAACTCTTATTAAACCTACTGCCATGCTGTACCGTAACCTGGTAAGTATGGACGTCGAGGAATCAATTCGTGCAAATCCTATTGACGGAGTTGTATTGCTTTGCGGCTGCGATAAAACAACACCTTCATTAGTGATGGGCGCCTGCAGTGTAAATATTCCAACAATTGTTATTTCGGGAGGCCCTATGTTAAAAGGCCATTGGAAGGGAAAAGACATTGGCACTTCTGATATATGGCGCTTCGATATGGCCAGCAAACTTGGGGAGATAACAACAGCAGAATTTGTCGAAGCCGAAGCTTGTATGGCCCGCACACAAGGGCATTGCGCCGTAATGGGCACGGCCTCCACCATGGCTGTAATGGTAGAAGCCTTAGGGCTTTCTTTACCGGACAATGCGGCTATACCTGCCGCCGATGCACGCCGTAAAGTGCTTTCCCGGCTATCGGGAAGGCGTATTGTAGAGATGGTCAAAGAAGACCTGACCTTGTCTAAAATACTTACCCGCAATGCTTTTGAAAATGCCATTATGATCAATGCAGCCATTGGCGGTTCCACCAATTTTGTGATACACTTACTAGCTATTGCCGGCAGAGTCGGCGTTGAATTAATTATAGATGATTTTGATAAATATTCGCAAGGCATTCCATTAATTGCCAACATTCAGCCCTCTGGTGAAAACTATATGGAAGATCTTTACTATTCCGGCGGCCTGCCGGCTTTAATTAAAGAAATGTCTTCCATTATTCACAATGATTCTATAACGGCCAATGGTAAAACTATTGGTGAAAATTCGGCGGTGGCCGAAGTATATAATCGACATATAATCAGCACGCTTGCCGATCCCTTTAAAACAGAATCGGGCATAGTGGTAGTAAAAGGAAACCTTGCGCCGGATGGTGCGGTGATAAAGCCATCAGCAGCCAGCCCTGCATTGTTGAAGCATTCTGGCAAAGCAGTTGTGTTTGAAAATATAGAGGACTACCGGTCACGCATAGACGATCCTGACCTCGAAATTGATGCGAGCTGCTATTATGGTCTTAAAAAATGTGGGGCCAAAAGGCTATCCCGGTATGGCAGAAGTTGGCAATATGACGTTACCTAAAAAATTATTGGAACAAGGTATTACAGATATGGTGCGTATCTCGGACGGCAGAATGAGTGGCACCGGTTTTGGAACGGTGGTCTTGCATGTATCACCGGAGGCTGCGGTGGGTGGTAATCTCGCATTCGTGCAAAACGGAGATATCATAAGCCTCGATGCACACAAAAGGATCTTAGAATTGGAAGTTTCAGAAGAAGAATTGGCCACACGCAAGGCTGCATGGGAACCAACTGAAAAGATCCATCCTCGTGGGTATGTTCATTTGTATCAAACGCACGTAGAACAGGCGCATCTGGGCGCCGACATGGATTTTTTAAAAGGTGGCTCGGGAAGTGAGGTTATAAGAGATTCACATTAAAAATTAGTCAATTAGTCATTAGTCAATGGTCAATGGTAAGTAAGTGGTTCGCAGTTAGCATTATTTCAATCATACTGTGCGTGGCGTTTCAATGACCAATGACCCGCTATAAATAAGGTCCTATGAATTTCAAAGATAAAGTAGCTATAGTAACCGGAGCTGGCCAGGGTATTGGTTTTGAAATAGGTAACAATCTCGCAATGGAAGGTGCTCAGGTTATCTTAAATGATATAGATCAAACATTAGCAGATAGCGCAGTAAAACGCATTATTGAAGGTACGGGTGGAAACTGCATAGCCCTTGCCGGTGATTCCAGTGATACAGAGTTTATTCAAACGATGGTGGATACAGCGGTAGAAAAGTTTGGTAAACTGGATATTGTAATCGCCAATGCAGGTATTACTTTATTCGGCGATTTCTTTACTTACCCGCCAGAATCTTTTTTCAGGGTGATGCAGGTGAATCTCGGCGGTACTTTCTTTTTGGCACAGGCAGCATCGAATCAAATGAAAAAGCAGGCGTCGGGAGGATCTTTATTATTTACATCTTCTGTAACCGGCCACCAGGCACATAAAGATCTCGCAGCTTACGGCATGAGCAAGGCTGCCCTTGAAATGCTGGCAAAGAACCTGGTGATAGAACTGTCCCCCTATAAAATTAATGTGAACACCATTGCACCGGGGGCAACTGTAACCGAACGCACCTCAAACGACCCGGAATATTCGAAAACCTGGTCAACAATAACTCCAATGGGCCGGCCTGCTTCCGTTTCGGATATAGCCAATACTGCTTTATTCCTTGTTTCAGATAAGGCAAAACACATAACCGGCCAAACTTTAATTGTGGATGGAGGCTGGACGAGTATAAGCCCTTCACCTTTCTAAATAATCGCTTTTATGTAAGTAAAATGCTTCCTTCAGAGTACTGCCTTTTACGTTAAGAAGCGTTTGTCAGTAATTTGTAACAATTAATTATTAACAGTAAACCAATCACATCTTTTAATGAAGTGATATAATTTTGTCGTAATTTTGTAAGGTAAACTTACAAGTTTACTTAACAATTATGGACGAGGAACAAAACAGCCAGTTAGCGACAGACCTCCGGATGGTGATTACGCGATTGATAAAAAAGTTACGTATTAAATCAACAACCGGTAAAAATCTATCACTTACGGAACGGTCAACGCTGGCTTTATTGGATCAGCACAAGGAGCTTTTTCCCAACGAGCTTGCGGCAATGGAAAAAATAACTACCCAATCCATGTCGCAAATCTTAAACCATCTTTTGGAACTTGGTTTTATTAACAGGAGGTTATCGAAGACAGACAAACGAAAATCAATTATATCATTATCAAAGACAGGTCAGAATATATTGTATAAGGTAAGAAACGAGCGCGACGAATGGCTGAATAAGGCTTTACAGGCAAACCTGCTCTCTCAAAGAACAGGATATGTTACGCCGCGCAATAGCGCCGTTAACTAAGTTGGTTGACTTTGATTGAGACATATTATTGATGAGCATATAGCATTACAACAGGATATTAATTATGAAGATCAGTACATTCAGCGCTTTTAAAAGCCGCAACTACAGGTTATATTTTATCGGGCAATCCATTTCACTAATAGGGACGTGGATGCAAAAAACAGCGGTAAGCTGGGTTATATATTCACTTACACATTCCAAGTTTATGCTGGGCGTTACCTTGTTTGCAACGATGTTTCCATCGTTTTTATTTTCATTTCTCGGCGGCGTGGTATCCGACCGGTATAACCGTTATAAAGTGCTATTGCTAACCCAGGTTATATCTATGATACAGGCGGTCTTATTAACTGCTTTAATATTTTTCAAGAATTATTCGGTATGGGAAATCATTGTTTTGAGTGTTCTGCTGGGCATTGTTAACGCATTTGATGTGCCTGCCCGCCAATCACTGGTATATGATATGGTAGATGATAAGAAGAGACCTGCCCAATGCCCTGGCATTAAATTCATCAATGGTTAATTTATCAAGATTGATTGGCCCGGGCATCGCAGGCCTCATTATAGAGAAATTCGGTGATGACGTTTGCTTTGGATTAAATGCATTAAGTTTTATTGCAGTTATTGTTTCACTGTTGCTGATGAAACTGCCGCGGTATGTTTCAAAAAAGCATACTAAAAATATTTTCGGAGAGCTGCGGGAAGGGCTGGCTTATATAAAGAAAACACCTTCTATAGCGTTTGTAATTATGATGCTGGCTCTCATTAGTTTATTTGTTTTGCCTTTCAGTTCACTTATCCCGGTATATGCAAAAGACATATTTCACGGAACTGCATCCACGTTTGGAGTTATCGATAGCGTTATCGGGCTTGGTGCATTTTCCGGCGCAATATTCCTGGCATCATTAAAACCCGGCAGAAACCTTAGGAAAATACTGGCCATTAATACATTTGTTTTTGGCGCCGGACTTGTGTTGTTTTCACATACAACCTAGTACCCACTTGCATTGGTATTTGCCGCCATAGGCGCTTTTGGAATGATGTCGCAGATTACCATCAGCAATACATTGATACAAACAACTGTTGACCCGGCTATGCGCGGAAGAGTGATCAGTCTTTATGCAATGGCATTTTTTGGAATGCAGCCGCTGGGTGGCTTATTAATTGGTTTCGTATCGCAACATATTGGTGTAGAAAATACAGTATTTGCAGAAGGTATCATCGCGTTGCTTATTGGGGTGTTGCATGTTCGGTTCCTGCGGAGAAATAAATTCAAGCAAATTAAAACAGTCCTGCCTGGCAAACAACAACCACAACCTATTGAAGTTGCACTCCAGGCATAGTTTCCTTAATAACTAAAACATAAAAATGGTTGGCATCAACACTTTCATACAGTACCTGATATCCGCTACCTTACAATTACACTTCTGCCAAATATTTATGAACAAAGCTGATAGCCATACTTCCTTCTCCTACTGCTGAAGCTACCCGGTTCATAGCATTTGCGCGTACATCTCCCGCGGCAAAGATGCCGTGAGCACTGGTTTCAAGAAGGTAGGGATCACGCTGCAGCTTCCAGAATTTACCAAATGCGTCATTGCTTTTGGCATCTCTGCCGGTTTCAATAAAACCTTTTTCGTTTCGTATAATTTCGTTGCCAATCCAATCGGTATAAGGCCGTGATCCGATAAAAATATACAAGGCATCCGCAGGTTTTGTTTCAACACTGTCATTATCTACTGAGCCTATTGCCAGTTGTTCTAAACGGCCTTTTCCCAAGGCCTCTTTAACTTCTGTCTTACCCAATACTTTTATATTTACTGTGTCCTTAATCTGGTCAATTAAATAAGACGACATGGAAGAAGTAAGATCGTCTTTGCGAATAATTATGTACACGTTTTTTGCAAATTTCGCCACATACATAGCAGCCTGGCCGGCAGAATTTCCACCTCCCACGATGTATACTTCTTTGTCTTTGCAAGTGGCTGCTTCGGTCATGGCAGCACCGTAATAAATGCCTGCGCCGGTAAAGTCTTCAATACCTTTTGTATCCAGTTTTCGATAAGCCACTCCTGTTGTAATTACAACAGTCCGCGTGTTAATTTCCGTACCATCCATCAAGCACGATCTTTTTGTATCCATCTTTTTCGTGTATGGCTTTTACATCCTGTGGAGAAAGAAATTCAGCGCCAAAACGGGCCGCTTGTGTTACCGCCCTTCGCGTGAGTTCCGAACCGCTTACACCTGATGGGAAGCCCAGGTAATTTTCAATCCGGGAACTTGTTCCTGCCTGCCCGCCCGGAGCCTGGCGCTCAATAAGTAAAGTTTTTAACCCTTCCGATGCACCATAAACCGACGCTGCTAAACCAGCGGGCCCGGCGCCAATGATTACTACATCATATACCTCATTTTTTAAAGCGGTGGTTAATCCTATTTTTGCTGCCAGGTCTCTTATTGAAGGTGATTGCAGTGAAGTTCCGTCTTCAAAAACTACTACAGGCAAATCCTTCACATTAAAATTATTCACTTCAAGCAATCGTTTTGCTTCTTTATTTTTTTCGATATCCATCCATTGATAAGGAACCAGGTTGCCGGCCAGGTATTCTTTTATCGTATGCGATTTTGGAGAAAACTGGTATCCAATTACTTTAATGCCCTTAAAATCGGGTTTATAGTTATTCTGCCATTCGTCCAATAAATCATCTATAACAGGAAATAATTTTTCTTCAGGCGGGTCCCAGGGCTTCATTAAATAGTAATCAAGCCTTACTTCATTGATGGCTTTAATAGCAGCTTCAGTATCGGAATAGGCGGTCAATAAAACCCGTTTGGCATCCGGGTAAAATTCAGTGGCTTTTATTAAAAAAGAAACGCCATCCATTTCCGGCATGCGCTGATCTGCAATAAAAAGTGCAATCGTTTCACCTTTGTTTTTTAATTCCCGCAGGCTATCCAAGGCATCCGTTACGGAAGAAGTACTTAGCATTTTATATTCTTTTCTGTATTGTTCTTTCAGATCACGGCTGAGAGCTCTCAAAACCTGTAAATCGTCATCTATAGAAAATATGATAGGCTCATTCATTATTTTTAGTTGATGTAAGTTGCAAAGTTAAAAGTTGAAGGTTCAAGGTTGAAGGGTCAAAGTTAGGCAAACCTCAACCTTCAGCTTTCAACCCTCAACTTTCATACCATCTATAGGAAAACAAACTATAAATTCTGTACGCCCGGGAACAGAGTTAACCTTTATTGAACCACCATGTTGCCGAACGATCCGGGTAACGACATCAAGCCCAAGCCCTGTTCCTTTTCCTACTTCTTTTGTCGTAAAAAAGGGGTCAAATATCCGGCTCTTTATTTCATCCGGAATGCCTGGCCCATCGTCTGTTATTGAAACCTGAACAAACTCCCTGTCCCGTTTTGTTTTTATTTCGAGCCTGCCTTTGTTGTTAACTTCCATGGCATCAAGGGCATTATCGAGGAGGTTGGTCCATACCTGGTTCAACTCGCCAACAAAAGCTTTAACCGGTGGCAATGAAGTATCATAATCTTCTACCAGTTGCACATTGCCTTTTCTTATTTTATATGCCAGCATACTGAGCGTATTGGCAATTCCAGAATGAATGTCAACATATTCTTTATCATTTCCACGATCCATGTGCGTAAAGTTCTTTACAGCGCCTACCAGTTTTTCAATCCTCTGGGAAGCTTCCTGTATGTCATTCACCATTTTTTCGGTAACAAGGTTATTGTTAATCCAGTTAAGTACCGGCGACAAATGCTTCTGTGGTACTATTGTTGCAATTTCATGTATATCATTACAGGTAAAACCAAACTCAATCAGGTTTTCACTTATTTCCTGGCTGTTTTCTACTGAATAGCCTGTCGAGGCATTCTGCCAAGTCATCTTCCAGAGAAGTACGTTGTATAAGAGTAAGAACAGGTTTATTTTTCCTTGCAAGCACTGCAAACATTTTATTATTTACCTTGTCTACCTGCTCATCACTCATCTTTATTGAAATCACTTTTTTAAATGTTTCAGGAATTAAATGTAAATGTTGAAGCAGTGAAGTAGAACCCCTTACAATAGCAGAGGCGGGATTATTTAATTCATGCGCGAGGCCTGCGGACAACTTTCCAAGTGCCATCATTTTTTCATTTTGTTGCTGCAATGCGGTAAAATCTCTTACGCGGGAGGTCATTATATGCACCAGCGCCTGGGTAAGTTCGAAGTGGTGGTCAATCAACTCTTTTATTCTTTCAATCGGGAACGTCATTACCTGTGCGGGCTCTACCACCTGGCCGCTCACATTAAAAACAAGCCCCCTGGAAAAAGGAAGATAGCCGGTGATCTCCTTTGGTTCAAAAAAACGAATATCACGTATTCCCTTGTTTTGGGTTAAGTATACTTTAATCCGCCCGCTGATAATAACATGCGTGCCGGTTAATGGCTCTCCGCTCTTAATAAGAAATGCTCCTTCAGCCAACTCATAATGGCTGCTATTGTCAATGAACCATTGCAATTGTGCCGGCGGAACTTCTTTTAAAGACTCTATGGATTGTAACCATTCTGTTGTTACTGTTTGCATGGCTTAATTGAATTCAGAGTATTTTCAGGCTTCTTTTACAATTCCGGATATAGTGGATTTTATTGTAGGACCGGTCACTTTTTTATATTTTATTGACCCGCTTTTTAATACAATTTATAAATAAATCTTCACTATGCGTTTAGGCTATGGCCAATTATATTTTAAAGGTGCCTGAGTAATTAATTACGATTGAATTAATACATAAACTTTGTATATGCATTACACGAATTAGTGAAAATATTGCATTTAGATCGTGAAATGGGCATTTTATAATTCATCTAATAAATAGTAATGTCTTAATCATTGTAATGATAAAGTTAATTTAACCGGCCACACCCGTAGCTTTGATCCTTTTGTAAAGTTTTTCTTTACTTTAAATGATAACTTTAAAAAAGAACTACCTGTGAACTTAATTATCAGTTTCTCATGGCTTTGAAAATTCGAAGATCTTTTCGAAGAACTTTTATAAAAGTAGCTGCTATTTTCCTTGCGGTTTTTGCAGTGGTTACTGCCTGCTTATATATATGGTTTGTAAATAATTCCAAAGAACTTTTGATAGAGTTGGTTAAGGAAAGGTCAGCAGGAAAATTAAAGATTGAACTTTCTGATGTTGATTTGGATATTTTTTCCAATGAAGTAAAAATTCATAAGGCTGTAATCATAAGTGCGAATAATGTTAATGCACCAATAACTTACCGGGTTAGTTTTCGAAAGATCACTCTGCATACCAATTCAATATGGTCATTATTGATCAAAAGAGGGGTAGAAATAAGGCAGATAAAGTTATATGATCCGGCAATTGAGGTGTTGAACTGGCAGAAAGAAAATGATTCCGCCCGGAAAAATAATTTGTCTTTAGGAACGGAATTGGGCAAACTCTATAATTCTATACAGGATGCAATTGCTACACTAAAGACCCATTCAATTTTTATTATCAATGCAAAGCTCACGCTTGTAAATAAAACAGACGCAGGCAGCAGCCCGGTTATTTTTTCTAATATTTATTTTACACTAAAGAAACTTAATAGGCACAAGGGGCCGAAGGACAGTTACCTGGACAGTAATAACGTAATATTCAGTTCTTCCAACCAGGATATTACTTTCACGGACGGGATTCATAAACTGCTGTTTAAAAAACTTGTTCTGCAGCAGGGAAGAAGTATTATCCTTGATAGCTGCACTATTATAGCGCTTCCCACACGGGCTATGGGCAACAGCTATAATATTCAATTTAAAAGACTCGCATTGATTGGGGTAGATTTTGATACGTTATATAAAACAAACCTTATAAAGGCCGACTCGGTATATTGTGAAAACCCGGTTTCTAACATAAATCTTATTTCATCTTTGCGGGATAAAAATGCACCGTCCAAAGGATTGCCCGACCTGGAAAAAATTATTAAAGAATTTTCGGGGAACCTGGATCTCGGCTTTGTTGGCGTTAAGAATGCCGATATCCATGTGAATATCACGGGACGACAGGGAAGATCAAATGTAAATTCCGGCAAAGGAAATTTCCAAATGCAAAACCTTCGTATCAATCCCGATTCTTCGCAGCCTATTACCATAAAAAGCTTCGATATGTTAATCAAAGGCTATCTTCTTTACAACGCCGATAGTTCCTGTAACTATTCTTTTGACAGTATTCGTTTTGCTAACAACAAACTTTTACTAAATAATTTTTCACTTCATACTGCATCCGGCATCCATACAATTAGAAATTACCGCGATTATAGCATGCCATATTTTGAACTGCTGAACCTCGACTGGCCCGAATTGATTTTCAAACAAAATTTAAAAGCAACCGAGGCGGTGCTGCATGATCCCACTATAAATTTTATTAAGTCCACAAAAATAAGTAGCCTGAAAAAATCTTTAATTTTTAATTCCCGCCACACTTTCGATGACTTTATGGAAATCGAGCGGCTCAAAATTATCAACGGGAAAATCAATATTGAATGGGGCAGTAACAATTTTTTAAAATTACAAGGGCTTAATGTTAGCCTGTTGCCTAATGACCTTAAGAGCTATACAGATATTAAATTGCAAACGAATGTAGAATCTTTATTTTTTTCAAGCGGTTATTTCAAAATGGGAAATGTAAATGCGCGGCTGGAAAATGTACTGTTTAATGCGAACGACCAGGTTCATGCCGAAGAAGTATTCATCAATAGCAGCCCCGGGATTGACTCAAAAATTAACGATGTTTCCATAAAAAACATCTTTACAGAACCGGGCGGCAATATCGTGATCGATGGGCTTGCATGGCAACAGGGAGATATTTTAGTGAGCGCTGCGGGGCATACTGAATCCAAGAAAAAACCGACATCCTTTCTGCTAAAAAATATTTGGGGAAAACAAACCCATGTGAAATTTATCTCTAAAGGAAATGAAGGCAAAGCCCTGGTTGAAGACGTTCAAATTGCTTCGCTGGTAAAAAATGATAGCGGGCAAATACTATTAACCGGATTTAAATTAAAGGGAAAAGAAATAAATTTTTTCAATTCATTTACGAAGATTAATTCTGAAAATTTTTCGTTGTCAGATAACTCGCAGGAATTTTCAAAGGTTACGCTCAGGCGCATCAATAAGTCAGGTGAAATCGATATTGCAACTCCTTACACTACAAGCCGCAATCTCTATCAATTCTTTTTTTGCTGATAACCTTCAGGTCGATAATTTGCTGATAAAGTCTCCGGCAATTAATTTTTATAAACAAAATACTTCAATCGTTACAGGTAGAGATTCGTCACAATTTCCTGCAATAAAAATTCGCCACGTTTCAATGCCGGAAGCTGTTGTTCATGTGAAGCTGCTTCAGGATACATCCGGCCTCGAATTTTTATTGCCTTATTCAAAAGGAAGTGAAATAAAAGGCGGTGATATTGAGATTTCACCCGAAGGCGTTACCATCGGAACTGCAACTATTAAAAGCGAAAAAGCCAAACTATCAAAAGGAGCTAAAAAGATTTTTGAGGCTGGCAGTGGAGTAGATGCTGCCCTGTCAAAGATTAATATATCATTGAAAGGTAATCCTTCATGGAGTGCGGTTGTCGATAAATTGAAACTTGATAATTCCGGTGGCTTTAGATTTAATATTGACAATAATCCGTTGGAAGTGAAAGATATTTTCATAGGCGATTGCCTGCTATCTTCATCTTCCGTTAATGACATTACCAAATTTGTAAGCTCAAATCCTACAGCATGGCTCTCAACTTCCGGGGTAAAATATTATAGTAAGACGGCAATATGGCAGGGATTTAATGCAAGTTACGATGCCGGCAGGAACCGCATAAGCATGGATTCTTTTAATTACCGTCCCTTAGCTTCGCGCGATTCGGCAATAGCCGGTAGCCCTTATCAAATTGATTATTTAAATTTTAATTGCTCCAATATTGCACTATATGGATTCGACATCATTAAATACTTCAAAGAACAGGCGCTTATCATTCAAAAAGCCAGCATCAGCCGGCCATCACTCTCTATTTACAGGGATAAACTTCCACCCTATTTATCAGGAATTATTAAGAAGCTTTTCGTTGCCAGGATCATAGACATCCGCCAGCCTGTTTCTATTAATCAACTTGAGATTAGTGATGGAGAAGTAAGCTATATAGAAAAGAGTGCGAAGACGAGGCTCGAAGGGAACCTGCTGCTGACTCATTTAAATGGAAGTTTAAACACCATAAAGAATCGTAATTTACAGCCGCGGGATTCCCTGTCACTCATTGTTACCGGCCATTTACTGAACGCCCCTTCCTTTGCCCTGAAAATTAATGAATCTTACCTGGATCCTTTATCCGGATTTATAATGACGTTAAGGATCGAACCGGCACCGATCGCTTTTTTGAACCCGTTGCTGGCACCGCTTTCCAGTATAAAATTCACTTCCGGAAAAATTGATACATTTTATATGAATGCTGTGGGCAATGAAAACAGCGCGCTTGGTGAAATGAAGTTTTATTACCATGGACTTCACTTACAATTGTTAAAGAATGGCGAGATGTCAAAGTCTACTATAACAAAGCATGTAGGCAGTTTATTGGTAAACACGTTTATCGTAAAAACAAATAATGAACGCAGGAGGGGCCTCATCTATTTTAAAAGATTAAAGGATCGCTCATTTTTTAATTATATGAATAAAATTATATTCAGTGGCGTTGCTACCAGCATAGGAGCAAAAAGAAATAATCAATACAGAAAAAGCCGTTTAAAGGATACTGAAACATTTGAAAATCCATAACACTTGGTCTCTTCCGGAACAATATTTTGGAGTGGATTTGAAAGATAAAATTAAAATTTAGCGGAACATATTGGCTTTAAATTAGTGCTTGTCCACTCGCATGGAAAATTTCTTCATAAGGATTCTCAAATAAACCTGGACCATATTGCGAATGTTTTTAAAACACAACGCAACAATAAGTTTTGCGATTTCGTTTTCGGTCATAGCGTGCTGCCTACGCAAATCTTTTTCAGATAATAAAAAAGGCGTAATTCTTAGCTTGCCAATTTCACGTTTCTTCTTCACGCAAAGGCGGTAAGAAAATGAGGCGCAGTTTTCGCGTGCAATTCACATTTGTTTTCACGCAAAGGCGGTAAGAAGAAAATAAGGCGCAGTTTTTAAGTGCAATTCACATTTGATTTCCCGTAAAGGTCGTAAAAAGACAGAAGGAGGGATTGTTTGCGTCTTTGCCTTCTATGATTCTTTGCGTGAAAAATTATCACCGGTGCAACATCTTTCCCGGCTTGTACAGTATCTGCTCTCTCTAACACCGTTTATGGCATCAACACCAGCTAACACACCGCTAACATTGTCACTGATTTATCTTTCACCAAATAACAGGGGCAAAAAAAACCGGTAAATAATTTATCTCACTTTTGGCATGTTATTATCCCGTTACTTTTTATACTTTTATGAAGCGATTGTTTCCCACGGGATAACTCATTGACACCAATAAGACTCAAAATACTCATTATGTTAACAGAGACCCAACACCAGCAGCTTCTTGATGAAGCAAAAAAATGGAAGGACCATCTCAAAACCTATGTTGACCACATCAACGAATTGAAAACTAACTTCTACAAGTGGGCGGCAGGGAAATCTGATCATGATGTGCTCATACAGATTGAACGCTATCATAACCAGTTCCATATTCAACAGATAAACCTGCACGACTTAAGGCATTCAATCAGGCTTCATATGCAGGAATGTAAATTAAACCCTGATGCAGATCATGGCATCAAACATCATGCAACTGGAAGAGCAATACAATTTTATGATAAATGACCTGGATCATCTGAACGCTGAGTTTAAAGAATTTATTTCTTAATAATTAAACCGGGTCAGGCACCTTCCTGTTTTACGCAGGGAGAAGCTATTATTTTTTGACGGGAGCGATCATCATATCCGGCGCGGGAAGTTAACATCATAAATTAATTATATGGCAACTTTTGATACAAACCACGTAAAAAATATAGCACTGCTCGGTCATGCCGGCAGTGGTAAAACAACGCTCGCAGAAGATATGATATTTGAAGCCGGATTGATTGACAGGATGGGAAGTGTACAGGACGGAACTACCATGAGCGATTATCACGAGCTTGAAAGAGAAAGAGGAAATTCCATCTTTAGCAGCCTGCTTCATACAAGGTGGGACGGCTATAAGATCAACATCATTGATACCCCCGGTTATGATGACTTTGTAGGCGAAGTGATCAGCGCCCTGCGTGTGGCGGATACAGGCGTTCTGTTGCTTAATGCCGCTGTGGGTGTGGAAGTGGGCGCAGACCTGGTGTGGGATAATACGGAACAATTTAAAACCCCCATGATCTTTGTCATCAATCAGCTGGACCACGAATCGGCAGATTATGATAAAACGTTCAGGGAAGCCAAAGCTCACTTTGGCTCCAATGTAGTTGCCCATACAATACCCGGTAAACCAGGGAACGGGGTTCAATGAGATTATTGATATACTGCACATGGTGATGTACCGTTTTTCTAATGGCCAGACAGAAGAATTGCCCATACCTGAAAGTGAAAAAGAACGTGCCGAGGCGATGCACAAAGAATTGGTAGAGGTAGTGGCAAGTAACGATGAGGAACTCATGGAAAAATATTTCGATACAGGGGAACTGAGTGAAGAAGACCTCAAACATGGCATTAAAAAAGCCATGATCCAACATGAGCTCTTTCCTTTATTTTGCACATCTGCCAAAAATAATATCGGGAGCACCCGCCTCATGGGATTCATTGATGTCGTTTGCCCCAGCGCCAATGAAATGCCGGCTCAGAAAACAGTAAACGGTGATCAATTGGTTTGCGACTCCAAAGGCCCCGCCTGTATTTTTATTTTTAAAATAATTTCCGAGCCTCATGTGGGAGAATTGAGTTTATTTAAAGTGTACAGCGGAACTATAAAACCCGGAATGGAACTGGTGAACGAAAATACCGGTGCTGTTGAAAAATTAAACCAATTATTATTGGTTGAAGGCCATAACCGCATCATCGTAAATGAATTAGTAGCGGGTGATATCGGCGCCACACTAAAACTAAAAAATACTCATGTAAACAACACCTTGCATGAAAGAGGGAAAAATCTTGAACTACCCAAAATATTTTTCCTCCTCCCAACGTAACTGTTTATATTGAAACGGTAAAAAAAGGAGAAGAAGAAAAGCTATCACAGGCTTTGCACACCCTACAGGAAGAGGACGATACGGTTAAAGTGGAAGTATCTCCGGAGCTTAAACAAACACTCATCCATTGCCAGGGCGAGCTGCACCTTGCTATATTAAAATGGAAGATCGAGCATCAGTATAAACTTGAGGTTGTTTTCGGGCAACCAAAAATTCCTTACCGGGAAACGATCCGTAAAATGGCAGAAGCGAATTACCGCCATAAAAAGCAAAGCGGCGGCAGCGGCCAGTTTGGCGAAGTATACATGCGTATTGAACCCTGGCATGAAGGCATGCCAGAGCCCGCAGGGCTCAATGTAAGGAACCGGGAAGAACACAACCTTGATTGGGGTGGTAAGCTGGTGTTTTATAATTGTATTGTTGGTGGTGCTATTGAAAACAGGTTTCTGCCATCTATTCTTAAAGGTGTGATGGAGAAAATGCACACAGGGCCGCTAACAGGTTCGTATGTTCGTGACGTGCGTGTATGCGTATATGATGGAAAAATGCACCCGGTTGATTCCAATGATATTTCTTTTAAGATTGCCGGCCTGCAGGCTTTCAGGCAGGCATTCAACAATGCTGACCCGCAACTATTGGAGCCGGTGTATTTGCTGGAAGTGATTTGCCTGGATGATCAAACGGGCGCAGTCATCAATGACCTGCAGACAAGACGGGGAATTGTAGAGGCCATCGCAAGTGAAGGCCATTTTCAAAAAATATCCGCCTTTGTACCCCTGGCCGAAATGCATGGGTATTCATCTTCATTGCGTTCTTTTACAAAAGGCAGGGCAAAATTTTCGATGAAATTCAAGGAGTATACACCGGTGCCGTTTGAACTGCAAAAAACGCTGATAGAAGAGTATAAAAAACATAGTAAGGAAGAAGAATAAACATAAAGCATTTCATGATATTTACGGCACTTTGATAAATATCTTCGATTTGGTAACCATAAGGAATCTTTCTTCTGCGGTACGAGGCTTTTCATCTCTTAAAATTACTTACTTCATTTGGATCATAAAAAAGAGCCGCAAGTTTACAATGACAGTTGATCAATGCTTCATCAGCATTACTATATTCCAGTTCTTCACTAATACATAAAACTTGCAATGCGCGCAGGTACGGGGCAGATAATTTCTCGTCACACAGAAGGTGGATCTTTGCATTGATGAAAGGAACCTCCTTTAATTCCGCGCCAATCAATAAGCCGCTCAGGTAATGATAATTTTCTTCCGGAATAAGTGTATTAAACAGGTTATTGGTCCTTACATGAAATATAATGTTCAATAAATTTCCAGACGCGCCTTCTTTTACACCTCTTTCAAACACGCTGTCATATTCATTGCTTTCATTTTTTGTGACGGACTTTGATAAGATACTTTTGTGGATCAACAAATCAAAGACTTCCCCGGTCATATATGTTTTGAACTCAATCAATGTTTTGTTCTTTACCATTACATGCTTCGAATGAGTGCCGGGAAAGATGATCAACTGTTCGCTGTTGCCTTTTAGATCACATCCTGCAAGTATACTTTCTTCGCCACGCATTACATCACTTAATGTTTTGAGGCCTGAAACCAATAATATTTCATGCGTACAATTTTCATCGGGCGGTATTTTCATCACATCTAAATTAGCAACGTCGATTGTAAAGGGCACATCGCCATAAGGAAGTTCCATCATCCCAATTGCGGAAGATGCCATTCCTGATATAATGATTGGTATCCCGGGCAAAGGATAATTAGTGAGATCTTCTATCTGAGCTAACAAAACATCTCTATAAAAATTAATTCGGTCTTTTGTGGGATGCTTGCTTTGCAGCCATTCATTATAAACCGCAGCCATTCCTTTAGCACTAATTGTTTCAGCCAATATAGTATTGTCGGCTAAGTTGATAAGCCGCAAACGAAATGAGCTCGTTCCCCAATCACAACTTAAAATTTGTTGTATCATTTTTGAGTTAATCAATAATTATTCTTTCAACTTTTCCCACGAGAAAAATATAGCTTAACGCACCAGCCAATGCAAGAGAACCGATAAAAATAAGCGCCGGCGAAAAATCCCCGTTCTTCACCAGGTAGCCGATTGCAACGGGAACAAAAATAGCGGCGAGGTTGCCAATAAAATTAAAGGTGCCACCGGTTAATCCCAACAACTCTTTTGGCGCCAGCAGGGAGACAAATACCCAGGTAATAGAAGCCAGCCCGTTTCCAAAAAAAGCAAGAGACATAAAGAATACTACCCAGGCTGGATTTGTCACGAAATTTGCCCCGATTATTGAAACAGATAACAACAGTCCTGCGATGATCGGAGTTTTCCTGGCCACGCCCGCACTTACTTTTCGTTTAATCAGGTAATCTGATAAAAAGCCCGAAAAAATGATTCCGGCAAAAGCACTTATAAAAGGTAATGATGCATACAAACCGGATTTTATAAAATCCATCTTCCTGTATTCAACGAGATATTTGGGAAACCAGGTGAGAAAAAATAATAATGTTGCGCCAACTCCAAACTGGCCAATGTAGATACCCCACAATTTTTTATTGGTAAGGACGATTCTAAGGCTTCTCCATTCAAATTTTTTATATTCCCCGGTTCCTTCTTTCTGCCTGTTCACCAATGCCCCTCCTTTTGCAATGTAATCCAGTTCGGCCTCATTTATTCGCGCATGTTCTGCAGGCGAACGATAAAAGAAATACCACCTGGCGCCCCAGGCAACACCAACGATGCCCGTTATATAAAACAATCCTCTCCAGCCTGCATATGCTTCGATGTAAGTAAGGATGGGTGTCAAAAAAGCAAGCCCGATAAATTGCCCGGAGGTGTAGATTGCAATAGCAGATGCCCTTTCATTATCCGGAAACCAACTCGTAACAATCCTGTTGTTCATTGGATAAGAAGGAGCTTCAAATGCACCGATCAAAACCCGTAAAACTATTAAAGTAATAAAGCCGGCAACAAATCCCTGGGCAATAGTGCACAATGACCAGGTGATTAACGAAATGCTATATAAAAACCTTACTCCAAAACGGTCTGCAAGAATGCCCCCGGGAATCTGAAGAAATGCATAAGTCCATCCAAAAGCGGAAAACACATATCCCATTTGTACCGGGCCGAGATGCAGATCTTTGCTGATCATAGATCCTGCGATAGAAATATTACTCCGGTCCATATAATTGATCACGACATTTAAAAATACAGCAGCGAGTATCGTGTATCTTACTTTCGTTGGACCATTCTTAATCATAAGCAGGCATGGTTTTTAAGTACACATTGAAGCCTCCACAAAAACTGTATGCGGCTTTGCACGGGATATTATTTTTCTTCCCGCTTTATAGACTTTCTGATTGAAATCAAGAAGGTTTTTGAGGAAGTTCAAACCAGGAAGGTTTTTGCGGAGTTCTGTTTATGAGAAACACTTAAATAAACCTTCCTGGTTTTTCTAACAGATCTTCTTTTGCCTTCCCCCCCGATCCCTATGTTATCTTATTTGCTTTCAATCGAGTCTTACCATTCTGCCACGCTGCCATCTTCATGTCTCCAGAAAGGATTTTTCCAGTTGTGGCCTGTCTTTGCCATGTTGATTACCTGCTCTTCATTTATTGTGATGCCTAACCCTGGCCCTGATGGAATATTCACATATCCATCATAATAATTAAAAACAGACGAATCAGCCAGGTAATCCAGCAAATCATTCCCGGTATTATAGTGGATGCCAAGGCTTTGTTCCTGGATAAAAGCATTGTGGCATGTAGCATCTACCTGCAGGCAAGCCGCCAATGCAATAGGCCCTAGCGGGCAGTGTGGCGCCGCAGCAACATCGTACGCTTCGGCCATAGAAATAATTTTCTTGCACTCAGTAATACCGCCGGCATGAGAAAGATCGGGCTGAATAATGTCCACATATCCTTTTGCCAATATCTCTTTAAAATGCCATCGGCTAAACATTCTTTCGCCCGTAGCAATCGGTATAGAAGTATGTCGTGCAATTTCTCTTAAAGCCTCATTATTTTCAGGCAGAACCGGCTCTTCAATAAACATAGGATGGTAGGGTTCTAATTCTTTTGCGAGCACCTTTGCCATTGCTTTGTGCAAGCGGCCATGAAAATCGATACCTACATCTACTGTCATGCCCACTGCTTCTCTTAACGCCGCCACTCTATGCAATACCCGTTCTATTTTTTCGTAAGAATCTATATACTGCATTTCATCGGTTGCATTCATCTTCACGGCTAAAAAGCCATTCTCTTTTGCCTGCTTCACAGCATTACCAATATCCGCCGGCCTGTCGCCCCCGATCCATGAATAGACCTTTATTTTTTCTCTTGCTTTGCCTCCCATTAACTGGTAGACAGGTGCATTAAAATATTTGCCTTTTATATCCCACAAAGCCTGGTCAATACCTGAGATGGCGCTCATTAATATCGGGCCACCCCTGTAGAAGCCACCACGGTACATGCGGTTCCAGTGGCCTTCAATATCCATGGGGTCCTTTCCAATAAAATACTCCATCAATTCCTCAACCGCCGTTTTCACCGTTGCGGCTTTTCCTTCTATAACCGGTTCTCCCCATCCCATGATGCCGTCTTCGGTTTCAATTTTCAGAAAGAGCCACCTCGGCGGCACCTGGAAAAGCTGGTAACTTTTTATTTTCATATCCTTTCTGCTATTTTTTGCAATGCCTCAACGACGTTTTTCTTGATTGCCTTATAATTTTTTGCAGCCATCAATTCTTTTGTCGCCAACCAACTGCCGCCGACTGCTATTACGTTTCTTAGTTTCAAATATTCATTTATTGTTTCAGCTCTCACGCCACCCATCGGGATGAATTGTACATTTAGTTGATCATATGGCCCAAGCATCGCTTTTAAAAAAGAACTGCCTCCTATTTGTTGAGCAGGAAATAATTTTTGAATGCTACAACCCAGTTCATTGGCGTGTTCTATTTCAGACGGCGTCATTACACCGGGAATAAAGGGCAAGCGCATGCGTTTTGCTTCATCGATTACAGTTTGATTGAGGCCGGGGCTTACACCAAAAAGAGCGCCGGTATTATATGCATTTTGCAATTGCGTTGCAGTGAGTATGGTGCCGGCGCCAATGTTCATTTCCGGAAATTTATTTCGAATGGAGGCAATCGCGCTTTCTGCACCTTTCGTTCTAAATGGTATTTCCATGATGCGTAAGCCGCCTTCCAACAAAGCTTCGGCAACAGGTAATACGTGTTCTTCGTCTTCAAATGTTATAGCAGGTAATATTTTTTGCGCCAATGCTCTTTCCAATGAAAAATCGCTCATGAGGATTTCTATTTTATTTCACTTTTATTACACGAATTTTTTATACGAATTACACGAATTATGAAAACGCGGTATTTAATTCGTGTATGTGCTTTTTTACTTGTGTAAGAAAATAAAAATTACGCCATTTTTATAGTTGACTTGACACAGTAGAAAAATAATATACATCATTTACTTTTCTGAAATAGCCAATCCTACAAATGAATCGGCAGTACCATAATATAAAAACCATTTGTTCTTAAAATAGATCAATGCTTCCGAAAACGTCGTGCCTGCAAGGTATTGGCCGGTTACCTCATGAGGCAAGGTGGGTTTTAAAAAACACGTATCAGAACGTTGAATAACTTTTTCCGGGTTGTTAGGATCAAAAACTATTTGTCCAACCGAGTAAGTGCCTTTTGGCAGCGAAGGATCGCTATTTTCACTGGTAGCATTTTTGCCATTATAAAAGAGTACGATCCCGTTATTCGTTATTATGGCCGGCGGTCCACACTCCGTTAGATCGCTGTCAAATTTTTTGGGCCTTGGCATGGCTACAAATTTCATATTGCCTTTCTCATCCGTCAACGGGTTCCAGTCATAAAGGTTATCACTCCATGCAAGGTTAATAAAATTTTCGCCCCAGTACATCCAGTATTTACCTTTTATTTTTGCTGCAACCTGTTTACCATTTACAAATTTCGTAATCATGGAGGCTGACTTGCTCCATATATTCAGGAATTTTCCGTTTTTACTTTTAGCAAATGCAGGACCTTTCTTTTCCCAATGAAACAGATCCTTTGAGAAAGCAATAGACAGCCTGGGTATCTTATTGTTCCATGCTGTATAAGCTACTACAAAAGTTCCATCTTCGGTTTGAACAAGCCTGGGATCTTCACAGCCACCGGGATACTCGTATTGCTTAAACTTGTCATTATCGGGATATAAAACAGGTTTGGGAAATTTTTTAAAATGAATGCCATCGTTACTTTCTGCGAGGCCAAGCCTCGAGGTGCGTTCACCTAAAGTGGCTGCAGGATTATCTTCGCACCTGTATAACAGGAATATTTTTCCATCTTTTACTATAGCGGCAGGATTAAATACATCTGCCTTTTGCCAATGTACCATTTCCTTTTTAATCGGGTCTTTAAATATAAATGATGAATCAGCTTTTATGATCGGATTTTCTTTTGGCTTGTAAAAATCATTTACATCAATATTGATTTTTTGTGCAACGCATGTTGAGGCAAAAAGGGAAAATATAATGATAATAAAGAAGTGTTTCATTTTATTATTTTAGTATCGCAAAGGACGCCATGACTACGCAAAGGACGCAAAGATTGAAGAAAGGATATTGTGGGATCTTTGCATTCTCTGCGTTTTTTTCTTTGCGTTCTTTGCGATACGCCTTCATTATTTTAGTATCGCCCAAAGGACGCCAGGGCAAGGGACGCAAAGATTGAACAACGAATATTTTGGATTCTCTCAAAGTCCATTCCTGTTAAGCCATTCAAGAGAATATTCCGCTACCTCTTTCCACCCATGATCAACAGTAAGCGAGTGCCCGCGTCCTTTAAAAAGTTTAAACTCTGTAATTACAGATGGATTATATTTTTTAAGAGATGCTTTACCAAGTAACGGAGGCGCAATGTGATCTTTTTCACCACCGGTAATAAGTAAGGGCCCGCGTGTTGTGTTTGCCGTATTTACCTTCGTCTCGGATCCCGCAAAAGTTGCCGTTGCCGCCTGGAAAAGCGGGCGTGCCGGAGCGGGAATCGTCCATCGGTCGTACAATTGCCTGGCCTCTTCTTCAGGCACAGCATTAGCAAATCCATACCGGAATTGATCAAAGGTAAGAGAGACGGCTTTTTTTAGATTGAATGGATTGCCCAAAACCGGTAATGAAGCCTTAAGCGCTGAAAGTGGTAACTGCCATACACCCTTCATGGGAGCGGGATCAATGGCTACGCCGGCAGAGGCAATACCGCGGCCCAATATAATCTGTGCAAGAAGGCCACCAAAAGAATGCCCGATAACAATTGGCGGTTCAGAAAGAGATGCAATTGCTTTTGCATAACTATCTGCCACTTCTGTAACTCCCCGGTTCGCGATAGCTTGAGGATTGGCCCGGCATCCTGCAACCGTAAGCGAGTCGCCCGGCCAGGCAGGGTTTAACGTTTCGTAGCCTTGCCGGTTAAAGAGATTCATCCAGGGTTGCCACGAACTTGCGTGTATCCATAATCCATGAATAAATACAATCGGTTTTTTAGCCATGATCAGACTCTTTTATGGGAAATTATTCAGCGCAACAAGATAATAGTTTTTTAATAACTTATTAAGATACTGGAGCAATTGAGCGTGTAAAAACTCAACGGCAAATTGACGGTTCTGTAAAATCCTCACCTCTTAACTTGTTGCCATCGGCCGGCTGTTGTTGGCGTCTCCGCGAACAGCCTTCATGCAATCGATACTGCAATAGATTAATTCATCCCTGGGTACAATTTAAAAAATTATGACAGTGAATTTAAAGGCCAGTGTTATGTCAACTCCGGGCTGTTGTTGCGTCTCTGCCAACAGCATTATATGAGATACATCATGGGTAATTGGTCTTTTTATAATTGAAGAAATTGTCAAAAAGTTTTCAGAAGATAATGGTATACAACGGGGCGGTTGAGTAAGGTTTGTTGACAACGTCAACGAAAGCAAGAGCGACATTATATTAACAGGATATTACCAGATGTGATGCTGTTATCAATAAACTTACATCATCTTATTTAATCAAAGTGATGACAAATTAATACAACGTTTTTTTAAATTTTTAAAACAATAATTATGAAAAAGAAATTTCTATCTCTCGTGGCCCTGGTAGTAATTTTGGGATCTGTTATAAGCGGGTGTTATGTGGAAAGAGGTTATGATCGTCCCTATTATCATCCGCATCACCATCATTATTATCATCACTATTAACAGGTAACAGGAGATCAAAAAAGTAATTGCTGCATTTGATACTTGCAGCAATTTTTTTAGGCGTGAAAGATATTAACGGGATTGAAAGTTTGAACATTGCGCAAGTAGTTTTCGATCTCTGTCTGCGCATTGCCCGTAGATGCCTGCACAGATATTTATTTCGTGCAAAACCGCAGCAATGCTTCGAGGTCTGCTTCGTTATTAAAATTAATGTTATGCTCTTTCAAATATTCTTCTATATTGTTTCGTGCAAAAAGCGAATAGAAATTTTTCTTGTTTGCTTTCAAAAAATGGTTAGATGCATTGGCTATATAAAAAGAAGTTATCTCGCGAAACAAAACATCTCTTTGAACCTGTAAGTGGTATAGCTGGCTGTTATTGCTGACCGATTCGTAAGTCTTTATAGAACCAAGTTCTGAGGGAGTGTCATATCCGCCTCTTGTTTTATCTTTCAGCTGTACCATTTGTTGCCTTATCGCCAGTTTGTAATCACCCTGTCTTAAAATTTCGCGCAGGTAGTTTTTATCATAATAAAATACCACTGAATCAATAACAACAGAGTTGATCAGTAAAGGATCCGCTATTGCAAGTGTATCGCCTTTCTCATTTATAAAATGCATTTCATCGAGCAGGAGATTATAATTGAACCGCAGTGTTGATGATGTGCCGTCTTTGAGAAAAGCTGTGCCTGTTGTAAATGCAGGCAATACATAAATCGCTTCTTTGGGGAGTACTTCACCGGGGATTTCACCGGCTTTTACAGGATATGATTTTTCCTGTTGCGCAGAAGCCGTATGCACATAAAATATACATACCGTTAGTAACAATCGCAGGTTCATATAAATCGTTGATGCAGGAAACTTACATAAATTATTCCATACGTTAATCATGCATAAGATATTCCCGTCGTTGGTGTTCCGCCAACGGCATTAAAATGAATACATAAGATATTATACATATAATTTAAAAGATATTTCAATGAATAACATTGTTGTTGCGGATACGTCAACGACGGGCGGTATTCGGTAATGCGACCCGTGAAGCCTCATTGGATATAATTTGATCTGATGATTTATGAAATCTGACCCGGATACTTTTATAAGTAGGGCTGGCATTTTATCGCAATTTTATAGAACTCGAATTTGTGCACTTTCATAATGGAATGTAACGGGAGCTAACGAGAGAATAACCAGCCCGGGAATACATGAAATACTGCCTGGTCAGTAAATAATGCCGGGTTGCATATTGTAACATTCATCGATATGGAAGCTAATTAGTAATGATCAGTTTTTTCCCACACTTGCCGGAAAACGTTTCTACTTTTATAAAATAAACACCACCCGGGAGGTTATTAAGCGTGATATAACTTTGTGTGGTTAATTGCTCCCGCCTTACAAACTGGCCTGATGATGTATATATTGTTACACTTGCCGGGCGTTCATTCGTTTGTACATAGAGCTGGCCGTTTGCTTTTATGGGATTGGGATAGATAGTGCAATTGCCTCCCAATATTACCGTGTCTAATTTATAAATTGTCGTAAACACGGTGTCTCTTATAGTGGAATAGATCGTATCAATGGTGCTAACGGTGTCTCTTATAAAAACTGTATCAGGTGAAACGGAAGGGGCCTCAAAATTCTTTTCATAATTATATAATGCCTGTATCTCCCCGTTTGACAATAAACGCCTGTACATTCTTATATCATCTATATTTCCGAAAACCCTTCCTTTGGTAGTTGAGTAGTCAATTAAACAGGAAATTAACAGAGGGTAATATGCTGAAAGTGCAGTAAATCTTCCGGATGAGCTAAGTGCGATAGTACCATTTACAAAAAGATCAGTAGAAGCAGAAGTGTATCGCAGCACAGCATGGTACCATTGATCTCTCTGAATTGTAACTCCCGATGATACTTTGAAATAACCATTAGCGAAAAATATTTTCAACTGGTTATCATCATCGTCAACAAAGAGATGCACATCATCCCCGACACTAATTTGTTTATAGGTAAGCAAAAAAGCATCACCTTCGGGAAGCTCATGGGGCAATGCATGCAACTTGAACCAAACTGAATAAGTCCATCCTGGTAGGCCAAGGTTTACACTATCAGGAAATTCAATAAAGTAAGAATTGCCCGATAGAACCGGTGATCCTTCTATATATCCATGTAAATCTCTTGTATATCCAATACCATTAACAATAGCGCTGCTACTATGATGCGATTCATCTATAGTTCCATGTATAAAGGGATAATATTCTATTAAACCATCAGTAATATCCTGGCTTTTGCAAAATACAGGGCTTAGCAAACAAAAGATAGCCTGTAAAATTAATAGTTTCGGCAGTTGATATATTTTCACCATATTCTATAGATGCCTGCAAGATTTTTTTAAAAACTTTTCAATTTTATAACGGAAAATACGGGCAATTATTACTTCGCCCGCTGGTTGACAGCTGATGTTCACAAAAGGAATGATCGTTATGTAGCAGGGAGGCTGCATGGCCGCTGTTGATGCATACGTCAACAAGCGAAGGGTATCTTGTGTTTAATCGTAACAAAAACAAAGGATCACGCGCGGTAAAAAGAAGAATACTACGCAAGGAAATCCATATCTTCTTTTGTAAGGTTAATATTTACAGCTTCCAGGTTTTCTTCAAAATGCTTTAAGGAAGATGTGCCGGGTATCGGTAAGATCCACGGTGAACGATGCAGCAGCCATGCGATATTAATTTGTGCCTCCGTAACGCCATATTTTTGTGCAATCGTTACTATCCTGTCATCCTTTTTTTGATGGGCTGTTAAGAGTGAAAAGAAAGGAATGAGACGGATCCCGTTTGCCTCGCATATGTGCAATATTTCTTCGGCTCCGCGCGTTTCTCCATAGGGTGCTATAAGGGCATTACGCTGTGCATGGCCATACATATTTTCAACCGTGGCTATCTCACCCATACTCATAGCTCTTTGCAGTTCATCAGCGTTTACATTGCTTACACCTATATGCAGGATTTTTCCTTCCTGCTGCATCTGGAACATCGCTTCCATGGATGCTTCAAAGCCTTTATCCCCATGCATTACCCTGAAATGCACCAATGTTATTTGTTCCAGCTTAAGCGTGCGCAAGTTGTTTTCAATACTACTACGGAGGTCTGCCGGTTTATTAAAGGTTATCCAGCTTTTATCCGGTTTGCGGGCGGCGCCTACTTTGGTGCAGATCACCAGGTCATCGTTATAAGGATATAATGCCTCTGCAATTAAACGGTTGGTTACATCTTCGCCGTAATAATCTGCCGTATCCAGGAAATTGATACCACGTTTGGCTGTTTGTCTTAAAATTTCCAATGCCTCATCCCTGCGTGGTGGCTCACCATAAATCCCTTCACCTGTAAGGCGCATGGTGCCATAGCCCAAACGGTTAACGGTTAAAGGATGATTGCTTTTAGCGGGCTATTGTAATTGTTTGTGGAGTGGTCATGTGGGTTTGATTCTAATATTAATCTTGCTGCTTTTTACTGGTATAATTAATACAAAGTACGGGCAAGTATGTTCACCAGATCGACTTAATTTTTGAATTAAAAGTTATTGTCCCAGCGGGGTTTTCGCAACATAAACTTTAGATTATAATAAATTTTCTGCGAGACCCCGACTCATGGAAAACCTCAACACTTTTTACTTCAACGCTCCAAAGTATTTATCTTCACAGGATGGCTATTAAATTAAAACATTCCGATATTTACTCTACCTATTTTACCACTTTCACCTGTAATGAATGGCTATCTTTATTTGATATTTACTGTCCCGGCGGGGTTTTCGCAGCATAAACTTTAAATCATAATAAACTTCCTGCGAAACCCAGACGCGTGTACAAACTATCACTTTTTTACTTCCACACTCCAAAGTATTTATCTTCACCGGATGGCTATTAAACTAAAACATTCCGATATTTACTCTACCTACTTTATCACTTTTACCTGCATTAAATGGCTATCTTTATTTGAGATTTACTGTCCCGGCGTGGTTTTCGCAGCATAAACTTTAAATCATAATAAATTTCCTGCGAAACCCAGACGCGTGTACAAACTATCACTTTTTTACTTCCACACTTCAAAATATTTATCTTCACAGGATGGCTATCAAACTAAAACATTCTGATACTTACTCTACCTATTTTATCACTTTTACCTGCATTGAATGGCTATCTTTATTTGAGATTACTAATAGTTATGATTTAGTATACAATTGGTTTTCTGTTTTGAAGAAAGAAAATGATGCAAATGTTGTTGCTTATGTAATTATGCCAAATCATCTCCATGCAATTGTACATTTTCGTGAACAAGGTTTTAATTTGAACAGAATTATTGCCAATGGAAAGAGATTTATGGCGTATGAAATAATAAATCGTTTAGAAGTTTTAGAAAATAAAGAGATGCTTTTTCATTTAGAAAGTTTAGTAACGTCAAGAGAGAAAAATAAAGGGCAACTTCATAAAGTATTTAAAGATTCATTTGATGCAAAACCCATTTTCTCTCAAAAGTTTTTGATTCAGAAAATCAATTACATTCATTACAATCCGGTAACCGGAAAATGGCAGCTCGCAAAAAACTTTGTTGAATATGAACACAGCAGTGCATCATTTTATGAAATACAGTTAGTAAAACATTTCAGGCCGGCCATTATATAGATTTGTAAAATTCTGAAAGTTGAAAGAGTTAGTGTATTAAGGTCAGTGATGTATTCATCGTCGGGGTTTCATGCTGCCCGCATTGCTTTGCTATGAAAACCCCGCCGGGACACTAAGCCAACGCGTGGATAAACCAGCGCTTTTTTACTTCCGCACTTCAAAGTATTTATTTTCACCGGATAGTTATTAAACTAAGCATTCTGATATTTACTCTACCATTTTACCACGTTAGCCGTCCCGGCGGGGTTTTCGCAACATAAACTCAAATTATAATAGATTCTCTGCGAAACCCCGACGCGTGTACAAACTATCACTTTTTTTCCTCCACACTCCAAAGTATTTATCTTCACCGGATCGCTATTACTAAAACATTCTAATATTTACTCTATCTACTTTATCACTTTTACCTGCATTGAATGGCTCTCATTATTAGAGATTAGTAACAGTCAGATAATAACATGTTTTCAGGCCGGAAAATTATGAAAATAGATTTATAAAATTCTGAAAGTTGAAAGAGCTAGTGTATTGAGGTCAGTGATGTATTCATCGTCGGGGTTTCATGCTGCCCGCATTGCTTTGCTATAAGAATTCCATCGCTGATTAAGCTGGATAATCTATTGGCGTCTAAAAATGTATTATCTGAATGTATTTTTTACAGCAGATATATCGTAATACGATCTTCCTACCTCAGGAATATTTTCTTTAAAGGTCCATATCATCGCCTAATCAGTCTCAACATCTTTACCGGAGTTTTTCTCAGAGAATTTGCAGATATTTTGTTCCCTAATTTATCCGCTGCTGATGTTTGGGTCGGCCGCCTCATTTTAGTCTTTTTAAATCCCTACTTTTGGCCGGGAAGACCGCCATCGTCATTAAAGAATTCCTGTTTTGTAGATATGTTGATCTCCCTGCTTTGTAAACTTCAGTATTTTTTCGCGACAAAAAACTTGTAAGTGAAACTCTTTCTAAGATTATTTTATTTTTATGTTGTTCTGCTACTTGTCAATAGTTGCCAAAAAGGAACATCAAATGATTCCAGAAGTTCCAATCATTTAACCGACACGTCGCAAATATTGAAATGGGAATATCTGGGCAGGCCGTTAGGAGATTCGGAGCTATTAACTATTACTATCCACCCAGAGGATGAGAATATATGGTTTGTTACTTCCAACAATGGTCTTTATGTAACAAGGGATGGTGGTAAAAGTTGGAAAAAATTCTTTAACCTGGTGAATGGTCTTCCGTCGATAGAAATTGATCGGAACAACCCATCCAATATTTATGCAGGAAGTGGTGAGGATCTTTATTTGTCAACTGATCAAGGCAAAACATGGTCACTAAAATATACATTTCCAAAAACGATCGTTTCCATATTGGCAAGCACAATCGATAACGCTGTATACGTTGGAATTGACTGGGATAATTCACAAATGCCAAATGGCATCTTTAAGTCAACTGACAGAGGCAATACCTGGCAATATTTTTCCTATAATGTGACGGCGAAAGGGCTGATTCCCTGGGATATTGAAGAAGACGCTCAAAACAATAAAATCTACATTGCAACAGAAATTTACAATCACCCCCAGCCTTATCATCCTCCTTTTCTAAGGTCTTCTGACGGTGGAAAGACATGGAAAGATATTTCAGGAACATTAAACTGGCATGCAATTAGAATACAGGTACACCCTATCACTCATTATGTTTATGCATTGCTGGAGGGCGCTGGTCTATATTATTCAAAAGATTTCGGAGATAATTGGATCTATATTCCGGCGCGTTTTGGTTTAGATTTCATCATCGACCAAAAGAATCCCGATAATTTTTTTGGCGGTGATATAATATTTAATCTGGACATTGTCGGTGGAGTATACCGATCCAATAATCAAGGACAGAATTTTTCGTTTGCAGGATTGGAAGGATATTCGGCCAGTAGTCTATGCCTGAATAATGACGGTACTTCTTTGTATGTTATTTCCTACAATATTGGGATATACCGTGCCAAATAAAGAAAGCAACAATTACCAACAATAATGTAACATTAACAATACTACTTACCCATTTCATTCCTTTTCAATATTCTGATTTATCACTTTCACCTGCATTAAATGGTTATCTCTGTCCTGGCGGGGTTTTCGCAACATAAACTTTAAATTATAATAAATTCTCAGCGAAACCCCGACGCGTGGAAAAACTATCCTTTTTGCCTCAACGCTCCAAAGTAAATGCTCAGAGTAGCAAGAGTTAGTGTATTAAGATCGGTGATGTATTCATCGTCGGGGTTTAATGCTGCCCGCACTGCTTTACTATGAAAACCCCGCCGGGAGAATAAATTACAATCCGGTAAGCGGAAAATGGCAGCTTGCAAAAAACTTCGTTGAATATGAACATAGCAGTGCATCATTTTATGAAATACAGTTAGTAAAACATTTCAGGCCGTCACATTATATAGATTTGTAAAAACTATCCGAGTTGAAAGAGTTAGTGTATTGAGGTCAATCCTGTATTCATCGTCGGGGTTTCATGCTGCCCGCATTGCTTTGCCATGAAAACCCCGCCGGGACACATGGCGTCCCCACTAAGATGTAGATGCTGTCCCGGCGGGGTTTTCGCAGCATAAACTTTAAATCATAATAGATTCTCCTGCGAAACCCCGACGCGTGGAAAACGCTAGCACTTTTTTACCTCCACACTTCAAAGTATTTATCTTCACAGGATGGCTATTAAACTAAAACATTCTGATACTTACTCTACCTACTTTATCACTTTTACCTGCATTGAATGGCTCTCTTTATTTGAGATTACTAATAGTTATGATTTAGCATACAATTGGTTTTCTGTTTTGAAGAAAGAAAATGATGCAAATGTTGTTGCTTATGTAATTATGCCAAATCATCTCCATGCAATTGTACATTTTCCTGAACAAGGTTTTAATTTGAACAGAATTATTGCCAATGGAAAGAGATTTATGGCGTATGAAATAATAAATCGTTTAGAAGCTTTAGAAAATAAAGAGATGCTTTTTCATTTAGAAAGTTTAATAACGTCGAGAGAGAAAAATAAAGGGCAACTTCATAAAGTATTTAAAGATTCATTTGATGCAAAACCCATTTTCTCTCAAAAGTTTTTGATTCAGAAAATCAATTACATTCATTACAATCCGGTAACCGGAAAGTGGCAGCTCGCAAAAAACTTTGTTGAATATGAACACAGCAGTGCATCATTTTATGAAATACAGTTAGTAAAACATTTCAGGCCGGCCATTATGATAGATTTGTAAAATTCCGAAAGTTGAAAGAATTAGTGTATTAAGGTCAGTGATGTATTCATCGTCGGGGTTTCATGCTGCCCGCATTGCTTCGCCATGAAAACCCCGCCGGGACACTAAGCCAACGCGTGGATAAACCAGCGCTTTTTTACTTCCGCACTTCAAAGTATTTATCTTCACCGGATAGTTATTAAACTAAACATTCTGATATTTACTCTACCATTTTACCACGTTAGCCGTCCCGGCGGGGTTTTCGCAACATAAACTCAAATTATAATAGATTCTCTGCGAAACCCCGACGCGTGTACAAACTATCACTTTTTTTCCTCCACACTCCAAAGTATTTATCTTCACAGGATGGCTATTAAACTAAAACATTCCGATATTTACTCTACCTACTTTATCACTTTTACCTTCATTGAATGGCTCTCATTTTAGGAAGTACAGTCAGTAAAACATTTCAGGCCGGCACATTATGTAGATTTATAAAATTCTGAAAGTTGAAAGAGCTAGTGTATTGAGGTCAGTGATGTATTCATCGTCGGGGGTTTCATGCTGCCCGCATTGCTTTGCCATGAAAACCCCGCCGGGACAAAAAAAAATGCATTAGCTATCCAAACGCATTATTCAATCTGAAAACTTTACTCAACTTATTAAAGCTGTTGGCGGGGACGCCAGCCTAAATCATAAAATAAAATAGCTGTTGGCGTCCTGCCTAAGATTAATAATAAAATTTTTATAGATAAAATATATATGATTCAAAGATATTTGTTAATTAGATTTATTTCTAAAACTTATTACAATTAATTGATGGTTTGGGTAGATTAAAAAGAATGAATCGTTTTAGTGATTGGAATGCTTACATATTCTTAAAACCTATGTCTTGTAAATATAAAAATGTCTCATCATAAAAACCTGTCTGCCTTGTAGCATCTTCTTCATCACCTTCCGGCACAACAATCACCATTCCTTGTCTTGCTCTTGTTAATAAAACTCGGTAAGCATTTTTTAAATACAATTTTCTTTCTTCTTTATTAATATTATTCCATTTACCACCAACAAAAGAAAAGCATTTCCAGCCATTAGGTGTATATCTAAAATCTGCATCCCAAGTAACACAAGCCCAATCTAATTCTAAACCTTGTACTTGAAATTCTGTTGCTACATCTTCTAAATAATATGAAGAACGAATATCTTCTTTACCATCTAAAAACCAATGTATAGGATCCATTGGAGATTTTACATCAATAGCATATGGCTTTAATCGTTGTAGCTTGTGAGGAAACAACAATACCATATCGCTCAGTACCTCTGGCTTTTTCTTTAAGCCATTTCTTTGCTGTGGCAACATTTCTTGTTAGTACAATTGGATATTTATCTTTTATAGCTTGATAATTTCTTTTTGCTTCTTCAATATTTAAATCCAAGAATATTTTTTATTAATAATGAAAGATGTTCAGCTCTAAATGAACGAAGTGAAACAGAAAGATGCAATGCAGGATTTGTAACAACATACTTATGTGTTTTCTAAAATTTCAAGTGCATTACCTGCAGCATATTCGCTATCGGTTAATTTATCTGAAACATATACACTGCCATTCAGGAAAAGAACGATTAAGTGATTCAATCCATTCACTAATGCCTGCTTCACCAGTATTAATTTCTTGTCCGCCACCAACTAAACAAATAATAACTGCCCAATCTTGATGTCTATCTAAACAAGAAATTAAAAATTCAGGTTCTGAAATATTAAAATTGGGTGTATTCTTTTTGCGCAACATAAAGTTGGCTGTTTGCGTATGATTCCAAGCTCTTTGTGCTTCATCAAAAATAGTTACATGTTCAAATGGTGGTTGTTCATCTTTTAAACATTCATCTCTAAAATTGTGTACGTTTTGAATGAATAATTTTACTTCACTCATTATCTCACCTTTCCTAACTTTCTTGCCTTGTTCTTTTTCTCTTTTATATTTATCTCTCGTTAAAGCTTCTCTTAAAATAGCAACTAATGGTCCATTACCAGAAAGAAAAACACTGGTAAGATCATTGTCTTTATCAAGATGTTTTGTAGCAATATCAAGTCCGACTAATGTTTTACCTGCACCAGGAACACCTGTTACAAAACAAATTGCTTTTTCCTTATTTTCTTTTGACTGAAAAATAATTTCTCTTAAAGCAGTACTTGTTTCACTTAGGTTAGTGGCATCTGCATCACTTCTTGAAATTTCAGCAACATTATGACCATTATATAAAGCCATAGCAGCTTCTATAATTGTTGGCGTAGGTGAATAGCGACCAGCATTCCCAAGTATCATTATTTATTATCTTCTCCATCTGCAAATTGTAATACATTGTTTATTACTTCATCTAATAAAGCAGCATTTGTATTAATTGTAAATAAAACATTGTCATTATGTGGTGTTGTAGAAATAACAGGAATAACATTTTTAGCTTCCGTTGCAATTAATATTGGAGCAATTAAATGTTCATGACTTGTTTCATGAAAGTTTTTTAAATCAAGGCATAATCCAAAACTTGATCACTTGCACTTAATAAAAATTCTTTTTCACCAACTTTAAATTCTAAAACAAAAATTACATTCTTAATAATCAACACAACATCAATCCTTCACCCATTCTAGGAATAGAATATTCAAAGAAGATTTTGCCTTCATAATTACTTCAATATTTCTTTTAAGATTCTTAATTTGAAGTCCCATGCTACCCTTTGTGTTTGTTCAAGAGAGAATTCATTGTTTCGGCTAACGCTCCTAAAATTTCATCGGTAGAAGTTTGAAGAAAGTTTGTAATTGAATCAGAGTAGAAGCTACGTTTCATTAAAGTTAAGGTATGTATTTATGAAACGAATATCACCGCTTTAGAATTTCCTTGTATTTCTCAATTAAAGTGTCTAAATCTATTTCTATTTTATCCCAGTCGAATTCTTTATTTGTATCATAGACTTCATATACATAAGATGATCCATACTTGTAAGGTTTAATTCCTAGTCTAATAAAATATTGAGCAACGGTTTTAGTACCCAAAGGAACTAACCATTTTTTTTGCGGAATATTAGTTTCACTTATACCGTATGCTAAGATTAGCTTATGGTTTTCTTTGAAAAAATAATAGACTGGAAAAATGCCATCTTGCGGAGTTTGATCATCCTTCAAAAAAGTAACCCAGGGAATTCTGGCAGTTTTTCCAACTCCAAAGCCTACTTTCATTTTTGTTCCATAATAAAAACGACAGAAATTATTTGTTGAATGAATGTCATTTTTTACATGAAGAAAAAAAGTTTCGAGAATGTCTCGTATATCTTCTCTCATATCGTTAAATTATTTCCCACAATCTAAGAAAATATTTATCCTCTTGTTCGTAACAAACAAAACCACAATCATTATTTAAGCACTTTTCAATAAGTGATTTTGCATTAGTATGATAAAAGTTTGCCATCTCTTCACATCTTGAACCACAATAAGGACAGCTAAATGGTTGATAGTTCATTAAGAAAATTTCAAGTGGTTTAAACATAAATCAATAATACATTTTATAGCCTAAAATCCGTTTGTATTTAAGTCACGTTTACATATTCGCCGCCGCGAAGACTGTTATCATGGAACTTAACCGAAATCCGTTGGCATGTAAAAATCTGCGCACCAGCATTTCAGGCTTTGTATTCTTGCCTTTAATGCGGCTCATGTTGTAGCTGCGTATTTCTTTGGTATGCACATCTGCCATTTGACAAAGTTAAAACATGCGTTAATTGAATGCATTAAACATATTCATCTATCAAATCCATTATAATTTTGATGGGAGTTTTTCTACTATCGCTCATGATAAAACCTGGCATATGCAATGAGGATCTAAGCGAACTAATTTTGATTTTAGTTCCTATTCAGCAAAACATACGAACTAACTTTTTATTTATTGAAATATATTTACGTACTTTTTATAAATGTATGATTTGCCATACTTTTCTGATTCATTTCTTTGTTCTAAAATCTCCAACGCAATAAACCTGTCTATCAACTTTTGAGCACCGTTTCTTGTAAATCCTGTAAGCTGTGCGGCAGTTGCAGAAGTAACAATTGGGGTGGTAAAAAGCTGTTTTAGGAACCTTACCCCACTTGTTGCTTCTCTTTTTCCTAATCCCTGAATTTTACGCATATCTCCCTCAATTAAAATGGATATTTTTTTCGATGTATCAATACTTTCATTAGCAGTTTCAATTACTGCATCTAAAAAAAAGGAAAGCCATTCCTTTACCTTATTATTATGATACCCATCAAGTTTTTGATAATACGTTTTTTGATGTTTTTTAAAATACGAGGATAGGAACAAAACAGGTTTTTCCAGTAGTTGCCGTTCAAACAGGAATAAGCTAATTATTAGCCTGCCCGTTCTTCCATTTCCATCCAAAAACGGGTGAATTGTTTCAAACTGTGCATGTAATATCCCCGCATGTATTATTGGCATCAGATTTTTGTAATGGATAAATGCCTCCAGATCGTTTAATGCATTATTCATATCATCTACTCCTGGCGGTATATATGCTGCATTTTCAAGCCTGGTACCACCTATCCAATTTTGAGAGCGTCTGAATTCTCCCGGATCAGAAAAATGAGAAGATCTTGCCCCGGTCATAAGTTGTCTATGAATTTCCCTGATAAACCTTAATGAAAAAGGAAATCCAGCTATTCTTCTTATTCCATAATTAAGCGCACTTATATAGTATAGAATGTCATCTGCATCTGTGCTTTTGGTATTAATTCCTGCACCCAGTTCCAATGCATCCAGCATGGTAGCTCTTGTTCCCTCAATCTGTGCGGAGTTAGTGGCATCTTTTATTATATACATCGAATTAAAAAAATCTGCATCCGGCAGATTATGAGTAATTCCGTCTAATTTGCCTACTAATCTTTCTGCATTTGCTGCTTTTGATACCAGATCTGCAGGAATACCCAGTACCTCTTTCGTAGGGAACTTGTTGGGTACAAATGCATTATATCCTGTCGATTGTTTTACAATTTTGCCTATTGCCATAATGAAAAATTAGTTTGCATTTATTTTTAAAAACTAACTATCTACAATTTTAGTTCGTTTTAACGAGAAATCAAAATTTTTAGGAAAAAGTGCCCGAGGGAAAATTGCACTTAACGCGCTTCGTTTGTCACAGTCGACAGGTTATTATACTTGCGGACCTACTGGCGTATTTGCCTACCGGGCATAATAGCCACAAACCGTATTTCATCTCAATTAAAAAACATATCTTCTCCCACTAAATTGAAATATGAAAAGAAAACTTCGCTCCCGGTTACCGCTCGCAGCTTATGTGGGTGTATTTTTACTGCTGGCAGCCTGCCTTTGCAGTATGAACGCTGTTGCACAAAATGATACATCAACTGTTACCATTCAGCAAATACTGGATGCGCATAATGCTTATCGCACGGAGGTGAGCGTTCCTGCGCTTACCTGGAGTGATGAGCTGGCTCAATACGCACAAAGCTGGGCCAATGAACTGGCCACCAACAGGGGCTGCAATATGCAACACCGCCCTCATGACGACAACGATCCCTGGAATCAAAAGTATGGTGAGAACATTTTTTCAGGAGGAGGCACCAACTGGTCGCCCACAGTATTGGATGCCGTCTCGGATTGGGCCTCAGAAAAGAAGGACTTTAACCCGGACTCCAAAGAATGCAACAGTGGAGGTATATGTGGCCACTATACTCAAATGGTATGGAAAAGTACGACACAGGTGGGATGTGGCGTGGCTACCTGCTCAGATGGCAATGTGATCGTGGTTTGCAATTACAACCCGGCCGGCAATATGGTTGGAGAAAAACCGTTTTGAGGTAACAACACATTGGCTTATTTTGTAAATTATCGTTTAGCCGTTGCCGGTAGTTAACTGCTATAAAAGTTAGCACCGTATTTTAATTGTAGAAATAACCGGATTTACCGGGTATAATTAATAAGCATTAATAAGCGATTCTGCCGGAATTTTTAATTTCTTATGCAGCGTCCCTTATCATATTTAATGATAATTCCTTTTGCCACTGAGTATCTCAGATTTACGGCTGCGTCCTCCCAATAGCATGGTCAACTTTTTATCATCAATTGCTCCCTGCTCTATGCGGAACTTTATTGCCTCAATAGGATGAGGTGGAGGTATGGGATAATGTTTGTCTTCATATACCTCCACGAGGGTAAACAATATTTCAAATTCATCGCCCGCCGGCGTATCTTCTTTAGCACCCCACAGTTCTTCAATTCGTTTTAGGGCTTTATAATAATCTTTCTTTGTTTTTATGGGCTTAATGTTCATGGTCAAATATTTTTTGCGTCTATCTTATAAAATGATGCAGTAATCGTTAATCACCCGATTCTTTTGATAACACTACAGCATATCAAGCTGTGCCCCGGAGCGGGTTTTATTGATCCATATTTCAGCCGCAATAAGGTGCAGCACAAAACCGATCCAGAATGCCGTACCAAAAAATTCATAAGGTGTTAAATGTGATAGCCTGCTGGTAGCAAAAAAAATACCTACAATGGGGCGGATGGTGGTAATGGCGAGGCCAATAGCATACGCGCGAATCATCCATTCCCGGTGCAGGATAATCTTTTTATTCCTGATAAGCAGGTAGGCTTTTGATAATGCAAATAAAAAGAAAACAGAAAACAACAGCGTAGCCGCCGCCTGGTTAACACCCCCGACAGACGGCATGGCAAGGCTCATGATAAAGGCCGTGATACCGGTTACCAGGCCGCTTACAATTACCACCCGCCCAAGGCGGCGGTGCCGGGCAATATTTCTTTGCCGCATTTTTTTAATGAACTGAAAAGGCGTTAATAAAATAAACACCAGCCCGGGAAGTATGTGCACCAGCGTTAACACAGGATATCTTGCAAAAAGATCATCAGTGGCGGCAAGCTGTTCGAGATTTGCATTTGCCTGCGGCTTATGCGCCTGGAAGCCATTTATTAAAACGGGTACGAGCTTCAGCGTACGGCGGGCAACTATGGCAACACCAATCAGTGATAGAAATATAACTATCGTATAGATCCATTTAAGATTAGATTTATCGCTTTTGATGTTTTCCTGCGGCCTTACGCCTGGATTGTAATCTCTTATTTCTCTATTATGAATGCGTGGCATTATGCAAAATTAAAAACACATTTTTTAACTTCACTTCCAGTTTGGAATCTTAAATACCCGGTTATAAAAAATGTTCCTTTTCAACCGGGAAAAATATTCCCGGTGAATCATGTACGGCTCAGAATCTACCTGACTTTGAAAGCTACAAAAGCAGGCAAAACAAAAAGCCCCTGCACGCAGAGGCTTTCGTATAATAAGATATTACTTTAATGTTTTAATGGCCGTTTATATTGTTCTAAGGCAACAATCTTTCCATCTTTTACCAGGTTAATATCATGGTAGGCAGCAGAATCTACTTTCCCGTTTTTATAGGTATCATATTCATTATACCAGGTTACCACAAATCCCATTTTTTTATCCGTAGCATACATTTTTTGCCAGGCGTCCATAACGATACGAACGGAACTAAGGCTATCGCGATACGTCTTCCACATTTTCATGATACCCGCATTGGGTAGTGTAAGTGAGCGCCTGTTGTCATGTCCCACGACAAAGTATCCCCAACGGCTTTGCTCATACCGTCATAATTGGCATCAGCCCAATCCTTGTAGGACGTCAGCACCATTTTAAGGTCGGCATCCGATACATCGTTGCTAAAACTGCTGGAGAAATTGGCTGTATAAGGCAAGTCAACCGCAGTTGTAGCTGAATCGCCAGTCGCGGCAGGTTTGTCTGCATCGGTAGCGGAGGCTTTGTCTTTGTCTTTATCATTGTTACATGATAGTAAAAATGCTCCCATGGAGCAAGCACAAAAGAAACTTTTTCATACCTGGTTTGTTTTTGGTTAAAGATGAATGAAGTTGTCAGAAGGAGAATTACATAGGAATGATAAAAAGAAAGATAGCGAATATTAGCAGACAGGCGAAAATAATTTTTATTCCCGCGGGCAAGGCCGGCATATCAATTAGTCATATGTAAATTTCTTTGCAGGCTTTCCCCTTTATTACAGCACCAAAAATTAAAATTAAATTGCATTATGTACACACTGCAAAGCATATTGGAAGTATTACGGCGATATAAGCCGGAGCCCCAAAGAAAATACCCGGTTTCCCGCCCCGGGGTATTCGGTTCCTATGCAAGAGGCGAAGCAACCGATAAAAGTGATATTGATATCGTAGTTGAAATTTCAGCACCTATGGCTTAAATTTTATTGCCATGGCCGACGAAATCGAAGAACTGTTAGCAAAAAAAACTGATGTAATATCTAAGCGTTCCATTAAGCCCAAATACCTGTTTAATGTCGAAAAGGATATTGTATATGTCTGAGAGAAAACCTTTTATGGGAGCATCTTTTTTCAACATAATATCTTTACTAATAATACTTCGCTTAATTAACAATCTTAACTTTTTTAATATGAATGCGGCTCGTTAATTGCTAAGCTATGCCATACTTTAATTACCTTTCCACCCGACTGCTAAAACGGATGTCTATTCACTTAACACTAATAAAAATGAAAATGAAAAAAACGTTACTACTTTTAACTGCCTGTGTTTTCATAATGGCCGCCTCACCCGCATTTTCTCAAAAGTATAAAACAGCATCAGATACAGTTAACCTTAATATAGAGTATGCAAAGGTAAGCAGCGATATTGCCGAACTTACTGCCAAACTCAGTAAAGCGCAAGATGATTTAGCGCACTACACAAAAAAAGCAGATGACGCGACATCTGATGCCAAAAGCACTGCGGAAGCAACGACAGATAAAGCGACGCAGGCCACCAACGGAAGCGTGAAAGATGCGAGGCGCGCAAAGAGGGAAGCAAAAAGATCCATAAAGGATGCAAAAGATGCAAGGAAGGCAAATGGCAACCTTGACGATCAGAATAAAAAGATAAAGAAGCTCAATGATGAACTGGCAAAAAAGCAAGACAGGCTGAAGGAACTGGATGCCATGCGTGCTTCCATAAATAATCAACCGCATTAAGGTAAATTTTCCCGGAACTTTCCATTCGTTTACGCGTGTACGTTAGTCATTACCGGTTGTAACTCACATTCCTGGTGCGGCGATGGTATGGAAATTGTTTTATATCCTTTACGCTGCAACTTTGCTGCAAAGGCCTGCTGTGTTTTATATTCACCGTGCACCAAAAAGATATTCTGTACACTGTCAGCATCCTGGCAGGAAATGAATTTTAACAGGTCATCGCTATCTCCGTGTGCGCTCATAGAATTTATAAAGTCGGTTTCGGCTTCAACAGCACAGGTGTTTCCAAACAACTCGACCGTTTTACATTTACTCAATAATTGCCCACCGAGGGTTTCTTCCTGGCAATAGCCCACAAAAAGGATGGTGTTTTTGTTTTCAGGTAGCGCATTATAAATATGATGCCTTACTCTTCCTGCATCCGCGGTTCCGCTTGCTGAAATAACCACACAGGGTTCTTTATGTGACGCAAGTTTTTTACTATCCTCAACATTCTCAATATAAGCAAGCCCTTTAAAATCGAAGGGGTCATCGTCTGTAGCAAGTACCTTTTGTAATCTTTCATTAAAATGCTCCATATGATGTTTAATGATCGAAGTTGCTTTAGCACCCAGCGGGCTGTCAACAAAATAGCGAATCTCCGGTAAGGTGTGTTCCAGTTCCAACTGGTTAAGTGCATATAAAACCTCCTGTGTGCGCCCTACACTGAATGCTGGAATAATTAGTTTTCCCTTTTTTTGCAGGCATGTTTTTTTTACCCATTGCCGCAAAGTATCTATGGTATTAAAATTTGGTTGATGAACACTATCACCATAGGTACTTTCCAGTATAATATAATCTGCCTGCGGAAATATTGCAGGGGGCTGTAACAGCATGCTCCTGTAACGGCCAACGTCTCCGCTAAACAGAACGGTTGTTTTATTATCTTCTTCTGTGAGGGTAAGGTGGATAGCAGCGCTGCCTATCAGGTGTCCTGTATTGATAAATAAAGCTTCCACATCGTTGCTAATTTTTAAAGGAACATTGTACGAAACTGTTTCAAATAATTGAAGACAATTTTCCACATCTTCTGCTGTGTACAAGGGCTCATAAGAAGAAAGGTTGTGTTCCGCCCGTATCCTGTTTATTTGCTCCGTTTCATAAGTTTGTATTTCAGCGCTATCGTAAAGCAATATTTCCGTAAGCTCGCGCGTGGCTTCAGTGCAATATATTTTGCCGGTAAATCCTTGTTTTACCAACATAGGAATAAGGCCGGAATGATCGATGTGTGCGTGTGATAAAAGAAGGACGGAAATAGAAGCAGGATCAAATCCTAAGGTTTCATTCAATTCATGTGTTTTTAAACCCATGCCCTGGAACATACCACAATCCAGCAATATCTTTAACCCATTGTTGAGCGTTATAACGTGTTTTGTGCCGGTTACAGTACGGGCGGCACCGTGAAAACCTACTTTCATAAATGCAGGGTAAATCTTATTTGGTCAATAAATTTACCTATACATTTCTCATGCCGGAATTATTCCGGATGTTTAAGGGGAAGATAACTTTTACTTTTCAAACATGAGTTCATCAGCTACTGCGCCATGCTCATTTACAATCATCTTAGCCGGTTTATTATCTGCACCTTTTATGATTTCAAATACAAGATCACGTTCTTTTGTAAAAAATGTAGTAGCAGACTGCGGGTACAACGTATAGGAGTTATTACCTGCCTTTAGTAACAGCACACTACCTTGCCGCACAAGATCCATGCTGCCGGATTTTGTACTTTTATAAGTTCCGGCGAGCTGATCAAGCTGCGCTTTGGGCACCATTATTTCCTTCCTCGTATTTATGTATTCGGCAGGGTGGTGGTTAAAGCTAAGCACCCGCTTCATCTTCCACTCACCGTCTTTTATAATCCATAAATGAGTGAAGCTCGCCGCACCATCGGCAAACTCGGGTTTGCCATCCTCGTTAATATAAAATAAATGGTCGCCGGTAATAATGGCTCCATATAATTCATTGCCGTTACGCATAGGGTAAACTTTTACGCTTCCGGCCACAGCCTCTCTTCGTAACCTGTAGTTAATCGTTCCACAAAGGTTTTTACTAAGAGATGCTATAAACGCCTGCGCACCTATAGTAATGCCGCCTTTATCATGATAAAACTCAATATCATTTGTAAAGAATTTGTTGAACCCCATGGTGTCGCATGTATTATAGGCTTTCCAGAAAGCGCTGTCGAGATGCAAAATGGTTGATGTTAGTTGTTGCTCTCCTGTTTGCGCACTTGCCCTCGGGCTACACGCAGCCAATATAAACAATAACACGGCTGAGTAAAAAATGGCTTTTGCTCTCATGATATTTTATTTAGCTAATGATTTTTTTATTCCTTCACACATAGACTTAATTTCCCGGTAAGACTCATCCGAATTTTCATCTTTGTCAAATTTTATTTCAAGCGTGCCCTGGGATTTATTTATATAAAATTTTGTGTGGTCATCAAGTGTAAGTATTGCATCAATGCGGGTATTTGTAAAAGACGTATTGCTTCTTCTTCCAATCCTGCTATCCATATACTCTTCCACATTTCTCATCTTGCTTTTACTGAAATGCGCATTCATTGAGTAAGTGTGATCGTCTTCACTAATGCTGATATCTGTGTGGCCATGGCCGTACATGCAACACATACCAACGACGCATATAAATGCATAAAGAAATAGAGGGAGTACCGTTTTCATTGTAATAATTTATGGTTAAAAATAAATAGCCCGGTTGACAGAATGTCAATTCATTTGAAAAGATTGAAGTTGGCTGAAAGAAAAACCCGTGAAGTTGAGGTACAAAAATAATAAGTAAAATGGGTTTTTATTTTTGTTTATATAAGTGGTAATAACAGTGTGTAAGCGGAAGGAGGTCAATTTAATCAGGATGTATTAAAGGAGAAAGCAATTAAGAATTTACTTACAAATTTTATGTTCTATGATTTTTTACCACATAATAGAATAGAATCGTAGGTTCACATAGAAAAACAAATTATAAAATATATTTCGATCAATCAACAAAAAACATTGGTGACAAATTCTATGCAGTCTATTCTAAAAATTCAAGCTATGTGACTATGGCCCTCCTATGTGATTAAGAATCACATGCGCAATTGGCCTGCCTTATTTAATCCCGTAATTTTTTTTCTGTTCGGGTGATAGCTGTTCAATCTTATCGCTTTTAAGAAAATCTTTCAAAGGCAAAATAACTTCCCATAAGCGCGCTATTTTATCGATAGATCCGGTAAGAATTGATTTTCCATCAGGCGAAAAAGCAACGGAATTAACCCATGAAGAAAACCCTTTAAATTCCTGCAGCGTGTGTGCCCCAAGGTCCCATAAACGGGCGCTATTATCTATCGACCCCGTAAGAATTGTTTTTCCATCAGGTGAAAACGCTACAGAGGTAACCGGCGCTGTATGGCCTTTAAATTCCTGTGTCGCGTTTTTCTGTATGTCATACAAAACAGCTGTAACATCGTCGCAACCGGCAAGAATTGTTTTTCCGTCGGGTGAAAAAGCTATCGAATTGACTGCCTCAGCACTTTTAAATTCCTTTAAAATGCTATTATTCTTAAGGTCCCATAAAATGACAGAACCATTATCTGCGCCCGTCGCAATTATCTTTCCGCCCGGCGCAAAAGCAATAGATTTAATCACGGCGCCTCGATCGTATTCATCTTTACTAAATTTTCCGACAACATTTCCGTGGAGATCCCACAATTGGGTAGTGCCATCACCTAAGCCGGTAAGAATTGTTTTTCCATCAGGAGAAAAAGCAACCGATGTTACGGTGTGCCCGTCGTCAAAAAAATGATTGTCAAACCGTTGCAGGATGTTCCCATCCAGGTCCCACAGGATCGCGGTTTGGTCCTCGGAGCCTGTGAGAATTGTTTTTCCGTCGGGTGAAAAAGCAACTGCATTAACTTCTGCCGTATGGCCTTCAAATGTATGCAATGCGTTTCCCTCCAGGTTCCACAAACGCGCGGTTTTATCATTGGAGCCCGTAAGAATAATTTTTCCGCCGGGTGAAAAAGCTACGGAAGAAATTTCACCTGAATGGCCTTTCAATTCTAAAGAAGTATTTTTCAGATCCCACAAACGTACTTTTTTGTCACCGGCGGCAGTAAGAATTGTTTTTCCGTCGGGGGAAAAAGCTACGAAAATGACCCGTTCACAAACACTTTTGAATTCCTGCAACTGATTTCCTTTCAAGTCCCACAAACACGCTGCCTGATCTTCAGAACCGGTAAGGATTTTCTTTCCGTCGGGCGAAAAAGCTACAGAGGTAATATCATAAGGAGCGTTTAAAGAATGACCGTTAAACTCCTGCAGGATATTTCCTTTCAAATCCCACAAACGGGCAGTATTATCAAGAGAAACGGAACCCGTAAGAATTGTTTTTCCATCAGGAGAAAAGGCAATTGAAAATGCTCCTGAAACTCCAAAAGGCGCTCTTGGAAATTTCAATTCCTGCAAAATTTTTCCCTTAATATCCCATAAACGGGCGGTATTGTTATTGAAGCTGGCAAGAACTTTTTTTTCATCAGGAGAAAAAGCGATGTAGCTTATTCCAACGGGGCCTTTAAATTCCTGTAAAGTTTTTCCTTCAAGATCCCACAGCCGGGCGGTATGATCGTTAGAGGCTGTAAGAATTGTTTTTCCATCCGGAGAAAAAATGGCAGATGATATTTGATCCGAATGACCTTTAAATTCCCGTAAAGTTTTTCCTTTCAGATCCCACAAGCGGGAGGTGCTATCCTTAGCGCCTGTAAGAATTGTTTTTCCATCAGGTGAAAAGGCCACAGAAGATATGTTGCCGGAATGGCCTTTGAATTCCCGTAAAATGTTTCCTTTCAGATCCCACAAACGGGCTGTACTATCCGCGGAGCCAGTAAGCATTGTTTTTCCATCGGGTGAAAACGCCACAGCGTTGATCGCTGCAGGCTGGCTTGCAATAATTTTGTAGAAAGAATTCTCCTGGTAAATTTTTGATTCGGTTTGTTCAAAGACAGGATTGCTATGCAGCTGCATTGCCTGTTCTGCTAATCTCAAGCCCAGTGTAGGATCACTTTCGGTCGCACTTTTTGCTTCAGATATTAGATAGTTTGCCTGGGCTATATTCTTTTCCTCAATGGCAATTTTTTCCTGTGTTACCGCCTTGTTTTTTTGTCTTTCAGCTTCGGCGAGATTTCTTTTAGCCAGCCATGCTGCGCCACTTGCAAGAACAACTAACAAAGCAAGGGCAGTGATGATTAGATTTTTTAGCCGGATCATTTTATGATGGGCTGTTACTTCCTCTCCAGCGAGGTCTTTCGGTTCCTTTTGATGTAATTGCGCCGCAAGTATTAATACCTCCTTTTTAAAAATGGGATTACTAAGTGAGAGGTCCTTTTGGGTACGTGCCGTGCGCAAATCGATATAAAAAGGAACTTCTGTAAACTTATTTTCAAGAATGCCGGGCAGGGAATTGTCATTCGGGTTTTGGAATGCTTTTAGGCTATCATCCCAAATAATTTCGCCATCTGTTAGAACAATTAATAATTTATCAATCGACTTATTTTCCAGCCAGTATTCAATTTCCTTTTGTACCCAGGTAGAAGCTGCGGATGCAGGCGAAGCCATATAAATAAGATACTCTGATTGTGCAAGTGCCGCCTGGATGTTGGTCCATAAATGAGGCGCTGCTGAAAGGCTGGCTTCGTCACGAAAAATATTCAAATACCGTATCTTATACCAGGGCTTGGCAAATTCTTCCAGTGCAGTTTGCAAGGCTGGTGCAAGTTTGCCATCAGCAGCGTGGGAATAAGAAATGAAGCCATTATACATGTCACCTGGTTTGTTTATTGCTCGGGCGGAATATTTTATATGAATTAATATTGGGTAATAAAACTAATTTTCTTTGACCTTTAAAGCTAATAAATTGCAATAAATAGTGGATCCACAAATGACATTACTAATTTGAATAAGATGACTTAAGTTATTGTTCTTATGCGGCAAACGAAGAAAGCCTCTCCACAAACAATAGAATTGTGATCGCCACAAATAAGTTATAATCACTTATTAAATTTAGTGACAGGTATGCTTCGCTTTCCAAATTCTTTTTTCAAATTATTTGGAAAATAAGCGGCGATTGAAATAACTAATCTTCGCTGTTAATCTTCAGGTTGTAAAAAGAATCATTAACTCATCGCTTCCTCTGCAGCTTTTTTCACAATGGCCAGGTCATTAATGCCTTTGAACCCGCTAAATCCGCAGGAGATGCGGGTATCAGCATCGAGTTGTATTGGCTGTCCGCCCTGCCAGCCCATCAGGTCGGGCAGTTCTATACCGTAGTCGTGGTAGTTAAGCTTATCGGTAAATACCAGTCTTTCATATTCGCCGGTACTATAACCCGTTATCCAAACCTGTGAAGCTTTGCGATAGGCCACATCATAGAATTTGCGTCCCCGCAATTTATCATTGCCCCAGATTTTGCCATATATATTTCCGGCATCGTCTATGATGCAAACGGCCACGTTTCCTGCAGAAATATTCCAATCGGCCTCACTGGTTTGGTACGTGGGAACCTGCGCTGAAATATTTTCAAACATTTTATTGATGATTTGCTGAAGCTTTTCATTCGTCATTACCAGGCAATTTTATAGTTAATACACAAATTTATTTGGCTTGAATTACCACTTTTTTGTGAGTTAAAAATAGGTGATTTTATATATCTGTCATTAGGGGGAATTTTGAGTTGTGTATTCCGCCGTGTTGTATAACCTTATAAAATGGCATGAAATTATATTACAGGGATTTTATTAAAGTGCAGCTATGATTAATAACGTTAAGATTTTACAAACTGATATTCTTTCAAATGCTCATTTTGCGCTAAAGAAAATTACGTATGAATATTACAAACCGGATGAAAGCCGGCATGAGCAAAGCCGCGAGGTATATGACCCCGGAAATGCCGTAACGGTCTTGCTCTACAACGAGGCGAAAGCAACTGTTCTATTAACAAAGCAATTCAGGCTGCCCGTTTTTATCAACGATCGCAATTCAGTAGCTTTTATAGAAACCTGTGCAGGCAAATTGGATGACGAAAATCCTGAAGATGCCATTATCCGGGAAACGAAAGAAGAAACAGGATATAAAATCAACAGGCCGCAGAAGATATTTGAAGCTTACATGTCGCCGGGCGGCATAACAGAACTGGTACACTTCTTTATCGCTGAATATGACGAGTCGATGAAAGTAAGTGAAGGCGGTGGTGCTAAAGGAGAAGAGGAAAATATTGACATTATAGAATTGGAGATAGAACAAGCGATGCAAATGATTACCAGCGGCGAAATTAAAGATGCCAAAACTATTATGTTACTACTGTATGCAAGGCTTTATAATATTTTGTAATGTTCGCTTACTAATTTGAAAGAACTTAAACAATTGATGATGTAAAAGCTCGCCTGCCTAACGATACCGAAAAGTCTTGTTATAAATTTTAATCTACTCCTACATAAATAAAGCTAATAAGTCTTGTCTCTCTCCACCGGAGAGGGGTTAGGTCTGACCTGTGATGCCCTGAAACGGAATAAATGTCAATATAAAAAATAGATCAACTCCAAAATGAATAAAGCTATAAGTCTCGTCCCTCTCACCGGAGAGGGGTTGGGGTGACCTGTGATGCCCTGAAACTGAATAAATGTCAATATAAAAAGATCAACTCCAAAATGAATAAAGCTATAAGTCTGTCCTCTCCACCGGAGAGGGGTTGGGGTGAGGTAATCCCCCGGCAAGAGTTTGCCGCAGATTACATAGATTTCCACGGATTAAGAAAAAAAACTTGTTGCCACGAATTACGAATTTTCACAAATTATATTTATCGTCAATAAGCCCTTTGCTTTCAATTCCTACTTCACCGGAATTATCGCGCATTAAAGCGCTACATCTTAAAGATTTATTAACGTCTGTCGGCATAGCAATTGACAGTATTCTGTGATCAATGAAAACTATTTATTTCCCCTTTCTTTTCATGTCGATACTTTTTAACACCGGTGCTGCCGGAACGCCATTAACACGGCCTGCAGCCGAGATACTAATGAACGTTTCCTACGGTAAGGATGCGATGCAGCGCATGGATGTTTATCTTCCGGCCGATCGTTCTTCAGCAAAAACAAAATCGCTGGTACTCATCCACGGCGGTGGATGGAACAGCGGCAGTCGTCATAATTTTACGTCGTATATCGATAGTTTTAAAAGGCGCATCCCCGATTATGCAATTTTTAATGTTGATTACAGCCTCGTGACTGGGAACACAATTTTTCCGGCACAGGAAAATGACATTAAAGCAGCAATTGACTTTATTACAGCTCGCAGTGGTATGTACAAAATAAACACCGACAAGCTTGTATTATTGGGCGTATCTGCCGGTGCTCATCTTGCTTTATTGCAGGCTTATAAAAATAGCTCGCCTAAAATTGCGGCAGTAATAGATTTTTTTGGCCCTACCGACCTTATGGAAATGTATAACAAGCCGTGGAATCCTATGATTCCCCACCTGATGGAAGCGCTTATTGGTGGTACACCACAAACGAAAGCGGCTGTGTACCGCAATTCCAGCGCCATAAGTTTTATAAATATTCATACGCCGCCTACGTTAATTTTTCATGGCAGGCAGGATCATATCGTAAACATTTCGCAATCACAGCTGCTTCATCAAAAGCTGCAGCAGGCCCGGGTTGCTGAAAAACTAGTGGTTTATGACAATGCGGGCCATGGCTGGTCGGGCACTACATTAAGTGATTCTTTTGATAAGATAGAAACTTTTTTACAGGAGTATGTGCCATAATAATTTAAAGTCCCTGATTAAAAAAAGCTTTCAACCAAGTTCCTCTTGCTTATAATAAATGCCTCTGTCCATAATAAAAGCCGGGCTGTGTTGCCCGGCCTTTTTGTATAAAAATGTTTTGGTTAGCTCTAAGATAAAAACTCCTTATTAGTTTTGAGAGCAACATACGGGTGAAGCTACTTTTACCGGCTAACAGATGGGCTTACGTAAAGTTTTCCGAACCGCTGGTTCAGCTTCCTTACTCAGGATAAATAAGATAAGTATTAGTTTATGAATTTTTAAAGTGGCTAAGTATTACTTTTCATTGCTTCGAGCATTTGTATAATCTTATCTAGCTTTTCAATTTCGATTGAATTTAATTTAACCTGCAGCGCCTCAATTTCCATTTTGGCTTCGGTATTTGTCTCGTAATCTTTTTGGGCCTGGCACCTGTCTCTCTCATTTTGCCTGTTTTGCGACATCATAATAATAGGTGCCGCATACGCAGCTTGAGTAGAAAAAAGCAGGTTCAGCAAAATAAAGGGATATACATCCCAATGATACATAAAGCCAATGATATTTAGCACCATCCAAAGAATTACGAAAACAGTTTGTGTAATAATGAAAGTCCACGATCCCATTCCATTGGCAACTTTATCTGCAAGCCGCTGGCCATACGAGCAGGTGTCTTCGTGTTCATCATGCCATGTTTTAGTTGTAAGCATTTTATGAAATTTAATTGATGTGATATTATGGAAAAATAACTCAGGAGTAAATATAAAGGAATAATCAATATGCTCCGGTACTATATAAACTAATGATACCGTCCCTTTCGCCCAGGATCTTCTAAAAAAACCTGCAGGAAAAATTTTTGTTCTGTTGTGGTAAGATGAAGCGTCGGGATCTTATCAAGATAACGGGTAACATAGTAAATATGTTGTTCTATGCCAACGCTGATAGTTTTGGAAAAATTAATAACAACCCTGGGCTTCAAAATACCGATAGTACTGTTGCCCGGCTGGTGTTCATAATTGTGTATCCAGTAATAATAGCCGTTAAATCCAAGGCTTACAAATTTATTGAGATGAAACATTTCTTCAATTTTTGCTTCCAGCCCGCCGCCAAAATTATAATCTCTGAAAAGCGAGGTATCTGGGCCATAGCTGGTATTGTTACCTGCCAACGGCACTGCAGCAAAGTGCAGGGAAGAATATATTTCCGAATGTTTCCACAGGGGAATTTTAGAAATAAGTCCGGCCCCGAATCCTATGGAACCAAGCTCAAAATTGTATTGTTCCAGTAATCAAAATATTGGAAGCCCCCAATTAATAATCCATTGTTACCGGTAATTATATTTTTGCCAAATAGTATTCCATAGCCGGTAACATTGTCGAGCAATTTCCTGTTCTTTCCGAGTGTTGTTTCGGTCCGAAGCCTGAACACATCAAAAGGCTTGCGGTGCCTTACTTCAAAAGGATCGCCGTAATCCAACTGCAGGTTGATGTTATAATTGGTACTACCTGTCCCAAATTTATTGTCATCATTAATCTTATGAAGCCCGCCACTTAATGTAATGTTCAATGGTTCTTTCTGGTACACTTCTTTTGATGTTACCCTGAACATTTTTCCCTGCGTTAGCCTGTTGATTGCTCTCGGGGGATCCAGGATTCCTGCTACCAGTTCGCGCCAGAACCTGTTTACTCCTCTTGCCCTGTCATCTAGTATATTAGAACTAATGCGGTATAAGACTTCTCCTAAAAACATCCCGCTGATCGGTGTATTAATGACATCATTTTTTGAGGGCTGCGTATTCTCTCCAAAATATTCCCACATTAAACTGCCTTCAATAGCAAAGGGCAGAGATGCCCAAAAGGAGTAACCATTGGAGCGGGCTACATTAAAATAAATATTGCCCGAATGCGGGTGGCCGATAAAGTTGGTGCCAAAATGATCATCGTCCCATACCCATCCATGCTTAAGGTTATACTTCCATGTTTCTATACTTATGCGCGCCCAATCTTCATTAAAAATATAGCGGTCCGTAGCCCAGCTAAATGCATTGGTCGTAAAAACTCTTACCGCGGGTTTCCACCATGCATAAGTAGGATTGTACACCGGATCGTCATTAAGAAGGCCGCCATATTTATTGCGCGGACGCGTGTCGGGTGAAGTATCATATATGGTGGTATTCTTCGGCCAGTTGTTACCGGTTTTTATAATGCTGCCATTATGCTTATTTCTAAAAGAAGATGAATCGGAAGCTCTTAAGGAATCTGCCACTCGGAGCAACCTGTGCCATGGATATTGTAAACAGCAACAGAGAAAATAGTAATAGAAATATTTTCATCGCATAAAAGTACGCTGAAAGTTTAATCTTGAACCCGGACCTTCAACCTGACTGTTCAACGGATTATAACATGCATAAAAAGGCCGGAAGAAATCCGGCCCTTTTGTATTAAACTGAAGCGAAAATCATTTTGAGATATAGCCAAAGAGGCCATCAGCCTCGTCATCGGGGCCTGCTGCAAAATAGAGCCAGCCCGGATTAACCGCTGTTGCTGTTACCGGGGCAAAAGAAATTGCCCACAGTCCATCAATCACCAAAGGTTTTTGTTTTGAACGAAGTGGCCCGATGAAATGGCCCTCCTGATCATAAACATTAATACGCCCGTCACCGAAATTGCCTATAAGAATTGCATCTGGTGCACGCATATCCATGCTCGCATCCCAAAATGCATCAGGTGCCTGTGCGATACCCCATGGCGCGTTCAACGGCCCCCTGGAAGCAAAACGTTTTACGAATGCCCCGTTGGTTTTAAATACATCTACGAACCCTGCGCCGGCTTCCTTCTGTTCCTCGCCATTAGAACCTACCTTGGCATACATTACATATAGCCAATCACCAATAAGCCTGATGTTGAATGGTGCATAATCTGAGGGAAGAAAAGGATCTTTAAAAGGCTTTTCTACTTCTGCCCAGGTGGAATCATATACATCAATTTTACGCGCGCTGAAATTGGCAACGTATAAAAAGTTAGCTCCGTTATCAGATGCAAGTTCAATCCCTGTATATACTGCTCCGCTTGGTGAATCATCGATCGCTACCACCGCTGCAGGGCCACCGTTCCAACCGGAAATAACTCCATCAAGGCCGGCAAAAATAAAGCGGGCAGGGTTTCCGTTGGGAAGTTTAAAGCCGCCGGTGCCGTTAAAAAGCTGGCCTGATGGATGGCCACCTGTAGCAGCGTCGCCAGACGTGGGAATGGTTACTGCGGGAAGTACGATATTTCCTGTTTTGTCCCACACCTCACTAAGGCCCGTATTAGCAACTGAAAGCCATACCGTACCTCCGGGACTGAACGACATGCCCCATGCATTTAGAAGGGCCGGATCAATTCGTGCTGCGGAGTATTCATCATTGTTAGCCACCAGGTTTACCTGGTTAAAATCTTTGAGCACTTTGGGATCTTTTTTACATCCAGGTGCTGTTGCTAATGTTGCCATTAGAAATAACCAGCCAGCTGCCCGGAGCCAGCTTTTGTTTCGCCGGGTAATGTTTTGCATAAAAAATTAATTTAGATTAAGAAATAGTTACATATAGATATTATTCATGGGTTCACTTAAACATGTTCAAGCGGGATCGTTGAAGTAAAAGTCTGCAGCAGTAGATTAAGTATCGTTAGAAAAAAATAAAAGGTTGCCCATATTTTATTAAATAAAAAAAAAGCCGATGAAAGAAGTTCTGAATAAGTTTCGGATGAAACGCCGGCTTTCCCTATTACAGCATACTGAAAAACTCACCTCAACATATGCGCGCATCATAAAAGATGAGTTAGACTTTTCTTGTAGCGGGTTGAATCATTCGTAATGAGAAGGCAATTGCTCCAAAATGGGTATTTATGGAAACACTTCGTAAACAAAACCACAAAGTTTTCAGTTATATATAGAAGGTATATAATTTGTTCCTGCTAATTGAGAAACATGAAAGCTCGTTATAAGACATAACCCATCTATACAGGAACTTCGACATTATTTACAAAAATTCTATATTACAAATATTATAACCATGAATACAAAAAACTCAACTACGCGCCGTAAAGTTATTGGAGGCATTGGTGCAACTTTAGCTGCCATGGCAGTCAACCCGGTTTTTGCGGATCCAAAAAAACCGCACGGGGAATCACCTTCCATGCAGGATCTTGATCTCGAAGATCCCACGACCAAATATCCGAAACCACCCTTTAATAGCCAGTCACAGCCATGGCCCGGCCTTGCCAGTAAAATGGAGCCACGGCCTGATCATGGAGAAACAAGCTATAAAGGTTCGGGCCGGTTAAGAGGCCGGAAAGCATTGATCACCGGGGGAGATTCAGGAATGGGGCGAGCCGCTGCAATTGCTTATGCACGTGAAGGTGCGGATGTCGCTATTAACTATTTTCCAACTGAAGAGCCGGATGCCCGTGAAGTAATTCAGCTCATAAAGGCAGAAGGCCGCAAAGCAATAGCTATCCCCGGTGATCTTCGTGAGGAAGCATTTTGTAAAAAGCTGGTAGAAGATGCTGTAAACGGCCTTGGCGGACTCGATATAATTGTAAGCAATGCGGGGCGCCAACAAACCCACGCGTCAATCCTGGATATATCTACCGAACAGTTTGATTGGACGATGAAGACGAACATTTATGCACCGTTTTGGATAATTAAAGCGGCATTGCCTCACTTACAACCAGGCTCAGTGATTATAGGCACTACCTCAGAACAGGCTTATGACCCTTCACCCGATTTATATGACTACGCCCAGACGAAGGCTGCTACCATGAACTATGTGAAGTCACTCGCCAAGCAACTCGGCCCCAAAGGCATTCGCGTTAATGGAGTAGCACCAGGGCCAATCTGGACGCCTTTGCAGGTAAGTGGAGGAGCTACCCAGGAAAAGCTTAAAAACTTTGGTGGAGATACACCATTTGGGCGGCCGGGCCAACCCGCAGAACTCGCCTCCATTTATGTTCAGCTTGCTGCAAGTGATGCAAGTTATGCAACCGGGCAGGTGTATGGTTCTTCCGGCGGGAAAGGACAGCCTTAAGAATAGAACGCTGCCGGCGAATAAGAGCTCAAAATAATTGAAAAGTAATTTACCATTTGTGGTAGGTAATGCTATATCTAACTGATGATAATCGCATTATTAATATTGAAGCGGCCCTGTGAACCCGGCGGGCCGCTTCAGTTTTTAAGCAATATATGCCGGTATTATTTGCCGATAAAATGAGTTGATTATAATGTGAATAACCGGTTAAAACATTTACTTATTTTTGGTACGGTTACTGCCTTATTGAGTACAACTTAAAATTTAAAATTATGTTTGACCAAATCTTACAACTTGTAAAAGAACATTTAGGTAACAATCCGCAGGTAGCATCTGCTATACCGGCTGAACAGGCAGATGCTGTGCATAATGAGATTGCTACACATCTTACAAACGGGCTTGCAAGCCAGGCTTCACAGGGTGGGGTAGGTGGCTTATTATCCAGCCTGCAAAACAATATGTCATCAGGCAGCCCTGTTACAAGTGCCATCGAAGGCGGACTCGTAAGTAGCCTTGCCAGTAAATTTGGTTTATCTCCAATGGTAACAGGCGCAATCGCGGGCATGTTACCCGGTTTATTGCAAAAGTTTGCTCATAAGGCTAATGACCCGAATGATAATAGCATAACGCCGGATAGCATTACAAAATCTTTATCCAATATTGGCGGAGGTGGTGGTTTGGGCAGTTTATTTAAATAGGAGAGGAATTCTGTTGGATTTGTAATTATGACACTCCATGTGAAGTGTGTTCAAATAATTTTAGCTTTTGCCAACGTTCTATTTACAATTGGATCTGCTGTCTTTTTGGGCCTAAAAATTCTTATCGGGGGATCGCTGCCTACGTCATCATTTACAAAGTCTTCTTAATTTAGCTGCTTAAAACTCCATGTGACGAAGAAAGAGAGACAACTGGTATTAGAAAAATATGAGGGAAGGTGTGCTTATTGCGGATGTGAGTTAACACGCGGCTGGCATGTTGATCATTTGAAACCGATCAGGAGAAAAAAGTATAAAAAAGGAGAGTGCAGGTATCCTCAAAGAGAATGCATAGAAAACTGCATGCCTGCATGCGCAAGTTGTAACATTAATAAACATGCCATGAAGTTGGAAGATTTCAGGCAACTTGTTGCCGGATTTATGAAGCATTTAAATGAACGAAATACCCAATACAAAATAGCCAAGCGGTACGGCCTCGTCATAGAACAAGAGAAGCCGGTGATATTTTATTTCGAGCAATATGCTAAAGAAATAAAAAGAGGCACCGCCGAAGAACGGCAATTGCCTATTTGCCTTTTATAGCCTTTGCCGGTATTTTGGGTTAATTAACCCGGGGCACACAGTCATTAATACCTTGCTCAATTACTGCGTTATTATTTTTGTGGCAGGCAAAGAGGAAAAATGATTTTGTAAGCCCCTCCTGGAAGAAATAATCTTCATTAAAAGATTTATTGCAAAAGTAGTATTGACGAATATAGCCGTTCTATAATCGCCATGGTGGAATGCAGTACATCTTATGTAAGCAGTAATTACGCGGGTCTTGGTCAACAACAATAAACGATCTCAACCTGATAAACAACATGATCGGTCATGATCACTATCATAATTTATTTTAGGGATAAAAGCAAAATTTGCATAATAAAATTTAATATATGCAACAAGTTATCTCAGGACAGAATATTCGCCTGGTTAAGGAACACACTTACAACCATCAGGATGGGCTAATAACTAACTTTTTTGTATGGTGCACCAGGCAGGAAGAAAAAAGGTTTCTGTGGTTAAGTATTGCACTGATTGTAGGTATTGGAACCATATTGCCGCTTACGCTTTTTGCTATTATGGTAGGCGCTCATAGCAATTTCACTCTTTGGATTGTTACGTCTGCGGTTAATGTTCCGGTACTGGTCTTGATCCTTGCTGTCCAGCCTATGAAAGCTACTTTATCAGTATTGTTTTTTGCATGGATTACTGATGCAATAATAGTGGCGTATTGTGCGGTTCTGTTTTTTCAAAATCTGTGACGGGAACGTTATTGTTATTTCAATTAAAACAACTAATAGCTCAACAGGTAATGGTATAATAATTGGTGCGTTTCATGAAAAACCTTTCATGAAAAATATTTTAATTTTTGCTACCGTCGCTGCCATAGGTATTGTTATCGCATATTACCTGGTAATTGATAAAGAGATCAACGGAAGCGGGGAGTCGATCTGACTGAATAATATTACTGCATAAATTTGCTTTGATTAATTTTAAAATCCGTTTATTCTTTTATTCGTAAGAGGCTCCTGAGGATTTTAGAATTAGCAGATTGAATTTTTTCATTCATTACATTTTTAAACAGGTCTCCTTTTTTATCGAGCCTTTTAAAAATGGTATCGATATTAAAATTTTTTGGGTCAAGCTTCTCGTTAATTTCTTTCCAGTCCAGCGGAGTTGAAACTGTTGGTCGCGTGGCTGGCCTTACACTATAAGGGGCTGCTACAGTATCACCTTCATCATTTTGACTGGGATCTACATAAAGCTTATTCCCGCGATGAGAAATTGTAACTGCCGTTGTGGTAATGTCCGGCACTGATTCATTAATTCGATCGCAGATGTGCTCAGCGATCGGCCTGGTCTCAGTAAAGTTAAATCCCTTACATGGAATGTAGAGGTGCAATCCTGTTTTACCAGACGTTTTGGGAAAGGCTTTTAATTTCAGTTTATCAAATATCTTTTTAGCGGCTAACGTAGTTGTAATAACTTTTTTGAAATCGTCATCGCTTGGGTCTAAATCAATAATTATAAAATCAGGTTGCTGGTAACTATTTATCCTTGATGTCCAGGGATTAATATCAATGCAGCCAAGATTAATCATATAAAGTAAAGTGGCTTCGTCCTGGCAAACAAGATAATCGATGGTTCCGGGGCTTCCTTTCTTTTTATGTTTGCGCTGAATTGAAAATATCTCAGCCCAGGCCGGTTGGTGGCCTTCCATATTTTTTATGTAAAGTCCGGGAGCCGTTGCGTTAATATGTTTTACAAGAAGTGATTGTGGGCGGTCCTTTAGATACGGTAAAATATAAGGAGCAATTGCATGGTAATACTTTATTAAATCCGCTTTCGTAACACCTTTCCATAATTCTTTTTCTACGTTAGTTAGCAATACTTCTTTACCATCAATATCAAAGGTGTCTTTGCTGGTAACCTCCCGGCTTTCTAATGTTTTCCAGTTACCCTCTTTTACTGTTTCATTTCCCTGGGGTTGTATTTCATTTGGCGTAACATCGGGGGCCACTGGTTTTTCCAATACAACTTTTTCAGGTTTTTTATCATCTCTGAAGCCCAAGAAAATAGCTGGTTTTCTTATTCTCCCGGAGCTTGTATAGGTAGCAAATTTTATGTTGGCTACCAATTCGGGTTTAACCCAATGTGCCTTTCTATCGGTGTCTACCTTATTCTCAAAAGGCTTATCAGTAATTTCTAATTTCTTAAGTTTTGCCAGGATTTCAAATTTTTCCTTTTCTTTAAAGCCGCCGCCAGCCTGCCCCTGGAAAATTAATTTCCCTTTTTCATAATACCCAAATAATAAGGAAGCGAATGGGCTGCCACTGTCAGATTCAGTCCAGCCGCCAATCACAAATTCCTGTCTTTTTTCTACAGGCAATTTTAACCAGTCCTTTCCACGATTACCGGGAATATACTGGCTGGACTTTCTTTTAGCAACAATCCCTTCCATGTGTTGCTCTTTAATCAAGTCAAAAAGTTTCAGGCCATCCTCAAAATGATCGCTATACTTAATGACCTCATTGAAAGGCAATATTTTTGAAAGGATGTCCTTACGTTCAATGAGCGGGAGTTCCATAATGTTATATCCTTTGCACCAAAGAATATCAAATACATAAAAGGCCAGCGGCCTCTCACCCGTATTTATTTGCAATGCATCAAAATCAGGCCGTCCCGCTTTATTGAGCGCTACCACTTCGCCATCGATAATAACATCGAAATCAAGTTTTTCCAGTTCACTTACTACCGGCTTGTATTTAGTTGTATAATTTAAGCCGCCTCTTGAATGTAAGGTTACGTTACCGTTTTTAATGTAGGCAATCAGCCTGTAGCCATCCCATTTTACTTCATACAGGTAAGCGGGATCGTCAAAAGGTTCTTTGATAAGTGAACATAACATAGGTTTTATACCAGATAAAAATTTAGACTTCTTTCCTTTCTTTAATAAATCGTCTATGTCATCATCGGTTGTTTCAATCGCTTTAGTAGCTCCCGAATCCGGCTCCTTCACTTTCTTTGAGCGGTTGCTTTCCCAAATCTTATCTGATGTTTCTTTTACTTCCTCGAGCGTCTTACCTGATAGCACAGACCGGTCTTGTTCCGATATTTCTTCTGGAGAAGCATATCGGTCCCTTTTCTTTATTAATAGCCATGAATTTTCCCCGCGGTCTTTTGTTTTAACGAGTGAAAATTCGCCCTTTAGTTTTTTACCTTTTAATACAAAAGTGATAGCGCCCTGGTACAAATGATGTAACAGGCTCTTTTCATTTTCTTTTTTTGTTTTCTTTTTTTCCACCGGTTCATAGGTTCCTTCGTCCCAAACTATTACGGTTCCCGCACCATAGCCTTGCGGAATGATGCCTTCAAAGTTTCTATAATCCCATGGGTGGTCTTCCACCATCATTGCTAATCTTTTATCTGCGGGATTCATTGACGGGCCTTTGGGGACTGCCCAGCTTTTTAAAACGCCTTCCATTTCCAATCTGAAATCATAATGGAGATGGGATGCATGATGTTTTTGAACTACAAACTTCAAGGTATCATCCGTAGGCTTTCCACCGGTGGGCTCCGGCGTTTTATCGAATGAGCGCTTCTGTTTGTATTTGCTTAAGGACATAACTTCATTTATAAATTATTATGCCAAACTTACCCGCATCATGATTATGGCATAGTTTTCTATTGTAATTATTAAACTTTAATTATGAGCCAGACACCAACATCAAGAGGCCGCAACCAGGATCGTTCAAAAGTTGCCGGCGGCCAGGATCATGAAGTAAATTATGAAAAAGCAAAATTAAATGTATCCGGAAAGGAAGTAAAGGATGCAGTAAAGAGTGAGGGCAATTCCCGTAAAAAAGTTGAGAAGAAATTAAAGAAGTAACAGCTTATTATAGCGTTGATATTACTCAGGCGAAAATGTTCTCCACAAAAGAATGGGAATAGAGGTGTCTTATTTTTTCCCAAATGATTTATTAGGATTTTAAATTGTCAGGCACGATATGCTGTAGATGCATTATTTTTTGTTGCCACAGATTGCACACGTTTCCACAGATTGATAGGAAATTTTGGCTGCCACGAATTCGACGAATGTTCACCAATTATAATTAAATGCTTGTAAGTTTGCAATCTGCATAATTTGCTTGAACGCTCCAAGTGAATTTTTATCGTAAAGTCTCCATAGCCCGCTCCCGGGAATGGATTGAGTTGAAATTAACAACCAATATCTTGTTCCACAATTTAGAAATTTCAAACCACCGGTAAAGGGAACCGTGGTAGGATCACCCCATGAAATTGCAACCTGCAGGCAGGCATTGTTACTTTATTTAACGCATGATTGATATGACCCTGTTACTATTTAAAAGTTAGCAGGATGGCATTCTATTTAATGAGAATGTATTTTTAACTTAGCAGGCTACGGAATTAAGTATATAATAAATTTAATCAATGCCATGCTAAAGAGAATTATGGTATTTCTTTTTACCGCCCTGTACTTTCCTTCCCTAATATTGGCGCAGCATGAAATGCATCATGACTCAACTACTCAAAAATTTATTCCCAACATTGATCCGCAACCGTTACTGGCACAGGCAATCCGCTTAAGGGAAGCTTTATCTTTCCTGGGAAGTTCTTTGTCCCCTGAAGATGATAAGCGTTTATTAGCATTGCAGCATACGCCTCTCAGCCCGCAAGTTATAACGGAAGTACAGGCAATTCTCGATCCTTATTGCCTGGCCTTTATAAACATTAATCCGGAGACAAGAGTAAAGGTTGAAAGAGGGCCGGCAAAAGCAAATCTGATCGAGGGAGGATGGGTGAGTTTCCTGGTAAAGATCAATAATGATGCAGGAGTTACTGCCCAACTGCAGGTAGAGAGCGCTAATTCCGCAACTCCTTTATATGCGCCCTCCTGGGATCCACAGGTAGATGAAAAAAAGGTGTTGACAGCAGTACAGGTTGCCAATCGTTTTCTTGAAATGCAATTATACCACAACCGGCCACTGCTTCCGAATCTTTCCGGTTTAAAACTCGAATATGCTGTGTTGCAGATTTACTGCAAAGATGCAGGGCAGCGCGAAGCGGAAATTGGCTTTAACGTTGGGCAGGGCACGCAGGACATAGGTTTCCGCAATACGATTAATATACTTTTTAGCATCAGGCCTGCAGTAAAGGTTACCTTCCATGTGAAAGATGATGATGGCAGCCCTGCAATGGCTTCTTTTCTTATTACAGATGGTATTGAACACCTGCCTGACGATAGTATCACCATGCAAAAGGAAGATTTCAGGTTAACAGCGGCACAACATGAATTCGCATTAAACTATGTTCCCAAAGAGCTTAAAGGTATTTACCCGCTTCCTTCGAGGCGCGTGGCTGCCTATGATGAGTACCCTGATTTTTTCTTTCAGCCACAAGTATACCGTTCCGATGGAGAACACGTACAATTGCCCGCCGGTAAGTATAATGTAACGTTTACAAGAGGGCCTGAATATACCACGCAAACAATACAGCTTGTTGTTCCTTCCGGAGTACTTTCATATGACGCGACATTTAAGTTGAAACGATGGATCAATATGGCGAAACTTGGGTGGTACAGCGGAGACCATCATGTACATGCTGCCGGCTGCAGTCATTATGATAGCCCCGAAGAAGGCGTTAAACCAATGGACATGTGGCGGCAGGAAGTAGGAGAAGATTTGAATGTTGCTGCTGTGCTGGCCTGGGGGCCAAGCTGGTATCATCAGAAAACTTTTTTTACCGGCCACGATGACCCGCTTTCTACAACCGGCAATATTATACGAAATGATGTTGAAGTCTCGGGTTTCCCTTCGTCTCATGCCGGCCACGTAGTGCTTCTCAGGCTTAAAGAAGATGATTATCCTGGCACAACTAAAATTGAAGAATGGCCAAGCTGGACGTTACCGGTTCTTACCTGGGCGAAATCACAGGGTGCCATTACAGGATATGCGCATTCAGGCTGGGGGTTGGAACCAACAACACCTACTAAACGACCTGCCCAATTATGTAATGCCCAAAATGGATGGTATAGGTGCCAATGAATATATAGTAACGGTTACACAAAATGCGGTTGATTTTTATAGCGCGGGAAATACACCTGCACCTTGGGAGTTGAACATGTGGTATCATACGCTTAATTGTGGTTTTACTACCCGCCTTAGTGGGGAAACGGATTTTCCCTGCATTTATGATGAACGTGTGGGATTGGCGCGCAGCTATTTTAAACCAGGTGGCCCACTCACTTATGACAGCTATGTAGCGAGCTCTAAAGAAAGGCCGGTGTTATGTTTCTGAGGGCAGCTCTCATATTATTGATTTCTCGGTTAACGGGATAGAAGCAGGTATAAAAGATAGCAAACTGTCTTTGAGTGGCAAGCAAACAGTAAAAATAACTGCAAGGGTCATTGCTAATCTTCCCGAAAAGCAGGACGAGGAAGGGAAAGCCATTGCTCAAAGTGAATTGACTAAGCAACCTTATTGGAACATTGAGCGCGCACGTATCGGAACAACACGAAAGGTACGTGTAGAGCTGGTTGTAAATGGCCAGGCGGTAGACGCAAGAGAAATTGTAGCGAATGGGAAATGGAATGATGTAAGTTTTAATTACCCTGTTAATACTTCATCCTGGATTGCATTAAGGATCTATCCAAGTTCACATACCAATCCTGTCTTTATTATACTCGATGGAAAGCCCATTCGCGAGCGCAAAAGCGCAACATGGTGCAGGGCGGCTGTAGACCAGTGCTGGAAAATGAAGCAGGCCAACATCCGTGTTGAAGAGCGCGCTGCTGCTGAAGCTGTTTATAATAAAGCGCGTAAAGCTTACGATAAGATAATTGAAGAGTCTCCCTCGAGGTAATTGCAAGTGCATTGCGAATCAGCAACAACGTAAATATTTAAAGATATTCTGGTCTTCAAACTTCACCAGTGGGTTTATCTCGTCCTTAGCTCCTTCTAAATTTTTTAGAAAATTCCGATTCCACCCTGGTGATGGTATGAATAAATTTTTATCGTCTCAAAAAAAATATCACTTGCTTTTAATTTCCGGCAAAGAATTAGTTATGAATATTTCGATTGGTTCGATAGGCGTTGAAGTAAATTAAAGCTAAAAGTGAAATAAAATGGATAGTGAAATCGGGCAGGCTCCTGATGCGCCAATGGCCCCGCCAACTTATTGGCTCACCCGCTTTATGATTCTTCGCCTGCTGGGAATAGTTTATGCAGTAGCCTTTCTGGTTGCGATAAATGAAATTGTTCCCCTCATCGGCTCTGATGGCCTGCTTCCTGTAGACATCTATTTAAAGCAGGTAGGCAATGCACTGGGATCTGCAGGAGCGGGATTTTTGCGCCTGCCATCACTATTTTGGTTTGGACATTCCGATACGGCACTTCTCTCGGCTGCATGGATCGGTTTCCTGCTTTCCTGCGTTGTAGTGGCAGGTTATGCGAATGCACCACTGCTTGCCTTTCTTTGGTTTCTCTATATGTCTTTTGTTCACGTAGGGCAAGACTGGTATGGGTATGGATGGGAGATACAGCTTACCGAAACCGGGTTTCTTGCTATCTTTCTTTGTCCACTTGTCGATATGCGCCCATTTCCCAAACGGCCGCCACCAATGCCGATCATTACTTTATTCCGCTGGCTCATATTCCGCATCATGCTTGGTTCGGGATTAATCAAGATTCGTGGAGATGAAATATGGAGCAATGGTACCGCACTTTATTATCATTTTGAAACCCAGCCCATACCCGGGCCATTAAGCCGTTGGTTCCACTTTCTGCCCCGTGTTATTCTGAAAATTGGAGTCTGGTTTAACTTCGTTGCAGAGCTTATTGCGCCATGGTTTATCTTTTGGCCGCGCCTTGCACGTCACATCGCCGGATGGTATAATCGTATTATTTCAACTCATCCTTATTTTAAGCGGCAACCTGTCTTTTTTAAACTGGCTGACTATTATTCCCGCGCTGGCTTGTTTTGACGATGGCTTTTGGTGCAGGCTTCTTCCCCGTTCACTGGCTCGTAAGGCGGAAGTTGCCGCAAGCGTTGCCGAACCTTCCCGGCCCATGGCTATCACTGCGTGGTCGGTCGCTGTTGTTGTTGCTATCCTGAGTATTCAGCCCGTAGCTTAACATGCTGTCTCCCGCTCAAATTATGAATACCTCATTCGATCCGCTCGAGCTCGTAAATACTTATGGTGCATTCGGGACGGTTGGCCGGGAACGTTTGAATGTAGTATTCGAAGGAACCACGGATGAAAACGCAAGCGATAGCGCTAACTGGAAGCCTTATATATACAAAGGCCTGCCCGTTGCTCTGGACAAGCGCCCTCCTCAAATAGCGCCCTATCAATTACACCTGGACTGGCAAATGTGGTTTGCTGCTATGTCATCGGCCGATGAATATCCCTGGACGCTAAACCTTGTCTGGAAACTTTTGCATAACGACCCGGATGCTGTGGGCCTTTTTGCCGGCAATCCATTTCCTGGTAAACCCCCACGATATATCAGGGCAGTGTTATATCGCTATACATTTGCCAGGCCGGGCAATCCCCAGGGCCTGTGGTGGAACCGCACGCGTGTTGGTGACACCTGGCTTCCCGCCATGTCGGCCAGCGATCCACGCCTGGTCGAATTTCTAAAACGAGCCGGATGGGTGCAGTAAATTAAACCTGGAATGGTTTGATGTATACATCTGACAATACTTATCATTCATGTTTAGAAATAATAACATTGACGCTTCACAAATTCACAAACTATAAATTGTCAAGAACATCTCTATAGCCTCTGCCTATGGGAATAGATATCCCGCTCACCTCAAGGATCTCAGCAGTATATGATTCAATCCTGCTGAGTGAAACTATAAAAGACCGGTGAACACGTTTGAAGAGATTTGCAGGTAAAATATGCTCAATTTCATTTGTACTCATTTTTGAAATGTATTCTTTTTTTGTTGTGACAATTTTGATGTACTCACGTTGGCTTTCAATATAAATAATTTCTGAGAATAAGATCTTTACTTTTTTCTGTTGCACATTCAGGAATATAAAATCTTTTATCTCTTTGCTTTCGTTTGCATGCGGCTTTTCTCCGTGCGCTTTTTTTACTTTGGTTACGGCAATTAAAAAACGTTCAAACTCAAATGGCTTTAAAAGGTAATCGGTTACATTTAAATTAAACCCCTCCACTGCATACTGGTGATAAGCGGTTGTAATAATTACTGCAGGCGGATGTGTAAGCGTTTTTAAAAAAGCCATGCCTTTTAATTTTGGCAGGTGAATATCTAAAAAAATAAGGTCAGTACCATTATACCGCAGGTAGTCAGTTGCAAGGATCGCATCTTTAAATGTGCCCTGTAATTCCAGGAAAGGTACCTGTGAAATATAATCGGATAAAACTTTTACAGCCAATGGCTCATCTTCTACTATGATACATTTTATTTTAGACATGGCTTGCAAGATTAATTTTTAAAGTAGCTGTAAATACAGATCTGCCTTGCTCGAACAGCCAGGTTGAAATCTGTATAAAGCAGCTCCAGCTGCCGCCTCAGGTTAGAAAGGCCGATATTTTCGTTTACACTTCGTTCTGCAGAAAAATCTTCAGTGGAATTTTTTACAACAAAAGCCAATTGCCTTGATTAACTGAAAGATGAATATCAACAAATGGCTGATTTCTTGTTTCAGAAACCCCGTGTTTGAATGCATTTTCCACTAACGGCATCAGTAACAGCGGTGGCACGGCTTGTTTCATATCTTCAATGTCATGGTTGAAATTGACACGTAAAGAATCATCGTAACGCAATTTTTCAAGTGCGATATAATCACTCATAATTTTCAGTTCCTGTTCTATAGCAATATATTCGCCGCCGGTTTCATACAGCATAAAACGCAATATTTTCGACAGGCGTAAAATTGATTCAGGAGCAAGGTCGCTCTTATCTCTTGCCAGTGAATAAATATTATTTAATGTATTGAATAAAAAATGCGGGTTAGTTTGTGACTTAAGATAATTTAATTCTGCTGCTTGTTTTTCAATCCGCAGTTGCTGTGCTGCCTGCCTTAATTTTATATGATCATAAATATGCCTTACAATTCCAAAAAAGAAAATAGAACCAATGCTGGCTCCAACCTGCGCAGAAACTTCATGTGATTTTGATGCGTATGTTACAAAAGATGTATAAACATGCAAGTGGATTCCAATATTTCTCCAGGCGTACAATCCAAAAGAACATAAAAAGACCTGTCCTGTTAAAAGTAAAAAAGATTTGATAATTTTTCTCCTGGTTAACTTAGGCAGAATGTATTCGAAAAACAGATAGTTGATGGCGACAATATAGCCAGCCCTCCAAATTTCATTGACAGCCCACCATATGAAAGTTTCAGAACCTTTAGGGATATCGCCTAACACCGAGAGCGTTAAAAAAGCTAAACCAACCCATAAATAAAAGCTAATCTGCTTTCTATTGATTGATATGTTCCTCTTGCTTATCATCACTAACTTATCTCAAATTTTATTTTCAATTTGAAGTGCATATATCTTGCTTTATGGCAAACAAATATCCCTGAAAAACTGAATTTAAAAAATTGCCATGCTATATGGGTTATATGGCCATCGCAAATTTACTTTAGCAATGACTGTTGTGGTTGCTTCAATTACGTCGTTTGTTTACCATAACCCGTTGTTTGTTGACGATGCCTTTTATCAGAGCGTTTTAATTAAATATTCTTGCATGGGAATTATATTAATATATAATATCAAAATAAAAAATGAAGAAAATTATACAATTTGGAGAAGACGTAGAAGGATACAACATCCCGGTTTTAAATGAACGAGAGATAAGAGCATCAGCAGGGATACTATTTTTATTGGTGTTAATCTCTTTAATGTTAATCTTGTTCAAAGGAGATTTTTTACCAACAAAATATGTTATTACTGTATTGCTTACCGATTTTATAATACGCGTATTTGTAAATCCCAAATTTTCTCCCTCATTAATTATCGGCCGTTTGATTGTACGCAACCAGGTGCCCGAATATGTTGGCGCTAAGCAAAAAAAGTTTGCGTGGGTAATTGGTGTCGTGCTCGCAGCTGATCATGTTTATTTTTTTGGTGGTGGTAAATGCCTACAGCCCGATAACAGGAGTCGGATGTTTAATTTGCCTGGTATTTCCTGTTCTTTGAATCGGCATTTGGTATTTGTTTGGGATGCAAATTTTATTCAATGTTTTATAAAGAAAAAGCACAGTACTGCCCCGGTGAAGTTTGTGATGTAAAATCAAAACAGGATATTCAAAAAATATCCGTAATTCAGTTGCTGATTGTTTTTGCATTGATTGCATACATTTTCCTTACAGCTTTATTATTTAATGGTCAGCTCAGTAAAAAGCCTCATAACCTGTTTGGTACTAACAGTTCTGTGCGATCTAAATAATACGCGCGTTACAAATGGAGAGATTCTATGCAAACTCACGCCTCAATTATTTTCTAAACGCTTTACCGAAAGCATGTCTGCGGTTCCAAAAAGTACCCTGGAACATTTCTTCTGCAGCTTCCGCAAAAACATCATTGGGCTACAGCAAACTTTCGATTCTCCCTTTGGAAAAAAGGAAATAGTTTATGCAGACTGGACTGCAAGCGGCAGAGGCTTATCGCCCAATTGAAGAATTCATCCAAAGAAGAAATTATGCCCTTCGTGGCCAATACACATACAGAAACTACTGTTACCGGTACATTGATGTCGCAAGCTTACGAAGAAGCAAAGGGGATCGTCAAGAAACATGTCAATGCAAATTGCGATGATGTATTGATTTTTTGTGGCAGCGGAATGACGGGCGCAGTAAATAAACTACAGCGAATATTTGGCTTAAGGGTTCCGGGGCGGATCATGGATTATATAAAGAAGAAAGCCTTCAGCATGTTGAGGAGTTAAATAACAATATAATTTCCGAAAATGAAATTTTCAGAGAGTATCTGCAGTTAGATGAGTTGCTAAAGCCCGTTGTTTTTGTAACGCATATGGAGCATCACAGTAACCATATGACCTGGCTCGAAACTATCGCAACTGTTGAGATAGTTAAGAGTGATGAAAGCGGGAATGTTGATTTAAAAAATTTAGCGGACCTGTTAGATCAATATAAGCATAGGAAAAATAAATGGGCTGCAGTTACCGCTTGTTCTAATGTGACCGGGATTCAAACGCCATATCATAAAATTGCAAAACTGATGCATGAATACGGTGGCTTATGTTTTGTTGACTTTGCCGGTTCGGCCCCTTATGTTAACATGGATATGCATCCTGCGGAAAAAGGTACATATTTGGATGCAATTTATTTTTCACCTCATAAATTTTTAGGCGGCCCCGGTGCAGCAGGGGTTTTAATTTTCAATAAAAAAATGTACAAGAATACGATTCCCGATCAGCCGGGCGGAGGCACTGTAGTATACACAAACCCGTGGAAGGTTCACGAATATGTAAAAAATATAGAGCAGAGGGAGGACGGTGGTACGCCTCCGTTCTTGCAAGGCATAAAGGCGGCAATGTGTATCCGGCTGAAAGAGGCGATGGGAATAAAAAATATATTAAAGCGCGAAGAAGAGATGCTGCAGGTAATTTTTGAAAGGTTTTCAAAAATGAAAAATGTAAAAGTACTGGAAGGCCGGAATAAAAAAAGGCTGGGTATCATTTCATTTATTATAAACGAGGCACATCATGACTTAATTGTAAAAATGCTAAACGACAGGTTTGGTATTCAAATGAGGGGTGGCTGCTCGTGTGCCGGTACTTATGGGCACGAACTACTGCACGTTGATAAGGCGCGCTCGTACGAGATATTGAATTCGATTCGTTCGGGAGACTTATCCTGTAAACCGGGATGGGTCAGGTTATCGATACACCCGACTATGAGCAATGCGGAAATTAATTTTATTATGGATGCAATTGAACAAACAGCATCTCATTTTACAGAATGGATGAAAGATTATACCTATGATCCTTCAACTGATGAATATTCTTTCAAAGGAATTATGGCAAAAGAGCGGGGCAAAATTCGGGATTGGTTTAATGTTTCGATTTGGGAATGAGATAACCTGCAATGAAGTCATCGGCAGGTAAGCAATATCACCTCAAGTTATGGCCAATAGTGAAATTGCCGCTCGCGAAATAGCTGAAATTCACGGTCTGCCGATGACAATTCACGTTCAAGGCATAACTTTATAATTGACAAAACACTAGTTGTATCCGTCATTTAACCGGTAACTGAAAATTAAAAGTGGACCCCTTTCCTATTTCACTTTCTACCCATATCTTTCCGCGCTGTGCTTCCACAAAATCTTTGGAAATAGCCAGGCCCAGGCCGGATCCTTTTTCCTTTGATCCCGGCACCTGGAAGTATCTTTCAAATAATCTTGGTAAATAAACCGTGTCAATTCCAGGACCATAATCGCGAACGGAAAAAATGATATTATTATTTTGTTCTGTGGCTATAATTTCTACTAAAGCGTTCTTATAGGAATATTTGATTGCATTTGTCAAAAAATTATTTAGTACCCAGGTGGTTTTATCTGCATCGGCTTCTATTTCAGGTAAATTTTTATCGGATGTATTTTTAATGGTTATTTCCTTCTCCCTCGCATTGGCGGCTACGGCCTGGATAGCATTTTCAATAATTGTAAGCGGCTTTACTTTTTTAATATTTAATTGTATACGGCCAGCTTCTACCTGGGACATATTCAATAACTCACTTAATATTTTAAGCATTCGTTTATTGTCCTGCTTAAGATTTTCTATTAGCTCTTTTTGAGAGGCCGATAATTTACTCACACGTTCATCTTCAAGCAATTTCAGGCTAAGATCAGAAGACGCCAATGGAGTTTTTAATTCATGCGATATAGTAGCAATAAAATTGGTTTTGGCAACATCCAGTTCTTTAAAAGAAGTAATATTTTTTAATACGATAACTTTATTTTTTGTTTCACCCTGGGTAACGTCAACGACTTCTTTTGCAAAAAAGTTTTCCCGGTTATCCACAACTACTTTAAAAGGAGTTGAAATTTCATTTTCAACCAGGAAGCGAAACAAATCATTTTTGGCGCTTATATTCATTTACGGCTTTTCCTACGATATCTTCAGGTTTTAAGCCTAACAATTGCAGCGCCTGGTGATTTGCAAAAAGAATAATATTGTTTTTATCAATCCCTATACTGGCATCTTTTAAGCTATTGATAACCGCCTCTGCCCGGTTTTTTTCAAACATCATTGTATTAAGATTGCTGCTTTCAAAATATTGAAGCTTTTCTGCCATTTCATTAAATGCATCGGCCAATTTTCCAAATTCATCCTTATTATCCATATGAATGCGGTGTTCATAATTTTTATCGCCGATCGCTTTTATTGCAGTTGTTAATTGATTGATAGGAGTGGTAACAACTGAAGGAAAATTAATGAGAAACGTAAATGAAATAAGAAATACCAACCCACTCAAAAAAATAATAAAAGTAAGCGCTTTATCAGCAGTCGCCTGGGCTTTATCATTTTTTAAGTTGATCGCATTCATATTTAAAGTAAGAATTTTTTGAATTTCATTTTGCAAGGTTTTTATAGTTTCTTTTGCTGTATCGCCGGCTTTGAGTTTATTAAAATAGATTTTTACAGAGTCTGTCGCTTCTCTTTCCCCCTTTTCAGTAATATTATTTTGCTGCTGCCGTTAATGCATTTTCAAATAGTTTCACCGATTGCCTGTAATCTTCGCCGAATGCATTTAATTGTTGTTGCATTGTGTGGCCATAATACAGGCTTTCATAGTTGTCATGCAAAATATTTTTTGCTTCGGCTTTTAATTTTGACATATAGTAAATACTCACCGCTGCCTGTTAATATCAGTAACAGGAAAAGAAATAATGTTCCGAGCCATATTTTATTTTTTACATTTAATGCCATCAGGAAAATATTACAATATCAACATTATTTTTTGAAAGTGTTTTTAATAATTGATTAAATACACTGGTTCTTAAAATGATTTGAAAAAGATTTAAATGAGGCTTTCCCAGGCAAATAGTAGTGATTTCTTTTTCATTAACCATTTGCATAATTGCCGAGGCAATATTATCTTCTTTTTTTTGAATCACTTCTGCGCCTAATTCCGTTGCATTCTTAAAGTTATTGATTAAATGCCGTTGCGCAGCCAAAGGAATTTTATCTGCTGATTCTTTTGTAGTTTGTACATATAATACATACCATTGGCTATTATAATAAGATGCCAGCCTTGCTGTTTTGCGAATGATACGCTGTGCTATTTCATGATTGGAAGAAACACAGGCTAAAAAACGTTCATGCCGAAATGGGCTTTGTTTTAGCAGTGACCTGGTAATCAACTTTTCTTTCCACCTGGCCGGCCACTTCTTTTAATGCCAGCTCCCGAAGCTGTAAAATCTGGTCGGGCTGAAAAAAGTTTTGTAAAGCCTGCTGCACCTTTGCGTGGTCATATATTTTCCCGGCTTTTAATCTTGATATTAATTCATCGGCTGTAAGATCAATATTTACTACCTCATCGGCAATCTGCAACATTTTATCCGGTATCCTTTCTTTTACTTCTACTCCCGTAATTTCTTTTACATCTTCATTGATGCTTTCAATATGCTGGATGTTCACAGCTGATATTACATCAATTCCTGCTTCCAGTATATCCAATACATCCTGCCATCTTTTTTCATTTTTGCTTCCGGGAATGTTTGTATGTGCCAGTTCATCTATAATCACTACTTCAGGGTGAAGCAATAAAATAGCCTGTACATCTAATTCTTCCAGTCGTTTGCCTTTGTAAAAAACTTCCCTGCGTGGAATAACGGGAAGCCCTTCAATTAATGCCTGTGTTTCTTTTCTTCCATGTGTTTCAATATAGCCAACTTTTATATTAACTCCATTTTGTAAAAGAGCATGGCTTCCTGCAGCATGCGATAGGTTTTACCTACACCCGCACTCATGCCTATGTAAATTTTAAACTTTCCCTTTCCTTTTTTGATCAAGATTTAAAAATTGTTCGCATTATTTTGTATCGCAGGCATAATTAATTTTATATCGTAATTTCATTGTTCGTCAGCAATTATTTTTTTTCTAAAATCGGTTTCAAACTCGTATAGAACCGTTATAAAAAATATGCTTCCGCTATTTTCTTCATAATTCTTCCTTTAGTTTGCATATTCTTATTTTAATTTATCTAATTTAATATTTAATTCTAAAACATTTACTTTTTCCGGCCCGAATAAACCCAATAATGGTTTTTGAATTTGTTGTGCAACAAGTGCTTTTATTTTTTCTTGCGAAATATTTCTTGTCTTTGCAACTCTTGCAACCTGTACATAAGCACCTTGCGGCGAAAGATCGGGATCTAAACCACTGCCTGATGCGGTAACCAGTTCAGAAGGAATATCTGCTTTTTTTACAGACGGGTTGTGTACTAAAAAACTATCAATTCTATCCTGTAACCGTTTTAAATAAGCAGGGTTAGTAGGCCCTTTGTTGGAACCTGCAGAACCAGCCGCATTGTAATCAACAGCAGAAGGGCGGCTCCAGAAATATTTATCATCAGTAAATTTCTGGCCAATATTAGCATAGCCCACAACTTTGCCATTTACGGATAACGTTTCTCCTTTGCCGCCGCCGGGTGCAAGTTTTGCAACTGCTGCAATAAACAAAGGATACAATACTGAACATATAATGATGAAGTACCAGTGTAAGTTTTAAAGAAGGCAACAAATATTTTTTCATAACTTATTTTTTAATTTTCTATTCAATAACAGAAACGAATTTTTACATAAACAATGCTAACAGCATATCAATTAATTTAATTCCTATAAAAGGTGCAATGATGCCACCTAGGCCATAGATCAACAGGTTTCTGCGTAACAAGGCACTTGCGCCAATTGGTTTATAAGCCACACCCCTTAATGCCAGTGGAATAAGAATAGGAATAATGATGGCATTAAAAATTACTGCAGATAATATGGCGCTTTCCGCGCTTTTCAAATACATAATATTCAAAGCCTGTAAGCCGGGAATAGAAACAATAAACAATGCAGGCACAATGGCAAAATATTTGGCTACGTCATTGGCAATAGAGAAAGTAGTAAGTGTTCCTCTTGTCATTAATAATTGTTTGCCTATTTCTACTATTTCAATCAGTTTGGTTGGATCATTATCAAGGTCAACCATGTTACCGGCTTCTTTTGCTGCGGCTGTTCCGCTGTTCATGGCACACCAACATCTGCCTGTGCAAGCGCCGGTGCATCATTGGTACCATCGCCCATCATGGCTACCAGTTTGCCACCCTTTGTTCTTTTTTTATGTAGTTCATTTTATCTTCCGGCTTTGCTTCTGCAATAAAATCATCCACACCTGCTTTTTCTGCAATGAATTTTGCAGTAAGAGGATTATCGCCGGTAACCATACCGTTTTTACACCCATTTTTCTCAAACGCTCAAAACGTTCCTGGATGCCAGGTTTAATGATATCCTGTAATTCTATAACGCCCAAGGCTATATTGTTGCGGCTCACTACCAACGGTGTTCCGCCATTTGAAGAAATCGTTTTTACTCTTTCTTCTGTTTCAGGTGGAAAAGGATTGCCTGCTTTGATAACCATATTGCGAATAGAATCAAATGCGCCTTTACGCACTTTTGTACCGTCGGCCATATCCATCCCGCTGCTTCTTGTTTCAGCAGTAAATTTTATAAATTTTGATTTTTCAGTATTAAAAGAAGATGGATTTAATTTACCCAGTTCAACAATAGATTTTCCTTCAGGCGTTTCATCTGCAAGTGAAGACAGAACAGATGTTTCAATAAATAGTTTTTCATTTACCCCATTTGCAGGATAAAAGTTAGTGGCCTTCCTGTTGCCAATGGTTATGGTTCCTGTTTTATCTAATAACAAGTGTATCCAGATCGCCTGCTGTTTCTACAGCTTTACCGCTTTTGGTAATTACGTTGGCACGTAAGGCCCTGTCCATACCTGCAATACCAATGGCGCTTAATAAGCCGCCAATAGTTGTTGGTATTAAACATACATACAGTGAAACAAATGCAGCAATGGTGATGGGCGTATTTGCATAATCTGCAAATGGTTTTAAGGTTACACAAACAATCAGAAAGATCAATGTAAAGCTTGCCAGTAAAATGGTCAATGCAATTTCATTTGGTGTTTTCTGGCGTGATGCACCTTCAACCAATGCGATCATTTTATCTAAAAAACTTTCACCCGGTGCGGTAGTTACCCTTACTTTAATTTGATCGCTCAATACTTTTGTGCCACCGGTTACAGATGATTTATCACCGCCTGCTTCACGTATCACAGGAGCAGATTCACCCGTAATGGCACTCTCATCGATAGTGGCAATGCCCTGGATGATTTCTCCATCCATTGGTATAATATCACCGGCTTCACAAAGAAAAACATCGCCTTTTTTTAATTGCGAAGAAGGAACAATCTTTATTTCATTGGTATATATTTCACCCACAGGTTGTATCCATTTTGCAGGTGTTTCTTCTCTTGTTTTTCTCAAACTGTTTGCCTGCGCTTTACCTCTTGCTTCGGCAATGGCTTCGGCAAAGTTGGCAAACAGAACTGTTACAAATAAAATAAGGAATATGGCGAAGTTGTAAGCAAAACTTCCCTGGGATTCTTCGCCGGCTAATATCCAGATGCATACTGCCAGCATGATTGCTGTTCCTATTTCCACTGTAAACATTACAGGGTTGCGCAGCATAATACGCGGGTTAAGCTTTACAAACGATTGCACGAGCGCTTCTTTTACAAGTGAAGATTCAAACAGTTTATTTGATTTATTCTTTGCCATAATTTTTATTTTTCTTAGACTAAGAGATTAAAAGAGCAACAAGTTATCTTTTCAACTCATTCTAACTTTTACTTTTAGCTTTCATACTTCAACTTATCATCTTAATGATGCATACTAAAATATTCTGCAATAGGCCCCAGTACCAGCGGAGGAAAATAAGACAATGCAGTAATGATAACTATCACTGCAAAAGTCATTACTCCAAACGTAATTGAGTCTACTTTTAAAGTACCTGCAGATTCAGGAACATATTTTTTATTGGCCATCAATCCTATAATGGCTATCGGCCCGATAATAGGAATAAACCTTCCGAGTATCATTGCAAAGCCTGTGGTAATATTCCAGAAAAGATTATTATCCGCAAGCCCTTCAAACCCACTTCCGTTATTAGCATTGGAAGAAGTATATTGATAAAGCATTTCAGAAAAGCCGTGATAGCCGGGATTATTAAGCCAGGCACCTGGTTTTACTGCCCAGTCTGCATTGCCATGATAAACAAAATAATATGCTGCCAAAGCTGTTCCTCCTTTTATAATAAAGGCAGATAATAAAGTAACCAATGCAGCAATCTTTACTTCCCTGGCTTCTACCTTATGCCCCATGAATTCAGGTGTTCGCCCCACCATTAAGCCGGATATAAATACTGCAATAATGATATAAATAAAATAATTGAGAAAGCCGACTCCGACACCACCATACAAAGCATTTACCATCATACCGAGCATTACATGCCTCCTGAAAGTGGCATCGAACTATCATGCATGCCGTTAACGGATCCGTTAGAAGTAACGGTAGTGACTACGCTCCAGTAACCCGATGCGGCAGGCGCCAAACCTTACTTCTTTACCTTCCATAGCGCCGGTTGCTTGGAAATTCCCAGCCTGTCAATTTCAGGATTGCCCTTTGATTTCAAAATAAATATTATTGATACTAAAAGGACAAAGAAAACAGGTCATCACTCCAAATATCACATAGGCAAATTTTTTCCTTTTGATATAAAAGCCCAAGGCAAAAACCATGGCAATTGATATTACACATGTAGAAATTCCTTCCACCATATTTGTAAAATAATTAGGGTTTTCCAAAGGATGTGCTGAATTGGCGCCAAACCAGCCGCCTCCATTTGTGCCCATGTGTTTAATTGCGATCATAGCAGCGGCAGGGCCGCGGGATACTACAGACGTATCGCCCTGCATAGTTGATGATGGTGTCTTTTCCATCAAAGCTTGCAGGTGAACCATTGAATGCAAGTATAAGCGCAAGAATTATTGAAAGTGGTAATAATAATCCTTGTAATTGATTTTACAAAAATGCTCCAGAAATTGCCAAGGTTATTGGTGCTCTTTTCTTTTAAGCCATTAAACAATGCAATCAGGCAGGCTATACCTGTAGCGGCACTTACAAACTGCAAAAAAGTAAATACAAATAGCTGGGTTAGATAAGTAGCGCCTGATTCGCCTGAATAATCCTGCAGGTTGGTGTTCGTAACAAAACTGATAATTGAATTAAATGCAAGATCCGGTGTTTGCCCGGGATTGCCATCAGGGTTAAATGGTAGATTATCCTGGAATATAAACATAAAAAAGCCATACACAAACCATAAGACATTAATAGTAAGCATGGCTTTTAAAAATTCTTTCCAGTTCATCTCTTTGTCCGGATCAATACCGCAAATGCGGAAAATAAAACGTTCGATGGGTTTCATAAAATCAAGCAACGTTTTTTCGCCGCTGAATACTTTGGCAATGTATTTTCCCAAAGGGCAGGCAAGTATTACAGTAAGAAGATACGTTACAATTACACCTGTTAATTCTGTGTTCATAATTTCTTTTTTAGAAGATTAAAATTTTTCTGGTTTTAATAAAACATACAGCAGGTAAATAAATACCACAATCGAAAGAATAAAGAGTGTTACAAACATGTCTTAAAGTTTTAATTTTATAAAAGCTCTCTAATAGATTTAGACTTTTTCGAAAAAATCTATACATTTAAAAAAGAGCCAGAAGCATATAAGCCCGGCAAGGAATAAAATAATAGCCACCATATTTCTGAATTTGTTTTAATTTATAATATGAGGTATGACATCGCTATTGTAGCTAGTCGGATAATAATATACAAATAGCCAGGTACTTCATATTTAATTTTCAATGATCTTACCATGAGATGCCAATGGCATACCAACTTGTCTTTTAATGATAAGAAACTCAGCAAATGAGCTACTATATTGGTTTGCAGTAAAATTATCTGTAAATTCAATTTTACCTGAAATAAAAGAACCACTCCAAAATGGAAAGGTCAATTTTCAAAATGAAAATTCTCTTATTTGTCCCCGTATTGCAGATGCCTTTTATAAACTGCATAGCAACTGGAATGGCGTAAACGTAGTATCGGTTGCGGAACATAGTATTTGAAACGTAACAACATTCGCGAAATAAATCACCTGGTATCTCCAACTATACAAGTGAGCTTTGACCTTTTTTATTTGCAACAAGTATAAACTAACAAGCACGTACGCATTTCAGATCATACTTTGTTCCCGCTGTGCAAAAAGTAACAGGGCCATGCACGATTGTTGGAATAAAAATTATATGCAAAATTTCGTCCATTTACTATCTTACATAGATTAACCGTTTCTTATGCCACAGTATCGACAGCTCGCTGCTATTATGTTCACAGATATTGTTGGCTATACTGCGATGATGGGAGAGGATGAACAAAATGCCTTCTCTATTCTAAATAAAAACCGCGACATACAGCGGCCCCTTATTGAAAAATATGGAGGAAAATGGATAAAGGAATTAGGGGATGGCGTAATGGCAACTTTTTCTACGGTAACAGATGCTGTCTTATCTGCAGTTTCAATTCAAAAATCGTGTGCCGAAGTTCCCGGGTTACAACTCCGGATCGGGATACACCTCAGCGAGGTAATTTTTGAAAATTCTGATGTTTTTGGCGATGGTGTAAATATTGCCTCAAGAATACAGGCGATAGCACCTATTGGTGGTATCTGGATCTCCGATGCAGTTCAAAAAAATATTTCCAATAAAAAAGGAATCGGAACCAAATTTATACGGGAGGAAAGACTGAAGAATGTAAAAGATCCGGTACAGATATATGAAGTTGATATTGCAAGTATCCAATTAAGTGAACTAGGGCAGTTATTCACTTCTGCAGGGACTATAAAAACAGCTCCCAAAAAAAGCATTGCAATTTTGCCTTTTAGAAATCTAAGTGGCGATCCGGATCAGGAATATTTCAGTGATGGAATTGCAGAAGAAATATTGAGTTCACTTACACCTTTGAAAGATCTAAAAGTAATCAGCAGGTCGTCATCCTTCCAATTCAAGGGAAAAAATACCAGTCTCGCTGAAATCGGAGAGATACTGGGCGCCGCAACAATATTGGAGGGCAGTATTCGTAAACAAGGCAATCGCATCCGCATCACCACACAATTGGTTAATTCAAGCGATGGAGTTCATATTTGGTCTGACAAGTATGATAAAGAAATGGATGACATCTTTGCCATCCAGGATGAGATCGCCCTGGCGATAACAGAACATCTCAAAGTCAGTTTACTTGAAAGTGAAAAAATTTTGATGAACCAATCTGTAGTAAATACAGAAGCCTACGAATTATATTTAAAAGGGCGTTATTATTGGAATAAACGAGGAAGGTGGCTGGTAAACGCATTGCAGTTTTTCCAGGAAGCTCTTGAAATTGACCCTACGCTCGCAAAAGCTTATGCTGGTGTTTCTGATGCATATGCGGCATTGGGCCTGTATGGGATAATTCCGCCATATGAAGCGATTCCAAAAGCAAAAGAGGCTGCTCTAAAATCTATCCGGTTAGACTCGTCTCTATGCGAGCCCTACACTTCTATGGGATTTATTTATGGCATCTATGAAAATGACAGGTACCTTGCCAATAAAAATTTCAAACGGGCACTTGAAATAAATCCTGAATATGCTCCAGGCCTTTCATGGTACAGCTTCTATCTGAGTATTGTAGAAAATGACCTTGCAAAAGCAGAGGAGGAAGGCTTAAAGTCAACTGCCCTGGAGCCAAACAACTCGGTTGCTTATCATATCACCGGGCTTGCCTTTCTTGCACAAAGAAAATTTGATGAATCATTAAACCAGGCTCATAAAGCCATAGAAATTGATGCGACACTATTCTTACCATACTTCCTTGCAGGCTGGTGCTATATTGAAATAGGCGATCCTGCAAAAGCTATAGAATATTTAAACACAGCCCTGGATCTTTCGGGCAGGCATTCATGGCCCCTGGGTTTTATGGTATTGGCAAAGGCGAATATTGGAAATATGAAGGAAGCCGGCGAACTTCTTGATGAAATCATAGAGCGTGATAAAGCGCAGTATTTTTCTGTATTTGGTTCGGTTATAGGCGCCGCTGCCGTTAACAATATAGATCTGGCACTTCACTTTTTAGAGAAAGGTTACCAGAATAAAGATATACTGATACATATATTTGCCCATTTAACCGTAATGCCAAAAAATCTGAGAAACGATAAAAGGTTTCTTGATTTCTTACGTAAGATAAAATTGATAGATTAGTTTTTAGGAGATGATAAAGCAGCCAATATGCAGTTGAAATTTAAAAGCAATCTTAATTTAAAAGCCAGTTCTTTATATTTATTATCCATCGATACCGTGCCAAAGCCATTTGCCCAACTATCTGACGATTTCTTTTCATTATAAATTTATCATATTAATTACCTCAAAAAAAAACATCATGGATACATTGGCAGCAGAAGAAATTCTTGAAATAACCGCAACACTTAATCCACCCTTTCTGGAAGGGCCCAGAGTTCTTGCCGGGATAAACGGCGGTACTGTTACCGGGAAAGTTAATGGGAAGGTATTACCAATCGGGGGTGAGTTTGGAATTTTTCTTACACCTACCTGCTATAAAATAGATGTGAGAGCTGCGATCCAGTCTGATGATGGCGCCATTGTTTTTATTACTTACAGTGGCTACATGAGTGCCGGCGATCCGCAAACTTTGCAGCAACTTTTCTCACCTAACGGCAAGAACCTGGACCCATCAAAATATTTTTGGCGCACCAACCCTCTCTTTGAAACGGCTTCCCCGCAATATGCCTGGCTTAATAATACGGTAGCAATAGGTTTTGGTTCTTATAACAGTAACGGCGAAGTAGTTTATAAAATATATGCAATTCAATAAAAGTAGTTAAAGCGATAAACTATTTGAGAATGCCGGTAAATCAAATTCCAACAAGGGGTGTTATCACAAGAACTGCTGCAATTGAAATCAACTCATCAATTGACTTAGTTTTCAATTACATCTCAGCAGAAGAATCGCTTACAAAGTTTTTAAAAAAATACGGGCCGATACATGCGGTCGAAAAACATGAGACACACAAAGGCCCGTGGACAATCCCCGGCGCCTACAGGACGCTTTATTTTGAATCGGGTGATACCCTGCGGGAAGAGCTTTTGGTGTTTAAACCGTTTACTTATTTTGCTTACAGCATTAGCGAGTTTAGTAATATAACTAAACATCTTTCAGCTATTGCTTACGGTCAATTTAAATTTGAAACAGCTGAAAATAAAACGCATGTTACCTGGATCTATTCTTTTAAGCCGAGAAATTTTTTAGCGTCGATACTACTTTCAATATTCATGAGCCTCTATTTCAAAAAGTATATGCAGCAGGGTTTGCAAATTGCAAAAACAGATATTGAAAGCGGCAAAAGCGATTGATATAAAATAAATAGAGGAAGGTATCGCAAAAGGGCGCTAAGATAGCCGCAAAGGATGCAAAGAAATGCTTATAGAGGGCATATCATTTCAGCATTGATTTAAAATTGTTCTGATATTAAAATAACATTCGCTGCGGTCTTTGCATTTCTTTGTTTTCTCTGCGATACATGTGTTTAAATAGTAGTTAGATAATTAATAGTTGTGATAGATGGGAAAAAGAAATAAGCTCCGCCTTTAGTATGAACAAATTTTTTAAGCCCGGTAATATATTTATTTACGGGCGAGCATGGAATCGTAAAATTTTGTTCCGTTCCGGGCAGCGGGTTTTCTTTTACGCCGCAGATAGGATCGGGATCATTGTAAAGCTGTTTGAATTTCGGATAATTTGCCCACGTATATTGAATGAATTCAAACTGTCTTGATATATCTGCATTAAAGCAGGTGAATACGAGGCCAACCTCACCATCGGGAGAATGATTGAGAGGCGATCCTACATAAGGATCGCCATACAGTCTTGCACGCCGCATGATGCGATGCCGCCGCGTAAGCCTTATTGATTCTTTAACTCCATTATCTTCAAAGTTATCTCTTGGGTTTGTTCTTCGCAAATGAGAACCGAAGGGACATTTCATGCCATCTGCATCATGATCGGTATAAAGAAAATCATCGTCATCATGAATACCACCGGGGTCTTTATCGGGAAATTTTACAATGGGTGCGCCACTCGGCCATCGGCCCATCATTTGAGCGGCAAGTTTTGTGCTTGCGGTGACATTTACCGAACCATCAGTATTTTTAGTTTGATCATTAAGAAAACTCCAGTAGCCGTCTACATCCTGTTGCAGTTGCCGCATTACCATATAAGAGCCATTGCGGCCAAGGTCCCTTTTTCCCCCACCTGACGCATCGAATGGAAGCAGTGTAGTGTCGCCCTGGTCGGAAGCAATAACCGGTGTATCAGGATAAACATTGTATTCGTTTTTATATCCCATTAAAAATTCACCGGCATTTATATGATGCTCCGGCGGCCCTTGCCTGCCGCTGCCTTCAATGGTTGGTTGTGAAATGCCATCCCGGAAACCGAAATGTTCTTTATTATAAGGTAATGTTTGGCCATCGATGCAAAAAATTTCTTTTAGGCCGGAAACAAGATATTGCTGCTTTAACTGGCTTGCATAATTAAAAGCGATGTCTTTATTCGCGCCAAATACCATCAGCAGAATATGTACTTCATCGGTATTGGGGCCACCCCATCGCCATTTTTCGGGAGCGCTACTATCGAAATCGCCAAGCAATCTTTGCCGGTGTTCGGTTGTCATTCCTTCCCGGAATTCGCGCGTAAAATTGTCAAGGTTTTCTTTCATCATTCCCAATGCTTTCAAGCCCAGGGAAGTAAAAGCAAAGTTTAAACAATGTGTAGTTGGATGATGGCTTACATTAGTGATATCTCCCACATTATTTTTGATGAATTTTTTTGCGAGGGCAGGCTCCGTAACGGTAAGCATAATATACCTTGAGTACATCATATACTTATATCCACGTACAACATAACCCTGTATATCTTCTAATTGTAAATCCATTGTAATATTTTAAAATCTGTTTAAAAATTGGGCAGCCTGTTTTTCGCTAAGGTCTTTAAATAGCTCATTCCTGATGTTGGAGTTATTGATAACATTTTTTATGGAAAGGTGCGGATAAGCGCAATACCAAACAGATGTCGGTACCTGGAAATAGCGGCTCCATGCCAAAAAATGTTCTTCATCATACGCTCCTGCTGCAAACAAAAATTTTGTCCTGGGAAATTTTTGAGTATTGCTCCAGATGCCTGTTAATCCCCATCCTGATTTGTCAATAAAATCACCGAGATATTGTTGCCAGCTTCCGTCAAAATTGCTGAAAAAGAGCATCCGTTTCTGATTGTCTATCATCACCCAGCGGGCAAAGTGTATGGTAGGGATACCCATGAGCTTTCCATTGACGAATAAATATTTTATAAGCGCTTTTGCAAACAGCATTAATCCCTGCAAAGTAATTAACCGCACTTTACCGGGCTTCATAATCAATACCTGTGTAAACTGGTTTTGATTTTCAAGGTCCTCATATTCTTCCAGTCTTTTTACATGCGCTTCATCAACCTGGCTCGGCGTAAGGCCGAGCGGTTTATCATGAGGTTCCAAAAAGAAATTTATCATAAGTACCCAAATGATGATGAAAGGAAGTAAGATCAATAATATAAGTCCAAGGAAAAGCATCCCGGCCCATTGTACCCTGAGTGTTTTAGCCGGTTGTTTTGCCCATTCAAAGCCGGTTGTTTTCAATACATCTTCCTTTATTGCGTTGTGTATTTCATTTACAGATTTATTGTTCCAGTTCCCTGACCTGATAAAATTCCAGATGTGATTTCTTAATTCGTTCTCCTGCCTTATTTGAAGTAAGGTTCGCCCGGGTGCGCCCACAAAAGAGGCTGATTCTTTTACCTTCCAGCGCGCGAGATAATTTTTCCTGCTTTCAGGGCTTCGTTCACCGGGCACGGGGTACGCTTCGCAATGTGAATACATTTCATCAATGAAGCCGGCGCATTTCGTTGAAAGGTCTGCCAGGTGTTCAGTTTCATCTCCATCAAAATCGGACGAAAAAACCAATCTCAGGCCGACGTCATTTTGAATTTTTCCGTCGGCATCTTTTGGTTCCAACAAAATCCACCTTGCATAATGAATGGTATTAAGGTCTTCAAATTGCTGAGGTAAACCCTTGCGCAGATCATTGCTGATTTTTGTTAATAATATATCGAGGTCGTCGTGCTGCCCGTTCTTTACCGGTGTTACAAGCGTTAAAGGATTCTGGCGGGTCATTTATTAAAAGATAGTTAATTAGTTTGTTCGTTAATGTTGGTAATCCGGGCAGGTGTTTCCTTTTCAAATGTAATACATTCTGATAGCAGTTACACCCTCGCCTGGTAGTGTGACGAAAGGATTATAAGCGCGGTTACTGTTGGCGGGATGCAACAGCAGCAGGTAGAATTGTTTCATGAAGCGGGCCATCGCACGTCCCACTCCCCTTTTGCACGAGAAAACTAAGTGTAACCTTTGAACCCCAATAACCTCATCCCGATTTTATACCGATCTTCGTTGTATAAATATTAATCATCATGCCTGGTATAAAAGTAATCATCACCGGTGCTACCGGAATGGTTGGTGAGGGTATATTATTTGAGTGTTTACAAAACCCGACAGTAAGTGATGTGTTGATCATTAATCGCAGGCACTACGAACTGCAGCATCCGAAGTTGAAGGAATTGATCGTTCCTGATTTCTTTAAGTTAAGCCAGTTTGCTGATAATGTAAAAGGCTATGATGCTTGTTTTTTCTGCGCCGGCATAAGCTCGGTTGGTATGAAGGAAGACAAGTTTACCCGCATTACTTATGACACCACCATAGCATTTGCAAAGGCGCTGCTGGCAGTGAATAGCAATATGGTTTTTACTTACGTATCGGGCAGCCATACAGATAGTACTGAAAAAGGTAAACTGATGTGGGCGCGTGTAAAGGGCAGAACGGAAAACGAGCTGGCAAAGCTGCCGTTTAAGGCGGAATATAATTTCCGGCCAGGCGTTATGATGCCTTTTGAGGGGCAAAAAAACTGGAAATCTATCTACAAATTTATAGTCAAGATCATCAGAACTATTTCACCAAAAAATGTTTTAAGCATGCATGAAATAGGGCTTGCGATGATTAATGCAGTAACGGTGGGCTATCCAAAAAATATACTGGAGGTATCTGATATCAAGCGACTATCAAAAGTATAGTGCATGAAGAGCGGAGATATTATTTCTAAGCTCAGGTGATTATTTTCCATAGATATATTCTTTTGATCGTTAAAAAGCACATCATGCTGAGCTATCTGCAGCGCAATTTTTGCAATGCAGATCGCCCGTGTTTTTACACGGGCGATCTCAAATAATTTGGTTAAAGGTAATTTATGGTCTTATCCGTTTTGAAAATCCTGTACCAATTCCACTTCACTATTAACTACTCTTAATGTCTTAAATGAATCACGGTTTTTAATATGAACGATAAATACAGATTCATTCCCGGGTTGATCTACTTTTTCCATTCCCGATATAAAATAAGTATCATAGTTCTCCCTGACAATATCCATGATATTTTTTGCAAGGTTATCAGTCGCATAACGTGTAATGGTATAAATCAATTTACTTTTTCTGTTGTAAACGGAGATTATTTCATGCCCATCTACAAGTGAATTTACAATATGGCTGCCGTTAGATGGGCTGGTTCCTGCATTTGATAAAGTTTTAAAATTTTTATCGAAGTCTTTTATTACTTTTTTATTTGTAAATTCTGTACCACTATCAAAATTTTTATCCAGGGCAGAAGTTGTTGTTCCAATCGCCATCATTATTAAACCAAGAGCGATTGATAAAATTTGTTTTTTCATTTTTTGCTTTTTTAACTGTGATGAGTTCCTTTTATTTAGTTTAAAAGCTTCCCTAATTGTTAAGGTTGCTTTCATTGCCAAACAAAAGTATCATCGTTATGCCGAACCATTTTGTAAATGAGACGAACAGGCAAAATGATGCTACAAAGGGGAAAAGGAAGTAGCATACATTTGGCCTGGCACTAAATTAGTTGTCATCGAGTCACTTAAAGACTAACAGGTCAGCCTTAGTTAATCCTTTTGAAGAAAAATGAGTCTATGTTTATTGCTCAATAATTATTATCCAGGGGTTATGTCAACCTTATTACGTTTGGCATCTTCAATAATATCAAGTGAAACCCGACACCTGATCAACTCTGTTTCACTTCCTATCGTTTCACTGTTCACACAATATAAGCGGAAGGTTTATTAGAATTTGTTTAAAAAATTAGTCAATAATGCTAACGGAGACGGTTAAACGCTTTCGCCTATCTCTCCCGACTTTAATGTAATTTGTATTTTATTACCAGCGTGCAGGCGTATTATTTGCATAAATGCCAGCTATATTTTTACGGGATTTTGTAATTTTAAATTGAATATTAGCCGCTAGTGTTATGTTAATCGTGAATTGTCGGTGGTTGATAGCTGAGGCAGTGCACAGTGCACCTGTGACAATTCACGTTCAAAGCGCAGCTTTATAATTAACATAACACTAGTAAACATTAAAGTGTTTGTCACTCCACCTTCCCGATAATGGCCCAGTCATCTTTGCCATGTCCTTTCTTAATCCATTCGTCCATCAGGTTGGCCACCGCCGGGATTACTGTAAGGTGTACGTTTTTATTAGCTGCCTCCTGCATAAAAAGCCCTGTATCTTTTCTTGCCATATCTAATCTCCACGAGGCGTCGCTGAAATTATCAGTAGTCATTCGTTTCAGCCTTGCCGGCAATGAACTTCCCGGGTTCCAGTTATCAAATAATTGCGATAAGTCGCTAACTGAAATATTTAATGCATGCGCAAAAGCAAGTGTATCAGCAATACCTGCCGTAAAGGCGACAAGAAAAAGATTGCCCGTCAGCTTCATCGCAGCAGCCTTGCCTGCTTCTTCTCCGAAATTGATTAGTTTTCCTGTTATAGCCTTTAGTTGAGGCTCGAGTTTTTTAGCGAGCTCCTGGCTTCCGGATACTAACATATAACCCGTACTCTCCAGTGCATTTTGCGGCCCCATAAATACAGGCGCATGCTGGTACCAAAAACCTTTGCTTCGCCATTCCGCCGTTCTTCTTTTAGCTCCTTCTACTGATGTGGTTGTATGATCGACAATAATAGCTCCCTGCGTAAAGCCTGGTTCAGCATCTCTCAATGCTTCATCTACGGTAGCATCGTCTTTTAGCGCAAGGTGAATAACATCAGCATTGCTCACGGCCTGGGCGATTTCTTCAAACGCCTTCGCGCCATATTGTTCTAGTTCCTTTGCCTTTGAGGCGGTGCGGTTCCATACCTGCACCTGCTCTCCTTTGCTGATCATAGCTCTTACAAAACCAGATCCCAAAAGCCCGGTTCCTAAAAATGCTTTCATCGTTTATGTTTTTCTGTAAAGTTAGGTTGCATGGGTCACTTAAGCTTCAGCTATAGTATCAACAACAGGGGTTATTTTTTAATCAACGGAAGGGGCTACACACAGAGAACATTATGTTACAAATGCAACTTGTACAAATCGCCCAAGTATCCTGCAGTAAATGGGGTAATATGAAAACGTTAAAAAAGAAGAACCCGAACCTGGATTGTACTGAAATCCAGGAACTTTTTCACTTGCTTACCGTGCTGAACTTCTATTTCAGGCTTACTTTAAATTTTCCATCTGTAATAATAGCCGTATCGCCATTTGCCTTATAAACGGTACCCTGGAATGTACCGGTCACAATACCTGTCGCGTAAGTAAAACTTTCGACGTTTACTGAGAATTCTGCCGGTGGTAAACCTGCAAGGATATCCTTAGGTGCATGATGGTCATAATAATAAAAGGCCGTCCGGTTAGTGGTAAGGTTTACCCTGTTGCGGTCTAAGGGCACCGAGAGGTACGCCGAGATTACCAAACCAGTATCGACAGAGCAGGCAGATGGTCCAAATAAAGTAAAGTCTGTTCTTGAATAGCCACCAATAAAACCTGAATTAGTGACGCCACCGCATAAAAAAGAATTGCCTGTCCTGAAACTCCATTCTCCAACGGAAAGAATAGCGTTCACATCGCAAAGTGAACAGTTTGGAAACTCTTTTACAATAGGAACAGGTGCCGGGCTCACAGAATCCCTCACGACCCTGGCGGTATCGATACCTTCGAAACTATATTCCTTATAACAACCTGTATTTTGCACCAAAAGTGCTGGCAGGAAGAAAAAGAGGGCCACGAAATAATATAGCTTTTTAGTATTCATAGATGTTCTGGCAAGGGCGGAGATTGAGTTAACAAACTTAAATAATATTTGCCAGTACCGGTATAAAATGTATGAGTAGCAGGTTCAGGGATTAGGTATCAGGTATCAGGTATCAGGACAAGACACTGTGGTTGAAGGTTGTTGATTGTTGATGCTATTGGTGAAAGTATAGCTATATCATCAGTCGCCATTGCTTGTCATCAGAACATCTTATTGTTTCAAAACGTATTTTATTTCATTTATTCGTTGCAATCCCCATCAAATAATTTGAAAGCTTATCAATTATTTTTGCATCAATAATTATTTGTTCCTGCGCTTCTTTCCAGTTTCTTTGTTCGATGGCTTCCCGGATACCGGGCATTGTTTTTACACCATATCCTGTATAAAAACCTGGTGCATACAAAGTATGTTTATACCATCCTCTCCGCGGCAAGCCCGTGTCACTAAGTAACTGCTGTTCGGCTCGATAGAGTGACCGGTTAAAAATATCGGTTAAGCTGTCTGATTTAACTTTACTTTCAAAGATAACCTGCAAACTATCAGCATTCTTTTTCAATGCTGCCAATGCATTTTGCAACGGGGAAAAATCAAGATAGGGAACTTCAGCTTTTTCCGCAGGTACAATGTGCTTTTTTGTTGGGTCCTGGCCTACACTGTAGTCTCCTGATTTAATTATCAAATTTTCAATGTTAGTTGATTCCCGCGTTTTCTGCAGGAGGCTTATCAACTCATTTGAATATGCATTTACCGTACTGTACAAATGTGTAAAATCAAATGGTAATACATCGGCGTTGGCCATCCTTAAAATTGCATGGCCTGCCGTTTGTGCCAGTGTTACTCCATATTGAAAACCCGGATCTTTGAATTTGGTATAGTCATTATAAGAATCATAGATAGAATGGTATTCGCCACCATCCCCTTCACCACCGTAGCCAAGAGACAATGCGGGAATCCCGGCATGTTGAATAAAAGACGAATAATCCGAGCCGGAGCCCATTGCACCTAATTTCAATTCCTTTTCATCCCATAATTTTTTCTTTTCATCGGTACTGGTTGCTGTGATGAGATCGTTGGCCTTTTTGCGTTCAAACACACTGACATTTTTCTCAGGGTCAATAACACTTTTTGCAATTTCATCCATAAAAGGTTCCAGCGCATGAGAACCCTCAGCGCTTAAAAAACCACGTTCATTTCCATCTGAATTTATATATAAGACCGCCTTTTCCTGTAGCTCTTTTTGGTGTTCTTCTACCCATTCGGTAGAACCGAGCAGGCCGGGCTCTTCGCCATCCCATACGCAATAAACAATCGTACGGCCAGGTTTCCACCCGGTGCTTACCAGCGATCCAATAGATTTTGCCTCCTCAAGCATTGCAGACAATCCGCTCACCGGATCCTCTGCTCCGTTTACCCATGCATCCTGGTGATTGCCTCTTATTACCCACTCGTCGGGAAATTTTGAACCCGCAATTTTTGCCACCACGTCGAAACAGGGAACGATGTCCCAATTGAAAGCAACTTTTAAATGAACTTTCGCTTTGCCCGGTCCGATATGATACGCAAATGGTAAACCGCCATGCCATTTGTCTGGGGCTAAAGGGCCATCAAGTGCTTCAAGCAAAGGTGTTGCGTCATGATAACTTATAGGCAATACCGGAATTTTTATAAGATTCGGTGCCTGCAACCTGTCTAACCTTTTCGCATTTTCAGTAGCCCCTGTTCCAGGTGTTAAGGGGTCGCCGGGATAAATTACCATATCCATTACCGAACCTCTCTGGACTCCATATTCATTTTTAAAAGCGCCCTTTGGATATACATCGCCCTTGAAATATCCATCGTCTGCCGGATCGCTATAAATGATACAGCCAATAGCGCCATGTTCCTGGGCTACTTTAGGTTTTATGCCGCGCCAGCTATGCCCGTATTTCGCAATTACAATCTTTCCTTTTACATCGATACCCATTTCATCCAAGATTTCATAATCTTCCGGCAATCCATAATTTACAAATACCAGATCAGCCGTAACATCGCCATCCGCGCTCCATGCATTATAGGTAGGTAACTGGCCTGCCTGGCCAGACGTTGCATCTTCTTTTAAGGATGGTTCCTTTAGTAAGGCTTTATACACCGTAGGAAAGGTCATTTCCAGCAACCTTGTTTTAGGTGTCGGAAACAGCACATGAAAGGTTTCGATGTTGGCATCCCATCCCCATTTTTTAAATTGATCAACAATATATGTCGGCATTTTCTTTACTGCCGGGAGAACCAATATGATGTGGTTTTGATGATAGCCTTTTAATATTTTCACCAATATTTTCTTTACTTAAATTCTTATCGAAGGTAGATTCAAGATTAAATTCCCGATCAATATTTTTTTCATAGAAGCCGCTGATTTTCTTAGTTTGCGTAAAAGCTGATTGCAAAATAAAAAGCAATAAAATTGAAAACATTGTTTTGTTCATATTGTATAATTTTTTTTGCGGGTTAAACTCAAATCGGCATTATTGCAGACGAAACCACAACCTTGTCAGCGGCAAACCAGGAAGGTTTTATGCGGTGGTTCTTTAATTACAAAGTCTCTAAAAAAACCTTCCTGGTTTCTTCCAAACTGCATCAAACATAGGATAAGATTTTACGCGGTGATTCTTAATTACAAAACTCTAAACAAACTTTCCTGGTTTAGCTTACTTATTTAAAAAAATCAGGATGCATTTTATTCCATGGAGTGGCATCCTGGTAAATTTTGGCGATCGCAAGGATTGTTGCTTCATCATATAATTTACCCACAAGGGTTATGCTTGTTGGAGCATGATCTTTATTAAACCCTGTCGGAATGCTGATCGCGGGATTTCCGGTTAAATTGGTGATTGCAGCCTGGTTGCCTACCCAGGTTGGGCAAATAATAGCATCGTATTGATCAATTACTTCATTCACTTTTTGCATTAGTAAATAACGATGCCGGTTAGCATTAATATATTCCACAGCGGGAATAAATCTCGAAGCCCTGAAGTAATTGGGCCATTCACCTTTTCCCTGCCGGTCCATCTTATCATCGAGGCCTGTTCTTGTAAAGCCATCAAAAGCAGCAGCGCTTTCAGAACCTATTACAATACCAATCATGTCAAAGTTATATAGGCCGGAATCAGGAAAATCAATGGGAATCAGTTTTGCACCCGCCTTTGTTAAAACATCCAGCACATCATTTTCATTTCCAAGTGTATCTTTTTTTCCAAAGTAATTTTTTGCATAAGCAATTTTCATTTTTGACAAATCTGCTTTGCCTGAATAGTTGAACGGCATGTTTACGGCAGCGGCATCTTTACCATCGGTGCCATGCAAATAATTAAAAACAATGGCAGCATCTTCGGCACTTCTGCATATCGGCCCCGCTTTATCAAGGCTCCAGCAAAGCGTCATTGCCCCGCTCCTGCTTATTGAGCCAAATGTCGGCCTTAAACCGGTAGCTCCACAAACCGTTGACGGAGAAATAATAGAGCCGTAAGTTTCTGTGCCGATAGCAAAAGGAACAAGGCCGGCAACGGTTGCCGCCGCTGAACCCGCGGAGGAGCCACTCGAGCCTTCGAGCATTTTCCATGGATTTTTTGTACGGCCGCCAAACCAGTAATCATCCATGGCAAGAGCGCCTAAAGTGAGTTTCGCAACCAGTACAGCGCCGGCTTCCGTGAGTTTATTAAAAACATAGCTGTCATTATCAATTACCTGCTCCCTGTAAGGTGCTGCGCCCCACGTTGTTTTTGTTCCGCGCACAGCAAATAGATCTTTTAATCCGTACGGAATGCCGTGAAGAGGGCCGCGATACTTTCCCGCCGCAATTTCCTTATCGGCACGTGCTGCCTGGAGCATTGCAATATCACCGGTAAATGAAATAACACACTGAAGCGTATCTCCATATTTCTTTAGCCGGTCGATAAAAAATTTTGTAAGCTCAACAGAGGAAATCTTTTTATTCTTTATTAAGGAGGCAAGCTGAGCAATAGAATAAAATGCAAGGTCATTTTTATTTGCGGGCATATTCACGCCTGCAGGGATATTAAATTGTACCGGCAGTTGTTTTTTATTCAAATCCAGGTAGGGCAACAGGGGGCTCTGAACCAAGGACATGGGAATCGAATTTTCAAGAGAAAAGCGGTGCATTTTATCATACTCCCGGCTTCTGTCTCTTACGGAACTGGCAAGAGAATCTTCTTTGGCTTCAGTAAAATGCAGCCCGATAATTTTTTCGGAAGAATGGATATCAGCGAGTGTTATGCTATCCTGTGAAAAACAAATATTAAGGCAGAAAATGAAGAATAAAAAACAGGCGAACCATTTCATAGCAATAAAAATTTATTTTTAAAGCTACTTTTTTATTGCAGACTTTTAATTTTTATCTGAGCTTAAATAGCTTGCTGCCACTATCCCTGCTTTTCATAAACTTTTCCAATTCGTATTTTCTAATAAACCATGCGATGGTAAAAGTTGGTATAAGATCGACGCCGGGAATTAATTCCTCTAAAAAGGAGAAGACACCCCCAAAGGCACCAAGCTTTCTACCAAACATAAAATAAAAAATAATCCCCGACATGATTGCCCACACGGGGCCAAAAATTGGAACGACGTAGCTCACGCAACCAATAACATCCAAAATAATGCAGCTTTTATATTGGGAACGAACTTCTTTTTCATTTTGAGGTTTTGCATTATATCATCAAATTACTTTCCAAATTCTTCTTTGCTATTTTGACAGCCTTATACTTAGCTTTTAACTTTTACGTTTATAACAGGGACTTGATTACACGCTGATTTAACGTACCTTCGCAAACTCAAATTTTAATCTCAAGATCACAGGAGCAAAATAATATGGAAATCAGGAATATCGCTATAATAGCACACGTTGACCATGGCAAAACGACATTGGTAGATAAAATTCTGCACAGCACTAATATTTTCAGGGATAACCAGGAAACGGGTGACCTCATAATGGATAGTAATGACCTTGAAAGAGAAAGGGGCATTACTATTTTTAGTAAGAATGTTTCCGTAATGTACAAAGGGGTAAAAATTAATGTAATCGATACTCCCGGTCACGCCGATTTTGGCGGTGAAGTGGAGAGAGTTTTAAAAATGGCGGATGGAGTTGTATTACTTGTAGATGCTTTTGAAGGCCCAATGCCACAAACCCGTTTCGTTTTGCAAAAGGCATTACAGTTGCATCTTCATCCCATCGTGGTTATTAATAAGGTGGATAAGCCGAATTGCCGCCCCGATGAAGTGCATGACGCTGTTTTTGAATTGTTCTTTAATCTCGATGCAACTGAAGAGCAACTTGATTTTCCTACGATCTATGGTTCAAGCAAGCATGGCTGGATGAATACTTCGCTTACAGAAAACGATAATATATTCCCTTTATTGGACACTATACTTGAAAAAGTTCCTGCGCCAGTGGTATCAGAAGGCAATCTTCAATTACAGATTACTTCACTCGATTATTCGTCGTTTTTAGGAAGAATAGCGGTCGGCAGGATCGCGCGGGGAACGATTAAAGATGGCCAGCCCATATCATTGATGAAACTGGATGGCAAAGTGGTGAAAAGCAGGGTAAAGGAATTGTATGTTTTTGAAGGCCTTGGGAAAAAGAAAGTTACTGAAGTTAGTGCCGGGGATATTTGCGCGGTTGTAGGTATTGAAGGTTTTAATATCGGCGAAACTATTGCCGATTTTGAAAATCCCGAAGCATTACCGGTTACCAGTGTGGATGAGCCAACCATGAACATGCAGTTCAGCATTAATAATTCGCCCTTTTTTGGAAAAGACGGGAAATTTGTTACATCACGGCATTTAAAGGACCGGCTGGAAAAAGAACTTGAAAAAAATCTTGCTCTAAGGGTCACCGATACGGAAAATGCTGATAGCTTCATGGTATATGGACGAGGAATTTTGCATTTAAGTATTTTAGTTGAGACCATGCGCCGTGAAGGTTTTGAAATGACTATAGGGCAGCCACAGGTAATTACAAAAGAGATCAATGGTAAAAAATGTGAGCCTTATGAAAATCTTGTTGTAGATGTTCCTGCCGAATATAGCGGAAAAGTTATTGATCTTGTTACCCAACGCAAAGGTGAAATGCTGATCATGGAAACGAAGGGTGAAATTCAGCATCTTGAATTTGAAATACCTTCCAGGGGGTTGATAGGGCTTAGATCGAATATGCTTACCAATACTGCAGGTGAAGCTGTAATGGCGCACCGCTTTTTAGAATATAAGCCCTGGAAAGGGCCCATACCGGGAAGAAATAATGGTGTGCTGGTTTCTAAAAATACCGAACGGACAACGGCTTATTCAATTGACAAATTGCAGGATAGGGGAAGATTTTTTATTGACCCCAACGAAGAAGTTTACGCAGGGCAGATCATTGCCGAGCATATAAAGCCGGGAGATCTTGTTGTAAATGCAACTGAGCCAAAAAAACTTACCAACCACCGGGCGAGTGGCAGTGATGATGCATCACGTGCCGCCCCAAAGATTATGATGACGTTGGAAGAATGCATGGAGTATATTCAACAGGATGAGTGTATTGAAGTAACGCCAAAGCATATTCGAATGAGAAAGGTTATTCTAAATGAAGATGACAGGAAAAAACAACAAAAATCCATGCAGATGGCGGATGCATGATAGCTTAGAAGTGCTGCTATCAAATTTGACAATGAATGATGAAAGTAGCCTTCAATAGATTTTTTAAGCAACCCACCTCCGCCTGCCATAAGAAATTTCAATTGAAAAGATCTTTAATATAACTTTGCAGATCGTTAGCAATATGAAAAAAGGGTTACTGATATTGATGTTTTCATTTCTTTTTACAGGAGGGATTTACCTTCAAAGCAACGCCCAATGTTCTATCTGCTCCAAATCTGTTCAGCAAATGGGCGACAAGCCGGCACGGGGTTTTAATTCCGGAATCATTTATTTAATGCTGGTTCCCTATGCAATTATAGGTGTGGTAGGATACAAGTGGTGGAAAAGTAACCGATAGTTTCGGCTGTCAGCATTCAGCTATCTGCTATGAGTTTCAGCTATGAGCTATAAGCAATCAGCAACACCAGCTATCAATATAAGGATAGAACTACCTTTCAACTTTGAACTACCTAAACATTCAACTTTCAACCGTTGGCTGTTGATACTTTTCAGCAAATTGATATAAGTTAAACCCCGGTTTTGTTGCAGCGATCGATACTGCATTTTTGAGCTCTGTTTTATTAATATCCCTCATTTTTTTACTCTGAATAATTAACCAGGCTTTTTCTGCTAATAATTCTAATTTTTTGGGTGATGTAGTTTCAAAGTTCCTGCCGTTAATTATTTTGTATAATTCTTTGATCCCTTTTTTTTGGGAAGCAATCGTTTTTAAGATTGGGATTTCACTTTCAGAACGGTGAAAAACGGGCGCCAGCATTTGTTTCAGGTTATGATAATATTGATCAGCGTCCGGCCTGTCATATTTGTTTATTACAAAAATATCGGCGACTTCCATTAGCCCGGCTTTCATCGTTTGAATAACATCTCCGCCTTCCGGCACCAGCATTACAATAGTGATATCGGCAAGAGATGCAATATCCACTTCGCTCTGGCCTACACCAACTGTCTCAATAATAATATAGTCGAAATTTGTTTCCCTTATTACATCAGTAATCTCGATAATTTTAGGATGTAAGCCTCCAAGCGAACCTTTACTGGCCAGGGAACGAATAAACACATCCGGGTGATTATACCATTCACTCATTCTGATCCTGTCGCCAAGTAATGCGCCCTTGTTGAAGGGAGAAGAAGGATCCACACAAACAACGGCAACTTTTTTTCCATCCTGAATTATTTCTCCAATCAGCGCATCTGCCAATGAACTTTTACCTGCCCCCGGTGCGCCTGTTATTCCAATGATTTTTGCGGATGACGGCTTTAACTGCATTAATAAATCTTCATACCCGGGCACTTCATTTTCCACAAAAGAAATGGTGCGCGAAAGGGTTTTGAAATCACCTTTGCCTAAAAGCGCCATATGGTCACTTACATTCATTTTTATCTTTTTACAGATTTATTACCGGCCTTAACTACAATGTAAGTTATTTCACTAAAAATCCTCCATTTTTGGGATGGCAAGCTGCCCGCGGCAGTAATTCACAATTAATACTTTTATTTTTATTCCATGATTACCTGGCAATGCAAGCCTTTTGCGGGACTTACTACTATCGAACTTTATAAAATTCTTCAACTTAGAAATGAAGTGTTTGTAGTAGAACAGAATTCTGTATACCAGGATTGCGATAATAAAGATTTACAATCACACCACCTCATTGCATGGAAAGGTGATAATATTGTTGCTTATAGCCGGCTGCTTCCTCCGGGCATTCCCTATCCTAATGCCGCATCCATTGGCCGGGTAGTAACATCCCCTTCTGTAAGGAAACAAAATCTGGGGCGTGAGCTTATGTCAAAATCTCTTGAAAATTTATACCTCCTGTTTGGGCAAATACCTGTCACCATAGGCGCCCAGCTTTATCTAACAAAATTTTATGAAAGCTTTTCCTTTGCCGAGCGCGGAGAGGTGTACCTCGAAGACGGCATCAAACACATTACGATGGAGAGACTGTTTAATTCTTCAGGCATGCAATAAATAATAGTGAATTTCGTTATCATTTCAACCTGCGCAGAAGGAATTTAATCCTTTTGATGGTACAAAAAAACATGGCCTGGTGCAAGTAGTCATATGCCTGTTATAAAGAACATTCTATTTAAAAATATTGAAACAATTCGTTTCTGAATAATGGCAAGGTATATAATAAAAGTTAACCCGGAAAACATGCATAATCATATGTAATGTACACCCCTGAAACCATCATTTTTTAACTTTGTTACTATGCTTTGCCATTTTTTTTATGCTTTGTAATTCATAAGTTCTTCTTTTAAAAAAGACGCAGTAAAACTTTCTTTGTTTTTTGCCAGTTCTTCGGGAGTTCCTTCAAATAGAATTTTTCCTCCGCCATCTCCGCCTTCAGGGCCAAGGTCAATAATATGATCTGCAATTTTTATAATATCCATATTATGTTCAATTACCAATACCGTATTGCCCCGGTCAACCAGTTTATTGAGTACATCTGCAAGGTGCTGAATATCCTGGAAATGCAAGCCCGGTGGTAGGCTCATCAAGAATATAAAATGTTTTTCCGGTATCTCTTTTGCTCAGTTCAGTTGATAGCTTTACCCGTTGCGCTTCTCCCCCGCTTAATGTAACTGCGCTTTGCCCAAGTGTTATATAACCAAGCCCCACTTCCTGCAGTACTTTAATTTTTCTGTAGATGTACGGAACATTTTGAAAAAATTCCACAGCTTCATCCACGGTCATTTCAAGCACATCACTTATTGATTTGCCTTTGTACCTTATCTCCAGATGTTTCCCGGTTGTATCTTTTACCATTACATTTTTCGCAATGAACATATACATCCGGCAAAAAATTCATTTCTATCACACGCATGCCACCTCCTTCGCATACATCGCACCGGCCGCTTTTTACATTAAATGAAAAGCGGCCTGCTTTATAGCCCCTTATTTTTGCTTCAGGCACTGCAGCAAACAACGTTCGGATATCAGTAAAAAAACCGCAATAAGTCGCAGGATTACTTCGCGGCGTTCTGCCGATAGGCGATTGATCTATTTCAACCACTTTATCAATATACTCGAGCCCTTTTATGCTCTTGTAAGCAAGTGGCGTCATTTTACTTTTATAAGCATGAATACTTAAGAGTGGGATACAGCGTTTCATTTATTAAAGTTGATTTTCCGCTGCCACTTACACCTGTAACGCAAATAAATTTTCCCAATGGAAATTGAACATTAACATTTTTTAAATTATTCCCCGTTGTGCCTTTCAAATAAAGTGTATGGCCGTTTCCTTTTCTTCTTTGAGCAGGTATCGCGATTTCCTTTTACCATTGAGATAAGCGGAGGTAAGTGTATCTAAGTTTCAACAAATCGTTTGGAATACCACTGGCCACAATTTCACCGCCGTGTTTACCGGCTTTGGGGCCAATATCTATAAGGTAATCCGCTGCCATCATAATATCTTTATCGTGTTCCACTACCAGCACGCTGTTGCCAATATCCCTTAGGTTTTTAAGTGCGCGAATAAGGCGTTGGTTATCGCGCTGGTGCAAGCCAATGCTGGGCTCATCGAGAATGTAAGTAATTCCCTGCAATTGCGAACCTATTTGCGTTGCCAGCCTTATGCGCTGAGATTCCCCGCCACTAAGGCTTTTAGACGCCCTGCTTAAAGAAAGATAATTTAAGCCAACATCCAATAAAAACTGAATGCGTTCTTTTATTTCTTTTAGAATATCCTTTGCAATCAAATTCTGGCGGTTACTTAACCTGCTTTCGATGCCTGTAAACCATGCGATAGGTTATCAAGCTCGAGATCACTCAATTCGGCAATATCCTTATTCATCAATTTTAAACCAAAGGCTTTCTTTCTTAAGGCGCTTACCATTGCAGGAAATACATGTTTTCAATTGCATAAATTTTTCTACCCATGTTCTTAATGCGTCACTGGTAGTACCCGAACTGAACCATCTCCGGATCATATTTACAATACCTTCATAATCTCCCTCCACGAAAGAAATTTCTTCGGTGGTATCCATGTTAACAGACATTAAGTTGGTATTATCTTCCCCGTTACCGGAAATGGGAATATCTTCTTTTCCGTACAGCAAAACGTTTATTGCATTTTTAGACAATTGCGAAACAGGTTTATCGAGGCTGAATTTATATTTTTTTGCAATTTGCTGAACCTGCTTAAACACGTAGGCTTCTCTTTCTTCACCAAGCGGCGCAATGGCTCCTTCATTAATAGCTTAATTCCGGATTGGGAATGATACTATCAATGTCAACCTGGTATACATTTCCAAGGCCTTTGCACACAGGGCAGGCGCCATAAGGGGAATTAAAAGAAAAGGTATTTGGTGAAGGTTCTTCGTAGCTGATACCGGTATCTTCGCACATAAGCTGGCGGCTGTATTGCGCCTGTTTATTTTCATCGTTCAACAACAGGAAAAGAAGGCCATTGCCTAATTGAAGCGACTTTTGTATACTTTGGCTCAATCTTACTTTGTGTTCGCCGGCCACCTGGAGCCTGTCCACAACCAATTCTATATCATGAATTTTATACCGGTCAACCTGCATTTTAGGAACGAGGTCTTTTATTTCTCCATCAATCCTTACTTTTAAAAACCCTTTCTTTCTTACTTCTTCAAAGAGCTCGCGATAATGGCCTTTACGGCCGCGAACCAAAGGCGCCAGCAGGCTGATTTTTTTATTTGGAAATTTTGATAAAATATTATCGACAATCTCATCTTCACTCCATTTCACCATTTTTTTGCCGGTATTGTAACTATAGGCTTCTCCTATTCTTGCATAGAGCAACCGAAGAAAATCATAAATTTCTGTAACGGTGCCTACGGTGCTTCTCGGATTTTTATTAGTGGTTTTTTGTTCAATTGAAATTACCGGGGAAAGGCCGGTTATTTTATCAACATCGGGCCGTTCCATATCTCCCATAAACTGGCGGGCATAAGCCGAAAAGCTTTCCATATACCGGCGCTGCCCTTCTGAATAAATTGTATCAAAAGCAAGTGAAGATTTCCCGCTGCCGCTAATGCCGGTAATTACTACAAGCTTATTTTTGGGGATAGAAATATCGATGTTCTTAAGGTTATGCTCTCTTGCGCCAAATACCTCAATGGTTTCTTCTGTCTTATCCTCGTAATTCCAAATTCTTCATCTTCCCTTTTGCCATAATGAGTTCGCAAAATTACTATTAAATGTTTTGGATGAAGTAGTTGTGCGCTACAACAGCTCCAAATTGTTTAACTGAATCTTAATCACTTTCAATACGTCTTTACTTAATCAACTGCCTGAATATTCATTTAACGCAAAAAATTAAAATCTTATTAAACAAACAATTTTTTATTAATATAAATTTAAATGTAATATTTTTATTGTAGCTTTAAATTTCTCTTTAATCCTATAAATTTCATAGGTTTTATCGTAGCTTTAATCCCTAAATCCAAAAAAATATAACACTTTTTTACAATAAATTAAATTATTTGGCCGTTCATAAGGTTGAAGATCGGTATTCCGTTTTTTATCCAAAAAAATTCAGAAATCGATAACAAAGACATTATGATTATAATTCAAATTAATTATTACATTTGTCCTTACCTGTAAAGTTAAAAAAACAATGAAGACGAAGTTATTCATTTCTATAGCTGTTTTAGCTATTTTCATCTTGGCTGGTTGCGGTAAATCCGGTAAATCGAAAGGCCTTCCAAATGACGGCCAGGTTCACGGTGTGGCGCCTTCCAGCCAGTTATAATTTGCCAAAACCTCCGGGAATGGTTTATATTCCCCCAGGCACTTTTCACATGGGGCCCAAGTGATGAGGATATCAATTATGCTTTTACAGCCCGTAACAAACAGGTTTCAATAAGTGGTTTTTGGATGGATGCTACCGAAATAACTAATAACGAATACCGCCAGTTTACTAATTCAGTAAGAGATTCAATTGCAGGTAAGTTATTAGGGTTTGTAAAACAAGGCCCTGATGGTATCGAATACCTGGATATGAAAAAAGTAGCCACTATAAAATGGAATGATAAGGCGACTATGGAAAAAATAGATGCAATGATTTTAAGTCCGGATAACAGGATTTTTGGAAAAAAAGAACTGGATCCCCTTCTTATAAAGTATCATTCTGAAACTTTTGATTTTAAAGAAGCCGCCAAAAGAGAAAATGCAAATGTTCCCCGCGGTAAGTTTATTGTAAAGTATGATATCCCGGTTTACCCCGATACACTGGTATGGGTAAGAGATTTTGCCTATTCTTATAACGAACCAATGGCTAAGCAGTATTACAGTCACCCTGCTTTTGGCAACTACCCGGTAGTAGGCGTAAACTGGAAACAAGCTACTGCTTTTTGCGAATGGCGTACTCACCTGCTAAATTCATTTTTAATAAATAAAAACAGGTCAACGGAATCTCCCTTCCGGCTTCCAAATGAAGCGCAATGGGAATATGCTGCAAGAGGCGGAAGGTCACAGTCTCCGTATCCATGGGGCGGGCCTTACCTGAGGAACAGAAAAGGATGCCTGCTTGCCAACTTTAAACCGGGGCGGGGTAACTATCCTGAAGACGGTGGATTCTACACAGTACGCGCGGATGCTTACTGGCCTAATGATTTCGGCTTATACAATATGGCTGGAAACGTATCTGAATGGACTTCATCTTTATATTATGAAGGGGCTTATAATTTCCAGCATGACATGAATCCTGACATTCGCTGGAATGCAAAAGACCAGGATCCTCCCCGCATGAAACGTAAAGTGATTCGTGGCGGAAGCTGGAAAGATGTTGGATACTTTTTGCAAACAAGCACAAGAGCTTACGAATACCAGGATACAGCTAAATCTTATATAGGCTTCCGTTGTGTTATCGATTTACCACCAGTTGCAAGAAAGGCAAAAAATAAATAATTATTCCATAGAAAAAAACTTTAGCAAAAACTTTAATGCCTGTATTAATGTTTAATATGGGCATTGTATTTTATAAACCTGACTAAATATTAAACAAAATCAAAATTTAAATTATCATGCCTCACAGAAAAAGAACCTTTTTGACCCTAATTGATGTACTTGTAAGCGCCGGTGCCGCAGTAATTATATTTGCTGCATGGGCAAAGTTAACTCACCAGTCTTATGCCGATACCATGCTTACCGTTGGTATGTGGACAGAAACCGCCATCTTCCTTGTTTATGCAGGAATTGAGTGGGTTAAGCCGAAAAGGCACGAAGAAGACCTTCAGCCGGGAGATGAAGAAGTTGTAGCAGTGGCAGGAAATCCAGCATTACAATCAATGGATCAAATGCTTATTGAAGCCGACATTACGCCTGTAAACCTCAAAAGGCTTGGAGACAATTTCCAAAAATTAGGTACCACCGTTTCAAATATGGGAGAAGTAGGTGATGTTGTAAAATCAACAGGCGACTTTTCAGCAAAAACCAAAGAAGCGACTTCAGCTCTTGGAATGATGAAAGAAGCTTATGTAAACTCTGCCAACACTATGACCAGTTTTAATAGTGCAGCAGACAGTGCTAAGGGATTTCATGAGCAGGTGCAGGTGCTTACAAAAAATCTTGGTTCATTAAATACAATTTATGAACTTGGAATTAAATGAAAGCAACAATCACCTTAAAACATTAAATAGTTTTTACGGACAAATGGCAGAAGCCAGCAAGGTTATGATGGCGACTGTAGATGATGCAAAAAGTACAAAAGAACAAATTGGAACCCTTGCAACCAATCTTGGCAAGCTAAACCAGGTTTATGGAAATATGCTAAGCGCAATGCAGGGAAGATAACCGTGAACAAATTAAAATCTAACCTAACCTAACACAGTAAATCTAAAATATCATGGCATTACCCAGAGAACCGAGGCAGAAGATGATCAACATCATGTACCTGGTCCTTACCGCTATATTAGCCCTGAATGTATCTAATGAAGTAATCAATGCATTTAAAGTTGTGGATACAAGCTTGATAACCACTAATAAAAATATAACTGCATCAAACGATGAGTTATATAGTTCGCTTAATAAGGCGACGACAGAGCCGCAATCCCAGGAAAGAGCGAAAATCTGGCAACCGCGTGCGTTGCAGGCAAAGCAACTTACAGATAATATCAATACTTATATTGACAGCTTAAAAGCAGCCTTAAAAGTTGGCGCCGATCTTAGAATGAGATTCAATAAAGTTACCAACGACAGTGTTGAAGAATTCAGGGAAGACAACCTGGATGCATCTACAAGGTTATTTGAAACCAAGGGTGAAGGGCCGAAATTGAAAGCACGCCTTGATCAATACAAGGAAGATATGCTCAATATTGATCCTTCTATAAAGAAACAATTTGAAAGTACTTTTCCCGGTAAATACTACACCCCCAATTTCACAGGATGGCACTAAAAAAGATTTTACCCAGTCTTTCTTTCATATGACCCCTACTGTTGCGGCGTTAACATGCTTAGTAAGTTTCAAAATAATATAAAAAATGCGGAAAGTGGAATCGTAACTTATTGTCAAAACAAAATTGGTGCAGTTGAACGCCACATGGATAAGACCGGTGTATTCGTAGGACAAAGTTCAAACTATTTAATGCCTGGCCAGGAACTGACCGTTACAGCAGGTGTAGGCGCTTACAGTTCTTCAGCCGACCCGGAGATTTCCATCAATGGAAGCCGTGTACCTGTATCGGCGGGGCAGGGAACCTATAAAACAACCGTGAGCGGGGCAGGAGACCATTCCGTATCAGTAAATGTAACTTTCAAAGATGAAAATAATAAAACAGTTACAATACCTACGACCGTTAAATATACCGTAGGAACACCGGGTGGCGCGGCAGTAATGCTCGATAAAATGAATGTATTTTATATCGGCGTTGATAACCCGGTTACGATATCTTCAGGCACAGGCTGGGATAAGACTCATGTGTCAATGACCTCGGGAAGTTTGACACCTGCAGGTGGCCCCGGTAAATTTATAGTAAAAGTTACTGCAGTTGGTAAAACAACTATTAATGTAAATGCAGATGGTAAAAATAGTTCTTATGATTTCCGGATAAAAAGAATCCCGGATCCTATTTTAAAGGTTGGCCCAAGCAGTGGTGGAAGAATGCAATCAGTAGTTTTCAAAAATCAACAGTTTTGCAGGGCCGATCTTGAAAATTTTGACTTCGATGCAAGATTTAGTGTGGTTAGTGCAACTGTTTATTTTTCCGGAGCAAATTTTTCAAGTGTTCAAACCGCAACTATTACCGGTGGGAGCCTCGCAGGATTAGCAGGGCAAATGTCAAGATGTATTCCCGGAACTTCCATAACATTTGATAATGTAAAAGTTCAGGGGCCTGATGGAGCAGTAAGGCCAATACCTGGCCCAGGGTTCATATTATATTAAGCTATTAACGAAATAATAAAAAAGGATTATGAAAAGTATAATGATAAAATGTTTAATGCTGGCTTTGTGCCTCGGTGTATTTAGTTATGTGGCGGATGCTCAGGCAAAAAAGCGTACAGTGAAAAAACGCACAACGGCAAAGCGCACTACCAACTCAAAAACCAAGGCAGATATTAACCCAAGTGCAAAAGTGGATACCGCGGTTGTAATTGCACCTCCAAAGATTGACAGCCTGCCGATAGCAATTGTGAAGAAATCTCTGCGCCCCGATGATGCCGTAGAACGAAACCTCGTAAAAGAGCAGAACACCGCTCGCATACGAAAACCTGCGGGAAGATGATGCGGTTTACCGCGAAAAGATATGGCGCGAAATTGATACACGTGAAAAAATAAATCTTCCTTTCCGGTACGCTGCTAATGAAGATAACGGTAACCAACGTTTTATTTCAATACTATTCAAGGCTATCCAGGATGGCCCTGATAATGGTGGTGTTACGGTATTTAGCCCCATAGACGACAGATTTACAACTCCGATGACCGTTTCGATGTAGCAGATAAGATTTCAGGTGGTTCGGTACAGGTTCCCATTACAGATTCCTTAGGAAATGTTACTGCTTATAAAACAGTTACTGCAGAAGTAAACCTGGATTCTTTTTATAAATTCAGGATAAAAGAAGAAGTGATCTTCGATAAGGAAAGTTCAAGATTATTTTGGCGAATCCTGGGCATTGCTCCTGTAAAAAATGTGATTACCTCTGCCAGGCGTAAACCTTGGAGAAACAGAATTATTTTGGGTATATTATCCTGATATGAGACCGATATTTGCAAAGTATGAAGTATATAATGGCAAAAATTTTGGAGCCCGCATGAGTTGGGAAGAACTTTTTGAAAGCCGGATGTTTTATGGAAGAATCATTAAAAGTACTTTGGACAATCCATGGGATCAATATTTATCTGAACAACAGGGATTAAAAGATAACCGGATATTACAATTACTGGAAGGCGAAAATATTAAAGAACAGGGTATTTAACTACGAACAGAATTTGTGGAGTTATTAGGCAGAAACTTTATTATAAAAAAAGGGGAGCACTGCTCCCCTTTTTTTTATATACTTTTTTTTCAAGATTTTAAGCTTGTTGCAGTCGCCTCAGCCGTGTGAAAGTATGCAGCCGCTGATTAATGCAGGATCACGTACAATTTTCCTTCGGCAGGTACGCGCATTCACAGCCCCGATACTTTAGCTGTTCCACTTTTACCGCTATCCGAATCAGAATTGCATTTAGTCAGTTCAGTAATTCATTAATTTTCTTAAATTGATATCCGCGTCTTTTTAGTTCACGTATCAAAGCGCCTAAATGGTAATAAAATTTATCCTGGCGCCCAGGGTCCGTGCCAATATGTGTGAGTAAAATAAATCCATTCAACCCATTAATTGATTGCTGCTCATATTGTAAAATGGAATTCATTATACTGTCGCTATTTACATATTTATTGCCCATTGCCGGGTATGTATAATCGGCATTACTGCGCGTTCCGGTAGAAAAGTTCACCAATTGCAATCCCATCTCTTTTGTCCATGCTGCAATGGAATCATTGTACCACTCATACGGCGGTAAGAAATAATGTGCATGAGTTTTATCAATGCCCCAGTGCTTGAGTTCCCTAAAAGCATTTTGCAAATCTTCTTTAAATTGCGCATGAGTTACCAGCAGGCTATCTCTTTTTTCCCAGTCGCAATACAATAAGTGTTTATCAGAATGGGAACCCAAATAGTTACCATTCTTTTTTAAATTTTGGATGATCGATTTAAATTTGGATTCCTGTAAAAATTTCCGGTAAGAAAAAAAGAGCCATGAATATGTTGCTGTTTCAGAACATTTGCAATGTAATCTCCCCCATCCGCAAATTCATCGCCCGTAAAAACCAGGACAATTTTTTTACTGTTTCTTTCGCCACGAATAATTGCTCCATGCGAGAGCGTTCCCATCGGTTTAGTTGAATGTTCTTTCCGCGCTTCATGTTCTTTGGCCGCCATAAGATAAATCAATGAAGCAGTTCCATCCATAGTGGGCTCATTGGTACTGTAATCTCCGGCATCATCATGATACACAACATACGCTGATTGAAATTCAGCATATGCATCAGGATGTAACAATTTTAATCCACGTAGATTTTTATAAATGCTCCCATAAACAGGCCCATCTACCAGCCCTCCATCCAAAGGATAATGGTATAAATAAGATAAAGAGGAATGCGGATCTGTGGCGTATCTCCATTTGCCGGCAATCCGTAAACCATACTTGTTCCCCAGGGATTGCAGCCGAAAAGCCAGTCGTAGCAGGCTTGTTCAAGCTCTGCATATTGCGTGATCATTGCTCAACTGCCTGTACAAATAACATTGAATAGCGAAAGAGGTATTTAAATTATTTGAACACCATATAAAAGGAACTCCCCGATAAAAAGCATTTTGTTTTGCTTTTTTCCAAACCCTGTTCAATTCCTGTCTTTATAATAACCGATCAGTTGGCTTTATTTTTTCCATCGGAATTTTTTGCAAGTTCATAATGCCCAAAATTGTGAAACGGGTACCATTCATAATGTTTGGCAGTATCTGCACCCATCCACGGAGTTATTTTTTCTTCTGAACTGTAATACAAAGATTGTTTAAAATATTTTTGATCACCGGTAAGCTCGAATAAGGCAGCGGCTCCCAATTCCATATCATCCACCCAGTTATCTTCTTCATAATAATAAGGCTCCCTGTTTGGCGCAGTTTGGCAAACGCCCGGTTTATTTAATCCCGACCTGGTAAGCAGAGAAAGATTTTTCTTTATAAATTTTTGATAGCTGCGGGTCAGTTTTTTTATACAAATTCGCTCCCAGTGCAAAGGCGCTTGCAAATTTACCAGCGGTAGAAGCAATACCGGTGGAATGATTTTTATAATTTCCCAGCCCCTGTGGTTTTCCGGTTGCAAAATAAACCGGGCGGCCTAAACCGGGGCCGGGGCCATAATCAACTGAATCAAGATTTGGCAGGCGAAACCCATGATGGTCGCGATCATCCGCTAATTGATTAAACATCCAGTCTTTTTGAGGATGCATTTTCATTAACCAATCCAGTCCCCATTTTGCTTCGTCTAATACATCCGCTTTGCCATTACATCCGCTAAGGCCATTTGCCAGGTATTTATCTGAAAAAACGTTTGCGAAAATCCCTGTATGCTGCCAATAAATGATAAGTTGCATTTGCCGAAGTTGTAACATATTGAAGATAATCAGTAGCATCGTGCCAGCCGCCCCAAACATTGATAGGTGTACTATCGGGCATGGGCCCATACATGGTATAACCATCATGGGTATGGCAGGAATCTTTTAGAAAGGGATTGAACCCGCTGCGTTGCTGACGCATATAACGGAGCCCGAAGTCTGCAGTGCCGGCAAATACATCCGCTGCAATTCTAAATTGCGGTGAAACGGCCGAGCCACATTTCAAATAATAATTTCCCGGAGTTTTATAAGATGAAAAATTGAGCCGGAATGATTGAATGAATGGCCCGTAACTTCCAAAAGGCGTACCGGTAGATGCGGTAAATACAACGCTGGAATTTCCCGATTCCACCAGTTGAAAATCTTTAGGCGATACAGTATCCTTACTTACCCATACAGCCACTTTTATTCCTGCAGGGGTATATCCCAGTTGATTGATCCTGATCCAGGCAGTAATGCCATCATTTTTTTTGAAAGAACAAAAAAATCCGGTTGCCAGTATCAGCAAAACAAATTTTATAGCAATTTGTGTTTTCGTAAAAGCCAAGGTTTTATCCATTTATTTATGGTGCCATTGGTAGTGTTAGTTGTCTTCGTCTAAGTTAAGAGCGTTCCTCGTAGCTTTGTTAAATTGAATTAAGCTTTAGCATGCCCCGGCACAACGTTCTTTTAAAACTTGCTTTCAGCTGTTTCGCATCATACTTTTTTATAGTACGGAATACGCATTGATAGTTGAGCACAATGTTATAAATATACTTTATTATGCCCTTTCTTTAAATTCAAATGGCATCAGAATTGTCTTCAGAAGTATTAAAATAGGCAATGACAATTCGGGCCTTTGCATTTCCTATTACTTCCGCAAGTTCTTCAAGAGACAGCTCTTTTATTTTTTTTACTGATTTAAATTTTTTTAAAAGAGTGTCTGCGGTATTTTTTCCAATTCCTTTTATCATTTCAAGTTCATTTACAAAGGTGCCCCTGCTCCGCTGGTTGCGGTGAAAATTTATTCCAAAACGATGGACTTCATCTCTTATCCTCCTGATAAGCTTAAGGCTTTCACTATCCCATGGCAATTTAATAGACTGTTGGTCGCCCGGGAAAAAAATTTCTTCTTCATTTTTTGCAAGCCCTACAACCGTTGTGGTTCCCTGGAGCCCAAGTTCATTAATGCCTTCTACCGCGGCATTTAACTGCCCCTTACCACCATCAATTATTACAAGCTGAGGTAAAGGCGTATTCTCTTTCTCCAGTCTTTTATACCTGCGGGTAACCACTTCCTTCATACTTGCAAAATCATTGATGCCGCTAACGGTTTTGATATTAAATTTCCGGTACTGGCTTTTATCGGGAAGGCCATTTTTGAAATAGACCATTGCGGCAACGGGATAGCTGCCCTGGAAATTGGAATTATCAAAACATTCAATATGCTCGGGGAAGGAGGGAAGATGAAGGTCGCTTTGTAGTTGTTGTAAAACCTTTTGTTTCTCTTTGTCAGATTTTCCCTCAAGCTGTAGCATCTTCTTTCGCTTGAGTTCTTCGATAAAGTAGTTAACATTTTTCTCAGAAAGCTCCAGCAATTTTTTCTTATCTCCTGCTCTCGGCATGGTTACAGTAACTCCTTCTTCAGGATATTTCATTTCAAAAGGAACAATCAATTCTTTCGCTTCACTCGTAAAAGTTGAACGCAGTTGCCCCATGGCAAATAATAAAACTTCCTGTTCTGTTTCTTCGAGTTTTTGCTCCAGCTCAATTGTTTTTGTAAGTACAATCGTTCCTTCACTTACCATTAGATAATTTACATATGCGCAATCTTCATCTTTTAAAATTGAAAATACATCCACATTGCCCACATGCTCATTTACTACTTTTGATTTTGCCTTATAATTCTGAAGGTGTTCAATTTTTTTCCGGATTACATCTGCTTTTTCAAATTTCATATCAGCAGCACATTGCTCCATTTCATTTTTAAAATGATGAATAACCGGATTAAGGTTTCCCTTCATAAGATTCTTAAGTTGCGCTAATCCTGCTGCATAATCTTCCGCCGGCTGCAAGCCTTCGCAAGGGCCTTTACAGTTGCCAAGGTGATATTCCAGGCAAACTTTAAATTTACCTTTACGAATATTCTGCTCCGTAAGGTTAAGCTTACAGGTACGCAATTGTATATTTTGCTTTATAAAAAGCAGCAATTCCCGCACCTTGCCTACAGAAGTAAATGGCCCAAGATATTGCGATCCATCATTAATTTTAGATCTTGTCAGGAATACCCTTGGAAATGGTTCGTTCTTAATGACGAGGTATGGATACGACTTATCATCCTTAAGATTGATATTAAATTTCGGTTGAAATTGTTTTATCAGCGAATTTTCCAATAAAAATGCATCCTGCTCGCTATCAACAATCGTAAATTCAATTCTATGAATTCTTCTTACCAGCTCATGCGTTTTATAACCTGTAAAAGTTTTAGTAAAATATGAACTTACTCTTTTGCGGATATTGTTCGCTTTCCCTACATAAATCAATTCATATTTATCATCATAATATTTATAAATGCCGGGCTCGTTTGGCAATGTTTTTAATATAGTTTGAAATACATCTTGTGTCATGATCATTCTTTTAAGCCTGAAAAAGTTGGGCAAGTTCTATTCATCAAAGTTCCATTTCATTATTTCCTCTTTTACCTGTGGCTCTTTACCCGGTTGCTGTGTAATTGTTCTTATACTGCACCATTTATCTGCCTTCCATGTGAGCTGTGTTGTTATATTGGTGCCATTTACTATATCTCCTTTTACCATATAAATACGCTGAACTGTATTTTTTTGAGGATCAATATAAACATCCCAGTGATTTAATTTTATGGAGTCTGGTAATTTCATCTTTGCATCAAAAGAAAAAGTGATAGCATTTATGGTTTGATCCATAAAAGACTTCTGTGTAAAATATTTCATCATAGAAACTGAATCAATAACCGGATGAAGAAACGGGGAGGCAAACTTCCGGATATCTTCTTTTTTAAGCCACACAGAATCTTGCCTGTTTCCAACGATGGTTATTTTTACAGGTGTTATCGGAAGGCTGTCGGTTGCATTTAACTGCCCGAGAAGAAATTCAGTAACCGGAAAAAAAGATTGTGTTTCTTCAGTATTGTTCACTGCTTCAGCGTGCTTTTGCTGCCGGAATTGTGGCAGGCGCATAAAAAAAAGATAATTGTACACTTCACAAATGCCGTAACAAATTTTTGCATGTGCAAAATTACAAATAAAAAAAAGCCGTTGCAGGAGTACCAGGCAACGACTAAAAAAAATGATAGTTAAAAAATAAAACGCTGGTAAAAATTGATCGTAATGCAATTACTTTGAAATGCCTATCCTGATTCCATAATCAATCAAATGTTCTTTTACTGTATAATCGCTTAAATAGGTTGACAACCACTGATAGCGGATATTAGGGCCTATCTGCCATTTGAATTTCGCGGAACTGAAGGTAACAAATGCGCCAAAATTACTGCTGAGGTTAAATTTTCGTAAAAGTGACGGGTCGTTTACATAATTGTTTCCATCAGAAGAAAGGATATAAGCGTTACTTTTAAGAACCAGCGATGGTTCAAGATTTGCAGCCAGGTTAAATTGCAATTTTATTATTTCCCATAACTTCATATTGCAATCCAACAGGTATGGATGCCTGCCAGTTATAATTCCGTATCATAGCAACTGTTTGGCCGGTGCCATCTCCATAATGAGTTATAAAACTTCTTGAATAAATTGCATCCGGTACCAGGGTCTTTCAATATTAGTGTTGCGCGGAGCGGATGCACTTCATTAGAAATAATATTGTAGCCTGAATAAGTGAGGTGCGCACCGATAGTAAATTTCAGTTTTTTAGTAAGTCATGTAATTCATTTGAGCGCCTGCTTCAAAGCCCAACGCTGAACTATGTAGAATTTTATTTGGCTTTGGATTAATCACGGGCCCTGTTGCAAAATTGTTGCTTTGTGGTTCTTTCAGCGGTTCACCGCTAAATGAAACACTACTCACTACAGGTGCAGCATAATAAACCCAGGTAATTTTATCATTTCTTTTCTTAGAAAGCTTAGCAGTTTTTTTTTGCGTATTTGATTCTTTATTTGCTTCCTTAGCACTCTTCGCTGCTAGTTACTGATTCGCCTATTTATGTTTTTATTTTTTTCGGCTAACGTTTTCTCAATAGCTGGTGATATCTCCTGGGCTGGTTACTTGTCCTTGCAGGTTTCTATTTAGACCTGCATTATTTTCTGAACTGTATTTCTTTATCTTATTTCATTTGCTGTAATACTATTTCCACTCTTGTTTCCATCAGAGCTTCAGATTGTGATGGAGAAGCTAAGTATTAAATTTTTCTCGGCACAGATGAACTCAAGCCATCTTCGGATTTCAAATGATCTGCCAGTGATGAGATGTTCTCTATTAGTCCATTATCTGAGGGTCACTTGCGATTGTTTCCTGCAGTGAATCACCCGGCTGCCCGTTTAAATAAACAAAAACTTCCCTTCCTTTTTCCAGGTCAGCTTTTTCTTACAACAATTCTTTGATTATGTGTCAGGCTACCTGTTCTTTTAAGACCGGGGCCTGCTGTTTTTGCATCGGAAAATTCATTACCGGGTGAATAAGCCAGTCGGCGGCTATTATTAGTATTAAGATGCCCGATAACCACCAGAGTGAATATCAATAAAAGGGACATGGTTACTGATGGCCATCTTTTGCCCGGATGCAGGTCATTATATATCCCATGCCATACTTTTTTTGAAGGAATCATTTGAAAATTGTCCGCATGCTCTTTTAAAGATTGCTCAAAATCGTTCATAAAAAATCTTCGTCCCATTGATCACATAATTTCAGTTATTGGTAATAGAGGTTAAAATTATCTTCATCGTTAAGTTAATTACTTCCCAAACCCATTTTAATTTTTTCTCTTGGCTGCTGAAGAATTTTCTTTTTCAAAAGAACATCTTCAAGCATTGATTTTGCCCTTGTGTATTGTGACCGGCTGGTGCTTTCCTCAATATCAAGTATAGCAGCAATTTCTTTATGTGAAAACCCTTCAATTGCATAAAGATTTAATACTGTTTTATATCCAAGCGGAAGCAGCCTGATACATTCAACAACCTGCTTGGCCTGCAATATTGAAGGAATATTATTTTCATTCAGGTACATACTGCTCGCATGAAAAAGATCAACACTATCGGTAAATTTTTTATTCTTCTTTAATACATTTATGCAGGTGTGCACTATTATTCTTCTTATCCATCCTTCAAGTGCACCCTGGCCCCTGAACTGGTGAATTTGAGTAAATACTTTAATAAATCCTTCCTGCATCATATCTTCAGCATCTTCCCTGTTGCGGGCAAAACGATAACATACGCCCAGCATTCTTGGACTAAAACGATTATACAATGCTTCCTGTGCAGAAGCCAGATTATCAAGACAGCCTTGAACCATTAGCTCTTCTGTCATATTTTTTTATTAGGTTTAACCCTACTAAGATATGACAAAAAATAAGGATAAAAGCTGCTTCCGATTAAAAAATAGTCGCTTCAATGCCAGTTAAAGCCAAACAAAATTTATTTTGAAACGCAGATTATTTCCGCGCAAGAAAAATATGTACCGTTTTCTGCTAAAAAAATAGATCTTTTATGCCTCCATTTGTTTTGCAATATTTATTGGGATGGAGCAGAATTGTTCTTTACAAGGCTATCTGGCGGATAATTCTTTTCAATTTCATTTCATTGAAAGTGTGGCCCAATTTGCAATAGCCAGTTTTTGAGTATTGTTTAAAATGGCATCCCGGTGTATTAAAGTGTATGAAGCAAGCGGCATATCGCCATTTTTTACTTCTTTATTGATGTTATCAAATAATTTATATTGTCTCCTGATCTTATAAGAAGCAAAGATTGAAAAATTTAATCCCTTTTTCGCATCCACGGATATGGCCATTCATAAACCAGGTGACCGGTTGAATCTGCCAGTACCATGGATAGTAGGTATTATTGCTGTGGCAGTCGTAACAGGAAGTTTTTAGAAGATGCTCAACATCAGCAGGAACATGTATATTTCGTTGTTATATCTGTGGCGCTAACGCTTTGCGAAATATTTTTCACAGGCCTGATAAACTGGATGACAATCAATACTGCCAATAAGCTTATTAAAACAATCCGGATTATTTTTTTCATGTATAAATTATTCGCTTACGAAGTAATCAAAACATCTCCGGTCATTTGAGCAGGAATCGGCAGGCCCATCATCGTTAAAATAGTTGGTGCAAGATCCGCAAGCTTTCCACTTTTTAATGCTCCTTTCCAATCTTTATCAATAATAAAAAAAGGTACCAGGTTTAATGTATGTGCTGTATTGGGCGTGCCATCTTCATTAATCATATAATCTGCATTGCCATGATCGGCAGTAAGAAAAATTGTATAGCCATTTTCAAGCCCGGCAGTAACAATTTTCTCCACACATTTATCAACCGTTTCTACTGCTGCAATAACAGCTTCCCAAACTCCTGTATGCCCTACCATATCTGCATTTGCATAATTCAGGCAAATAAAATCAGCTGTTTTATTTTTAATTTCCGGCAACAAGGCATCTGTTACTTCATAAGCGCTCATTTGTGGTTGCAGATCGTAGGTCGCTACTTTAGGAGAAGGGATCATAATCCTGCTTTCGCCTTCAAAAGGAACTTCACGTCCGCCACTGAAAAAAAATGTAACATGCGGATACTTTTCGGTTTCTGAAATGCGTATTTGTTTTTTGCCATTTGCAGACAAAATTTCTCCCAGTGTATTTATAAGGTCATCCTTTTCAAAAATTACATGAAGATTTTTAAAAGCATGATTATACATCGTCATTGTAGTATAATGCAATTGCAAAGGTTTCATCTGGTAATCCGGAAAAGCTGTTTGTGTAAGCGCTTCAGTTATTTCCCTGCACCGGTCTGTTCTAAAATTAAAACAAATGACTGCATCGCCATCTTTGATACCCGAATCCGGCGTATCTGCATTTATAATCGGCAATAAAAATTCATCTGTAATATTTTTTTCATAGGATGCATGCGATTGCTGAAAAAATATCATTCGTTGCTTCTCCAACCCGGTGAACCAGCGCATCATAAGCAATTTTAATTCGCTCCCATCTTTTATCCCGGTCCATTGCATAATAACGCCCTGTAATAGTTGCTATTTTCCCGGTAGTTTTGTTAAGATGATCCTGCAATTCTTTTAAAAAATTAATGCCGCTTTTAGGATCTGTATCCCTGCCATCAGTAAAAGCATGCACATATACATTCTCAATATTTTTTTCTTTGCATAAGGAAGTGATGGCTTTTAAATGATCAATATGCGAATGAACGCCACCATCACTTACCAGCCCGATAAGATGCAAAGAACTTGTTGTTTTCTTTTGCATAGTTGAGGCTATTCAGCAGAATTTCATTTTTTTGAAATTCGCCTTTTTTTATAGCAACATTTATTCTTTCCAGTTCCTGGTAAACGATGCGGCCGGCTCCAAGGTTCAAATGCCCCACTTCGCTGTTTCCCATTTGGCCTTCAGGTAACCCTACTGCTTCGCCGCAGGTAACCAGTGTTGAATGAGGATAGTTATTGTAAAGAGAACTCACAAACGGAACATTTGCATTTTGAATGGCATCGCTTTCTTTTTTCCGCCAAGCCCCCATCCATCCATAATAATTAAAATAACTTTTTTTGCTTCCATTTTTCAAAGCTAATTATTCAAACTTAACAATTTACAAATTGGTTAATTTTATAAAATATTTCATGACATTATTATCACTAATTATATGTTCCCATCTTGGCACGTTTTTCGCAAAATATAGTAAATTAAGTACTTTATAATGAAAAAATTATTACTTTTTTTGATGATTATTCATTTCCGTATGTTCTTTTATTTCAATTTCATTTACTGAAGTTGTGAAAGCGATTAAGTCGGGAAATTCAGCTGAAGTTTCAAAATATTTTGATAATACAGTTGAAATAACTTTGCCTGAAAAAAGTAATTCCTATAGTAAAAGCCAGGCAGAATTGGTATTACGTGATTTCTTTGCTACTCACGGAGTGAAAGATTTTGAAATTCTTCATAAAAGCGATACACCGGGATCGCAATATTGTATTGGGAATTTACAAACCAATAATGGCACATTTCGCACAACAATTTTTATGAAACAAAAAGGCGATAAGGAATTAGTGCAGGAACTTCGTTTTGAAAAATAATATGACTATTCAGTTATATTTCAAGCGCAGTTTCAAAACCGGGTGGTTAATTTAGAAATTCATTTCCTTATACATCATTAGATATATTTTTGTTTAATGCACAACCCGAGATTTACGAAAGCAGCTTAATCATCTTATCAAAAATGCATTAGCTGAAGATATTGGCGATGGCGATCATTCTACCATCGCCTGTATCGATCCGGATGTACGCGGCAAAGCAATCTTGAAAATAAAAGCAGGAAGGAATTTTAGCAGGCATCGGATTGCCGAAAAAATATTTTCTTACTCTGATACATCATCTGTTATAAAAAAATTTAAAAAGACGGAGATACTATGCAGCCGGGAGAAATTGCATTTGAAGTGGATGCAAAAATCTATGATATACTTACCTGCGAACGGCTTGTACTTAATTGCATGCAGCGCATGTGCGGTATTGCCACACTTACAAAAAAATATACAGACAAGCTAAAAAATTATCATACAAAATTACTGGATACACGAAAAACAACTCCGAATTTCAGGCTACTTGAAAAAGAAGCAGTACGAATCGGTGGCGGATTTAACCATCGGTTTGGCCTCTATGATATGATTATGCTTAAAGGACAATCATATTGATTATTGCGGGGGAATTGAGCAGGCTATAACAAAGGCATGGTCATATGTGCAAAAAATAAGCCTGGGTTAAAAATTGAAGTTGAAACACGCAATATTGAAGATGTAAAAAAAGTTATGCGTACTGGCAAAGTAGATAGGATCATGTTAGATAATTTTACACCACAGCAAATTACTGAGGCGCTCCTGCTTATCAATGGAAAATATGAAACGGAAGCCAGTGGTGGAATAAATTATGAAAATATTGAATCATATGCAGCAACAGGTGTTGACTTCATTTCAAGTGGCGCAATTATACACCAGGCAACGAGCCTGGATCTAAGTTTAAAAGCTGAAATACAATAATATGCCAAGGAAAAAGTTATATAACAGGGAATGCCATTGTTTATTCAACTGATTCGGATTTTCAAAGAGAACAAAAACTGACAGAGCGTATCACTTTGCCTGTTCAGGATCAGTTACTCAAAGTAAGGCTGGATGCCAGGCACCGCGGAGGAAAAATAGTTACACTGGTGGAAGGATTTTCGGGCACTGAAGCAGACCTTGAACAACTGGGAAAACAATTAAAGTCTTATTGCGGAACAGGAGGTTCAGTGAAAAATAATGAGATAATCATACAGGGAGATAACAGGGAAAAAGTTTTAATGTGGCTAAACAAGATGGGTTACAATAAGGTGAAGAAATGATAGCTGAGGGATATCAAGAAAAAATATCATTGAGTATTTTCCTGAATTTTGATAACTTTATAATCAAGCAGTAGTATATGATTTCAAAAATATCAGAAGGTGTTACAATAAGCGTTGAAACATTTTATCAACCTGAATATAGCAATCCTGTTACCAGTGAATTCATGTTTGCCTACCGCATTACCATTGAAAATAATAATCCTTTTCCTGTTCAGTTGTTAAGAAGGCACTGGTATATTTTTGACAGCAATGCCGAACATCGCGAAGTAGAAGGGGAAGGCGTAATCGGCATACAACCTCAAATAAATCCCGGCGAAAAATATCAATATGTGAGTGGATGTAATTTAAGAAGCGAAATGGGCAAAATGCATGGCATTTACTTTATGGAAAACAGCCATAATAAAAAAACATTTCTTGTTAACATTCCGGCCTTTGAAATGATTGTTCCTTTAAAGCTCAATTAACTCCTGGGCTTATATTTTGCCTTGTTATAAATTTCTGCTGCATCTGTTTTCATAAGTTCTTTCAGCGTTGTTGCCGGAAATTTTTCCAAATATTTTTTTACAATTTGCAATCCGCTAAAGGTTCCGATATTGCCCGGCGAATCTTCGCCCAACTCCTGTGTTTTCGGGCTTTCGCCAATATAATTTTTTATGATGTTTTGTTCCGGATTGTAGAGCAAATCATTATTTAAAAAGAAATCCCATATCACCGCTTCATTTGTATACGAATCTTTTAATTGTTTTTCAGTATAGCCAAAACAAATATATTCAGGAGTGTTTGGCAGAAATTTAGTAAGAAGATATATTCTTTTTCCTTTTTCAACCATTTGTTCTATCAGTGGCTTGCCATTACTTTTATCAGGAAAAAGGTCATCAATAATATTTCGCATACAGTTTACCGGAATATGTTCTGCATCAAAATTATTGGAGAGATAAGCAGGATATTGCTCCTGTCCTTCCTGGCTTTTATATAAAGAAAAATTTTTGCCAAGATGAAGATGAAGCCCGATTCCCAATCCTTCCGTAGTAAGTATATCGCCCTGTGTTCCAAAAGAAGTTTCAAAGTTGGCATTAATGGGCCCAATAAAGGTTATTAATGACACCGGCAATTTATATTCAGGAAAATAATATTTTACAAATTGCAATCCTTTTTTTATTTCATCGGTTTCTTTATCAAAGTTTTTAAATAGTAAATCTGATGAATCTTTAACAGGCGTGTAGTCATGAATAAATAATCGTACGGCGCTATCCTGTGCATTACCGGGAATCAATAAGCTATCCACATCCAGGCCAAGTATATTCTCTATAAAATCAATGGTAAAGTTTGGATATTTTTTAAGCAGGGCTGTAAAAGACGTAGCAATATGTGTGGTATCTATCGAAAAAAAATCCTGTTCAAACCTTCGTGTTTCCAGGTTTACCTGTATGCCTGAAACATCAGGAATATTCTTATTGTTTTTACATGAAACACAAAAAACAATACAACACAATGGAATAAGTATTTTCTTCATACCCCAAATAAAAGGAAAAAAAAGATGAGCGCTTTGTTAATTTAAGGCTTCGTTAAATGTTCTTAGTAATACCCGATAATAGATATCTTAAAGTGTCTCCATATTAATTGGCTTAATTTATTTCCGAGACCGCATATCAATTGAAAAAACCTTTAATATATTCTGTTAATTTTGCACTATGAAAATCGTTCTTGCGCAACAGAATTATCATATCGGTAATTTTGAAAGTAATACCCATAAAATTATTGAGGCAATAAAAATTGCAAAAGATAAACAGGCAGATTTAATTGTGTTCAGTGAATTATGCATTTGCGGCTACCCGCCAAGAGATTTCCTGGATTTTGATGATTTTATTAATAAATGCTATGAAAGCATTGAAGCTATAAAACAATATGCCGATACCATTGGTGTAATCGTTGGCGCCCCGGATCGCAATCCTGCAAGAGAAGGCAAAAATCTTTTTAATGCCGCCTTTCTACTTTATGAAAAACAGGTAAAAGGGATTGCTCACAAAACCTGCCTGCCTAACTATGATGTATTTGATGAATACCGGTATTTTGAACCGGCATTTAACTGGAACGTAATTGAATTTAAAGGAAAAAAAATTGCACTTACCGTTTGTGAAGACATCTGGAATCTTGGCGATGATCCCATATACCGCATCTGCCCAATGGATATTTTAATGCAGCAACAGCCGGATGTGATGATAAATATTTCTGCTTCTCCTTTTGATTATACACATGTTGATGACAGGAAAGCAACCATTAAAGCAAACGTTTTAAAATATAAACTGCCACTTATTTATTGCAATGCTGTAGGAAGCCAAACTGAAATTGTTTTTGATGGCGCATCATTGGTATTTGATAAAGATGCCAACCTTTGCGTAGCGCTTCCTCAATTTAAAGAAGCAATATCCGAAGTAATTTTAAACGATGATGGAACCATAGCGGCGCCAGTAATTGAACCTGCCCTCGCAATGCCAAATGAACTCCTTGATCCATTATTTTATACACCGGACCTGAATATTTCACAGGTATACCAGGCTATCATCTTGGGGATAAGGGATTATTTTAAAAAAATGAGATTTTACAAAAGCCATCATCGGCAGCAGTGGTGGTATTGACAGCGCCGTAACACTGGTACTTGCCTGTGAAGCATTGGGGGCAGAAAATGTAAGAGCGATCCTGATGCCTTCAGAGTTTTCAACCAGTCATTCAGTAAATGATGCTGAAAAACTAAGTAAAAAACTGGGCAATCCTTATGATATTATCCCGATAAAAAATATTTACACTCAATTTATAAAAGAGCTGGAGCCTTTCTTTAAAAACCTGCCTTTTAATATTGCCGAAGAAAATATTCAAAGCCGTACCAGGGGTAATTTACTTATGGCGCTTGCCAATAAATTCGGATACATCTTACTCAACACTTCCAATAAAAGTGAGCTGGCAACAGGCTATGGAACATTGTATGGCGACATGGCCGGCGGACTTGGTGTAATCGGCGATTGCTATAAAACACAGGTTTATGAACTGGCAAAATTTATCAATTCTGAAAAAGAAATAATTCCTGGAAATATAATTTCGAAAGCACCTTCTGCAGAACTAAGGCCCGAACAAAAAGACATAGACAGCCTTCCTGAATATGATATCCTGGATAAAATTTTATACCAGTATATTGAACGGGTAAAGGGTCCCTATGAAATAAAATCACAAGGATTTGATGCAGCCCTTGTAGATAGAATATTAAGCATGGTAAATAAAAATGAATACAAAAGAAACCAGTTTTGTCCCATCATACGAATTTCGCCAAAAGCTTTTGGCGTAGGAAGAAGAGTTGCCTATAGTAGGGAATTATTTGAATTGATAATTAAACATAACTTTTGAGTAAGCTTTCTAAAACATTTCAAAGAGGTAACTTTGTTGTAAATATTAATGAATTGCGACTTTTAATAAATTTTTTCAAATTATTCTGCCGAAGGATCTATTTATTTAAATACAATTTTTTTAAAATGGAAGCATATATAATAGCAGGCTTTAGAACAGCAGTTACTAAATCAAAACGAGGTGGCTTTCGATTTTATCGTCCCGATGATTTGGCTGTTGATGTAATTAAGGGGCTTATGGCGACGCGTGCCGGAACTCGATAGTAAAAGAGTGGATGACCTTATCGTTGGCAATGCGGTACCTGAAGCTGAGCAAGGATTACAGGTCGGAAGAATGATTAGCGTAAGAGCGCTGGGGATTGAAGTGCCTGGCATGACAGTGAACCGCTATTGCGCGAGCGGGCTTGAAACTATCGCTATTGCTACTGCAAAAATAAGAAGTGGAATGGCCGATTGTATCATTGCTGGCGGCACAGAAAGTATGACGATGGTTCCTACTTCCGGGTGGAAAACCGTACCTGCCTATTCGGTCGCATCGGAAACGCCGGATTATTATCTCGGCATGGGGCTTACTGCCGAAGCTGTTTCAAAAGAATACAATGTAAGCAGGGAACAGCAGGATGAATTTAGTTTTCATTCGCATCAAAAAGCATTAAATGCTATTAATAATGGATATTTCAAAGAAGGAATACTTCCCATGCCGGTTGAACAGGTTTATATAGATGAAAAAGGAAAAAAGCAAAAGCGCAGTTTTATTGTTGACACAGATGAAGGCGTTCGCGCGGATACATCTATGGAGGCACTTGCAAAATTGAAACCAGCATTTGCTTTAGGCGGAACTGTTACAGCAGGTAATTCTTCGCAAACAAGCGATGGCGCTGCTTTCGTAATTGTAATGAGCGAAAAAATGATGAATGAACTGCAATTGAAACCTATTGCACGATTGGTGGCATGTGTGAGCAGGGGAGTTCATCCGCGTGTTATGGGAATTGGCCCTGTTGAAGCCGTTCCTAAAGTTTTGGACCAGGCTTCCATGAATTTATCACAAATAGATTTAATCGAATTAAATGAAGCTTTCGCTTCGCAATCGCTCGCCGTTATAAAAACATTGGAATTAGACCCCGCCATAGTAAATATAAACGGCGGAGCAATTGCTTTAGGGCATCCGCTGGGATGTACAGGCGCCAAGCTCACTATCCAGATTATACATGATATGAAGAGGCTCAATAAAAAATACGGAATTGTAACTGCATGTGTTGGTGGCGGGCAGGGTATTGCAGGAATTATAGAAAATTTGTGATGAGCAATTGACAATGGGCAAATAAGCAAACAGGCCATTTGGCAATAGGCAAGAATTACCAGGTTTCCATGGCAATAATAATATTACTATTAAAAATAATTCGTAATTCGTGGTTAAAGCTTTACACTTAGTCCAACCGCTATTAACGATTTTAATTGCAATCCCGGTGAATCATGGTTCTTTCCAAAAAGTTTTACATCATCATCATAAATGAGATCGAGGCCAACGCTCGCAGTAAGTACTTTGGAAAGCTTTGCTGTAAACATATTGTTCATTAGCACATCAATATTCTGCGGATTGTGTTCGTAGTTTGAAAAAAGATCAAGCCTCCCTTTATAAGTTATAATTTTATTAAGATTGCTTAAATAATTTACGCTTACAAAAGCGCCAATTTCATTTTTGCTTTTCTTGCCAGGATCTACTCCATACGCACCCTTTGCAGACAAAGTATCATTGCGTACAATAATCCACCTCGATGTAATTGGCGATATAAAAATTGATAACCCATCGGCAGGTTTATAATCCAGTCCAAGACTTAATAAAATATATGCGGGCGCCAGAAAATCTGATAAAAGATTTTTTGTACCATCATTGTTGTAGTTATATCCTTTTGAAAACTGTGAATGAAAATTAAATAAAGCTGATACACTTAATTTTTGCGCCACCTCATACCCCACCTTTGATAAAAGGTCAATACGATCATCATTTTTCCTGCTGCCAAGGCTGGTGGTATTTAAAAATCCATAGTTCATATCAAGCGTATTATCCCAGCTATACCGCCCTTTCTTATAAAAGGCATAAAAGCCCAGATACGAATTAATGGTTAAAGAAAAATCATCGCCGCCTGCACTCCAGTTACTTTGGCTACCCTGTCCAAAATTGAGATTAAACAGGCCACCGGTTTTCCAGGTTTTACCGCTATCAATTTTCTGCTTTTTAATTTCCAGGGTTGCATTGCCCTGCAAGTCTTTTACAGTAGGGTCCTGCGAATAAGTATTATTGCAAATTGAGATACAGCAAATTACACAACCCGTAGTGGTTAAAAACCGGAAGTAATTTTCTTTCATATCTGGTATATTAAAAAGTTATTTACAATGTAATAAAACTACTATAGAATTTTATAAGTTTTCGTTTCTGATAACTTGCGATCCAAATCAAAATTTTACAAATACAGTTCTTTCACCTGAATACATTATTTTGCGCGGAAAATATTCATAAACCTTAAAACAAAAACAATGACGGAGGAGTTAATTCAAAAATTACAAAATGTTCATGGATTAAGCGCTGAGCAGTCTCATGGTATTTTAAACACTATTGTATCATTCGTTAAAGAAAAATTTCCAATGGTAGGCGGCGCCATTGATAATCTTTTTCAGACAAATTCTGCTGCTACTACAGCCACTACAACCAATCCCGTGGATACAGTTAATGCCCCCGTTCATGACGGTGGTGATTTTTTAGACAAAATTTCTGATTTTATCCCTGGTGCGACCGGTGAAAAAATTGAAGGCTTTGCCAAAGAAAAGCTCGGCGGATTATTCGGAGAGGACAAAAGAATATAGATATAATTTAAAACCGGCTTCGTGCCGGTTTTAGTAGTACTTAGTAAGTGCTATCTTTTTATTAAAGTAGGATAGTATAACCTCACTTTAATATTTCTCTTGCAATCACAAGTTTTTGAACTTCGCTGGTGCCTTCGCCGATCGTGCACAATTTACTGTCGCGATAAAATTTTTCGACCGGAAAATCTTTGGTGTAGCCATATCCTCCAAATATTTGTACCGCATCTGTAGAAATTTTTACGGCTATTTCACTGGCGTAATATTTTGCCATAGCGGCTTCCTTGGTAATATTTTCCCCACGCATCTTTAGCTCACATGCCTGGCCGATCAATAATTCTGCGGCCATTATTTCGGTTGCCATGTCTGCCAGCTTAAATGAGATGCCCTGGAAGTTCGCAATAGGCTGGTCAAACTGGTGCCTTTCTTTAGAATATTTAAGTGATGCCTCATACGCGCCTTTGGCAATACCAAGCCCCAAAGCTGCAATTGAAATGCGCCCACCATCAAGTACTTTCATTGCCTGTTTAAAGCCATCGCCAACGTTTCCCATGATTGCCGAATCAGGCACCCGGCAATTATCAAAAATCATTTCAGCAGTTTCACTTGCCCGCATGCCGAGCTTATTTTCTTTTTTGCCCCCGGCAAACCCGGGTGTATTACGGGGTACTATAAACGAGGTTGAATTATCTCTTTTCCTCGGTTCACCAGTTCTGCATATCACTACTGCCACATCACTGCTCCTTCCATGTGTAATCCAGCTTTTTGTTCCATTGATAATCCATTCATTGCCGTCTTTTTCTGCAACGCATTTCATATTCCCGGCGTCGCTGCCGGTATTCGGTTCTGTTAATCCCCATGCACCAATGTGTTCGGCGGTAGCAAGTTTGGGCAGGTATTGATTTTTTTGTTCCTCATTTGCAAAAGTGAGAATATGGCCTATGCACAAAGAGTTGTGCGCCGCCACTGACAAGCCGATTGAACCGCAAACTTTCGCAATTTCCTGGATGATAACACTATACTCAGGATATCCCAATCCCGCACCACCATATTGCTCAGGCACCAATACACCCATCATGCCGAGCTTTCCCAGTTCTTTAAATATATGCACAGGGAATTCTTGTATTTCGTCCCACTCCATTACGTGCGGCCTGATATATTGCTGGGCAAAATCCCGTGCAGTTTGGGCCACCTGTTCGGTAAGTTCAGTGTTTTTAAAATCCATACTTTAGATTATACTGTTGCAATATAAACCGAAAATATATAAATACTAACGGCCGTTAGTTTTATCGTGCCGTCACAAAGAAATATTAGCATTTTTATATATTCATTGAACTGAAAGATATGGAGCCACTTTGTTGAAAATGTCTTCAGTGACCAACATAATTTTTTTTATGTCTCCGACAGAATTAAAATTTCCATGTTGCTGACGATATTGAAAGATTGCATTGGCAAGGGCATATCTCAAATAAGGATGCACTTTCATTTCATCTACTGATGCGAGGTTAATATTTATTTGTTTTACCATTGTATCACTAATAACTAGCCGTGATTTAATTTTTTGAAAAGTTGAATCAGGAAGCAGGTAAGTTTCCCCAACCTGGTCAACAGAGTGAAAGCCACCCAGCTTATCGCGAAACGCAATAATTCTTTGCGATAATTTGCTTCCTATTCCCGGCAGGCTTATATAGGCAGTTGTATCGGCAAGATTTACGTCTATTGGTTGATTTTTTTTAATTAAAGAAAAAGAAGTGGGTTTTGGATATTTATCTTTTTCAAAAGTAACAGGCTCATGAGCGATAGTTTTAATACTAACGTAAGGCATTAGACGCTGTTGATCCATTGGGGAAAGCCCCCAGATTTTCGCAATATCTTCCGGCCTTATTGAATTTTCCACCTTTTGAAAGATACTTCTTAATGGTCATTATTGTTTTCTCCTTTACACCCAACTTCGCCCAATCTTCAGCAGAAATTGTATTAGGATCAAAATAAAAAGTTGTTGCTTTTACGCTTTCGTATTTTTTCTTGCCAGCCGGGGAATAATCATCATATAATCGATCATTGAAGCTGTTAGAATATTTTTTCCTTGAAGAATCTTTTGCTTCTATATTCAAACGTGCAATTTCGGCTTCAAATTCGTTGTGGCTATATAGTTTTTGCTTTATAAAAAATGGAAAGACATAAGAAGACAGGATGAGGAAAAATATTATGGAAACAATAAAAATTATACCGGTTCTTTCCTTACGGGTGAAAAGAAAATAATCTTTTAGAAAATGTTTCCACATGATAATATTTCCGGTAAAGTAGTTAAATAACCGCATTAAACAAACAGGTATTAAAACCAGTGCAAAATATCTTTTAAAATTCGAGCTTCAATCCATCCCACGCCAGCTGCCTGTTAACAGGAAGCTCATTATTTATTTCTTCGTGGGTGCCAAGCTGGTGGCTCATATGGGTAAAATATGCAGTAGGTATTTTCAATTCATCCGCAAGGTTAATTGCTTCCTGTAAACTAAAATGAGAAATGTGCTCTTTTTTGCGAAGCGCGTTTAAAACAATTGTATTACTTCCTTTAATCTTTTCTTTTTCACTATCCTCGATCCTGTTGGCATCCGTTATATAAATAAAATCTCCAAATCTAAAACCAAGTACCGGCATTTGTAAGTGATACACCAAAACAGGTATTACCGGTATATCGCCAACAACAAAGGTTGCATCGGTAATAGTATGCATAGTAATATCCGGAATGCCCGGATATTTCTTATGGGCAAAAACATAAGCAAACTCTCTTTTCAAAGCTTCCTGTGTAAGCGTATTGGCATAAATATCCATTGATTTTTTTTGAAAAAAATTAAAGGCTTTTACATCATCCATTCCTGCGATGTGGTCTTTATGCGGATGGGTAAAAATTACGGCATCCAGCTTCCTGATATTTTCTCTTAACATCTGTGTCCTGAAATCAGGCGTAGTATCAACAACAAGCGTGGTAGCTTTGCTTTGCACGAGTATGCTGCTTCGCAGGCGTTTGTCCTTTTCATCTTTGGAGGCACAAACATAACAGGGGCAGGCTATCATTGGCACCCCTCCGCTGGTTCCCGTGCCAAGAAATGTAATTTTTAAATGTGGGATAGCTCACCATCAAAGCTAAAAAATATAAATAGAATTTTAAGAATGGGGCTGTATTATTTCTCAGTTATTTCGCTCTGACGAATTAATTCGTCATACATTTTCTGAGAATCTTTTGTGAGCATATCATAATTTATCTGCACAGAAGGAATAAGGTCCGCCAAGGTATTAATTCTCCCTTCCGGATTTAAAAACTTATTAAGAACAACCACCTTTTTGTCTTCAAGAATGCAATACCCGCTTTGAAAAGAGCCGCGCTCATACCGAACGATATATCCGCATTCGTCAAGAATATTTTCCAATTTTTTTAGACTCGCCTGGTTGTACTTCATAGATAAATACTTAGCAGATGTTGTAGATTCGAAAGCAAATTTACTTTATATTCTTTGAGAAGTGTATTTACGATGGACCGGATATTTTCAAGCGCCACTACGCGCCGCATGATGCCAAAAAATGAGTAATGTTCTGCATTTTTGAATAAAGTCAGGCAAACCATAATCCCCAAACTCTTAAGTTATTCCGCCTCGTCGCCTTCATTAATATTATCTTTCTTATATTCCGGCTCGTTTAATTCTACCAATTTTTTTGCTTGTCTTTTTCTCACTCTCATATTCAGCAGTTCTACGAGAAATGAGAATGCCATTCCGAAGTAAATATAATTTTTTAAGTGAAGGCTTTCTGCTTTTTCAGAATCCCATCCTTCAGCAACAAGGCTAAGCCCAATCATAACCAGAAAGGAAAGCGCCAGCATTTTAAATGTCGGATACTTATGAATAAAAGCCGCAATAACCGGGCTGAATGAGAACATAATGATCAGCGCTATAACAACTGCGGCTATCATTATTTCCACATGTTTCGCCGTGCCGCCTGCAGTAATGATACTGTCAAATGAAAACACCATATCTATCAATACAATTTGTAACATGGCTTGCGTAAAGCTGAAAGATTTTATATTTCCACGTTGTTTTCCAGGAGCTTCTTCTTCCAGTTTTTGATGAATTTCACGAACCGATTTATAGATAAGAAACACACCGCCAGCCAGCATCACCAGGCTTGCAAGATCAAAGCCCTTTTCAAACAAAGTAAACAATGGTTTGCCTTTTTGGGATAAAAGCCACCCGAGGCCCAATAGCATAATGCTCCTCACAATCATACCCTGAAGTATCCAAAAAAGCCTCGCCTTTTTATGTTTTTCATCGGGAAGCCGGTTAATTATAATGCTTACAAAAATTACATTATCCACCCCCAGGACAATCTCAAGTATCACAAGAATAAAAAAACTAATTATACTGTCGCTGGTAAATAAATAACTCATCGGATGATATTGTTTGGGGTAAATTTATTTTAAAAAATCACAAATTTTTTTAGCAATATGTGGGCCTTCGAAAATGAAGCCGGTCCATACCTGTATCAAAGAAGCGCCAGCCTTAATCCTTTCTTTGGCATCATTTCCTGTAAAAATTCCACCGCTGCTTATCAGTGGAATAGTGCCCTTTGTTTTTTTAAAAATATAATTTGTGATACGTGTGGCTTCACTGGTAAGAGGTTTTCCGCTTAAGCCGCCTGCACCTGCTTTGCTGATTCTATTTTTCGCCGAAATTAAATTATTGCGGCTAACCGTTGTGTTAGTAACAACAAATCCATCCAGGTTAATTTGCATTGCAAGATCACTAATATCATCCAGCTCATTTTGTAAAAGATCGGGAGAAATTTTTAGTAACAATGGTTTTTTATATTTTTTGTAATTGTTCACCCGTTGAAGATTTGTAAGGATTTTTTCTAAGAAGTCTTTTTGCTGAAGTTCCCGGAGGCCGGGTGTATTTGGTGAACTTACATTTACCACAAAATAATCCACATAATCATACAGGATATTAAAGCATACTTCGTAATCTTTCCACGCATCTTCATTTGAAGTGTTTTTGTTTTTGCCAATATTACCGCCGATAATAAGCCGGGTGCTTTCCTGCGGCGCAGAATTTGTGTTTGACGAAATATTTTTAATCTTTCAGTAACAACGTGCAGCGCCGTCGTTGTTAAATCCCATCCTGTTTATAATTGCTTTATCCTTTGGCAAACGAAACAATCTTGGTTTTGGATTTCCTTCCTGGGGTTTTGGTGTTACGGTGCCTATTTCAACAAAACCAAATCCCAGGGCAGAAAGCTCCTGCAGGTATTTCGCATTTTTATCAAAGCCGGCAGCAAGGCCCACAGGATTTGAAAATGTAAGCCCAAAAAAATTACATGACAGGTTTCCTGCCGGCGTATATCTTTTTCTCAGAAAATTTTTTATGAAAGAAAACCTGCAGAAGAACTTCAACAGATCCATCGAAAAATAATGCACCTTTTCAGCGTCAAACCAGAACAAAATATTACGCAGCAATTTGTACATTATGCCGGCGAAGATAAGATGATACCATGTATGATGTACGATTTGCGATGTACGATCTAGGATGTACAATGTGCGATGTACGATGTGTGATGTAGATGTAATTAGTTTCTCAATGTTTTCAATGAGGCAACAATAATTTTTAATAGTTCTTCGCCTTCTTTATACAGTATTGAAATTTGATCTCTTTTCTCTTTATTAAATTCCACAATCATTTCAAGAAAAATAGAGACTCATCCAATTCCTCTTCCACAATTTTAAATTTATTAATAAAATCTGGTGTTGATTTTGCTCTTCTCGTAGCCCTGTGATTTGCTCCTACAGAACTACTGGAACGAATTAATTGTCCTCCATAAGGGCGATTTAAAGCATTTACTTTCAATGACATAACTAAATGCCCGCAGTCAATGGCAAAATGTTTGGTACGCTTCAACATTTCATTTGTAGTCATCAGTTTATTTCTTTAGTTAATAAAATGAAAATCAAATTGAACTGTTAGGAGCTTTTTAACATCGTACATCACACATCGTATATCATACATTTCCAATTACTCCGTATCATACCGGTCAACACTTTCTATCCCCGGCAAGTTTTTTAATTCGTCAACAAGTTCTTCCAGTTCATCTTTATCATGCACATATACTCTTATGTTGCCTTCGAAGAGGCCTTCTTTGGCTTCAATGGTGAGTGCATTGATATTAATTTTTAAATCACCGCTTATAAGGTTCGTTATTTTATTGATGACACCTACATCATCCATCCCGATAATTTTAATACCGGTTAAAAAGGAAATTTCCTTGTTTTTAACCCATTTTGTTTTTACAACCCGGTGCCCGTAATTTGATAAAAGCCTGGCCGCATTTGGGCAATTGGTGCGATGAATTTTAAGCCCTTCGCCTTGTGTTATAAATCCAAATACATCATCGCCGGGGATAGGTTTGCAGCAATTGGCAAGCGTGTACATGATCCTGTCACTGCTTTCTCCGAAAATGATAAGCTCCGTATCTTTTTTATTATAATTTTTATTTTCTCCTTCATGCTTTTCTTCGGCAGGGGGTTTATTGATCTTCGGCGCAAAAATCTTGTCTCCAAGTACTTTAAAGTCTCTCAAGTTCTTTCAGGTCTATTTTTTTTACCGCAATATCATAAAACAGGTCAAGTGTGGATGGAAGTTTATAATAGCTGGTAAGCTCTTCAAGATTTGATTGATTCATCGCGGCTCCAAGGTTTTCGAGTTTCTTTTGCAGGGAATATTTTCCTTCCTCAGCAATTTTTCTTTTTTCTTCTTTAAGAGAATCTTTTATTTTGGATTTTGCTTTTGGTGTAACTACCATTTTGAGCCATTCGCTGTTGGGCTTTTGCTTTGCTGAGGTAATAATTTCTATCTGGTCCCCACTGCGAAGCTTATGACCTATAGGGACCAGCTTATGGTTTACTTTTGCACCAATACATTTTTCTCCAACAGCAGTATGCACGGCAAAAGCAAAATCAAGTGCCGAGGCCCCGATCGGCAACATTTTTACATCGCCTTTCGGGTGTATAAACATAAATTTCTTCCGCTAAAAACGATACCTTAAAATCCTGTAGAAAATCTATTGAATTGGTATCCTGGTTTGCGAGCATATCTCTTATCTGGTGAAACCATTTATCAAAGCGATTTTCATCATTAGTACCTTCTTTATATTTCCAGTGGGCGGCAAGGCCTTTTTCTGCAATATCATTCATGCGTTTGGTGCGTATCTGCACTTCTACCCATTTACCCTGGGCGCCCATTACTGTTGTATGCAGCGCTTCATAGCCATTACTTTTGGGATTGCTCAGCCAGTCGCGCAGGCGTTCAGGTGAAGGAATGTATTCATCTGTTACAATACTGTAAACTTTCCAGCAATCTTCTTTTTCTTTTTCGGGTGGAGAATTTAAAATAATCCGAATGGCAAAAAGGTCATACACTTCATCAAATGAAACGCCTTTTTTTTTCATTTTATTCCAGATGGAATGAATGCTTTTTGGCCTTCCATAAATTTCAAAATTGAAATGCGCCTGTTGAAGCTTATCCTTTACGGGCTTTATAAATTCATTGATATAACGGGTACGCTCTCTTTTTGTATTATCAAGTTTTTGGGCAATATAACGGTAACTGTCCGGCTCCATGTATTTCATGGCCAGGTCTTCCATTTCAGTTTTTATATTATACAGGCCCATCCGGTGTGCGAGCGGGGCATATACATAAACCGTTTCAGAAGAAATTTTTAATTGTTTTTCACGCTTCATGCTGTCAAGCGTGCGCATGTTATGAAGCCGGTCTGCGAGTTTAATTAAAATAACCCTCGGGTCATCCGTAAGCGTAAGCAGGATCTTTTTAAAATTTTCCGCCTGCTGCGATGAATTTGCATCAAGTACATTGGATATTTTGGTAAGCCCATCGACAATTTTTGCAATTTCGCTTCCGAATTCTCTTTGAACATCTTCAAGAGTAATATCGGTGTCTTCTACAGTATCATGCATCAGCGCACAAATAGTGCTGCGTACGCCAAGGCCTATTTCTTCGACGCATATCATGGCTACGGCCAAAGGATGGAGAATATATGGCTCGCCACTTTTGCGGCGCATCGTTTTATGCGCTTCCACGGCTATTTCAAAAGCAGATCGTACCAGTTCTTTATCTCCAGGCTTTAATTTTGGCTTAAGTATCCGCAACAGGGCGCGGTAATGCCGCAGGATTTCTTTTTTTTCTTCCTCTTCGTTTAGTGAATATTTCGGTATTTCAAGAATAGTGTCCATTGTACACGAATTTACGTAGAAAATGGAGATGGATTTTGGAATTGAGCTAGCCGGCGGTGAGATTTATATTCAATTTAAAAAAAAAGCGATTTATCCTTTTAATAAAAAAAATACTTACATTTTTTTGCAAAAACAAAGGATAGGACTGGAATAAAAACCAACTGGAGGATCTATACAATCCCCGCGACAGATTGAGAAGAATGTCTTGTTCATCTCTCAAAATAAGTTATAGCCCATTATACGCGTTTTTATTTTAATTTGTTTTTATGTTCAAAGGCCAGTTGCGTTTTTTTTTAGATGTATGCTACTTTATAACTTCAATATCCCTCATTCTGCGTAAGATTTGGATTTACAAGAATTTCTCTTTTTGGTATAGGAAAGATCAGCTTGGGAGAATTCCAAGGAATATTGCCGACGCTGCCTTTCAACCTTTTTAGATCATCCAACGCAAACCCTTCGAAAGCCAGTTCCAGGCTGCGCTCATGCAAAATTTTATCAAGGGTTAATTCACCCGCGGTATAAGATGGAAGGTTAACGCGTTTCCTGATCACATTTATATCGTTCACGGGTTCATCACCAACTGCAGTGCCAAGCCTGAAATTGGCTTCAGCTCTTATTAAATACATTTCCGCCAGCCTTATGGTGTGTACATTTCCATAAAGTTCTTCGAATTTTAATGTGTAGCCATTATCGAATAAATTTAACCGGTCGTCACCGGGCTCGTACAAAGCCAGGTGATCATCGGTAATCGCAATTTCGCCTCTTTGTGACGCTGAATAAAACTCATTAAAGCCTTGTGTGCCGGAAGCTGTAGTTACCTGGATGGCGAAAATATCTTCATCCGACGTTGCTCCGAAAGCTTCTGCATAGGTAGGCGCCAGCGTGGCATCGGTAGTATTTATGGCATTGTCAGCTTCTTTAGCGGCATTTGTATAGTCACCCATTTGCAGGTATACCCGTGCCAGCATCGCCGAAGCTGCAGACTTTCGTTGCAAAAAAGCCATTGTCTTGCGGCAACTTTGGCTTCTGCATCCTGCAAATCCTTTATTACCTGTGCATACACTTCGGCTACCGTATTTCTTTTTACTTTACTTTCTTCGGTGATGGAACGAGTAGGCGTTAAAACAAGCGGAACGCCCGGGTTGGCTGCAGGGTCTCCATCATTCCAGGCTTTTGGCAAATTTTTTTACGAGCTCAAAATATGAGGCGCCCCTTATAAATTTGGCTTCCCCTTCTACTTTATCTTTTTCTCCGGCATCAACGACATCGAGCGGCGCTCAGCACATTGTTTACATCATTAATAGCCTTATATCCCGCCAGCCAGTTATTGGTTACAAAACCATTATCAACCGGGATGGTGTGATTATTAATCTGGGTTAATTCCTGGTAAGTGCCGGACCAGTTTAATTCATTTCCATAAGCCATCAGGTCACCTTCCAAAAATGATCCTTCCGCCAAAAAAATCTGCAGTGCCAAAATCTTTATAAGCCCCAACCAGTGCAAGCCTTTACATCGCCGCTTGTTGTTTAAAGCACTTCCTGCGTCAATGCTTTCTGTTGGGTAGGTATCTAATTTTTTATTACAGCCAAGAACAAAAAGAACAGTTGAATACAATACTATATTTTCAATTATATTTTTCATTGTCATATTATATTATAGTTAGCGATTATAAACCGATGTTAAAGCCAAAAACGATTGTTTTAATTTGTGGGGCAGAATAAAAATCCACTCCCTGGTTTATATTATCTGTATAGTCATCTTCACTTACTTCAGGATCCCATCCTTTATATTTTGTTATAGTAAATAAATTTTGCGCCCTTACATATAGCCGTACCCTGTCCAGTTTGACTTTTTTAGTTAAAGATGCGGGAAGAGTGTAGCCTAAAGAAACAGATTTGACTCTTAAATAAGAACCATTGGATACATAACGGCTGGAGGGATCAGTGCCATTCGGATAAAATAACCTGGGCTCAGGAACATTGGTAATATCGCCGGGCTTTTTCCAGTAATTCAATTGATCCAGTGTTTGGTTATCATATCCATTACTGCCACCGGAAGACATATACTGGCCACCACCATTATAGATGTCGTTGCCGTATACACCCTGCAGTAAAATATCAAGGTCAAGTCCTTTAAAAGTAACCGTATTGCTAAAGCCATAAATGAATTTGGGATTGGGATTACCGATAACTACATCGGTAGCCTCATTGTATTCGTTAGTAGTTGCGCGGTCCCGGCTTCCGTCTCCCTTTAATGTGTTTTTATAATATAACGCATCCCCGTTTTGCGGATCTGCGCCTGCAAATTCTCTTGCATAAAAGACTCCCAAAGGCTGGCCTTCCATGGCTTTGCTTTGATACTCACCTATTACCTGGCCTCCCAAATCTGTTACTCTTATTTTTATTTGAGCTGAAGTTCAGGTTGGAGGTCCATCTCAGGTTTTTCGATGAAATATTAACTGTATTGATAGTAATTTCGATTCCTTTGTTATTAAGCTTGCCAATGTTTTCAAATTTGGTTGCAAAACCGGAAGTTCCCGGTACCTGGCGGTCCAACAATAAATCCGACGTCAATCTTTCGATATAACATCCGGCTTCTATACTTATCCTGTTTTTAAATATGCTGGCTTCTACACCTAAATCGGTTGCCCGTGTACTTTCCCATTTTAGATCAGGATTGGCCAATTGCGTGGGCCTCTGGCCGGCAATACCTCCATACGCGCCATCTCCGGTATATAATCCCCGTGCCGCAAAATCAGGTATTGACTGGTTTCCGGTTAATCCGTAGCTTGCTTTTAATTTCAAAAAATCCAGCCATTTTACATTTGCCAGGAAGGATTCTTTTGTTAGTATCCAGCCAACCGATGCAGCAGGGAAAAATCCATACCTGTTATCAGCTCCAAATCTTGAAGATCCGTCAAGCCGGCCGTTTAAGGATACGAGGTATTTATCCTTGAATCGGTAATTAGCTCTTGCGAAATAAGATAAAAGCGAATTTTCACTGGAGGAGGAGGTGGCATCAATTTTTGTTGCAGCACTCGATAATTTTTTATAGGCATCACTTGGAAAATCCTGGGCCGTTGCATCTGATGAGGCAGTTGTGCCTTTTTCATAGCTCATGCCGGCTGTAAGGTCCATGTCATGAACATCGTTGAAGCTGGTGTTGTAATGAAAATAATTATTAGTATTGATATTCAATACCTGCGTGGTAAGATAATAGCCATACCCATTCGGAACCCCTTCGTCACGCGCTGTTAATCTGCCGCGGTAAGCTTCTTCCGTCTGGTTTAACTGATCCATTCCAAATTCTGTCCGAAAGGTTAATCCTTTAGCTATATTGATATTACCGTATACATTGCCGATCGTGCGGTTAACGATAGTATGATAATATGCATTTTCGGCGCTCAACAAAGGATTGTAATAAAGCGGATAGTTGGTATTTGGATTTCCGGTAGCCGTATCCAATGCGCCACTGATCAATCCTGTTCTGGGATCTATTACCGGTGTAATGGGTGAAAGCGCTACGATTTGTAATGGGCTCGAGAACTGGTCATCGTTTGCCACCCGCTTATTTTCTGAACGGGCAAAGCTCATATTAACGCCAATAGAAAGCCAGTCTTTTACACTTTGTTCAAGGTTTAGTCTTCCGTTGTAGCGTTTATAGCCGTTTTTAATAAGTATTCCCGTTTGATCAAGGTATTCGCCAGAAGCGTAATATTTCGTTTTATCCGTACCGCCGGAAAAATTAAGATCGTATTGCGAAATAGGCGCGCGCTGAAAAATCTGATCCTGCCAATCGGTATTTATTTTCGTGGTTCTCCAATCATCATTACCTGCCGAATATCTTGTCATACGGCCTTCCACAATACTCTTATAATCGTCCAGGGCTTCTTGTAATGTACCATAACCGGAATCGCCGTTTGTAAAGTCTTGCTTCGCACCGCCAGCAGCTGCGGCAAACATCAAATCAAGGTATTGCTGCGCATTCATAAATTTTCTTCTGCCGGTTGGGTCCTGGAGACCGGTATAGTATCCTATATCTATTTTTGACGTTCCTGCTTTTCCTTTTTTTGTTGTGATCAAAACTACCCCGTTGGAAGCCCGCGAGCCATAGATAGCTGAAGCGGAGGCGTCTTTTAAAATATCAATTGATTCTATATCGTTCATGTTTAAATCTGCCAGTGGGTCGGTAGGTGCACCATTACCGGATAAATCAGCTGTGATCACCGGAACGCCGTCAACTACATACAATGGCTCATTACCAGCAGAAATTGAGGCGGATCCTCTTATCCGTATATTTATGCCCTGGCCCAGTTTGCCATTTTGCTGGTTTACCTGAACGCCTGCGGCCCTTCCCTGTAAAGCGCTTTCAAAGCTGGTGGCAGGAGTGTTATTAATTTCCTTGGCGCTGATCTTAGCGACAGAGCCCGTAATATTTCGTTTTATATTAGTTCCATAACCTACAACCACAACTTCATTCAAAGATTGTGTAGCCTGGTTTAACGTTACATTTACGGTTGGCCCGGTAATATTTACTTCCTTATCTCCATAGCCAACATAAGAAATAACAAGTTTTTTTGCACCATTTGAAGGGATGGAAAAGCTGCCGTCACTTTGCGAAACGACTGCCAACCTTGCCTCCTTTAATTTTAATAGTGGCGCCTGCAACAGGTGAGTTGTCTTTTGAATCCGTCACTTTTCCGGTTACTGTTTGGCTTTGTGCGACAATGGGAATTAGAAATAAGAAGTAAAAGACTAAGGTTAAATTAGATCTCATAATGTAGATTTAGCAGGTGAAATGATTGTTAAATATAAAGAGATAAACATCAAAAACTCACGCTTCGAAGATTTTTTTAAGCACTTATTGTCTTCAATTCACGGTTGATGCAATGCTTACTATTATCGCCGGCGCAAAAAAATAAACAAGAAAATCAGGATAACAGCCGTGATTTTTAATCTAAATCCATTACTTTTGCCGCCCCAAAAGCGCATGTGGTGAAATTGGTAGACACATCAGACTTAGGATCTGATGCCGTAAGGTGTGGGGGTTCGAGTCCCTCCATGCGCACACTCACAAATAATTTTCTGCAAAGAAAATCATGACATTCCGTTCCCTAACGGAAATAAAACTTCGATTAATGGCAAGTGTTACAAAAGAAAGTATTGGCGATCTTCATGATAAATTAACGGTAAAAGTTTCTAAAGAAGATTATTATCCTTCATTTGAAAAAGCTATAAAAGATTATAGCAAAAAAGCAAATATTCCCGGCTTTAGAAAAGGAATGGTGCCGCCCGGGATGGTTAAAAAAATGTATGGTGCATCTATTTTTTATGATGAGGTAATAAAAGTTGTTGAAAAAGAAATCAGGGAATACCTGAATAAAGAAAAACCTGAAATTTTTGCCCAGCCTTTGCCAATGGAAAGTGACATGAGAAAACTGGATATGTCAAATCCGGCTGAATATGATTTTCCTTTTGAAATAGGCCTTAAGCCTCAAATTTCTATTGATGCTTTATCAATGGCAAAGCCGACCTTTTATAAAGTAAACGTATCACCGGAAATGGTCGATGAAGAAATAGAAAAACTGGTTACCAAGTATGGTGAAATGAAAGATGCGGAGGCAGTTACCGCTCCTGAAAATGTTTTAAATGTTACATTTGAAGAAAGCGATGCGGAAGGAAATCTGCTTCCCGAGGCACTTTCAAAGGACAATTCTATTCTGGTAAAATATTTTTCAGAAGATTTCAGGCCATTGCTTTATGGCAAAAAGAAAGATGATTTTGTAGTACTGCAATTAAAAAATGCTTTTCCGGAAAAAGAAAGGGAATGGATTTTATCTGATCTCGGGCTTGATAAAGATGATCCTTCTTCCGTGGAAAAATATTTTAAAATGACCATAACAAAAATTGGCCTGGTTGAAAAAAAAGAGTTGAATGAAGAATTTTTTAACCAGGTATTTCCAGGGAAAGAAATAAAAACTGAAGAAGATTTTCGCAATGCAATGAAGGAACAGCTACAGCAACAATGGGATGCGGCAAGCCGTGGACAGATGCATGATCAGTTATATCATATTTTGGTAGAAACACCATTGCAATTGCCAGACGAATTTTTAAAAAGATGGATTGCAGTCGGCGGTGAAAAGAAAAAAACTCCTGAAGAAGTTGAGGCAGAATATCCCGTCATTCATCAACCAATTGAAATGGACATTGATAAGTGATAAAATTATCACTGAAAATAAGATTGATGTTTCTGAGGAAGAATTAAGGAATTATATGAAAGAAGAAATCATGCGTTATTTTGGCCAAATGAATATAGGAGAAGACAACGAATGGATTGAAAGCTATATTGACAGAATGATGAAAGATGAAAAGCAGGTAGACAGCAGCTATAGAAAAATTATTACCGAAAAATTATTCAATTTTATTGAAACAATGGTGACGCCTGTGGAAAAGGAAACTACCCCCGAAGAACTGTTGGCCATGCAGACACCATCATCGAGCATTAGAGAAGTTTAGAGTTAGAGGAAGTTTATGAGTTTAGAGGCTCATGGCAATTATTTACCACGAAACTCATTATATCAACTAATTATAACCGAACGCATAACTTTCTAAACTAAAAATTAACGAAACTCTAGAACTCGATAAATTTTAGCGAAACTATAAACTTTCTAAACCATAAACCGAACTCATAAACTCTGAACTCTAAACTTTCTGAACTATAAACTTCTGAACTATAAACTCTGAACCTTCTTCCCTGTCCTTTTGTCTCATTTTTTTGTTAGCATAATATTTGGGAACTTACATGCCAGTATATTGCTATTACACTAAATTTAATTTATGAATACCGGAAAAGAATTTGAAAAATATGCAGTTAAGCATAGAGGCATCAGCAGCAATACACTGCATGGATACATTAACCACAATATTACCAATCTTACTCCAAATATTATTGAAGAAAGGCCAATGAACATTGCTGTGATGGATGTTTACAGCCGTTTAATGATGGACCGGATAATATTTCTTGGCTATCCCGTTAACGAGGAAGTGGCCAATATCATTACCGCACAATTGCTTTTTTTAGAAAGCACTGACAGAACAAGAGATGTTCAATTGTATATTAATTCTCCGGGCGGCGGCGTATATGCAGGCCTTGGGCTTATATGATACTATGCAGTTTGTAACTCCCGATATCGCTACAATTTGTACAGGCATGGCCGCAAGTATGGCAGCCGTATTAATGAGTGCCGGGGCGCCAGGAAAAAGAAGCGCATTGAAACATTCAAGAATTATGATGCACCAGCCAAGCGCGGGTGCTGCAGGCCAGGCATCTGATGTAGAAATAACCGTAAACGAAGTAAGAAAAGTAAAGCATGAATTGTATGAAATTCTAAGCAACCATACCGGCCAAACAATTGAAAGGGTAACAAAAGACAGCAACAGGGATTACTGGATGACAGCAGATGAAGCAAAAGATTATGGCTTAATTGATGAAGTGCTGCTGACCAATTCAAAAAAGACAAAAAAATAGAAGACATTCAAAAAATAAATGATATGAATCTTTATAAAAAAAATTTAACCCGTTTTGAAGACGAAGAAGAACCGGAAAAATCATTGCCGGAAAATCCGATGGAGAAAATGATGGGCGGAATGATGTTTGATAAAAAATTTATTGAACAAAGAAAAATTTTTCTTTGGGGCGTGGTAGATGATAAAAGCGCAAAAGATATTACCAACAGGTTATTATACCTTGAAGCCGTGGATCCGGGAAAAGAAATTACATTTTATATAAACAGCCCCGGCGGTGTTATTACCAGTGGCATGGTTATTTATGATACTATGAAGATGATCAAATCGCCTGTAAGCACGGTATGTATGGGAATGGCGGCCAGCATGGGCAGTATCTTACTAAGCGGCGGTGAAAAAGGAAAACGGTTTATTTTTCCTCACGGCGAAGTGATGATACACCAGCCAAGCGGCGGCGGCCAGGGCACCAGCGCAGACCTTGAAATTATTGCCGTGCAAATTTTAAAAGCAAAGCAACTCGGCGCAAAAATTCTTGCAGAAAATTGCGGGCAGACATATGATAAAGTGATGGAAGATTTTGACCGTGATTACTGGATGGATGCAACGGAAAGTAAAAAATATGGAATTGTTGATGGAATCCTCAATAAATTATAATGCAACGTTATTCACGTATTGTTAATTGTCATATAACACATTATGTTTTTGAATATTGGTGTATATATAGAAGAAAAGTTGTACCTTATAGAACGCATTTGAAAATTAATTAAACGATTAAAAAAATGGCGAAACAACAAACATTACATTGCTCTTTTTGTGGCAGAAACCGTGATGAAGTTAAAATTCTTATAGCCGGGCAGGAAGGCCATATTTGTGAAAATTGTGTGGAACATGCACAGGAAATAATTACCCAGGAAATTTTTCCAATGCCTGAAAAAAATTCCCAGTCTTCCGGCTACAAGCTTTCTGTAAAAAAACCAATTGAATTAAAAAAGTTTTTAGATGAATATGTAATAGGCCAGGATGATGCAAAAAAAGTACTTGCAGTGGCAGTATACAACCATTACAAAAGGCTGAATCAAAAAGTAGAAAGTGATGTTGAGATAGAAAAAAGCAACATCATAATGGTGGGTGAAACAGGTACCGGTAAAACATTGCTTGCAAAAACAATTGCCCGCGTACTTAATGTGCCTTTTGCAATTGTTGATGCTACTGTTTTTACTGAAGCCGGTTATGTAGGTGAAGATGTTGAAAGCATTTTAAGCAGGTTATTACAGGTATGTAATTTTGATGTAAATGCTGCACAAAGAGGAATTGTATACATTGATGAGATAGATAAGATTGCCCGTAAAAGCGATAACCCCAGTATTACAAGAGATGTAAGCGGTGAAGGCGTTCAGCAGGGCTTACTTAAATTGCTTGAAGGAACTGAAGTGCTGGTGCCACCACAGGGAGGCCGAAAACATCCTGAACAAAAACTAATAAAATTAAATACAAGCAATATACTTTTTATTTGCGGCGGAGCATTTGATGGAGTAGACAGGCTTATTGGCCGAAGAATAAATACCAATGCCATTGGGTTTAATGTAAATAAAGACCTGCAGGAGTTTCAGCGAAAAAATTTATTGCAATTTGTAAATGCACAGGATCTTAAATCATTTGGCCTGATACCCGAATTGCTGGGCAGGCTTCCGGTAATAACTTATTTAAATCCACTGGATAAAACTACTCTCAGAAATATTTTAACTGAACCCAAAAATTCACTGATCAAACAATATAAAAAATTATTTGAGCTGGAAGGAATTGAACTGGTTATTGAAGATGAAGTTTATGATTTTATGGTTGAAAAAGCCATGGAATATAAACTGGGCGCCCGTGGCCTCAGAAGCATTTGCGAAAGTATTTTAACCGATGCCATGTATGAGCTGCCTTCTCAAAAAGTAAAAACTTTTACTCTTACAATTGATTATGCGCAACGTAAATTCAAAATCAGCAAACTGAGTATGTTGAAGGTTGCTTAACCGTCATGTGATTTATCATCTTCATGGCATAGTTCTCTTATTATAAAATAAGTCACATGTCTTCATTTCTTTCCTCTAATTTCAGACAAAGAAGAAATTATAATCTTCATTTACTTATTTTCATTTTATTTTTACCCCGGTTCTTTTGATCGCATAATATGCTACCTCTTCATTTAAAAAATTTTTTTCAAATGGTTGATGTAATTCTTGGGCTGCAATGGGGCGATGAAGGAAAAGGAAAAATTGTAGATTATTTTGCTTCCGGATATGATATTATTGCCCGGTTCCAGGGAGGCCCAAATGCAGGGCACACACTTTATGTTGAGGGGAAAAAAATTGTACTTCACCAGATACCATCAGGTATATTTCACGAAAACAAAATTAATTTAATCGGTAATGGCGTTGTTCTGGATCCGAATATTCTTAAAAAGGAATGTGAAGCAGTGGAGGCCATGGGAATTGATTACAGAAAAAATCTTTACATAAGCGCACGAACGCATTTAATCTTACCTTCACACCGGGCTATTGATAAAGCCAGTGAACTGGCAAAAGGCAATGATAAGATCGGCTCTACGCTAAAAGGAATCAGCCCGGCATACATGGATAAAACCGGCAGAAACGGATTACGCGTAGGCGACCTGCTCGATAAAAGTTTTATATCCCAATACATAAAGCTGAGGCTAAAGCATCAAAAGATTTTAGACAATTTTTCTTTTAATGAAGATATTTCCGCATGGGAAGAAGAATTTTTTGAGGCGCTTGAATTTTTGAAAAAATTACAAATTGTAAATGGTGAATATTTTGTAAATGATGCGATTCAAAAAGGCAAAAAAATATTGGCAGAAGGTGCACAGGGCAGCATGCTGGATGTTGATTTCGGAACTTTTCCTTATGTAACTTCGTCAAGTACCATTACCGCCGGTGTAGGAAGCGGTTTGGGTATAGCGCCACAAAAAATAAAAGAAGTATTTGGTATTACCAAAGCTTATTGTACAAGAGTAGGAAGCGGCCCTTTCCCCACAGAACTTAATGATGAAACCGGGGAACTCATCAGGCAAACGGGCAATGAATTTGGCAGCACAACCGGCAGGCCAAGACGATGTGGATGGATTGATCTTGTTGCATTGAAGTTTGCCTGCATGATAAACGGCGTTACGCAACTGGTAATGACAAAAGCTGACGTACTTGACTCATTGGAAACACTTGAAGTATGTAACAGTTATAAAGTAAACGGTGAAGAAACCAGCGAAATTCCATTCCAGATGCAGCGAATGAATATTGAACCGGTTTATAAAAAATTTAAAGGATGGAAAACTGATATCACCGCAATAAAAAATTTTAATAACTTACCTCCTGAAATGAATATTTATATTAATTATATTAATGAGACTTTGGGTGTTCCTGTAAAATTTATTTCAAACGGGCCGGGCAGTGACCAGATTATTGTGGCATCATGATTGTGCTTCATCAACAATAAATTATTTTAATAAAACAATTAATTTATTTGGCTATTTCAAAATCTAATAGAAATTTTACATAATTAATCCTTTAAGAAAACATGAAACAAAATCTGATAAGGAAAAAGAAATTCCTGAAAAAAAACCAACAACACAATACTAATAAAGTATCACCGAAAAAGAAGGATGACAATATCGATGATGACGATGAATGATCTTGATGAAGACGATGAAAACCCGCAAAAAAGAAAGGAGCTTCATCCAAAAAACCGGCAAGTCAGAAGATGACGATGATGATGATGATGATGTTGAGGTTGAAGATGATTGGGAAAAAACTGATGATGAAGATTATGATCCGGACTTTGAAGAGTTTGATATTCCAAAATCTAAAATAAAAAAACCTTCTGCAAAAAAAGGAAAAGGCGATGAAGATTTTGATCTAGATGAAGATTTTAAAGATCTTGATCTTTTCAATGATGGTGCAGATGCAGATGATGATGATGATGATTTTTAAAGGCAATACGGTTATTCGTGCTATTGCCCTGATCAATAATTTTGAAAAGAAAATTCACATCATATTTTATAAACGATATTTCAGATTTTAAAATTCGAATGCTAAACTTTGGAAAGAAGTTTGGCATTTTTTGTTTCCTTGATAACCATGGATACGAGTTTAATAAATCGTACGAATGTATTGCTGGCGCAGGAGTCTGCCAGCTATCAGCCGTTGGCTATTAGCTCACAGCTCATTGCTGACAAGGACTGCCTGCAAAAACTTGACCGGTTTCAGAAGGAAAACCATGATTGGATTTTCGGCCATATTTCTTACGATGTAAAAAATGAAATTGAAAATTTAACGTCATCAAACCCTGATGGCATTGGCTTTCCCGACTATTCATTTTTTTGTTCCCGAAATTGTTTTAATTCTTAAAGAGAATGAATTGCAGATAGGAGTGGATACATCTGTAATGCACAGAAAATTTATGAAGAAATAATTTCCGGAGTTCCGGCAAAAACGATTGCCCCATAAAAACTCTCTTTAAAAAGGAGGTTCACACCAAATGAATATATTAAATACCGTAAAAAAATTACAGGAGCATATTATAAGAGGTGATTGCTATGAAATAAATTTTTGCCAGGAATTTTATGCAGAAAATGCGATTATAGATCCTTTCATGTGTACCAGAAATTAAGTGCGCGTTCACCAAATCCGTTTTCTGCTTTTTATAAATATGAAGACAAATATCTCATTTGCGCCAGCCCGGAAAGATTTTTAAAAAAAACAGGTACTACTATTATTTCCCAGCCCATAAAAGGCACTGCAAAGAGAATTACCGACAATACAAAAGCAGATGAACAACAAAAAAAAGATTTGTATGCTAATGAAAAAGAGCGTTCTGAAAATATAATGATCGTAGACCTTGTTCGCAATGACCTTGCAAAAATTTGTACAGAAGGGTCCGTACATGTGAAAGAGTTTTTAAGAATTTATTGCATTCCCGCAGGTACATCAAATGATATCAACTATAGAAGGAAAACTTAAAGAGAATATAACCCTTTCAGAAATATTTTCGGCGACCTTCCCAATGGGTTCTATGACGGGCGCTCCCAAAAAAAGAGTAATGGAATTAATTGAGAAATATGAAAAAACAAAAAGGGGATTGTTTTCCGGAACTGTAGGTTATATAAATCCCGATGGGATTTTGATTTTAATGTAGTAATAAGAAGTGTTCTTTATAACAAATCGAATAAATATGTATCGATCCAGGCTGGCTCTGCCATTACTTTTAAAAGTGTTCCTGAAAATGAATATGAAGAATGTTTGTTGAAAGTTGCGGCTATAAAGAAAGCGCTGGAATAATTATTTTCTTATTCTTTATTTCGCTCCGTTTTTTATAAATCTGTTTTTGTATCAACATTTACATCTCCCAATAATTGTTGAACACATTCATTGAGTATAGGATATTTATTAGCAACAAAAAGATCCATTTTATCATTGGGCAACCTCAAATCGTAAGTGCCGGATGAAGCGAGCATATCATCAAAGCCGGGATTATAGCGGTTAAAATCTTTTAGTTCCATACCAATATTTTTTGCAATTACTGCACCGATATATTTACCTGAAATAGACATTTTATCTGAGCCTGCAGTTTCCTCATCTGAAATGGCAGGTTTTAAAGGGCCGCCAGTCCCATTTAAACTTTGATAATCAAAATTTCCATTGAGTGAATCACCGGTTCCCGTCTCCATAATATAATGTGTGGCAATAAATTTTTTTACATGGTTCCGTGATTCTTCAGGCAGGTAATATTGCATGCTCCAGAAATTACGGCTGCCGCTTTTTTTGATAGCGGTATTTACGCAGCCCGGGCCCACCGTTATAGGCGGCTATTACCAGGAGCCAGTCTTTAAAATCTTTATAAAGGTTCAGTAAATATTTGGCAGCAGCATTGGTGCTTTTATAATAATCCGTGCGGTCATCAGTAAATTGATTTACTTGTAAGCCATAATCTTTTGCTGTATAACTCATAAACTGCCATGGCCCGCGTGCACCTGCGTTAGAAAGGGCATCCGGATTTAAGATCACTTTCTATAACTGCCAGGTATTTTAATTCTTTAGGTAATCCATATTGGGTAAGAATGCCATCAATTAAATTGAAATAGGGCAATGCGGTTGGCTTCATCTGTTGCAAATATTTTCCATGCGCCTGAAGATAATCCTGCATATAAGTTTCTGCATAAGGATTTACCTGGGAAGAATAAGGCATTGCAGGGTTGTAGGAATAATTTTTAAAAAGATTTTTAAATCCATATTTGGTAACCTGGCTGAAGTATTGAACTTTTTCCTGCTTTGGTGGCGTTGGAGATTTGATAACTTCATCTATCGCTTTATTTTCTTCTGTCGTTTTCCTTTATGGTAGTATCTGTAATATTCTGATAAAAAGATGATTTATATCCAAAGGAGAAATTTGCAAAACCCAATTGAAACAAAGAAGATAAAATTAATATGAATAAAATTTCTTCATCAAATATTTAATACTTTTTATAATCTTTCAGCAGCATATCTGAAATTTCAAGTAAAGTTAATTCATTATGCTTATTTGTAATAACCTGCAGGCCGAAAGGCATACCGTTGCTGTGTTTAAACAATGGTAATGAGATGGCGGGAGTACCTGTAAGATTTGCATAAACAGTATAGATATCCGCAAGATACATGGCAATCGGGTCTTTTTGCATACTTCCGGCTTCAAAAGCCGTCGAAGGCGCTGTGGGCAGGATTAAAGCATCAAACCTGTTAAAGATTTCTGTTGTCTGGTTTACCAGCAACCGCCTGTATCTGTTGGGCCTTGGTGAAATAGGCATCATAATATCCTTCGCTGAGCACAAAAGTTCCCAGCATGATACGTCTTTTAACTTCTTTTCCAAATCCATGACTGCGTGTTTTTTTATAAAATTCTGCAAGGTCATTGGTGTTGTTTTCATGCCGGTAGCCATACCGCACACCATCATAACGGGAAAGGTTACTCGATGCTTCAGCGGTGGTGAGCACATAATAAGCAGGCACAATAAAATCAATCAGGCTAAACTCAATTTCTTCAACCTGATGTCCGTTCTTTTTTAATTCGCCGGTTAAGTCATAGATACTTTTCTTTATTTCCGGGTCTAAACTTTCATGTTCAAGAGCATTTTTAAATACAGCAATCCGATAGCCAGCCGATCTATGTTTTCCAGGCTGAGCAGCAGGCCTCTAATCCCAATTGTTTTTCCTGGTTTACGGTGCTATCATACTGGTCTTTGCCGTTAATTACTTCAAGAATTTTTGCAGCATCTTCTATATTATTTGAAAAAACTCCTATTTGGTCAAATGAAGAAGCATACGCAATTAAACCATGCCTTGAAATAAAACCATAAGAAGGTTTAACGCCGGTTATTCCACAAAAATCTGCCGGCTGCCTTACAGAGCCGCCGGTGTCACTGCCAAGGCTCACCATGCAAAGCCCTGCCTGTACCGCTACTGCAGAACCTCCCGAAGATCCACCCGGAACTTTATTTTCATTCAATGCGTTTAGTACCCGGCCATATATTGAATTTTCATTGGTGCTTCCCATGGCAAATTCATCACAATTGCAGGAACCGATAATTATAGCTTCTTCCTTTAATAAATTTTCAACCGCTGTTGAATTATAAAGGGAAACAAAATTTTTTAAAATGGCTGATGCCGCGGTTACCTTATGATCTTTATAGCAAATAACATCTTTAATGGCAACCACTACGCCATGAAGCTTCCCACAGGCCTTGCCGCTTTTTCTTTTTTCATCAAGGAAAATTGCCCTTTCGATACTTTCCTGCTTATAAACTTCCACAAAAGCATTTAGTTTTTTTGCGGCTGCTAATTTTTTCAAGATAATATTCTACTGCTTCAACGCACGTTGTATTGCCTTCGTGAAGTTGGTTATGATACTCTGATATAGTCTTATATAAAAACAATGAAACTGGTTTATAAAAAAACGGCTAAGGTGCGGTTATCTATTTTATAGAAAACGCATCTGAGCCGTTACTGAAATTTGTAAATTGTTTATTCAGGAAGTTGTGTTTCTCTCACAACTTCTTGCCTGGGTATATCCTGCCTTGGAGGCACAGGCCTGGTATCTTTTTCCTTCATGCCGGCATCAATTTCATTTTTCACATGTTCTTTGGCATCATTAAATTCTCTTACACCTTTTCCAATTCCCCGCATGAGGTCGGGTATTTTTTTACCTCCGAAAAATAAAAGAACTACCAACAGGATCAGGATCCATTCGGAGCCACCAGGCATCGAAAGCAACAATACAGGTTTTAATAAGTTAAGTGTCATTGTTAAAAAATTAGTAGTCAAAGATACATCAATAACTATTACGATACCAAGCCCGGCTTATTTGCAATATTTTTAACAATCATATTTTTCAAAATCACTAAAGATGGCGGCCATATTTGCTTACCACTGTTGCAGCTTGATAAGGAAAAATTCCATGATGACAAAAAAGCAAATGCAATAAAACTTGATTATAATATTAATAAAATTGATTGAGATTCTTAGCTGCAAATTATAATTACAAAAAAACCGGGAAACTGCAGTGTTCCCGGTTTTTTACAATGAATTTATATTTTTATTTCATTCTTTTTTCCTTTATGCGCGCACTTTTTCCGCTTCTTTCACGAAGAAAATACAGCTTTGAACGGCGCACCTTACCTACTTTATGAAGTTTAATACTGTCAATATTGGGAGAAAAAAGCGGAAATAAACGCTCAACGCCTACTCCATCACTTATTTTGCGTACCGTAAAAGTAGCGGTGCCGCCTTCGCCCTGGCGCTTAATAACATCTCCTTTAAAGCTCTGAATACGTTCTTTATTACCTTCCTGGATTTTGTAATTAACAGTGATATTATCACCAGCTTTAAATTTAGGAAGTTCTTTTTTTTGTGTCAATTGCGAGTGAACAAATTCAGCTGCATTCATGGCTTTTATTTTAGGAGTGCAAATGTAAGTGAAAATTTTAAATTATAAACACTGTCACGAATTACATGAATTAGCTCGAATTACCCTACATACGGAAAACAACATTTTATAAGAAGAATTTGCTACGAATTACCGAATTAGTGGTCACGGATTGCACGAATTAGCTCGAATTAACCTATAACGCTGTGAACAATTTTATGTTCGCGCTTTTATTAGTTTCTCAACGGATTTATCTTTTTATTATTCTCAGTATACGATTATTATTTGCATCATTCACATTAATTTCATATACGCCGGCCGCATAATTTGAAACATCGAAAGCAACCCTTCTGTTGGAGACATTGCTGAATGTTTTATCGTAAACTACCCTTCCATATACATCACTGATTTTTACTGATACATCGTTTTTAAATCCGTCGCCAAATTGCAGATAAGCGACGTGAATGAGACGGGTTAGGATATATAGAAACATTCATGGGCACCTGCTTATGAATAATAGCTGTTACTACCTGGGAAAAATTCTTTTTGCCATCTTTATCTTTTTGTATAAGCTGGTAATAATAAAGAATATTAGCCGGCTACATTGATATCATCAAGGCTATAACTGGCACCACTTCCGGCGCTTCCCTTTGCAGCAATAGTTGCGATGGTTACAAAAGGATCGGATAAGGAGCTTTTTCTTTGTAGTTCAAATCCCGCATTATTATATTCTTCTTCGGTTTTCCAGGTAACATTTATTTTATTTATCAATGCCAGTCGCTTTGAGTGAAACCAGCGTAACCGGTAATACAACTCCCGAGCAGGTTAATGGAACGTCAAAAGCGGCCGTTTGGTCATTGGTATTGTCAGAACTTCCCTGTACAGCAGAAAACCCCATTCCTCTTCTTGCAAATGCACTCCAGATCAGGCAGGAATTAGCAGCGGCATTGTTAATGTGTATCCGCCTTCAAAATTGCATCCCTTGCATCCAGGAAACCCGGACTGCAAACCTGCATTTTCAATCCATCAATAACCAATTGCATCGATTTATTATTGCCGCCTGTTCCTGTATAAATATCCGGATCATATCCATATTTATTGATCATCAGCCAATACATATCCCATAAAGCTGAACACCATACCTCACCAATAAGATGCACTTCACCACCGCTCGTTTGCACATCCGCATAGGTATGAGGATCAATCGTCATGTTGTAACTATAAGGATGTGACCTGATGCCGGCTGCCGGTCGTTGCCTGGCGCTCTACATAGGTGCCAATGGGCCTTGCAGTATTTGCATTATCACCGGGCTTTTGAGTGCACACCAACGCATACCAATCGCTCCATCCTTCATCGCCACGTTCAGCATTATTCATGCAGGTTGACCCGTTACCGGTTAAACGATGCGTGATTCCATGCCCATACTCATGAAAAATAATTCCGTTATCAAGATCACCATCCCGCTCAGGATATAACGTATTTAAAGTTGCATTAACGGCGGAGGTGCCTAATGCCGTTTTTATAGCCGCGCCATCAACATCACTTACCATAACAGTAGGAATGGTAATTGTTGCATCAATACCTCCCAGTGGTACGGGCTGCCCGGCAACGTTATTTACAATAATTACTGCAATGGCTCCGGCCATCTGTGCGTTTTTTACTTTAACGGTAAATGCGCAGGTGCCCCTGTCAATGAGGGCAATATTTCCGGTTATGGCAGCAGAATTTACTAAACTATCACAGCCATCTGGCGGTGTTAGCAACTACCACATTTCCTGTAACAGCTGCAGTTGAGATGCAAGGGCCAAATGTGCTGGATGAAGCTGCTGCATAATTGCCCGCAATACCTGCCGGGGAGTTAATTTTTGCATTTGCAGCGGCCGACCATAGATACATTTGCATTCTTGGGCTTGCGCCATCAGCATCCGTCGCCATGTTTGCATTATCTCTTACACAGGGTGTTAGGCTCCGGCTATCCTGCGCTTCTGCATTCAACGCATCATTCGCTATTCCTCCTTTGCCATTATTGTTTTTCTGAAAGTTTCTGGATGCTTCGTTAAAGCCATAGTGATACCATATATCATGCATGCTGTTGCAGGCGTAAAATAATTGTGTGGTAGCGGATTTGGAATATGTTCCCGGCTCTTTAGTAAAATCAATTGGGAAATCAAAATCCGTTCCGGCACCTCCATCAGTGGAATTTCCAACGGTGGCTATGTTGGTGTTGGCGATATCAAGATAAGCCCAAACATTATTTCCCCGGGTATAAGTATAGCCTGCAGTTCCGTCATTTAACCAGCCAAAAGGAGAAGCGCCGGCTCCCGCTAAATTCCACGGGCTGTTAATTACCGCCCTTGATGCAAAAGATGGCGCTTCCGCCGGCCGGATAATTACATTAAAATCACCTGCTGCGGTTACTTTATCCGTGGCATAAACGGGATTAATTTTTTCGCCCGCTTAGCATTGAGTCGGTTTCTGCGGGAGGTATTATGTTACAGGAGACTACCAGGTTGTTTTTTGTAATAATATCGCCTGTTTTAGCATCAACAAATACATCCCACCAATCTCTCGCATCGCTTTTATAAATATTTACCTTCCACGCCAACTTTATTTGCCCTGTTTCTGAAGGGAACCACATTAATTGCGAAGAAATATCCTGTAACGCAATGCCATCTTTTGCAAAATGATATTCATTCGGTTTAGGTTACCGGTTGTTAATGACTTGCACCAAATTCTTGGTGACCGGGATATTTAAATGCTGAAGTGCTTTGATTGCCGAAACACTTGCTGATAAAGAAGCTACTAGCATCTTTTACTTTCCCGTCAAGATTGTTTTGAAAGGTGCTGTTAGAGGCAACTACTTCATTCTGTGAATTTATATGGATGCCCGCAACAGCATTATATACTGCAACGCCTTTGTAAAATTGGCACAGATAAACATGGCTGATACCGGTTTTGTCATCTGTGTTTTCATCAATAAGCCTTATATCAGATACGTCTCCTAAATTTAAATGAAATAATGCCGGATGGGCTTTGATATAACTGATAGCATATGCTGATTTACTTTGAGCAGTTATTTTGCCAATAAATAAGAAGTGTAAGTAGGGACGAACCTAATTATTCGCCGCAAGGGTTTTTTCATAAGTTTCAGTTAGTGGGATGATTTATATGGAATTGAATTTTCGATGTTCCAAAAACAGGAAACCCATACGTAAAATTGCTAGATAAGCCAATTCAACGTATAGAATTTTCACCGGTTATCCGTGCGGTTCTTATCTCGCCATATTCACGGCTCTTTTTTCGCGGATAACGGTTACTTTTATTTGCCCCGGATAGGTCATTTCCGTTTGAATTTTCTGCGCTATTTCAAAACTCAGTTTATCGCTTTCCCCATCGCTTACTTTATCGGCTTCTACAATAACCCTAAGCTCCCTGCCTGCCTGTATTGCATATGCTTTCTCAACACCCGTGTATGCCAATGCAAGATTTTCCAGATCTTTGATGCGCTGAAGATATTGCTGCATTATTTCGCGCCGTGCACCTGGCCGTGCGCCGCTCATAGAATCGCAGGCCTGCACAACAGGCGAAATCACATATTGCATTTCAACTTCATCATGGTGGGCGCCAATTGCATTACATACTGCGGGATTTTCTCCATATTTTTCAGCGAGCTTCATCCCAAGCAATGCATGGCTTAATTCAGTTTCATCATCAGGTACTTTTCCAATATCATGCAGCAGGCCGGCACGCTTGGCCAGTTTGGAATTCATTCCCAATTCTGCCGCCATGATCCCACAAAGATTGGCTACTTCGCGGCTGTGCATTAATAAATTTTGTCCATAGGAAGACCTGAAACGCATTTTTCCAACAATTCTAACCAGTTCTTTATGCAGGCCATGAATGCCCAATTCAATTACGGTTCGTTCGCCAATTTCAATAATTTGTTCTTCAAGCTGTTTACGTGTTTTTTCTACCACTTCTTCGATGCGTGCAGGATGAATGCGGCCATCAGTTACGAGGCGTTGAAGGGAAAGACGGGCAATTTCACGCCGCAAAGGATCAAAGGAAGAAAGTATGATAGCTTCGGGTGTATCATCAACAATCAAATCTACGCCGGTGGCCGCTTCAATAGCCCTGATGTTCCTGCCTTCCCGGCCAATGATGGATCCTTTGATTTCATCACTTTCCAGGTTAAAAACGGTAATGGCATTTTCAATTGCCTGTTCTGAAGCCGTACGTTGAATGGTTTGTATAATTATTTTGCGGGCTTCTTTATTGGCCCTCAGTTTGGCATCATCAACTATTTCCTGCTGTATGATCAATGCCTGTGAATTGGCCTCTTGCCGTAAAGAGTCAATGAGTTGGGCTTTAGCTTCCTCGGCAGAAAGGCCGGCAACTTTTTCCAGCCTTCGTATATGTTCTTCCTGGTGTTTTTCCAATTCTGTCCTCTTGATATTAACCACTTCGATCTGCCGGTTAAGAGTTTCTTTAATAGACTCATTGTCCTTAATAAGGCGCTCCACCTGCTGATCTTTTTGGTTGATGGATTGCTCTTTTTGCTTCAAACGGTTTTCAGCATCACTAAGCTTTTGATTGCGTTGAAAAACCTCTTTATCATGTTCGGCTTTTAATTGAACAAAACGTTCTTTTGCTTCCAGTTGCTTTTCTTTTTTAAGCGTTTCAGCCTGAAATTGTGCATCGGAAATAATTTTTTGTGCTTCGGCTGCTGCCGTTTCTAATTGTTTTTTTGTGTTTTTGGCAAATACGATTTTACCCAGGAAAATACCTGCTATTAAAGCGACGATACCGATTATTATTGCGAGTAATTGTTCCATTGTTTTTTAATGATTTAATACGGTTCAAAATCAATCGTCTCTCTATCACGCAATTTCTTCAAAAAATGCGCATAGACGAAGATAGCATAAATGTGTGGAGAATTATGGACAGTATAGAAGGAATTAGAATGGTCAGCCGCATAGTCAACTTTAACTCACAATTACATACCCTTGAGTTAACAGTAATAACTTATTACATAACCGCATCCAGTTGTTTATCTATTTTTTCCAAAGTTTCCGAAAGCTTTTTCATGGATGCTTCACTTAGAATATCGGTTTGTGGCTGCGTTGCATACCATATCAATACCATTGCAATATAATCCTGCATATCTTTTCCTGCAAACTGCGAACGAAATTCAAGAATTTTAGAATTGATAATTTTCAAGGTACTTCGCACTTTTTCTTCATCTGAAGGAAGTATTTTTATCCGGTATGATCTGTCACCAATTAGAATATTTAACGGGATAAGGGCTGCGTCCATAATTAGTTATTTAGCATAGTGATGCATTTTTCAAGATCTTTTATATATTGATTGATCCTTTTTTCAAAATCATGCTTATCTTTTTCATTCATTTTTCCGGATGAAGCTTTTAACATGCCGGCCTGCATTTCCAAGGAATTAATTTTATCAAGGAAATGTTTTTCATTCGTTCTTTCTTTCTTCAAGTTCATTTTGCAGGCTTGCATTTTCTTTTCGCAGAACGGCATACTTTTTTATCAATTGCTGTAATTTGGCATTTATAGAATGTATATGTTCTTCAATTGTTTTCATTCGAAGATGTTAAATATAAGTTTGACCGCCTTGCCCACACCCCTTGGATGTTAGAACTTTGAGGCTGTTATGCGGCGCCCGTTGTATTTCTTCTTATTTCCGCTTCCAATCTTTTTCAATTACATGAATAATCTGTGCCATCATTTCATCAGTTTCTTTATCGGTTAAAGTTTTATCCTTATCAGAAAACACGAAGCTAATGGCAAGGGATTTTTTGTTTTGTCCTAATTTTTCATTTTCAAATACATCAAATAATTTAACAGATGTAACTTTTTTAAATTTAAAGACATGATTGAATTTTCCAATGATTGATATGAAATTGTTTTGTCAACGATTATGGAAAGATCCCTGTGTACCTGCGGAAATTTGGGAATTTCAATGAAAGAAACTCCTTATTTTGTATAAGAGAAATCAATTTTTCCCAGTTTATATAAAGATAAAAAACAGGTTGCTTTATTGAAAATTTTTCCAGGATTGCTTTTTTTATACTGCCCGCTTCAGCCAAAATATTTTCATTGACGTTGCAAAAATGCAGTCATCAAGTTCATCCTGTTTTCCCGGTACAAATTGGTAAGCATTTAAACCGGCAAGTGAAAAAATCTTGCTACAAACACCTTTCACAAAATAAATATCCATTTTTTCAGCGACTGCTTTCCAGCTGGTTTCTTTTTTATTGCCGGAAAAATATAAAGCAAGGCTTTCTGCTTCTGTATATTTTCCTGGTCCTGTAGTTGAATATATTTTTCCAAATTCAAAAAATAAAAGATCGCTGATTTTTCCTGTTAAGATTATAAGAAATGCTTTCCAATCCTGTCGGCATCATCGAAGGGCGCATAACATTCAGATCTTCACTAAGGCTGTTGATGATTTTTACAGTTGTTGCAAGCGTGTTTTCGTAAAAGTATTTGCTATTGGTGATTGAATTTGTAAAGATTTCAGAAAAGCCATTACCGGTTAAGCCAGCCGCTATTTTTTCTTTAGTGGCTGCCTCATAAGTTCCGCGTTTCGATTGAAGGAGCTATTGTAATAGCTGAAGGAATTTCAATATTATCAAGCCCGTCTATTCTCATAATTTCTTCAATAATATCTGCCGGCAGCGTAATATCTGGATTACTAAAAGGAACTGCAACTGTTAATTCATCATCGTCTTCCTTTAAAATTGAAAAGTTTAAGCTCTTTAAAATATTTTTTACAGTTTCCGCTCATAATTTTTCCCACTTATTTTTTTCAGGTAACGATTTTTCAAAATAACTTCGGTTTGGTGGTTTTGGCACTGGGTAAACATCTATAATGTCAGAGGAGATATTGCCTCCGCAAATTTCTTTAATAAGCAGCGCTGCCCGTTTTAAAACATCTAGTTGTGTTGCTGATATCAACACCTTTTTCAAACCGAATGGCTGCTTCAGTTCTCAAATTATGCCTGAAAGATGTTTTTCTTACATATGACGGGATTAAACCAGGCGCTTTCTAAAAAAATATTGGTGGTATTTTCGGTAACTCCACTTTCAAGGCCGCCAAAAACTCCGCCAAAGCACATGGGCTTTTCATCTCCATTGCATATCATCAGATCTTCTTTATTAAGTGCCGCACTTTTTCATCAAGAGTAATAAATGAAGTGCCTTGCGGAAGTGTTTTTACAATTATTTTACCTGCTTGCCCGGCGGGCGGTTCTCCTTTATTTTATCGGCATCAAAAGCATGCAAAGGCTGGCCGGTTTCATGCAAAATAAAATTGGTAATATCCACGATATTATTGATGGGCCTTACTCCGATACTAAGAAGCCTGTTTTGTAACCAGCCGGGTGATTGAGATACTTTAATGCCAGATAATACTTACGCCTGCATACCTGCTGCAAGCTTCAGTATTTTCTATTACAACTTCTATTTTATGAGCATGTATTATCTGCTTTAAAAATATTTTTAAAAGGAGATACCATTTTTATTTCAGCCTTATTATGATGAGCAAGGTAGGCACATACATCTTTAGCAACACCCATATGGCTCATGGCATCCATGCGGTTGGGTGTAAGCCCTATTTCTAAATCGAATCGCCGGTATGGCTTATAATAATCCTTTGCTGCCATTCCTGTTTCTGCATCTGCGGGAAGTACAATAATCCCTTCATGGCTTTCGCCTATGCCAATTTCATCTTCGGCGCACAGCATTCCATTACTTTCTACTCCGCGAATAGTTGCTTTTTTAATCGTAAATGGCTCTTTGTTTACCGGATAAAGGGTGGTGCCAACGGGTGCCAAAATAACTTTTTGGCCTGCGGCAACATTGGAAGCGCCGCATACAATTTGCAGCGTTTCGCCATGGCCGTTACTAACGGTTGTAATTTTTAATTTGTCGGCATGCAGGATGTTTTTCGCAGGTAATAACTTCGCCGATCTATAAACCCTGCAAGGCTATTTGTTATTTCTCCATAGCTGTACAGATCTTCCACTTCAAGTCCAACTGAAGTTAGAATAGCTGCCAATTTTTGCGGGCTTACGATCATTTTTAAAGTTGATAATATCCGCAGGCAGATAATCGTTAAGCCAATTGTAACTGATTTTCATGTAATCTTTTGTAAATGACCATTCTTATATTACAGAAACTTCAAAAATAAGAAAGATGCAGTTAAGAAATTCCGGCAGTTTCAAAGACCGCTTAACGCCAGTAATTTTTTAGAAAAAATGTTGTATTCCAGGAATGCTTCTCAGTTAAGACAATTTTTGAGTTTATGGCCAAAAAACATCCATTTCTTTTCTGCACATCTAGTATGTGAATTAATGACAATAAAAAGACTAAAAAATAAATTAAATTGTGGAAAACCCCGTTTTTTATGTTGAAAACCATATTTTCATGTGAATAGGAATGTGAATGGGGCGGTATAAATTTAAGGGCTTAACAATTTCTTTAAATAGGGTTTTGTCATATTACCTTAGCCGACCCTATCAAAATTTGTGGATAGAACTAACATTAAACTTACTTATAAAAGACTTTACGAATAAACATGGATCTTACTAACCTAAATACAGAAAGAAAATTACGGAGAAAAAGTGGATCACTCGAATTGGGAACAATGATGTTTGGTAAAATACCGCCCCAGGCAAAAGATTTGGAAGAAGCAGTACTTGGAGCTATTATGCTGGAAAAAAATGCTTTTGATTTTGTAATTGAAATTTTAAAACCGGAATGTTTTTATGTGGAGGCCAACCAGCGCATTTTCAGGGCAATGCAGGGCTTGCAGCAAAAAAATTCTCCCATTGATTTGTTAACGGTTGTTGAAGAATTAAAATTCCGGGAAGAACTTGACCTTACCGGCGGGCCTTTTTACGTTACCCGGCTTACTAATTCTGTGGTTTCATCAGCTAATATTGAAGCGCATGCAAGAATTGTTCTTCAAAAATTTATTCAAAGAGAACTAATAAGAATAAGCGGCGAAATTATTGGGGATGCTTATGAAGACAGTACCGATGTATTTGATCTGCTTGATGATGCGGAAACAAAACTTTTTGAAATCACCAATAATCATTTACGTAAAGATTATGCAAGTATAGATACTGTATTGGTAAAAACCATCCAGCGCATTGAAGACCTCAGAACCCGGCAGGATGAAATTACCGGGGTGCCTACCGGCTTTTAAAGTACTTGACCACATTACCTATGGCTGGCAGCCATCCGACCTGATAGTACTTGCAGCACGGCCTTCAGTTGGTAAAACAGCATTTGCGCTTAATCTTGCCCGTAATGCAGCTCTTCATCCTACAAAACCTACAGTGGTAGGCTTTTTTTCGCTTGAAATGAGCGCCGGCCAGCTTGTACAAAGAATTCTGAGCGCAGAAAGTGAAATATGGCTTGAAAAAATTGCCCGCGGGCGGCTGGAAGAACATGAAATGAAACAACTGTATAAAAAAGGAATTGAGCGGCTTGCATCTGCTCCAATACATATTGATGATACGGCTGCACTGAATATTTTTGAATTGAGAGCCAAATGCCGCAGGCTGAAAAATAAACATAATGTTGGCCTAATAATTATTGACTATTTGCAGCTGATGAGCGGTGCCGGTGAAAACCGCAATAGCAACAGGGAGCAGGAAATCAGCCGTATTTCAAGAGATTTAAAAGGGCTTGCAAAAGAATTGCAGATCCCCATAATTGCGCTTAGCCAGTTAAGCCGGGAAGTTGAAAAAAGAAAGGAAGGAAATAAAATGCCGCAGTTGAGTGACCTGAGAGAATCCGGTGCAATTGAGCAGGATGCGGATATGGTAATGTTCCTGTACCGCCCGGAATATTATGATATAACTGCCAATGAACTGGGTGAAAGTAATAAAGGTGAAACACATGTACGCATAGCAAAACATCGTAATGGCCAATTGGATACCATCAAACTCAAAGCATTGCTTCACATTCAAAAATTTGTAGAGGATGATGGGGATGATTTCAGCAAAAGCCTGCCACAGGGCGGGAACTGGAAACCTGTAAAAGATATTGATGGCGATGGCCCAAAACTTTATATACAAAAAGGAAGCAAAATGAACGATGGTGAATTTGATGATGAAGCGCCATTTTAGGTAAGCCTTCTACTATGAATGAGCTACTCGAAATGCTTTCTCCGACTTAATAAATCTTACGCTTTAAAAGCATATTTACCACAAAGCAATACTTTCAAGCCGCGGGAGTACAATGCAATTACCCTTTTTTTTTGAAGCAAATTTACCAGCTCACGATGAATTTATTCTAAGTGAAGAAAGCTCAAAACATGTTGTACAGGTGCTGCGCATGCATGAATCTGACCAATTGATCATTACTAACGGTAAGGGTGAAGCGCTAACAGCTGTTATTCTTGTGGCGGATAAAAAGAAGACCGCGGTAAAGATTACAGGCCGAATGCTTTCTCCCGAAATATCGCCAGGGTATCGATAGCCGTGTCACTCGATAAAAAACACTACATCGCTTTGAATGGTTTTTAGAAAAAGCAACAGAAATTGGCGTCTTCGAAATTATTCCTCTTATTTGCCGGCGAACAGAAAAGCAACATTTAAAACAGGAAAGGATGAACAACATTTTAGTAAGTGCAATGTTGCAGTCCCAACAGGCATGGCTACCTATTTTAAATGAGCCGGTCAAGTTCGTGACATGCGTAAAAAAATCCGGACACCATCATAAATTCATCGCTCATTGTATGGAAGACCAAAAAAAACATTTGGCCGATGAACTGCGTGCTATTCCCGATGCCAGGCAAGGCGGTCAATTAATTCTCATTGGCCCTGAAGGTGATTTTACAAAAGATGAAATTGAACTGGCGCTGCAATACAATTTTATTCCTGTAAGCCTTGGGAAACGAGGTTAAGAACAGAAACCGCAGCCCTTGTGGCTGCGGTTTTGCTATTAAATAAATAACTTGAAATTAGTAATTCATTATTCCTGCACTACCAGCCTGAACCCGTTTCCATGAATATTTACAATTTCAATCCTGGGATCATTCTTTAAATATTTACGAAGTTTGGCAATATAAACATCCATGCTGCGGCCATTGAAATAAGTATCGCTTCCCCAGATTTTTTTAAGTGCAGTTTCCCTTGGTAACAGGTCATTTTTATATTCACAAAGCATTTTCAACAATTCATTTTCTTTTGGAGACAATGTTTGCACATCTTTTCCAACGCCCAATTGGCGTAGCCTTGGGTTAAAATGATATTGCCCTAAATCATATTCAGCATTCACTTCTTCACGGTGCAGTTCTTCATTACGTTTTAAAATCGCTTTTATTTTATGCAAGCAAAACATCACTATCGAAAGGTTTGGTGATATAATCATCGGCGCCAAGCTTATAGCCTTTAATGATATCATCTTTCATTGTTTTTGCTGAAAGGAAGAATAACGGCATATCCGGATCTACATTCCTGATTTCTTCGGCAACAGTAAAGCCATCCATATTTGGCATCATCACATCCAGCAGGCATATATCAAATTTTTCACGCTGAAAAGCAGCAAGGCCCAAGCCTTCCATCTCTTTCCAGCACAACATCATAATCATTAAGCTCCAGGTAATTTTTCAACACCATGCCAAGGTTCGGATCGTCTTCACAAATCAGGATTTTAGGTTTTTTATTCTCCATAATATTTTTTGTATTTTTTCCGAATAAAGATATTCAGTTTTTATGAAAATGGTTTAAGATAATTTAATAAGACTGCTAATTACAGTGAAATACTGTGTTTTAAAAGTTAAAACAATCTTATCATTTTGATTTTCACTTTGTAACTTTCAAAAAAATTAATCAATGGCTAATAAAAATGCATTTATCGAAATCATTAAAAAGGGATATTCTTTCAAAGGAGAAACTATAAAAATAGGCGCCGCAATACTTGATGGTGAGGTAATACCTGAAGCAGAAATTTTTCTTCCGTTAAAAACAATGAACCGCCATGGATTGGTTGCTGGTGCAACAGGTACCGGTAAAACCAAATCGTTTCAAATGATCGCAGAAGGGTTGAGCGATGCAAGTGTTCCCGTATTACTTATGGATATTAAAGGCGACCTGAGTGGAATTGGCGCCGCCGGAACTGCCAATGAAAAAATTACTGAGCGTTACCAGAGCTTTGAAAATGACATTACAAGCCGCAGGCTTACCCGGTTGACCTGCTTACGCTCAGTGAACAAAAAGGAGTACGCTTACGGGCAACTGTTTCCGAATTTGGCCCTGTGCTTCTTACTAAAATATTGGGATTAAATGATACGCAAGGAGGAGTGGTTGCAATGATATTTAAATATTGTGACGATAATAAACTTCCATTGCTCGACCTGAAAGATTTTATAAAAGTTTTGCAGTATGTAGGAAATGAAGGTAAAAATGAATTGCAGGCTACTTATGGAAATATTTCTACCACTTCAACCGGAACTATTTTACGAAAGGTGATAGAATTGCAGCAGCAGGGCGCAGATACTTTTTTTGGAGAAAAAAGTTTTGAAGTGGAAGACCTGATGCGGATCAGTGATGATGGCCGAGGGATGATAAGTATTTTAAGAGTTACAGATATCCAGGATAAGCCAAAACTTTTTTCCACATTTATGTTGCAAATGCTGGCAGAATTATATGCAGTTTGCCCTGAGGAAGGAGATCCTGGACAAGCCGAAGCTGATCATTTTTATTGATGAAGCACATCTCATTTTCCAGGAAGCCAGCAAGGCTTTACTGGAGGAAATTGAAACCATAATTAAACTAATCAGGTCCAAAGGGAATCGGAATTTATTTTTGTACGCAAAATCCAATGGATATTCCGGCGAGTGTTTTGGGGCAATTGGGTTTAAAAATACAACATGCGTTAAGGGCCTTTACCGCAGCAGACAGAACCGTAATAAAACAAACTGCTCAAAATTATCCCGAAACAACTTTTTATAAAACAGAAGATCTGATCACCCAATTGGGAATTGGCGAAGCCCTGGTAACTATTTTAAATGAAAAAGGAATTCCAACACCTCTTGCCCATGTGATGATGCTTACGCCAAAAAGCAGGATGGATGTTCTTACAGATGCAGAAATTAATAATATAGTAAGTAATTCAAAATTGGCGGCAAAATATAACCAGGTGATTGATAGCAACAGCGCTTACGAAATACTTACTGCAAAATTGCAGGAAGCTGCAGCCAAATTCCACGACAAGCCACCTGTATCGCAGAAAATCAGTTAAGCCCGAAGAAAGTACTTTTGAAAAAGTAGCCAATAATACCATTGTAAAAAGCATGATGAGAACGGCTGGAAATACAATTGTAAGAAGTTTATTAGGTTCGTTGGGACTTGGAGGAAGAAGTAAAAGCGCTACAAAAAGTTGGTTCTGACCGTGCTTCAAATAATTTCCGGTGAAGCGCAAAAATATCAGCCGGTCAAATCTGCTGATTAATTTATCAACATTTAAGGCTTTTCTAATCGTATTCTGTATTAAAGGTTTATGTACTTTCCTAATACTCAATAAACTCTACCGTTAACTAAATACAATTGCAGAAACACTCCTATTTTTCAAAAATCTCAAAAAAATGTTGCTTAATAGTAATTTCCACATTATCTTCGTTTCGGTTTTTCATAGGATATTGGATTTTAAAGCGGGACTAGATTTCTATCTGGGTCCCTTTTTTTTTAAATGAGATTATCCATGTAGAAATAAAATTTCCCGCTTTATTGCAATACAGAGGTGACATCTGTACTACTTGTCGTACAGGTTTGTGATAGACAGGTTTTAAACGATTGATTTATTAGAATACTCTTGTGTCAGTTTTTTGTTTTGATCAATCCGTCTTCTGTAATACATTACCTGGTTTTCTTCCTGTAAAAAATTTAATATTTTCCAGATTTTGTTTTCTTTAAATTCCCTCAGGTTGCCGAAGTAAGCTGCTTAGAATTTAACAGGACTTTTCTGAAATGGCATTTTTAATTCCCTTTCTGATTTTTTCAAATTCCTCTTTTGTAATTGCTGAGATTTTTTTCTTCGAGGCAATTATCACAAATACCACATTGCTTTATCTGGGTATCATTGAAATAAGCCGCTATCATTTTACTCCTGCAGGTATGGCAATCTCTAATATAACTGATCATCGCCGCCAGGCGTTTTTCAAATGCCAGTTTTCTTTTTAATATATTTTTTTGATTAATAATAAGATCAGTGGTATTAACCCGATTTTGAAGAAATTGTATTTGAGGTTTTTCTTTCTGCGGAATATATTCGATAATGCCCCAACGGTTAATTTCCTGAAGATCTGAAATAAGCTTTTCTTTTTTTACAGAAATAAATTTTGCGAGCCTGGACTTCCTGAATAGGGCATGCATAGTCAAATATTCCTTCATAAGACCTGAGAAGGCCTTTTATCACTGGCGCGTAGCGCGGATATGCTTTTTCAAATAGTTCCAGTTCTGTTTTACCGGTAGTGAAAACAACCGTTGACGGCGAAAAAAATTGCTCATTATAACTTATCAATTCTTCCTGCTCCAAGAATTTTCAATACACTATTGACGGTAAAAGCATCCAGTTAAATTTTTTACAAAATCATTTATATCAAAATCAAACGAAAGCCCCTCACCGGCACCTGACGGTAATTGAAAATAATTAACCAATGAACTATATATATTTTTAATTTTTTGCATATCCGGAAATCTTATCGCGGATTGTTTTTTTAGATCACTTATTTCCGGTTCATTAAAAAATAATACAGCATATGCTTTTTTTTCATCTCTGCCTGCACGGCCTGCTTCCTGGTAATAATTTTCCAGTGCATCCGGAACATCATAATGTATCACTGTTCTTACATCGGGTTTATCAATGCCCATCCCAAAAGCATTGGTACAGGCAATAATGCGCGTCTTATTGTTTATCCAGTCTTCCTGCCTTTTAGTTCGTACATCATTGGAAAGGCCTGCATGGTAATGGGCTGCATTGATTCCATTTAGATTCAAAAGTTCTTCGATTTCTTTCGTCCTTTTTCTGCTTTTGCAATACACTATTCCACTGCCGGGACTTTTTTTAAAATATCCACCAGCTTATTTTGTTTTGACGAAGGCTCTAAAACGCTATAGGAAAGATTGCTTCTTTCAAAAGACTGTTGAAAACGGTTTTGATTGGTAAAAGCAAGCTTGTTGCAGATATCATTCTGCACTTCACAGTGTAGCCGATGCAGTAAGCGCTAAAACCGGTACATTTTGTAAATGCTTCCGTATGTCTGCAATCCGAAGATAAGGCGGCCTGAAATCGTAGCCCCATTGCGAAATACAATGCGCCTCATCAACAGCAATAAGGTTGATATGAATAGAGGGCAAATATTCTAAAAATAATTCCGTTTCCAGCCTTTCGGGCGACACATATAAAAACTTAAAATTTCCGTGCATGGCATTTGTGAGCGTTTTTGTTACCTCCTGGATAGCTCATTCCCGAATAAATAGAAAGCGCGGGAATTCCTTTCTTTTTAAGATTGCCCACCTGGTCTTTCATTAAAGCAATCAGCGGGCTTATTACCAGGCACAACCCGTCCTGCATCAATGAAGGAACCTGGAAGCAAATAGATTTTCCACCGCCTGTTGGCATTAATGCAAGCGTATCATGGCCAGCTACCACAGAGTCAATAATTTCTTTTTGCAAGGGCCTGAAAGCGTCATAACCCCAATACTTCTGCAATATGTTAACAGGACTCTCCATTCAATCTAATAAACTTAAAATCTTTAATTACGTGTCTGTTAAAAATACTGATGAAAAATTAAGGGTTGTTATATTATTCCGATATTATCATGAAATTAGCCTTCTGCCGCAGCCCGCGATGGAGCCTGTAGAAACAAATCGCTTGCGGTGCCGCCGGGGCAACGGTCGGGCATTAAACATACATTTTCTTTTTCAAAAAGCTTTTGGGCTTAGTGCTATTTTTACAAAAAGGGCAATGCAATGGAAATAATTTTTACGCTCGCTGGTATTCAAAATGCAGCAAAAGACTTTATTAAATATTGCAAAGCCTATAAAGTGTTCGCATTTTCCGGGGAATTAGGCGCCGGCAAAACCACCTTTATACATGCGGTTTGCAAAGAGATTGGTGTGAAGGAAGCAGTCACAAGCCCTACCTATGCCATCATCCAGGAGTATCATTTGGAAAATGAAGCTATTATTTATCACCTCGACCTGTATAGAATTAAGAATATCGAAGAAGCCATCGAAGCAGGAGTAGAAGACTGCCTGGCAGGCGATGAATTGTGTATGGTTGAATGGCCCGAAAATGCTCTCTCACTCTTTCCGCCACAAACGGTTTATATTTCTTTGCAGGCCCTTTCTGACGGCACGAGAAAATTGATTGTGCAACTTCCCCAATAAAAAATTATTTTTATAATACTTTTCATTGCAATATTTATCCATGGCAACTTCGAAACCTTTTGTTTCTCCCTCATTTACTTACGAAACTCTTGAAGAGACCCTGGATATCAAGCCCCGGGGAGTAGACTTATTTATAGGCATACCTAAAGAAACTTCTTTCCAGGAAAACAGGATTTCACTTACTCCTGAAGCCGTGAGCGTATTGATAGCGAATGGCCACAGGGTCGTAATGGAAAGCAAAGCAGGAGAAGGCGCCAGTTACTCCGACAAAGATTACAGTGAGTGCGGCGCTAAAATAGTAAGCCATAAAAAACACGTATTTGAATGTGATATTGTCGTAAAAAGTGCGCCCGTAGGTGAAGATGAGCTTGACATGTTAAAGCCTCACCAGTTTATCATTTCTCCTATACATCTCTCCGCGATGAAAAAGGAGATCCTGGAAAAAATGATCGAGAAAAAAATTACCGCCCTTAGTTTTGAAAACTTAAAAGATGATAGTGGCCACAACCCTATCGTACGCAGTATGAGCGAAATAGCCGGCAGTGCAGTAATGCTTATTGCCGGGCAATACCTTAGCAATGCCAATAACGGAAAGGGAGTCCTGGTCGGGGGCATTTCGGGAATTCCGCCGACAAAAGTTATTATCATAGGTGCAGGTATTGTGGGCGAACAGGCAGCCCGTACCGCACTGGCTATGGGAGCAAGTGTAAAGGTTTTTGACAACAGCATTTACCGTTTGAAAAGATTGCAAAATAATATAGGTGTGCGTCTATACACCTCCGTTATAGAGCCGGGTATTTTATCAAAACAGCTGAAAACCTGCGACGTAGCTGTAGGGGCATTATCATCTTCAGGAGGCAGAACACCCGTAGTTGTAACTGAAGAGATGGTAAGCAAGATGCGGCCCGGAAGTGTGATCGTCGATGTAAGTATTGATCATGGCGGCTGTTTTGAAACTTCTTCCATTACCTCTCATAAAACTCCGGTTTTCAGGAAATATGATGTGATTCATTATTGTGTGCCCAACATCCCAAGTGGTTTCGCACGTACCGCCTCGCAATCTATCAGCAATGTGTTAATGCCCCTTATGCTTGAAATGGCAGATGACGGGGGATTTGAAAACCTCGTATGGTATAAAATAAATATCCGTAGCGGCATTTATTTATTTAAGGGCGCACTCACCAACTTCCACCTCAGCGAACGCTTCGATCTTAAATTTACCGATTTGAATTTATTGATTGCAAGCAGCAGGTAGCTATTTACATGGATCAGTTTATTATCGTTTTTGTCGCTTTGGAAGGTGGTAATTTTATTTTTGCATCAGAAGTATAGAGAGTAGGATCAACTTTGGAGGGATCGCCCTGGTAAACCCAGGTCAAATTTTTAATGTATTTATTGAACACCTTATTGACATCAGAGACAGTAACTTTTTTGAGATCTTCATTTAGGGTAAGAGATCTTCGCCAGTTATTGTGCAGCACTTCATTTGACGCAAGTGAAGACGCCTGTGCATTGTTGGTTTCCTGCCTGTAGTAAAAACTCGTGATGTAAGTCGATTTCATGTTCTTTAATTCCGCTTCAGTAAAGCCTTCCTGTTTTGTTTTATTGATTAAATTTTTTACCACGGCAATATATTTATCAGGTTCTGTAGTAGATACACCAATATTTGCAGATGAAGTCAATCCACCATTAAAGTAAGCGAAGGGCGCATATGACAAGCCATTGTTGGTCCTCACTTCCAAAAAATTACGGTCATAGAAAATTCTCATGCCTAAAAGAAACGCATTAAAATCGGGTGTTCCGGGGTTAGGCCCGCCGCTAACTGCGGTAATGTAATTTGTTGCCAGTTCCTTTTTGTCCGTTTTGAAGGTGTTTTGCGATGGAGAATACATTTCTTTTTTCAAAGTAAACGGCTTTCCCGCGGGAAGTGGATCGAGCATTGCTTTTATTTTTTGCTCGAGAATTGTTTTGTCAATATCTCCAACTACAACAATCACTAACCTTGATTTAGTAAGTATGGATTGATAGTAGGCTTTGGTTTCTTCAGCCGTTAATGCGCCTAAAATCGCTTCTGTTCCTTCAGGAGATTTTGCATAATCTTTTCCTGCAAAGGCAGTTTCCCTTGCCATTTTCGCGATTGCATAATCAGGTTGTGATTCGCGTGATTTTAAAATATTGATAGCGTCCTGTTTTACACGGGTAAATTCCTTAGGATCAAAAAGCGGCGTTGTGAGCGCGTCAACATATAAAGGCCATACCACATCAAAATCAGCTTTTAATACAGTTCATAGTAAACGTCGCATAATCCATACCGGTAAATCCATACACCTGGGCATCTACCTTATCTAATTTATTTTTAAAACTGTTTTTATCGTCTTTCGAAGTACCGCATTCGGTTAATGCAGTCATTGCCAGGGTTTCAATGCCTTCCTTACTCAGTGGGTAATTTTGAACGCCGCCTTTTATTATTGTTTGGATTTCCACAATATCATTACCGCCCGGCTGCACAATTACTTTTACTCCATCAACGTTCATTTCATATGCGTCTTTTCGTTGTGCTGTTAATGCCAGCGATATAAGTGTAAAAAATACAATTATTGCTATTTTTTTTATTTGAAGTTTTTTTCCAGGCATATAATAAATTTTATCAGAATTATTAATTTGATTTGAAAAATTCAGAAGTTTTGGCAGCTTTATTCATGTCTGCATTGATGATCATTCCTGCCACATAAGGTTTTCCCGCGATATATTTCGCAATATAATTTTGAATGTCCTTCTTTGTTATTTTCATACAGTTGTCAATATAATCGGTACCATAATCCAATGAAGTACTGCACCAATGATAGGTTAACTGGCTTGGTAAGGAAGAAGGCTTTTCTTTGGCACGAATATCATTTCTGCGTATCGTTTGTTTGGCATCATCCAACTGTTCATCCGTAAAATAATCGTCCTGCATCCACATCCCGACTTGTTTTAAAATCTCTTCATGACATTCCTTTAATTTATTCGGATTGGGAACGGCAAAAATTTGTATGGGCCCCACATGGCTAAGCGTCGTATAGTTTACGGAGGCGTTCGTGGCAAGGCCTTTATCTATTAATGCCTGCTGCCATTTAGAAGAATTTAAGCCTAAGATGGTCGAGAAAACATCTGCTGCAATTGTTGCGGCCGAATCATGTGGAACATCGGGGCCCTGCCACCAATACATCATGTAGGGTGTTTTTGCTATAGAAGATTCTTTCACAAAATATTGAGTTGACTGCAACGGGGCAAAATCAGGGATAGGATATTTTACCTGTGGATCAAATCCACTGTTTGCCCAGTCACCAAATATTTTATCGGCCAGCGAAATGCGGCATCATGTTTTATATCACCACATATCACCAGGATAGAATTGTTAGGAAAATAATATTTGTCTTTGATGACCATCATTTTTTCCGGGGTAGCGGTATTGATGATATTATGATCGCCTATAGGATTTTTCCGGGTAAAATTATCGCCCCAGAGTTTTTGCTGGCATGCAATCCAAAGCTGGAAAAAGGGATTACTTTCATTGCGCTGAAATTCTCCGTCAACAACCGGCCTTTCTTTCTGCATATCTTCCGTACGGTAAATGGGAAAGCGAATAGCGGCATTCATAAATTTTAATCCGGCGTCCAGGCTATCCTTATTAAAAGTAAAAAAATAATTTACTCTTTCTACGTTGGTCGTGCCATTCCAGATCGCGCCCAGTTCCTGTGTCCTTTTTAGTAATTTTTCCTGCGTCGGGTAATCTCTGTTGGCTTTAAAAAACATGTGTTCAAACAAATGTGAAAGCCCGCTGTATTCAGGGCCTTCGGTATAGGCGCCATTTTTTACGGCAATTTCAATAGTTGCCAGTGGCACTTTGCTGTTTTCGATTACAACCACTTCTAATCCATTGGGCATTTTTTTCCAGTAATAATCTTTTGGCAAGCGGGGCTGGGCGGTTACAACAAATGGTAATAGTAAGCTCAATAAAAGGAGTTCATTCAGTTTCATGCAAATGTGTTTTGAAAAATAAATTTAGGAAGTCAAGTTGATTAAAAAATAAAATATTTTATAAAAGGCAATATTTTATGATATGGTCTTTTTCAGGTCCATCATATTTAATACTTCATGGCAAAATTCATATTCCTGTTTATCGTTGCTGCTTACAATAACCAATCGTTTTTTGCAATGTTCAGTAATTAACCGGTGATACAAGTGTATTCCTTCTTCATCAAGATTAGTAGTAGGCTCGTCAAGCAATACAGCCGGCACATTACTAAAAATGGCCTGTGCAAGCTTAACCCTTTGTTTCATACCACTGCTGAAATAACGGAGTTGCTTATGCGCAGATTTTTCAAGGCCTGATAAAGAAATAATTTGTTTTGTAGTCAAGTGCCGGAATCCATCCTTTCATTTTATGATGAAAATTAAAAAATTCGCTCAAGTGTCATTTCTTCCACAAGGTCAAGATAGGGAGCCGCAAAAGAAATTTTTTTAAAGATTTTTTCCGGCTCAATCGTTTTATCAAAGTGCTGATATACAATGTTCCCTTCGTTATAGATAGTTGACCCTGCAATAATTTGGAGCAGTGTTGATTTGCCGGAACCGTTAGGCCCGGTGATGGCATAATGCTTATTGATAGTAAATTGGAAATTAAAATTTCGGAAAATCCATTCCCGGTTGTAGCGTTTACCCAGGTTGGTAAGCTTAATATTCATCAGTAATTTCTTTGGCAGATACTTTTAAAATACCCCGTTTGCTTTCCCTGATGAATTTTATGATCTCGGTTTTTTCTTCGGTCTCAGGTAATTCCCTTTCAATAAATTCAGTTGCCTGTGTCGTATTCAATCCACGGGTAAAAATATTCCGGTAAATTTCAAGAATGCTATTTATTTTTTCTGATGAAAAGCCTCTTCTTTGCAATCCAACAGAGTTTACCCCTACATAACTTAGAGGCGTGCGGCCTGCCTTAATAAACGGAGGTACATCTTTTATAATTTCTGTGCCGCCTGCAATATAACAATGGGCTCCTATTTTAGAAAATTGAATGGCGGCGGCCATGCCACCAATAATCGCATAATCTCCTATTTCCACATGGCCTGCAAGCTGAACCGAATTGGCAATTATTACATGATCTCCTACAATACAATCGTGTGCAATATGGCAGTAAGCCATTAACAGGCAATTGCTGCCAACTACAGTTTTCCATTTATCTTTGGTTCCCCGGTTAACCGTAACAAATTCCCTTATAGTAGTGTTATCGCCTATTTCAACAAATGTTTCTTCGCCATCAAATTTCAAATCCTGCGGTATGGCACCTAAAACTGCACTTGGAAAAATATTGCAAGAATTACCGATAACCGTATTCTTCATGATAACAGCATGCGACATAATATGTGTGCCTTCGCCAATAATCACGCCTTCTTCCACAACCGCAAAAGGATCAATTTTTACATTTTTTCCGATCTGTGCAGCCGGATGAATATGTGCAAGCGGACTAATCATATATCAGGCTTTAGGTCTTTTTACTATTTGTGCAATCAATATGGCTTCGGTAACAATTTTATCGCCAACATATACGGTACCGCGCATTTCGCAAATGCCCCTGCGGATGGGATGCATCAATTCCATTTTTAAAATAAGTGTATCTCCCGGAACTACTTTTTGTTTGAATTTACAGTTATCAATTTTGAGAAAATAAGTATCATATTTATCTTCCGTATTCCTGGGAATGGCTATAAACCCGCCGGCCTGCGCAAGCGCTTCAGCAAGCAAAACTCCCGGCATTACAGAGTTACCGGGAAAATGCCCCTGGAAAAATGGTTCATTATAAGTTACATTTTTTATAGCCACCACATGCGTATCGGTAAGTTCAATTATTTTATCCACCATTAAAAACGGGTAGCGGTGCGGTAATGTTCTTTCAATTTCCTGGATATCGAGAAGAGGAGGCAGATTGGGATCATATTTTGGAATATCCTGCCGGTGTTTATATTTCTTAATATGTTCCTTTATTTTTTTTGCAAATTTAATATTGGAAGAATGGCCCGGCCTGTTGGCAATAATATGTGCTTTGAAAGGATAACCAACAAGTGCCAGGTCGCCTACAACATCCAGCAGTTTATGCCTGGCAGGTTCATTGGGAAAACGAAGGGTGAGATTATTTAAAATTCCCGCTTCACTCACTTTTACATCTTCTTTATGAAATATTTTTGATATGCGTTCCACCTGGTCTTTTGTTACCGGTTTATCAACCACCACTATCGCATTATTGATATCACCGCCTTTTATAAGATCATTGGCAATTAAGAAGTTCCAGCTCATGAAAAAAACAAAAAGTGCGGCTGGGGGCGATTTCCTTTTTGAAATCTGCCATATTGCGCAGGTCGGCATGCTGTGTTCCAAGAACCGGTGAGTTAAAATCAATAAGGGTATTGATACGGTATCCATCATAAGGCAAGGCTACCATCTCCACTTTTTTTTCATCATCAACAAAACTAATATTGTGATGAATATTATAATATATTTTTGGCAGCATCCTGTTTTTTAATACCGGCTTTGGAAAGATGTTCAATAAAAAGCTGCGAACTGCCATCGAGTATTGGCACTTCTTCGCCATCAATCTCTATGAGTACATTATCAATCTGCATGCCCGTTAAAGCGGCCATCATGTGCTCAATGGTACCTACTCTTGCGCCGTTATATTCGATAGTGGTGCTGCGGTTTGTTTCAATTACATTATCAACATCTGCTTTTACAATGGGCTTGCCAGGAAGATCCGTTCTTTGAAAATTGATTCCGGTATTAGGTTCGGCTGGTTTAATAAGCATGGTCACAGACTGGCCGGTATGAATGCCTGCACCTGAAATAATTACTTCTTCTTGTATGGTATGTTGAAAATATCCCTCTTTCGAATTCAATAGTTGCATGGGTACGAAAGTATGAAAACTATTGCTTTTAAAATTAGCAGCTTAGCAGGGAAATTTCAAAGAATTATTTCGAAGGGAATTTTATTCTGCTACCTTTTCATTTATAAGGCGTTCGAGAATTTGTTCAAGTTCTTTAATTCTTTTTTCAAGATCAGGCAAGTTACGGCTTAGTATCTGGCTGCGAAGTGCATGCGCATAATCAAAAGCCGGCGAGCCGGTAACGGCAGTATTGGGAATTTTTATAGATTTGCTTACGCCACTTTGTGCATTGATTTTACTTCCATCCGCAATATGCAGGTGCCCCACAATACCTGCCTGCCCGCCAATCATTACATTGCTGCCAACTTTTGTGCTCCCGCTGATACCTGCCTGCGCCGCAATAACTGTATTATTACCAACTTCAACATTATGCGCGATTTGAATAAGGTTATCCAGCTTCGCCCCGGATTTTATTAAAGTTGAACCAATAGTTGCACGGTCAATTGTAGCATTGGCGCCTATTTCAACATTATCTTCCACAACAACATTACCTATTTGCGGTACCTTTTTAAAACTACCATCCTGTTGAGGGGCAAAGCCAAACCCATCACTGCCTATAACGGAACCCGCATGTATCGTAACATTCTTTCCAATTGTACAATCATGGTGAATTTTTACGCCGGGAAATAAAATAGAATTATCATCAATGGAAACATTGTTACCGATATAAACCTGCGGATACAATTTTACATTATTTCCGATTCTTGCATTATCTCCTATATAAGTAAAAGCTCCAATAAATATATTTTCACCCATTTTGGCGGTTGCAGCAATATAAACCGGCTGTTGAATTCCTGTAAGATTAGCTGCAGCCATTTTATCGTGAGCGCTTAAAATAATTGCAAAAGCAGAATATGCATCGGGTACGCGTATAAGGGTTGCATCTACTTTTTTATCGACCTGCTGGGTATTATTAATTATTATGATAGATGCCCTGGTTGAATATAAAAATTCTTCATATTTTGGATTTGCAAGGAATGCGAGCTGCCCTGCCTGTGCTTCCTCAAGTTTCCCAAAAGAAGAAACAATAACATCGGGATCTCCTTCAATTTTTCCATTTATAAGAGAAGATATTTGTGTTGCTGTGAACTCCATTTTTATTTATTTATCTACTATACAGACGGCTATTCTATGTAAAAGTTAAACTATAATTTGTTCCGTATTCGGGAAACAAATGTAAAATTTTTTTACCGTGCCAAATAATGTTTGATTTATAAGCGCATTGTCAACTTCTGAAATGTCTTTTATTTCGCCATTTTTAAAAAGAATATTTATATGCTCATCAACGGTGCTGTAAGTTTTGTTGCAGGATTTCGCCGCTAAAAACAAGGTATTCTGCTTCTTCTTCACTAATAGTGCAGGTGCTTTTTTACCAAAGCTGTTTTTTCATCGACAAGTTCCTGCGGAATTATTTTTCCGGAATATTTAACTTTTAGAAGCTTGCGGTTTATGATGCTTTCACAAAGAATCGATAGAATTTTATCCGGATGATTTACCCAGAGCTTTATGGCAGCAAGTACATCGTAATCGTCGAGCCGGCAAAAATCATCAAGGTATTTTTCGATTTCTCCTGTATTGTAGGTAGTTATGCAAAAAAATATTAAGCTCGTGCAGACGGCGCCTGGGCTTTTACAGCCTGTGCTCTTTTAATGATATTGATCAGCATTTTTTCGGCACATAAAACCGTTTTGTGCAGGTAAACCTGCCAGTACATAAACCTGCGCGATACCAAAAATTTTTCTATAGAATAAATTCCTTTTTCCTCGATCATTAATTCTCCGTTATGTACTGTAAGCATTTTAATAATACGATCATAACCGATAACACCTTCACTTACTCCGGTAAAAAAACTATCACGAATTAAATAATCCATCCGGTCAACATCCAATTGGCCGCTTACTAGCTGGTGAAGAAATTTCTTTGGATACTTATCAGTAAAAATATCAATCGCCATTTGCATTTTTCCCGTTAATTCCTCGTTCATTTTTTTCATTAGCAACAACGATATCTCTTCATGATCAACATCCTTTATTAAAGTATTTTCCAGTGCATGCGAATAAGGGCCATGGCCAATATCATGTAAGAGAACAGCGATTTTTGCAGCTTGTTCTTCCTCTTCTGAGTAATCGAAAATCCTTTGCTTTTTAATTCGTTAATGGCATTGCACATTAAATGATAAGCGCCCAATGAATGGTGCAGCCGTGTATGAACAGCGCCCGGGATATACCAGTTGCGCCATTGCCATTTGATGGATGCGGCGCATACGCTGGTAACAGGGATGTGATATAATGGTATATACCAGTTCATCATCAATGGTTATAAAGCCATATACAGGATCATTAATTATTTTTCTAAATGCCATTTATTGCCAAATTGTTAAAATGCTTGTGTAGCACGGCAAAGGTAATTTTTGGAAAGGGAATAAATTACATTTGTACGAATACGCCTAGTTAAAAGCAATTAATAATTGAGAGGCTTTTTGCAAATATTGATAATTACCATTCAGGTAACTAAAAATTACAGATGAACGCAGCAAAAATTTTATGGGTAGATGATGAGATGGAAAGCCTTAAATCTCAGATCATGTTTCTGGAAAATAAAGGCTATGAAGTAAAATCGCTGAGCAATGGCTTTGATGCAATTGATTATGTAAAAGAAAATGAAGTGGATGTTGTTTTGCTTGATGAAAGCATGCCTGGCATTACCGGCCTGGAAACCTTGCAAAAGATAAAAGCGATAAATACGCAGATCCCGATTGTGCTTATAACAAAAAATGAAACGGAAAATTTAATGGATGAGGCCATTGGCTCACAAATAACCGATTATTTAATAAAACCTGTAAATCCAAACCAGGTTTGGCTTTCATTAAAAAAAATAATAGACAACAGGAGGCTGGTTGCCGAAAAAACAACTTCTGCTTACCAGCAACAGTTCAGGGATTTATTTATGTCGCTTAATAACAATCCGGATTATAACGAATGGATGGAAATTTATAAAAAACTGGTGTATTGGGAACTCGAAATGAAAAAAAGTGACAGCCCCGAAATGCAGGAAGTTTTTCAATCGCAAAAAAATGAGGCCAATACCGAATTTTTTAAATTCATTTCAAAAAATTATTCCAACTGGGTTACCAATCCGGCAGCGCAGGCGCCTATAATGAGCCATAATTTAATGAAGTTTAAAGTATTTCCGCATGTTGAAAAAGGCACGCCTACTTTTTTTTTATTGATCGATAACCTGAGGTTTGATCAATGGAAAGCGATCCAGCCTATATTCTCTGAAAATTTTCGGATACATGAAGAAGAAACTTTTTATTCCATTCTGCCAACGGCAACACAATATAGCCGCAATGCAATTTTTGCAGGATTGCTTCCGATAGAAATTGAAAAACAATTTCCGGTGGAATGGAAAAATGATGATGAAGAAGGCGGTAAAAATTTATTTGAAGCAGGATTTCTTCAAAGCCCAGCTAAAACGGCTTCGCAAAGATGATCTCAAATATTCATACACAAAAATTACCAATCACCAGGATGCGCAAAAGCTGGTAGATAACATGCACAACCTGTTAAGCAATGATATAAATATTATCGTTTACAATTTTGTTGATATGCTTAGCCATGCACGTACAGAAATGGAAGTGCTTAAAGAGCTTGCAGCAGATGAAGTAAGCTATAGAAGCCTTACCGCTTCATGGTTTGAGCATTCGCCGCTGCACCAGGCATTAAAGAAAATCGCTGATAAAAAATTGAACCTCATTGTTGCAACCGATCATGGAAGTGTGCGGGTAAATACGCCGCACAAAGTCGTGGGCGATAAGCAAACAACTGCCAACCTGCGTTACAAGCATGGACGTAATCTTAATTATGATCCAAAAGAAGTATTGTCATACCGTGATCCGCGGCAGGCAGGCTTGCCAGTGCCTAATATAAATTCATCATTCATTTTTGCAAGGCAGGATGGATATTTATGTTATCCGAATAATTATAATCATTTTGCAAATTATTACCGCAATACTTTTCAGCATGGCGGTGTAAGCCTTGAAGAAATGATTATACCGGTAATCCGGATGTCAACTAAGGTGACGTAATTAAGTTGAAAGTTCAAAGTTGAAGGTTGGAAGTTGAAGATTTGGAAGTTGAAGGTTGAAGGTTGAAAGTTGAAGGTTGAAAGTTGGAGTACAAGCGCCTACACGGCCTCCTGCATCACATCACAACCCATACTCGCTGACGAGGTAAATGAGTGCAGCCATATTTGCAGCACCGAGATTTAATTCGCGTTCACTTACATTTTCAAAAACATCAGTAGCGGCATGGTGAATATCGAAATACCTTTGTGTATCGGGGCTAAGCCCTGCAAGAGCGGTACCTATTTCTTTCAAAGGGCCAATGTCCGAGCCGCCGCCACCTGCTGAAAAATCATAAACGCCATAGGGATAAAACAAATTTTTCCAACCTAGTATTTTGCTGCGCTGTTCGTCATTGACTTCAAGGCTAAATCCACGTGGCGTAAATCCACCTGCATCACTTTCAAGGGCAAATATGTGTTTCTCTTTTTTTGCTTTTGCTTCTGCAAGATAGGCTTCAGAGCCCCGGCCGCCATTTTCTTCATTTACAAATAATACCGCGCGTATTGTTCGCTTAGGCATTATTGCAAGAGCTTTCAACGTTCTTAAAACTTCTATGCTTTGCACTACTCCCGAACCATCATCATTGGCGCCTTCTGCCAGATCCCAGCTATCAAGGTGGCCGCCAACCGTAATAATTTCTTCGGGAAACTGGCTGCCATGTACCTCGCCAATTACATTATAAGCGGTAGTATCGGGCAGCATTTTACAACTTGTTTTAAACCATGCTTTCGACACATTTTTTTTCATCAATTGAGTGCTTAGGTATTCGGCATCATTAGTACTTATTGCCACAGCCGGTATTTTTGGGAAGGAATCATTGTAGATGGTTACGCCTGTGTGCGGAATGTCGTTAAGGTTTATCGCCAATGAACGAACGATGGCACCAACAGCGCCATATTTTGCAGCCATCGCAGGGCCGTGCGTTCTGGATACCCCGCTTTCACCGTAAGCCTGGAACGTACTTATATAAGTTGGATTCATTCTAAAATTGAAAAAAACAATCTTTCCTTTAATAACGGCTGCGCCAAGATTCGCAAGCTCCGCCATGCTGCGTACTTCAATTACAGGCGCGGTAATTCCATCCGAGGCTGTTGCAACCGAATTACCAAGAGCGGTTAAATGAAGTGCAAATTTTTTTCCACCGGCCATTGTGATTTCTCCTGCTTCTTTGCTGCCTCTAATCCAATGAGGAACCATACAGGCCTGCAGGTAAACCGTATCAACACCGGCTGCTTTCAGCATTTTCTCTGTAAGCAACACGGCCTTGTAGTGATTTGAAGAGCCCGAAAGCCTTGGCCCTACCTGTTTGCACAACAACCTTAAGTTCGGGTAGGCGGTACCATTCGTCAGGGTTTCATCTACAATTCTCTTCACCAGTAAAGAATCTGCATCTTGTGAATAACCTGCTATTGAAATTAAAACCAGGAAAAAAGCAACTGCATTTTTTTTCATAAGAAAAACTTGTTAATAAATAATGATATAACGGGACCCGTCACGCCTGCAACAAATCATATTTCATTACAACCCATCATTTCAATATTGAATGGATACGGTCTTCATTTTATTCTTGGCAAATATATATAAGTAACAGAAAGTGCTCTTTTTTTACCGGTCTCCTGGTAATAACGGCCCCCGCCTCAGCCTTTTTATAAAAGTACTTTCACAAAACATAAACGATCCACCAGGTAAATGCGTTTATACAAACGGTGAAAGATCGCCGTAAAAGAAATTGTAATTTGCACAAAAATTTAAACGGAATATTTCCTTTTCGGAAGTTTTTCCAGGGCTCTGTTCAAAAATAATTTCAATATGAATATAGGTATCGTTTGCTATCCAACTTTCGGCGGAAGCGGTGTTTTAGCAACAGAACTCGGAAAAGCGCTTGCAGATAAAGGCCATAATATTCATTTCATCACTTACCAGCAGCCTGTAAGGCTGAGTGGTTTTCACGCTAATATTTTTTATCATGAAGTAAGAGTTCCCACTTATCCCTTATTTGATTATCCTCCTTATGAAACCGCTTTGGCCAGCACCATGGTAGATGTAATTATTAATAACAATGTGGAGCTTTTACATGTACATTACGCCATACCTCATGCTTCCGCAGCTTACATGGCCAAACAAATACTTGCAAAAGAAGGAATTCACATTCCGGTAATTACCACCTTGCATGGTACTGATATTACATTGGTGGGAAGAGATAAGACTTACTCACCCGTGGTAACGTTTTCAATGAATGAAAGTGATGCCCTTACTGCTGTTTCAAAAAATTTGCGTGATGAAACCTATAGAAATTTTAAAATTGAAAAGGAAATTGAAGTCATTTATAATTTTGTAGACGTAAAGCGTTTTAATAGAAAACCGATCCTTGCTTTCAAACAGGTAATTGCGCCGAATAATGAAAGGATTTTATTACATGCTTCGAATTTCAGGAAGGTAAAAAGAGTAGGTGATGTAGTAAAAGTATTTGCAGAAGTAAATAAAGTAATACCCTCAAAGCTTTTATTTGTGGGAGATGGCCCTGAAAGATCCCATATTGAAGGATTTGCCGCGAAAGCCAGGCGCACAATGACATACGCTTCCTGGGGCGCCAGGAACAAATGGAAGATATACTGGCGATATCCGATTTATTTTTATTGCCAAGCGAATATGAAAGCTTTGGCCTTGTAGCCCTGGAAGCAATGGCAGCGGGAGTGCCTGTTATATCGACAAATGCCGGAGGGTTGCCCGAAATAAATATTAATGGCGTTACCGGCTTTCTTAGTGATGTGGGAGATGCAGCTAATATGAGCAGGAATATAATTGATATTTTCGGAGCCGGCAAGGCATTTGAAGAAATGAAAAAAAATGCAATTGAGCAGGCTCAAAAATTTGATATTGATACGATCGTGCCGCAATATGAAAGGCTCTATAAAAAAGTCATGGGCCTGGTTAATGCCTGAGCCATTGTTCAGGATTTACATTGTTGCTTTCTTTCATAATTATAAAATCAACCTGGCCCTGTCCTTCATCATTGGCGCCTGCTTTGCCTATAACCTGCCCGGTTTTTACATTGTCGCCTCTTTGTACGCCTGCTGAAGCAAGGTTGCTGTATACCGTAAAATATTTTCCATGTTTTATGAAGACTGCCTGCTTATCTTCTATATAACTTACAAGGGTTACTTCACCATCAAAAACCGCTTTAACTGATTCGCCTATTTTTGCGCCGATAGTTACTCCGGGATTATCATAGTCTAATGCCCCCGGGTAATTTGTTTGGCCCAAAGTGAGCTATAATAAAGCCCGAAGCCGGCCAGGGAAGAGAGCCGCGATTTCTTTCAAAACTTGCATCCAGGGCCTTATCTGCCTCCGAACTTACCAATACACTTCCTGTGGATTTGGGCCTTACAGCAGGATTTACAGTTTTAGTAGTGGCCGTGTTATCTGCAGTATTGTCTTTGGCATCCGCTTTATTTTTTTTCAATTCTGCTAACCGTGCCCTTTCTTTTTTTGCCGCCTCATTCCTGGCAATTTCAATTTCTCTCCTGATCATTGCGGTGATCATATTTTTCAGCCTGCGCATCTTGTTTTCTTTTTGCATTTACCTGGGCTGTAAGTTCTTTTTGCTGGCCCTTTAATTTGTCGACGATCACTTTTTTCTCCACCTGTTGCCTTTCAAGTTGTGTCATCTCTTTATCCTGCTCCTGCAATACCACATTTTTTCTTTGCTTGGTTCCTGATAAAATTTGAATTCTTTCTGCCAGCATATCCTGTGTGCGTAGAATATTTTCAGCCTGCATTTCCCGGTAGCTGCGATATGATTTTAAATAAGCGACTCTTTTAATTGCATCATTGAAGCTGGATGCTGAAAAAATAAAATTGAGGTAGTCATAGTTGCTCCGGTTTTTATAGGCATATACCATGCTGTTGGCATACTCTTTTTTAAGCGTATCGAGAATGCGCGCCATTTTATTAACCTCCTTCTGTGCAGAGAAAATATTGTTATTAAGATTTTTTATTTCCCCGCTGATGTTGCCAATTATATTCTGCTGAAGGTCCATTTTCCTGTTGATCAGTGAAAGCTGGCCTATATTAACTTTTGCAGTCTTCCTGGTTTCGTTTAATGCTTTTTCAGTTTCCGCTATTTCTTTTTTTAGCTGCTCACGTTCTTTTTGCAGCGCATCTTTATCCTCCGCTTGTTGTGCAGCAGCATTAAAAAAAACCAAAATAAAATAAAATGCAGTTACAATTGTCTTTTGCATGCGCATGAGTTTTTTCGGGTCAGATTAATAATGTACATCTATGCAGAAAGCAATAATTAAGGTAACGTTTATTTTGTTTTATAATTCCTGGGAACGCTGAACGGGAATGATAATTCCTTGTTAAACTCATATTGTTTAAACGAGAGGCTCACGTCTACCTTTGTTTTTTCTGCAACAGTTATTTCACGATAAGTAGCAAACGAAACCCCGTTATTTTTTTCATAATCGCTATAAGTAAGGTCGCCGGTACGGTTCTGGCTAATATCAATGTCATCCAGCTTGCTTCTTTCGATCAGGTCATTATCGTCGGAAACAGTGAGCAGGTTTTTAAAAAATTTACCTACCGTTCCTATTAAAATATGGTTGGCAGTTTTTCGAAACGCAACGACACTATCGCCTACATAAACCGGGTTGCCGATAAGCAGGTCCTGGAGAATAGAAAAATTTAGTGGAATCTGGGCGATGTCCTGCACATAACTGAATGAATGGTATTCAACTTTCTTGTTGAGCTTATTGACAATGATAATACTGTCTTTGGTTATGAGAATTCTGAAAGCCTCAATGCTAAGAAAGGTTGCGTTTATAGAGATCCAAAGTACACTGTCTTTATACAATCTTATAAAGGCATTAAAATCCGGTTGCTTCCCGTTTTTATCTTCATATTGCACCTTTATTTTCGCAGAAAAAGTAGTAAAGTTTATCCGGTTTTTTTCAAGTGAGCCCTAAAATACTGGCTGCGCCCTTCAAAGAATCGGCGCTTGTTTCTCCCGGGCGCACCGATATGGTTGTGTCTCTTTTATTAATCGCTGTTTGTAATTTTTTTGTTGACCGGCAGCCAACAGCTCCATATAATAACGCGGTACCCAAAGCTATTACAACCAGATATTTTATCATTGCTAGTTTTATTAAATTAAATAGATCCTGTATGCCCAAAACCACCATCACCTCTTAAAGAATTCTCCAATTGCACCACAGGCTGCAGCAAAGCTTTTTCCACCTGTGAAATAACAACCTGGGCAATACGCTCGCCGTTACTGATCACCTGTTGCTGGTTAGATAAATTTATCAAAATAACTTTCAGTTCTCCCCTGTAATCGCTGTCAATAGTTCCCGGAGAATTTAAACAGGTAATGCCATGTTTTATGGCCAGCCCGCTGCGCGGCCTCATTTGCGCTTCATAACCTGCGGGTATTTCAAAATAAAGGCCGGTAGGGATCATGGCTCTTTCCAAAGATTGTAATATAACGGGTGTTTGAAGGCTGGCTCTTATGTCCATTCCTGCGGAACCACCGGTTGCATATTCAGGTAAATTATTTCCTGATGTATTGATGACTTTTATTATCACATCATGCATTGCAACAAAGATAGGAATGCATTTCAGCACTTAAAAAATAAAGTTGTATTAATTATTAAACGACAATAAGCAATGCAGTGGCATAAGCAGCTACCCCTTCTTCACGGCCTACAAAACCCATTTTCTCCGATGTGGTTGCTTTAATAGAAACGGCATTTTCATCTACCGAAAGAATCTCTGCGATCACCTTCTGCATTTGAGGAATGTAGGGTTTTAATTTGGGTTCTTCGAGGCAAACAGTACAATCGATGTTTCCCACCCTGTAACCTGCTTCTCTGATGAGCCGGCAAGTTCTTTGCAACAAGTATTTTACTGTCGATATTTTTAAATTCTCCTGAAGTGTCGGGAAAATGAAATCCAATATCTCCCAGGCATGCCGCACCAAGCAAAGCATCGCATATCGCATGAAGTAATACATCTGCATCACTATGCCCAAGCGCCCCTTTATGGTGCACAAGTTTAACGCCGCCGATCCAAAATTCTCTGTCAGCAACTAATTGATGGAAATCAATCCCAAATCCTATTCTGAATGGCATTGTCATTTGTTAATTGTTAAGTGAACAGGTTTTAAACTTTACAAAGGTAACTGAATCGACTGTTGATTTTTGTGTGTAAAACTAAAGAAGTTTATCGTGTATATATCTATGCTAAGAACCTTTAGTTTATCTTACTTACAGGTGCTGAATGCTATTGTCTTTTGTAATAAACTTTTTCTTAAAAAATTGAAACCGTTATTTTGTGATAAACCTTAGTAGAATAATGGCATGAATTAATCAACCGCACACCTTTTTTAAAAATAGAGACAAGAGTATATGATTGATAGAGGAAATTATAACGATCTCGGCAATGCGTAAATGTTAACCTTGAGAAGCATCAGCCAACCATTAGCCAACCTTTAAAAAAAACGCCTCACAACGGAGGCGAAAAAACAGATAGTTCCGGAGGAATTATTTATTGTTGCGTGGTTGTCGTACCAACAGCAGTTTCTTTATCGAGGTTGAAAATAAGGCTGAAGCGCAAAGTATTTGACAACGGGTTGCGGTTAATGCCACTTCCTGAAGGAATAAGGTAAGAGAAATTTAAGCCAAACATATTATAATTCAAGCCTGCGCCAAGCGTAAAATATTTACGGTCTTCCTTTGGTTGGGTTTTCATAAAAATATCCTGCCCTAAAAGCAAATTGATTATTATACATATATTCTGCCCCAACCGATATTTGGAATTCACGAATCTCTTCATTAAACCCGCCGGGTGCATCTCCAAATGAACTGAACCAACTGCTTACCACTCCTTTACTGTGATAATTAGCTAAGCCTGCAGAATCGCCAACAGCCGGAGGAGTAGGCACCAACAGCTTATTAATATCCAATCCAAAAGTCACTTTATTATTTTCATCAAATGCTTTTACATAAGCAATTCCAAGGCCCAGGTTAGCAGGTATAAAATCTTTTTCGGATGCATCATTTGTATAAGAAATTTTTGCACCAAGATTAGAAAGCGTTATACCCCAGTTTAAACCTGAACCATTTGCTTTACCTGCAGTACCATCATGAAATAAACTAAAATCGCCGGCAACTGAATTTCCTGTTTTATAAGTTGAACCGCTGGCAGATTGGCCGCTGGCTAAATTGGAATTGATATACCTTAAGGCTATCCCAATGCCTAACTTATCAGAAAGTTTACGGGAATAACCGACGTCAAAAGCAAATTCCCTTGGCCTGTAAGTTTGCAGATCATTACCCAGATTATCAGTAAATTGAATATTACCAAGACTAAAATATCTCAAAGAGGCTGAGATACCCTGAAATTCATCTAATTTATAATACCCTGCAAGAGAAGCAAGATATACATCGTTAAGGTCAAGCCCTTTTAGCCAGGGAGTATAGGTTACATCGAATAGCCGATTTACTTACGGCAAATGGAATTTTTGCCTGGTTCCAGAAAGATGAATTTGCATCCGGGATAGTTGCAATTCCAACATCTCCCATACCACCTGAGCGGGCATCCGGAGAAATTCTTAAAAACGGAACCGCTGTGGTAACAACGTTAATTGGATTGGTACTGCTTTGGGCGTTAACGACAAATGCACACCCTATCAGCATCACTAATGCCGTTAATCTCAAAGTTGCTTGTTTCATTTGTAATTTTGCTTGGTTAGGTAGAGCTAAACTTTATAGAAAACAGTTTTTGGATTTGTAAAAATAAATTTTTTATTGAAATGGGCAACTAAAATATGAAAACAGGCCTTATTTATAAAAACTTCAAACTCTTCTAAAACAAGAGGTTTGAGCGCTCAGTAAATTTCATATACACTCATTGCACGATTCTATAAATGCCAACGCTTCAATTATTTTGAAATTCATCATCAAATGAACGTTTAATGGTACCTTATATTGTATTAAAAAAGACTGTCATTCAGCAGTATCAATCATTAATAACCTTGACAGATTCCAAAGAGAATCAGCCGCATTGCCTTAAAATATCATACGCTCGGCTTGATTTGTGAATAGTTTGCAAAAGTATTTACGATGTCTTTGAAAATTGATTTTATTCAAATTTTAAAATGAAATAAAGTATTTATATTCGCAGTTACAATTGTATCCTTGACACAATAACAAAGAAAACCTTTCGTTAATAATTCGCAAAACGAATGCCCATGCTAAAATCAATATCTGCCGGAAAATTATGCTTTATTATCCTGGCTGCATCTTTTACATTTACTTCCTGTCATAAAAAGAAAGACAAGTCTTCTGTAACCGGCTGGAATTATGATGATAAAAATTATGGTAATTTCCATGTACTTAAAGCTAAAGAACAGAAATCCGGTCCCGGGCTTGGTTTTTGTACAGGGTGGTACTTTTGTAATGGGTGCCAAAGAAGAAGATGTTATGGGCGACTGGAATAACGTTCCGCGCAGGGTAAGTGTAAATTCATTTTATATTGATGAAACAGAAGTTGCCAACGTGCATTACCGCGAATATCTCTATTGGCTTGGAAACACATTTGATAGTGATACTGCCGTAATGAGAATGGCTTTGCCTGATACTTTGGTGTGGAGAAGTGAACTTGCATATAATGAACCTTATGTGGAATATTATTTCCGCTATCCTGCCTATAATTATTATCCCGTAGTAGGAGTTACCTGGGAACAGGCCCATGATTTTTGTATCTGGAGAAGTGACAGGGTAAATGAAAAAATATTAATTGATAAAGGTTATTTAAATAAAAAAGCGCCATTAGCAGCAATGAAGGGCGGCCAGGGTGAGCAAACTTTCAATACAGATACTTACCTGATGAATCCTGAAATGATCAATAATAAAATTGCTCCCAAAAAAGGCGGCCTCAAAGATGTAAGCGGAAGAGCAAGAAAAGTGATCACCTTTGAAGATGGCCTTTTATTGCCCGGCTACCGTTTACCAACCGAAGCTGAATGGGAATATGCCGCTTATGGTATAATAGCTCAAAATCCACACCCGTACTAAAGAAAAAAATCATGGTGAAGAAGTTCTTTCCAATCAGCAGGTATATTCATGGAGCAAGAATGTAAATGGGTTGCGCGATAACCGCCGGGGAAGCTGGCAGGGCCAGTTCTTAGCCAACTTTAAAAGAGGAAATGGTGATGTGATGGGTGTTGCAGGCGGATTAAATGACCGTGCTGCTATACCAGGGCCTATAAAGTCTTTTTATCCTAATGGCTATGGATTATATAATATGAGTGGAAATGTAAGCGAGTGGGTTGGGGATGTTTACCGTCCGCAAACACCGCTTGATGAAGATGATGTAAATCCATTCCGTGGTAATAAATTTTCGAAATTTTATAAGAATGCCCAGGGCGAATATGAAAGAGATACATTGGGCCGTTTGAAAAAAGTTGTCGTTCCGGATTCGGAAGCTGTTAACCGCCGTAATTATCAAAAGGGCGATGTGATTAACTACTTAGATGGAGATTCTATTTCAAATGTTACTTATGGTTATGGCATATCCACGTTGGTAAGTGATAAATCACGGGTTATAAAAGGTGGCAGCTGGAATGATATGCCTTATTGGCTATCGCCGGGCGCAAGGCGTTATATGGAAGAAGACCAGGCAAGCAGCACTGTAGGTTTCAGATGTGCGATGACAAGGCTTGGCAGCCCTGAAGGCAATGGATTTAAGGAAGGGAATATTTTTGGCAAACGAAAGCAAAATAAAAAGAAGAAAGTCTAGTAAAAACTTTTTTATAAATTGAAACCTCTTATTGTAAAATGAGAGGTTTTTTATTTTTATCCGAAACCCATAGTAAATTTGCCAGAATGCGCATTGAAGAAATATATACGATTTACCAGCAGTATCCTTCCATACAAACAGATTCGAGGAAGGTGCAAAAAGACGATCTGTTCTTTGCATTGAAGGGCGCCAGTTTTAATGGAAATCTTTTTGCTGAAGAAGCCATTGAAAAAGGTGCCGCTTTTGTATTCGCAGATGAAAATACTTCGTTTACAAACGATCGTATTATACAAACAGGTGATGTTCTAAAAACCTTACAGGAACTCGCATATTATCACAGGAGGCAATTTAGTAACGATATTGAAGGCAGGGTTCCGGTTCCGTTTATAGCCATCACCGGAAGCAATGGAAAAACAACAACTAAAGAACTTTTACATGAAGTGTTGTCTTCTACGTTTATAACTTATACTACGCAGGGAAATTTAAACAATCACATTGGCATACCTCTTACAATTTTAAAAATAAAGCCCGATGCACAGATGGCCGTAATTGAAATGGGCGCCAACCATCTAAAAGAGATTGCCGGATATTGCGAATATACCATGCCAACCCATGGCATTATCACTAATGTGGGTAAGGCGCATCTTGAAGGCTTTGGCGGTGCAGAAAATGTAAAAAAAGCAAAGGGAGAGCTTTTCGAATATCTTCGAAACAATAACGGAACTGCCTTTGTAAATTCAGGCGATACCGCTGTTGTTGATTTGAGCAAGGGAATAAGTAATGTTATCTATTATGGCAATGACGGTGAGGATCTTCATGGTAACATAACGCGGAATGATCCTTTTCTTGAGGTGCGTATTGGTGGTTTAAAAACGTTGGACATAAAAACAAATCTTGTAGGAGATTATAATCTTCCGAATGTATTAGCCGCGGTATGTATAGGCAGGTATTTTAAGGTTGAAGATGAAAAAATAAAAAAGGCGATTGAAAATTATAGGCCTTCCAACAGCCGCTCACAATTGATACAGCAAAATAGCAATACTATCATATTAGATGCTTATAATGCCAACCCCACAAGCATGAAGGCGGCTATAGAAAATTTTGCCGCGCTGAAGGGAGATAAAAAGATTCTATTGCTGGGCGACATGATGGAACTTGGCCCCGAAAGTGAACATGAGCATGCTGCGATTATTTCAATTATTGATAAATATAATTGGGAGGCAGTGGTGCTTGTTGGCGAAGACTTCCGGAACTTACGACATCAATATATTAATTACGACAATGTTTTGCAGGCAAGAGAATGGTTGAAGAGCAGCACATTGAAAATGCACAGATACTTATTAAAGGTTCGCGGAGCTATGCAAATGGAAAAAGTTCTTGAATGATGTTGTAGATTTGCAATCCTTTTTGGAATTTGTGCGAATGCTTGCTGAGAAAGTGTGAACTTCTATTAGGAAAGCTCAGATGAATGGAGACTTGTCCGAGTGGTTGAAGGAGCACGCCTGGAAAGTGTGTATACGGGAAACTGTATCAAGGGTTCGAATCCCTTAGTCTCCGCTGAAATCAATATCAAAATGTATTAAAAGCCTGCAAATGCAATGTTTGCTGGCTTTTTTATTTACGGCGCGATCACCAAAACATTCACTAAATCGCAAAATTCTGGTGAGTAATTCGGTGAGTAATTTTGACGATAAAATTTACTCACCGAATAAAAACATAATTCGTTCTAAGAAGCGTTCGGAACTGCGGAAATAATTGGACCGTTAAATATATTAGCAATTTTGGTAAGATAATTCGAATCTGCCTTTCCAATGGTTAGATTACAGTTGATCCATTTGCAAATCATACTGGAAATTGGAAATCGTTCAACGAGACTATCTTATAGACCATGAAATAGAGAAAATAGCCAATAAAAAATTTGCAACTGAACGCTTAACGCAAATCCGGGATGTTTTTTTATTTTGTTGCTATACAGGGCTGGCATATGCCGATGTGAAAAAATTAAAAAACGAAGAAATAACTAAGGCTTTCTCTGCTATTTTACGGGAATCTCCAAAGGGTATAGCTTTTATGATAAAAGACATTCCATGTGATTTTATACCAATTCTTGCTTTGAGAAGAAGCACGGCCAAGAACTACGTTTAAAGTGTTTTGGCTATCGGCCAGCCTTTTTTTATATTAAAATAAATTTTAGTCCCTCTGCCCGGAGTGGAATCTATCGTGATAATACCGCCGTTCTTTTCTACAATTTCTTTTACGGTGGAAAGGCCAATGCCGTGGCTTGTTTTATCACCCAGGACTTTTGAAGGAACTGTTGTAAACAGGGTGAAAATTTTTTCCTGGTCTTCCTTTGCAATTCCAATTCCATTATCACTAAAGGAAAAGAAATATTGCTGGGGGGCTTCAGAAAAAGTAATCTTAATTTTAATTACATCTTCATCATTATATTGAATGCTGTTGCTAACGAGATTGGCGAATATCTGTTCCAGTTGAGATTTATTCATAGTAACGTTAGTGCTATCCCGGGGATACTCTAATTGGTATTTTTTATTTGCAGGAAGTGCAGAAAGCATATACTCAAAAAATTCAGTAATATTAAATTGCTGAACGTCGCCGGAATATTCATCTCCTTTATAATAAGATAAGATGCCCTCAACAAGTGAATTAATTTTCTCCGTAGATCGTTTTGAAACAGTTAGAACCTCGCAACCTTCATTACCAAGTGCTTCACTAAATTGTTCATCCAAAAGCTGGTTAGCCATTATAATACCAGACAGCGGTACTTTTATATCACGCGATACTACAGAGGCAAATTGCGCCAGTTCTTTGTTTCTTATCTCCAATTCATCTTTGATTTTTTGAAGCGTAATATTTGACTTCCGCATCTCCAACAATGTTACTACCTGGTTTGATAAAGTTCGTAGAGCGCTTAACTGTTCGCCCGTTAACTTTCGCGGCTCGTGATCTAAAACGCATAAAGTGCCGAAGGCATAACCATCAGGATTTACTAATGGCATACCTGTATAAAAAATTACATAAGGGTCGCCTGTTACCATCGGGTTATCAGCAAAGCGCTTATCTTTTCTTGCATCCTCCACTACTAAGGCTTCCTCAGGCGAGTTGAGAGCATGGGCGCAAAACGAATATTCTCTTTTTGTTTCAGAAATTGAAACTCCATAGTGTGATTTAAACCATTGCCGGTCTTTGTCAATAAAAGTGATGAGTGAAAAAGGGGTTTTACAAATAGTTGCCGCCAACACGGTAATATCTTCATAATCCTTTTCAGAAAGGCTATCAAGAATATTGTACTCTCTTAGTGCTTCGAGCCGCAATGATTCATTGAGAGGCTGAGGAGCATTCTCCATAATTTTGAAGGTTAATTAAACAGAATTAAATACACCTAAAATAACACTTTTTTGACGAAAATGTTATGCCAATAAATGATCATTATCCCGCTGCCTGGGTTTCACACTAGCGGGATTCGTGTACAAACGAACCTCCGAAATAGGTTATTATTCATCCACCTATCTTAGTTCACTCACGCCACTTGTCCCCTCCGCTATCCGTAGTTTAAGACCGACCTGTAGGTAGCGCTGTCCTGAGTTTGCAACTTAGGACTTACAAAGCTTATGCCTACAAGAAAAATTCAATCTTTAATAACCCGCATTGCTTGCCATAATAATAATCTCTGGCACTGCTGTAAATATATTCTTCTGCCTTTTCTACTATTCCTGCTTCTACCGGATTGTTATGTATATATGCTAATTTTTGGGCGTCAAATTGAAGAGTAAATATTTCATTAGGCTGGTTATCCTGTTGCCAAAATTGATGATTTGTATTCCTGCTGTTTAATTCTCCAGCTTTTTTAAAAATCTTAATCATCCATCCCTTACAGCTTTCGACATGATTGCTAGTATTGCAGCGGTAAGTTTGCTGGTAAATTTTTTAAAATCTCCCAATACGTTGCTCAGGTTATTTTCTTTCGCAGAAATTATTAAATAAACATGACTACTGATGATACATGAGCTGTAGATTACCAGGCCTTCTTTTCCTGACAATGTTTTAAACTGTTTATTATTAAAACATTCACCTATCCTACTACTGCAAAACTCACAAAATGAGTTTCACTTTGGTCTGATATTTTATAACCACCTGAACTCATAATCTTTCAATGAAATTAAATCTATTTGTCCTGAGTTGCAAACTCTGGACAGCGCCGCTCTTCAATTGTTAATAAACGAAGGATAGCGAGCGGAAAAAAAGAGTAAGCTTACGAGGCTGCCAGTACTAAAGAAATACGTTTAAGAGATCAAAAAAAAGAAATATCTCATTATTAACTTAACACTTCGATTGCCGGAAACACAAACCTATATATGAACGAAAAAATAGCAAAATTAATTGAGCAGGTAGAAAAACTATTTGATGAAAAAAAATATAAAGAAATTGTCGACTTATTGCCTGATACTTCATTGGAGCAATATAATAATGCAGCTTTATATGCATGGCGAGCAAGAGCGCATGGCCCACTGGGAGACACTGACTTGGTTTTCTTTTACATTGAGAAAGCTATTGCAATAGATCACTTATTAGCAATATCATATTTTGTTAGAGGCAGAGCTTGGGCCGAGAAAAAAGAGTATAACAAAGCAATAGAAGATTATACTAAAGCGATTAACTTGGGTAATAAGTTTTTTCATACTTATGTTAATCGCGGGGTTATGTGGTCAGATAAGAAAGAGTATGATAAGGCAATCGAAGATTTTAACAAGGCTATTGAGTTAAATGAAAAGATCTCTTTTGTTTATATTAATCGCGGAGTTGCATGGTTTTACAAAAAAGAATACCAGAAGGCAATTGCAGATTATACAAAGGCAATTGCTTTGGATGATAAGAGTGACGATGCATCTTATAATAGAGCTTTAGCTTATAAAACGATAGAAGAATTTGAAAAAGCCATCAGCCATTATAATAAACTCATACAGCTAGCAAAAGATTCTAAAGATTATTTTTTCCTCGTAGCACAATCAAATATAAAAGAACTGGAGAAAAAACTAGCCAACGCCTGGTATAATGAAATTGCTGAATTGGTTATCAAAATAAAAAAATTGCTTTTATTTGAACATGATTGTGTAACACATTATACAGGCTTGTCGGCAGCCAAAGCAATGATTCTTGGTAAAAGTAAATTTAGACTTTCAGAAGGTGCTTTTCTAAATGATACATTGCACAAGCTTCGCGACATAGTCTTTTCAGCCCGCGTGGGTGTTCCCTTTCCTTCGTAAGGCCACATCAACCACCCGTAAGAGCCCGCGTTTGGTCACCGACTAACGCCCCACTAGGTAATCTGCCATCTTTGTTCATGGAAATTAGCCCCTTGTTGGCGCATAGATGTACTTCAACCATCAGCAGTTGACGCAAGAACGCAAGCGTCCGCTTGTGCTCGAATTAAGAGAGTCATAGTAAACGAATTAAAGTCTAAAGATTATCAGATTTTTTTCTGCAGGTAAGAATTGGTTAAATAAAGTCGTAGAAAATTACAGCCGCAAGCGGACGCATGCGCAAATGGAGGTAAATTCATTTTTGCGACGATATGCCAGTAACCTTAAATTGAAAGGTATATCCAAGATTTTGATTTTTATTATCAATAATTGGTAGATAAAGAGAGATTGTTTGCCCAATCATTTGACTCGAAATTGAATGTCTTTTATTGATTGGCAATAGTAAATTTGATGTTTCCCAACCTCCAGGAGAAGAAAAATAGGTTCCATAATAACCTTCTCTGTAATAAACATTATCTGTAGGCAGTGCTAAATCATTGAGCCGGATATTGGGCAAAATAGTTGACGCTGGAGACGATGGTCCTTATCTATGAATTTTACTCCACTATGTATGATATTATGAGACTTACCAAAAACGCCGATTGAAGCCTCATCCCATATTAATTTTAAAATATGGTCAGTTTTATTTTCGATACTGAAATTTATTTGATTATCACCGATTGAAAAAATAGCTTTGATAAGTGAATCATTAAATATCAAATCTGAGTTCTCTACCGGTTTTTGTAACGTAAAGAGTAGTGGCTTTAGACAAAACCGTTTTTAATTTTTTGATTTTTTTTCTTTATCCGCTTTAGCTTGTTGCGCAGTATAACACGCTGTTAATATAATGGGCAAAAGCACTAAAAATAAGCACAAAGAACTTTTCAGCAGCTCTAAGAGAAAATTCGTTTCGTTCCGATCATCTTTTAATATCTAAGTTAGTTAATCATTTTTGATTTCTATCCGAAACTATACTAGATAAGCAATCGCAATAAGAAAGAACTCTAGTGCATCATTAAGCCTACCCTGTTGAAAATTTGTGATACAATATTACTCTACGGTAATAAATAAATTGCAGTTCCCATTATTGAGATGAAAGCCGGAGATTTGTATTATCAGGGAACAAGTTTAGCTACTTCCTTCCATTGATTCTCAACATGTTCTTCATTCCTTGTAATATAATTTTTCATTTTATTACTGGTGTAAATCCATGTATAAGTAAAAAGTGATAGGGAAATTAAAACACCTAGTAGCGCGATGTATAAATAAATGTTGAAAGAAAAGTAAATTTTACCATTAAATGAAATCGGAACTTTTGTGTTGAGAACATTTATAAATTTAAAAAAATAACCGACAGCCAGAGTCATGTACAATGACCCCATATACTTATAAATTGTTAACATATTATTCTGCCGATCAAAAGCAATTTTGGGCGCAATTTTCCTAAGGCAGTTTAACCTAGTTTCCCATTTTACATCCTTCAATTTTGGTTCAACGAAATATCTTAAGTAAGCTGCAATAATGAAGGTCATTCTTATTCTATCAATTGTTTGCCTGATTATAACACATATTATCCCTACAATAGCACAAAAACTTCCTATTCTAAGCAATGGTGAAGCTTCCGCTTTGAAAGCGAAACCTGTAATCGCAGCGACAATGATTAGTGATCCTGCGAAAAGCTGTATTCCTGATACGTCATTATGTGCAATTTCATCTCTTAAGCTTTTATATTCTAATGAAATATTTGAATCATTCGTTGATAAGCTACTTTCGACATTTCTTATAAAATTAAATTCCATGACATGCAACGTTAATTTATTAGCAAAGTATATAATAAACCTAAAAATTATTTATTTGTTGTACAAATTCTGGCACCAACATTAGAAAATAAATCCTCTTATAATCGAAAGAAAGTCGTACAATTATAGGTACCACCTTGAACTGAAAGTAAATTTAAAATTTTTATTGAAAATTTGCGCATCAGTCCCTGATCGTGCGTACTAAAGCGGATTTTCTTTTTCACACATTGGCGGAAGTATATGCTCTCCCTCCCTTCGTTGAACTATAGAGAAAGTAACGCTGGCGCAAGTTTGGTAGCTTAGCTAAGTGTGTTAGCTATACTTGTGCCATATAGAACATAAGGATTGCCTAATAACAATCCTGTAACTTTTATTGTGAACATAAAAATGAAGATGTATGAACAAAACACCCATGCTCTTTCCAATAACTCCAAGCGAGTTTTGGAAAACGAAATGAGCTACTATTTAAAATGTATCAACGACGCACCATACTGTTTCCTCAAGTATTAAAATAATCAACCTTTCCATTTCAAAAATCCATGTTCTCTGTAATACGCGTACCATCTTTTTTAAAAGTTTCCATATACATATTTATTCTCTCCTTTGCTACAGCCAGGTCCAGGTTGTTAAGATTAATATTCAGCAGGTCAATAAACCAGGGAAATTTTTCTTCGCTATGAATATAAGCTATGGCAATTTCTTTTGAGATGGGCAATGTGGTAGTCTTTGAAAAATCAAATACATCCTTATTATTTGCCTTTAGTAATTTTTCATATTCCTCATCAAGCAGTTTCTCAAACAAGCCAATAGAAAATGCTTCTCCTGCTTTTGTTCCTGCTTTGCAGATCATCTTCAGTAAGTATTGCGCCTTTATGAACCCATTCCCAAAGAATGCTTAACCTGATTTCACCGGTGGCCATATCTTCCATCAGGTATAAGATATCATCATTGCCAAAAAAGTCGGCTGGCTTCAAAGCGGCAGCCTGCATTCCCTGTCCGAATGCATTGCCATATTGCAATGCAACACTTAATAGATTACTTGCGCCACGAATAGTGGTTGGTGCCGGTTCAATCAGGATAAGTCCATCGGCATCCTGTTGTGTATAGGTAAGCCCGGGAAATTTTCTTCCCAATTGATTTTCCTGCGCCAGCTTTTTCCCATACAGGCCTTACAATATTTACCATTTTCCAATGTGCTACCCATTTTCCGCTTGCTCCTTCACGTTGTTCCCGTTCTGCACCGGCCACCGCTTTTTTCATACTCGCTGTAACGCCTTCTTCCGAACCTACCGGGATATTTGGTTCCATACCGCCCTGCCATAGAGCAAAATTGCCATTGATATCAGGGGTATTCACAGCGCATCTCACACGGTTTTCATAATTGCGCATATAACCATAGGTCATGGTGATGGCTTCTATATCCGGATTGATAAAACTTTTATCCCATGCCATTGCATCAGCCACGCTATTGATATAATCCCAGCGGCCGGTGTTATATCCTACAAAATGTTTTCCTAATGCAGCACGTATTTCCATTAACTGGTAGGTGCTTCTAATTGTTCACCAATACATAAACTTTAATTGTTCCGACAGCAAGGCCAAGATGTTCTTCAAGTGCAGTAAGCATATCATTCCACAAAGCCGCTTCACCTGCTGTTTGAATTTTAGGCAAATACAAAACTATTGACGAACCTGCTTTTTGCAATTCCTTATAGTTGTTCACTACATACAATAGTCATATCAACAATTGATGCAGCCATGGCCACTCCTTCGGCATCCCGGATATGCCGGTCATCGAGATGAAGGCCACGGGCACGAAATATTTTAGTAGTAAAATTTAATTGCTCTTTCCAATCGCTGACAATGTTATGTCCAAAGAAATCCGTTGCCCATTTGTTCATTTCTGCTGGCCACCTGCTTCTGCTACTTTCAAAAATACCGGATCTTTACTGATGGCCAGTTTTAAATTACGCTGGTTATCGAGCGACATTGTTTTTACCTGGCCCAAGTGCATCTTCACCATCAAACATCCAACCATCAGCACCGGAAAGCAAAGCATAAGCCACATTACGGATACTGCTTTCCAATGATGCATTAGGTTTGGCTGCCGGCCCGGTGCCCTGTATCCATTGCCTTTGCAGATCTGCGGGAATAACTGCCCCTTCAAATTTTCCGTCTCTTGCATCCTGTAACTTTTATTTTTGTACGTGGAATAAAACTTTCAGGATCTAAAAAAGTGATTCTCTTTTTTTGTTGCTGGCGCTCCGCTCTTCTTTTTATTCTTGCAGCATAGCCTCTTTAATATCTTTATTAAAATGTGCCAGTGAAGAAAGAGCCGCAAAGAACTTCCGGCGTATAAACATCACTGTACTGCTTCCCGTATGTTCCCGTTGATCTTAAAATTATTACTCATCTCTGTCTTATAGATTATTATGCTATTATCAAATAATATGTGTGCGACATTATTTTATTATAAAGACGGTCATCGTTAAAGGGCCATGTGCACCTAACACAAGCGCCTGTTCGATATCTGCAGTTTTAGATGGGCCGCCAATAAAGCCACCAAAACCATAATCACCTGCGCCGATTTTTTCATAAGCTTCATGAAGTGTTGGAACAATACTATCAGCATGATACGATTACAGCAAGATGCTGGCAGATATAAGGAATGATGCGTTGCCCCATCACTTCTTCTGTAAGCCAGACCGCACCATTTTCCGCTACAGCAAAATGAGCTTTTATGATCGCTAGTTCAACATCATCATAAGTATGTGGGTCAACCGTTGCAGATATCAATTCACAATTTCCGCTTAATTCTGGCAGTGTGGTTACAATTCGTTTTGTAATATCAAAATTTTGATTGATCAATACTTTAACAGCAGCTATATCATCAACCAAAAATGCTGTACCACCAATAGTTTTAAAAACATCCATATATTTTTGAACGAGATTGTTATCATCTCCTTTAAACATACTTATATCGGGCAAGGCAGTTGCCGGAGGTTGATTTTCTAAAACGGCTTCCAATATTTTTTCCCTTGTACTCATAAAATTATTCTTGTTCCTCTTACTTTTTACCTTTCATTTTTAGCATACCACTCTGCAAAAGATTCCTTTGGGCCTTCCGGCATATCACGTTGCTTATACCAGGGATTGAATTTGTTATTTACCACAAAGGGAATATTATGCAAAAACCATCTGCCGGCTTTACCGGCTGTTGTAAATTATTCCCGGTGAAGATAAGGTCCAGGCCATAGCTTTCATACCTAATGCTTTTGTATTTGCTGCATAACCTTCTTTCACAATTACCTGCCGCCATTTATACAATTGCTCATGAATATTAATTTTTACAGGGCAAACATTGGAACAGGATCCGCAAAGGGTAGATGCAAAAGGGAGATCTGCATGTTTTTTCATATCAAGATTGGGAGCAAGGATTGCGCCAATGGGCCCGGAAATGGTATTGTGATAACTAAGGCCGCCGCTCTTCCTGTAAACAGGACAGGTATTCATACAGGCACCGCATTTGATACATTTTAAAGAATCTCTGAAATCAGCACGGCCCAATTGACGGGTTCTTCCTGCATCTACCAATATCAAATGCATCTCCTGCCCTTTGCGCGGTTTTTTATAATGGCTGGAATAAATAGTTATTGGCTGACCGGTAGCACTTCTTGCCAGCAATCGTAAAAAAACACCAAGATGTTTTTTTTGAGGGATCAGTTTTTCAAGACCCATTGAAGCAATCTGCACTTCGGATAAATGGGCTCCCATATCCGCATTGCCTTCATTGGTGCATACAACATATTCGCCCGTTTCTGCAACGGCAAAGTTTACCCCGGTAAGTGCGCCACGTCTTGTAAGAAAAATATTGCGCAAATGTTTGCGGGCAACCCTTGTTAACAAGGTTGGATCAGATAATCCTTTTTCTGTTCCAAGGTGTTCATGAAACAATTCTCCAATCTCTTCTTTTCTTTTATGAATACAGGGAAGTACAATATGGCTTGGTGGTTCATTATCGATTTGCTGAATATATTCTCCGAGATCAGAATTGATCACTTCAATACCACGTTCTTCCAGGTATTCATTCAGATGGCATTCTTCCGTAAGCATCGACTTACTCTTTACCATCTGGTTGATCTCTTTTGCCTTTAAAATCGAATACACAATTTCATTATGTTCTTCCGCATTGTCGGCCCAATGCACTATAACGCCATTCTTTTTAAGGTTGGCTTCAAACTGTAAAAGATATTCATGAAGATTTGAAATAACATTGCTTTTAATTTCGGATGCGGCTTCACGAAGTGCTTCCCATTCCGGTATTTGTTTTGAAGCGATGTCCCGTTTTTCCCTGATATACCAAAGAGCGCCATCATGCCAGTCAACCCGTTCTTCATCTTTTATAAAAGCTTCTGCCAAGGCTGCATGATCTTTTGTTTTCAGTTTGGCTTCATAATGTAGCATTTAAAATTTCAGCAATGTGAAGATTTTAACCTTACTTTTATTTCTGTGAAGAATTCCTTCCAGGTGCATCAGGCAGGAGAGATCGGATGAGGTGATATATTCCGCGCCGTTTTTTGTATGATCAGTTACCCTGTCTTTTCCCATTTTTACCGATACAGCTTCTTCGGCTACACAAAATGTTCCGCCAAATCCACAACATTCATCCAGCCTGTCTAATGTAATTTGTTCCAACCTTTTACCATATTCAATAAATGTTGTGGTTTTGAAAAAGGAGGGCATTTAATTCGCTCATTTGTGATAAATGAAGTCCCCGCAATCCATGGCAACTATGATGCAAGTCCAACTTTATGAGGAAACACTGCATCCAGCTTTTCAACTTTCAGAACATCGGTTAAAAATTCTACAAGCTCATAAACTTTTAGTCCGGATTGCTAGCAGCCTGTTCTTCATTTTCATCTGAATGAAGATGATCTTTAATATGCAGCACGCAACTGGCTGAAGGGCCAACGATATAATCAAAGGCTGAAAAATTTTCTATAAAAAGATCATTGCATCCTTGCGAAAGATGTTCAAAGCCGGAATTAGCCATCGGTTGCCCGCAACAGGTTTGTTTAACAGGATACACAACATTGACTCCTGATTTTTGCAACAGTTCCAATGTGGCTTTTGCCGCATTGGGATAGAACTGGTTAACATAACATGGTATAAAAAGTCCACAGTCACGATAATTTGAATAGTTTAAGTTTTAAAGTTCTGAGTTTTTGAAATTGCAATTCGCAAGTTATTTTTTATTCATGTTTGCAAGCTTCTCCAATACGAGGTATAATGACTGAGTTCCTGAAGAACCATTTCCCATTGCCTGCAGACTTATATATAATTGTTTAACCAATGCTAGTCCCGGCAAAGATAACTTCATTGCTTCTGCTTCTTCCAATACGATGGTAAGATCCTTTACAAAATTATCTACTGAAAATCCGGGAGCATAATCTCCTTTCACAACTTTAGGTGCCAGCACATCAAGCGTCCAGCATCCTGCTGCTCCTTTCGTGATGGATTCTAACATCGTGTTGAGATCCAGCCCGGCTTTTGCCCCATAAATAAGGCCTTCGCAAACTCCGATCATCGTTCCTGCAATTGTTATTTGGTTACACATTTTTGTATGTTGGCCGGCGCCTGCCTTTCCCTGGTAAACCATATTTTTTCCAAAGGCCTGGAACAATGGAAGCACTGAATCAACCACTTCTTTTTTGCCACCTATCATAATGGAAAGAGTTCCGGCGGTTGCACCTACCTGCCCACCCGAAACCGGGGCATCAATAAATTCTGCACCTGCTTCACCTGCCTTTTCGGAAATTTTTATTGCAAGGCTTGGCTTTGTCGTGGTCATATCAATTAAAATAGTTCCGGGTTTTATTCTTTGAAATATTCCCTGTTCGCCAAAATAACATTCCTCTACATCTTTTGGAAAGCCGATAATGGTAACTATAACATCTGAGCTTGCAGCAATTTCGGCGGGGGTATCAAGCCAGGTAGCACCCATGCTGATCAATTCGGCTGCTTTTTCTTTTGTGCGATTATATACATTCAATTTATATCCTGCATTTATCAAATGTTTTGCCATCGGGTTTCCCATTATGCCTGTACCGATCCATCCTATTTTTTTATCTTTCATTGTTGGCTGTTTTTAAATTCTATTCTTTAAAATTATATAATCAATTTTAAAATAATTTTATAGAGGCAAATAGCATATCTAAAAAAATTAGATATATTTTCCTACAGCAATAATCATATACGAGTTTTCGAATAGCCGCTTACATTTTTCTTTTAAGCAAAAAAAGTTGAAAGTTACATTCTAAAGGCCTTTTTTTACGAAATAAATTTAAAAAGATGAAAGGCCATCCAAAAACACGCATTGCCCAAAATAAATCTAATAATAAACATAGAAATTCTATTTTGGCCAATAAGGAGGCAACTGCTACTACACAAGAAAAAGCCAGCTGCGATAAGAAGTCTCAGAATATAATAATCGAGAATAAAGAAAAAGGGAGAAGGCTATAAAGAGCCTATAGTTGTAGCAACTCTTTGTTTGGTTAGTGCAACATTGCTGCTTTTTATTGCAACTGGTTTCTTGTATTACGAGGCCTATAAAACCGGCGTATCGGCTAAAGAATACTTTGGATGAATATAAAAGGGAATTTGACGCAACCAATAGGCCAGATATTTCTCTCTTTGACTTTAAAGTGTTTGATATTCCTAACACAAATTTTATGAAATGTACTTTTCAAATAGTAAATACGGGAAAACTTAGAGCCAAAATAAATTATATACATCTCACACACCATCTTGGCACAGATACAGCACATTATTCTGCGAAGTGATGCGAATGCAGTCTATTCCATTTAATCAATATATGCAGTTTAATGCTGCATTTACTCCTGAGGTTCTTTTTAATTTCGTAAATGAACAGCAAAAGAATGATTTTATTACAGGAAAGAAAAGTGTTTTTATGGACTTTAATTATGAATATTATAATGAGGTTATAAACAAGAATTATACGGTTCATTTTCTGGCTAATCTTTTTTATTCTAATGGAACATTAGGAACTGTAGCAATCGATTTTAAAGAAGATACCACAAACTTTAGGTAGCGATGGCTGTGGTCGTAAGGAATTGTTCGCATATAGCTTGTTTGCCCATTATGTATCTAATTTATCTTATTGTAGTTGAGGTAGATATTTTTGAGCTCCCGGGTTTTTTCCTTGTCAGTACAATAATAACTGCAGCCACTGCAATTAGTACGGCTGCCAATACAAGAAGATAAAAAATACCTTTTGAAAAATCAGGAGCTACCGGTGTTGCATTTGCTGCAATCTTTTGATAATTAGGGATCACCCACTTGAATACATAAGCCTGGGCTAAGACAATGAAGCAGACAAACAGCAGCATAATAAAACTATGCTTAACGGTAAACCTGAAAAGGTCTGATTCTTTTCCAACCAGGTGTCCCGCTGCCGCAGCAACTGCTATTGATTGCGGAGAGATCATTTTACCTACAACACCGCCGGAAACATTAGCCGCCACCGTTACCACCGGGTCAACCCCAATTGATGTAGCGGTTGTTGCCTGGAGCTTTCCGAATAATGCATTGGCAGAGGTATCGGAACCTGTTATAAAAACTCCCAGCCACCCAAGCACCGGTGCAAAAAAAGGAAACAGGACACCGGTATTTGCCAGCGCCTGTGCAATCGTAATGGTGATACCTGAATCATTTACGATATAGGCAAATGCTAAAACTGATGCGATGGTGATTATCGGAAATTTTAATTGCTTCAGCGTTGAAATAAATACTTTAATCCCTTCACTAAATTTTAATCCGACTAAGGGTATTGCAATTATTGCGGATAATAAAATAGCAGTTCCTGCTGCAGATAGATAATTGAATTTAAAAATATGCGGTAATGCTTTTCCGTTTTTATCAAGAATAACATTATGAAGCCCGGGAAATTCAAATTGAACCTGCCCGACCGAATTAAAAAGATCTTTCACAGGAGGCGCTCCCCACGCCATGATCATTACTGTTAATAAGATAAAAGGAGACCAGGCCCTGATCAACTGACCGGTAGTATATTTTTCCGCAACCTCTTCGATAGACCGTATCTACCTGCGCAGGATCTCGCTCTCCAGGAAATCTCCAGATATTTTTTGGTTTCCAGTATTTTAAAAAAATTATCAGGGATATTATAGAGCCGATCCCTGCTATTACATCAGGGAGGGCGGGCCCGAGAAAATTTGAAGTTAACCATTGCAGGAATGCAAAAGAGATCCCTGATACTAATATAGCGGGCATTACTTCCTTCGTTTTTTTAAATCCTGCAATAAGAATTACGAGGTAAAGAGGAAGCATGACAGATAAAATAGGAAGCGTTCTTCCTACCATTTGTGAAATAGCCATTTCGGGAATAGAAGTAACCTGCGAGGCAACGGTGATAGGAATACCTATTGCACCAAAAGCAACAGGAGCGGTATTGGCAATGAGACAAACGCCAGCTGCATAAAGCGGTTCAAAGCCCAAACCAACCAAGCATGGCTGCGGTGATGGCAACAGGAGCGCCAAAACCGGCCGTACCTTCCAGGAAAGCACCAAAAGAAAAAGCAATCAGCAGCGCCTGCAATCTTCTGTCGGAAGTAATCGAAGCCATAAAATGTTTGATGATTTCGAACTGCCCGCTCTTAACCGTTATATTGAATAAAAAAACAGCTGTTACCACTATCCAGCAAATAGGAAACAAACCATATAACGCCCCATTTGCAGTTGAAAGGAGCGCCAGTTTTATGGGCATGCCATACACCAAAATGGCAATGAGTATTGCAATTGCAATAGCAATCAAACTCGCCTTATATCCCTTGCATTTTTTTTATGATCAACGCCCAAAAAATAAAAAGTATCGGTACCACAGCAACCAGGGCCGATAAGGCGATGTTGTTAAACGGATCAATTACTTGTGTCCAGTTCATTAAATTTTTTCTCCCACAATTTTATTTTCTGAAGATGAAAGGTGATCAAAAATTTTACTGCCGCAAATAAAAATATCTCCTAATTTACTATTAAGCTACATCCAATACAACTATTTTATGATCCGGATCTCAGGGCATACTACGTGCTATAATCCCTCTATAAACTAAATCTTATCGGTGTCATTCGCCTGCAATCCTGCAGAGGCTTTCAAGAGGTATAATTAATCGTGGTAGTAATTTTTCATAAGATATCTGATCAACCCTGCCATGGTTATTATCTATTATGTTTTTGATAATTTGATAAGGTGAGTAGCCCAATTAACACCAGAAGAAATTATGGAAATGGCCGACTATAATATTTGCCTCTGGATGGATTTGAAGGATAATATTCGCAAGCATGGAACTGGCAGCCCGAAGATTTTTAATAGTGATGCGCTCAAGTACCGGTAACTTATATTTCAAGGGCAAGAGTAATTTTCCTGCTTGAATGATGGTATGCTTTCAAATTTTCAGGTAATTATTTCCCTTACTTTTTTCTCAGAACGAAAATATTTTCCGATTTATTGAGATAGTTCAGGTGTTGATATAATGAAGGAGTAGTAATATGATCGATGTATTGGGCAATTCATTTGCCGCATTAGTCTGATCGTTATTATAGTGATCATAATTAACGTATAGTCACCATTAGTTTATTAGTACAGATTAGAACAAAAGCATTGAATCACCATGTGCCTAAGCTAATTCTAATTGCTGCCGGCCTTTTTATTTGCCTTGCCCTCGTTTCTTCCTGCTGGTACATGACTGAAAGTAAGCTCGACCGTTACATTGCTAACGATACAAAATACCGGCAATTGCGCCTGGATACCTCCATAAGAAGTTTACAACATTACCTCGACCGGATTGATAGCATGTACGATGCCCGGCCTGATATGCGAAGAGATGTTCTTGAAACTGAAGAGCGGAATCGTGAAAATTTTAAACGGTTGGAAAAGGCGGAACAGCTGAAAAAGAGGCGGGAGATTTGGAAAGAGCCGCAAAAAAATAAGTGAAACGCCTGTTGATTTTACTTAAAATGTTTGGCCAGGCAGGGTGCAGCAGGATTTAGTATAGGTGTAAATCTACTTGGAACCGTAATGTGTAGCCTTGACGAATCGAAAAAAAGGAAAAATGAGGATAGATGTAGTATTGATGTAGTGTATAGACTGGCATTAACCCACTTCTCCTATATTTTTGGAAATGTTAGGCTATACATTTTATTCTTATCTCATAGCAAGGTATTTGGAGATAATTTTTGCCAGGTATAGAACTTAGGGTTAATGCGCGTACGACGCAATTGCTTTCTTTTAGTTGTGCACTTTGGCTGAACACATATAAAAATAAATTGCGCCGCAGGTTAAGGCGGCGGTGAGCAGTCTTTTTTCTGTTGATTTATTAAATTTATTAATAAAATATTTATCTATGAGACAGTTGTATTTGTCATTTTTCATTTTCGTTTCACTTTTCTTTAAAACTACCGTTTACAACAAAGCTTTTTCATCAGACCATAGACCACCGTTAGCAATAGGCAGCAAGGCACCTGATTTTAAATTACCTGGTATTGATGGCAAAACATATTCTTTATCATCATTTAGTAAAGCCAATATCCTGGTCATTGTGTTCACCTGCGATCATTGCCCTACGGCCCAGGCTTACGAACAAAGGCTGATTCAACTTACAAAAGATTATTCTTCCCGTGGAGTAGCAGTAGTTGCTATAATGCCCAATGATCCAAAGTCTGTTCAGCTGGATGAATTAGGTTACGCAGACCTGGGAGATTCATTTGAAGAAATGAAAATACATGCAAAAAGAAAGCATTTCAATTTCCCGTATTTATTTGACGGCGATCATGAAGATGCTGCAAAAGCATATGGCCCCGTTGCTACCCCTCACGTTTTTATTTTTGACAAAGAAAGAAAACTAAGATACCAGGGCCGGATAGATGATGTTGAAAAACCCACAGGGACGCCCAAAAATTCAGACACGAGAAATGCAATTGAAGCGTTACTTGCCAGATAAAGAAGTGCCCATAAAAACCACCAAAGTATTCGGATGTTCAATAAAATGGGCCGAGAAAGAAAATCTCATTGCAAAAGCTGACCAGGAATGGGCCAGCCATCCTGTAACACTGGATACGATTAACGAAGCAGGAATCAAAGACCTGTTGAAAAACAATTCTGATAAATTGCGCTTAATAAATGTGTGGGCAACGTGGTGCGGGCCATGCGTAAACGAATTGCCCTCGTTTGTTAAAATCAACCGTATGTACCGGCGGAGAGATTTTGAATTCATTACCATCAGCGCTGATAACCCGGAAAAAAAAGACAAGGTTTGGGAAGGCTTTAAAAGATCTCCATGCAGCTAATACAAATTATTTATTTAACAGCGACGATAAATATAAGTTGATTGAAGCAGTAGATCCCAAATGGGATGGTGCCCTCCCTTATACAGTTTTGGTTGAGCCGGGAGGTAAAATTGTTTATGGCAAACAGGGAACTATTGATCCTATGGAAATGAAAACAACGATTGTTGAAAATAAATTAATCGGAAGATTCTATTAAACAAATTCCCCGGGAAAAAAACTTCAACATGAGTTGGTTCTTTATCAATAATTATAACGGCAATTTCATTATTCTAAAACAATTACACATGAATCAGCTGGCATTCTCTTTCCGCAAGCACGCTTTCACCAAGACTTTTGGATTTATTTTTTTACTTGTTGTATTTACGGGGTATGAGAGTATTGCCCAGCATCCCGTTGGCATATTTGAAGATCATATGGATATTGGTAACCCTAAACTAAAAGGTTCAGCAAGTTATGATGAAGCCAGCCAAACTTATAATATAACAGGGGCGGGGTCAAACATTTGGTTTAACCGCGATGAATTTCAGTTTGTATATAAAAAGATGGAAGGCGACTTTACCCTCACAGCAGATTTCGCATTTACCGGTGATACGGCAGGCGCCATTGGCCACCGAAAAATCGGCTGGATGATCCGGGAATCTACCGATGAAGGCGCCGCAAGCGCAAATTCGTGTATACACATTGATGGACTGGTCGTTCTTCAATGGAGGCCATATAAAGGGATGTTCATGCGGGATCCGGAAGAGGAGCGCTTTTACCCAAAACAAAGCGGCCAAACAATCCAATTGGAGCGCATCGGGAAAGTAATCACTATGAGAATTGCGCATCCGGGTGAACCTTTTCAATTGGTTGGCTCATGCGAAACAGACGCGTTAAACGGAGAGGTTCTCGCGGGGATTTATATCTTGGCTCACGACTCAAATACTATAGCCAGCGCAAAAGTATGGAACGTACGGATAGATAAGCCTGTCATACATGAATATACCTCTAACCCGCATGCAATAATCCGCCCGCAAATGAAGTGTTTGGCAGCAGGCTTGAAATTGTTGATATTGCTAATGGAAAACGAAAAATAATTCTTGAAAAAAACGACCGGTTTGAAGCTCCCAATTGGATGCCCGGTGGAAAAAGATTGTTGTTTAATGAGGGGGGTGCCTTGTACACAGTCCCTGTTGCAGGCGGCGCACCCGAAAAATTAAATACCGGCACTATAAACGGCAACAATAACGATCACGCCATTTCCTTCAATGGAAAAATGTTAGCCATCAGCAGCCACCGTGATGGATTTCCTGATGGTGGTTCAACTGTTTACACCCTGCCGCTAACCGGTGGCGAACCCCGCCTTATTACCGATAGCACCCCTTCTTATCTTCATGGTTGGAATCCCAATGGTAAAGAACTCGCTATTGTTGCAAAACGCAACGGTAGCAAAATCTATAATCTTTACAAAGTTTCCCTGGCAGATAGAAAAGAAACGCAGCTCACCTTTAACACGAAGGGGCATGTGGACGGCCCGGAATATTCGCCGGATGGCAGATATATATATTACAACGCCAACGTCTCCGGAACTATGCAGATCTGGCGGATGAAACCGGATGGCTCGGGGAAAGAACAACTCACTTTTGACGAATACCATAACTGGTTTCCACACCTTTCACCAGATGGAAAATGGATGGTTTTTATTTCTTTTCCACCCGATATCGATCCGAATTCGCATCCTGCTTATAAACAGGTGATGTTGCGGTTAATGCCCTTAACTACGCCCGGAGCAGCCAAAGTATTGGCTTACCTCTATGGCGGGCAGGGAACTCTTAATGCTCCCTCCTGGTCGCCAGACAGCAAATACGTTGCTTTTGTGAGTAATTCAGAACCTGTTAAATAGAATAATATCGCCATTTTTTTCTGATGTAGTTATGACGTATCGAAAAGCACTGTTTCATGTAACCAGTGTAGATATGACGTACTGATGATGTAGGTAAAAAATCGGGATTGGTGGAATTCAAATTTAGATTTATGCTACAATTTTTTAAAATATTTAATAAAACGACTGCTATGTTACGAAACAAAATAAGCCCGTTTAAAATCATTCTTTTACTTGTTGCCTCGCTTTTATTTTCAAATATGGGTTTTTCACAAAGAACCATTACGGGTATGATAATCAGCGACTCCAGCAAACAACCGATAACAGGAGCAACTATCCAGGTCAAGGGTTCGAATGCAGCAACGCAAACAAGATCTGACGGTTCTTTTTCAATAGAGGTTCCTAAAAACAACAGCACGTTGATTATTAGTGAAATTGGATTTGAGAACAAGGAAGTAAACGTTGCAGGAAAACAAAATTTAGGGCAGATCCCGCTTTCTATTTCTACCACTACACTTAACGAAGTTGTTGTGACGGGTTATACTTCTCAAAGAGTACGCGATATAACCGGGTCTGTTGCTGTGGTAAATGTAGCAGACATGAAACAAACACCCTCCGGAAGTACTGAAGCCTTATTGCAGGGCCAGGCTTCGGGGGTTACCGTTTTCACAACCGGCGCACCTGGAGGTGCTGCTGTCGTACAAATTCGCGGTATTACGTCATCAGGTAATTCAGCGCCCCTTGTTATTATCGATGGCGTGCCGGGAAGCATGCACGATATAAACACAAACGATGTTCAATCGATCCAGGTTTTGAAAGATGCCGGTGCCGCAGCAATTTATGGTGTACGCGGTTCCAATGGTGTAATCATTATTACAACAAAAAAAGGATCAGGTGCCGTAAAGGTTTCTTATGACGCTTACTATGGCGTTCAACTTCGGTTAGGCAAGAGTTGGGATATGGCTTCACCCACTCAAACCGGAATGGCCAAATGGGCACAGGCTTTTAACGACGGCCTTACTGCTACAAGTCCGCAATATGGGAGTGGCCCCACGCCGGTTGTTCCTTATTTTTTAACACCAGCCGGCGCACCACAGGGCGCTCCAAATACAGGCCTTGCCGATTATAATTTATATAATAATCATATTACGCTGGCCGCTCAGAATGGTAACAATTGGTTTAATGATATATTTAAGCCGTCGGCGCCCATCATGAATCATAATATATCTTTAAGCGGCGGGTCTGGTAAATCGTCCTTTTTTATGTCCTTTAATTATATGGACCAGGAAGGTACTTTAATAGAAACCAGTTTGCAGCGTTATTCTCTAAGATTCAATTCTACTTTTAGTTTTGCCGGCGATCACATCCGTATCGGGGAAAATGCCTTCGCCTTTTACAAAACCAATCCCGGCTATTTCAATGCACCTGGCGTAAACTCTACCAACGCCATTAATGCTGCTTACGGTATTCCAAACATCATTCCGGTGCATGATATTGCCGGTAATTATGCAGGAACGATTTCACAAGGCCTCGGCAACCAATGGAACCCGGTGGCCATCCAGGAGCGCCAGGCAAACAATAAAAATAATGACTATCAAATCAATGGAAACGTCTTTGCCGAAGTTGATTTCCTGAGACATTTTACCGCCCGTACCAGCATTGGTGGAACAATCGATCATAACTTTAATAATGGATTTGCTTCCACACCTTATGAAAATGCCGAAAACAATCACAACGCTAATTTCTATTTGGAAACTTATGGCTGGAACAGCAGCGAGGTTTGGACGAATACTCTAAAATATGCTAACAAAATAGGCAAACACGACATCAGCGTTCTTGCAGGAAGTGAATACATCAATAATTCCGGCAGAACTGTTCAAACAACCAGGGGTAATTATTACATCACCGATTCAAGCAATTTAACCGTTAGCCCAAATCTTTGGACCTTAAATTTCGGCCAGGCTTCCACCCAAACCAATACAAATATTGCGGGAGCCAACGGCCTGGCAACGCCCTATCAACTGGCAATATTCTCAGTGTTTGGCAGGATAGATTACAATTATAACCAAAAATACTATTTGAGTGGCACTATTCGCAGAGATGGCGCCTCAGTGTTCGTTCCCTCCCAGCGATATGGTAATTTCCCATCTGTTACCGCAGGTTGGAGGATCTCACAGGAATCTTTTATGAAAAACGTAACATGGCTCAATGAACTTAAGTTACGTGGTGGATGGGGTAAGTTAGGATCCATCTCTAATATTAACTCAACCAATGCCTACACCCTGTATGGACAAGTGGCCAACCGGTCTTATTATGATATCAATGGTAGCAGCAACACTCCCGTTGCCGGCCTTTACGTGAGCCAGTACGGCAACCCAAATACAACCTGGGAGCAGGATATCCTGACTAACGTTGGGCTCGATGCAAGTATCCTGCAAAATAAAATCGACATCACTTTTGAATATTATAAGAAACTGGTAAGCGGATTGTTGTTCGTACCGCTTGCGCCCGGAACAAATGGGGGCGCTTCGGATCCTTTTATTAATTCAGGTGATGTCCAGAACACAGGTATTGATATGGCGATTACCTGGCATAGGCATATTCAAAAAGACTTCAGGTTCGACATAACCGGTACACTTACTTCGTATCAGAATAAGGTTGTGAGCCTGCCTCCCGGAACTCAATACATAAATGTTACCAGTAATGGCTCAAACACGGTGTTTTCAAGAATACAACCGGGCCACCCACTCGGTGCATTTTTTGGCTATAACATAATCGGGTTATTCCAGAATTATGCCGACGTTACTAAATCTCCGACACAACAAAACGCCGCACCGGGCCGGTTTAAATACGAAGACGTGAATCATGATGGAGTGATTGATAATAATGACCGGACTTTCTTTGGAAATCCGAATCCAAAATTTACCGCCGGCCTTAATCTTTCGGCTAATTATAAAAACTTTGACTTTTATATGTTTTTATACACTTCAGTTGGTAACGATATTCTGAACCAGGTTAAGGGATCAACCGATTTCCCGCAGGGTTTTGGTAACCAGATAAGTAAGAATGTAGCGCTCAATTCGGCAAGGCTTATAAATGCAGCGGGCCAACCAACTAATATTAATGATCAGGCGGCTCATGTTGCTAATCCTGATACAAACGTTCCGATGCTTGAACAAAGCGCCAACTTCAGTAATTCCGGTGTGTTTAATTCTTATACAAAAGAAGACGGTTCTTTTCTCCGTTGCAGAAACCTGACCATCGGGTATAATATTCTGTCCGGCGCACTTACCCGCCTGCATTTTGATAGATTAAGGGTTTATGTGCAGGCGCTCAACCTGTTTACTTTCACCAAATATACCGGGTTGGATCCGGAGATAAATCCAGGCAGCAATATTTTATTCGGCCTTGATGGGGGCGTATATCCAAACAATCAAAAAACTTTCAATGTGGGAGTAAATGCTACCATACGTTAATCTATTTTATAAGCTACCATACGTTAATCTATTTTATAAAATGTAATTTATATGAAAAAAATATATAGTTGGAAATGGTTGTTGCCTGCGTTTATAGTGATGCTCTCCATTGTCATTTACGCATGCAATAAGAAATTAAATTTACAGCCGCAGGGCTCGCTGATTGCCTCAAATGTCAATAACAATTCCGGCGTTCAGGGACTTTTAATTGGAGCATACAGGCTTTTGTCGGGTGAAGATAATCCGTGCCAGAATTGTGGAAACGGAAGCGCCGCCTCGAATTATGTGTACGGGAATGAAGCTGCCGATGATGCCTACAAAGGTTCTACCCCTTCCGATCAGCCCGATGCCATACCAATAAATACGTGGTCACTGTCCCAGGCAGGCACAAGCGCTTATCTCGACGAAAAGTGGACGACTCTCTACAATGGTATTCAACGGGCAAATGATGTAATCCGCACCGTTCGGCTTGTCTACAGGTATTTCGCCGGCAGATACTACCGAATACGTAGCCGAAGCCCGCTTTTTGCGTGGCTTTTTATCATTTTGAAGGCAAGAAAATGTGGAATAATTTTCCTTATGTCGATGAGAGTGTTTCTTACGCAAATGGAAACCTGAATGTGCCAAATTATGTGAATGGCGCTTATATTGATATCTGGCCGAATATAGATGCTGATCTTTTATATGCAACGAGATAATTTGCCTGGTAAGCAACCCAATATTGGCAGGGTAAACAAATGGGCTGCGATGGCTTTCCTGGCAAAAGCGTATTTGTACCAGCATCATTACGATAGTGCAAGAACCTTTTAACTCAAATTATTGCCAATGGTACCACGGCCGGACGGAGTTCCTTATGCTCTTGAGCCAAACTTATGAAAGCAATTTTAATCCCGCGCAAAAGAACGGCTCTGAAAGCGTTTTTGCGTTCCAGGCTTCTGTGAACGATGGCTCATCTACTGCAACGAATGGAGGAAATGGCAATACCGGTGATGAACTTAATTTTCCCTATAACCATGGCCCCGGCTGTTGCGGATTTGACAATCCATCCTGGAACCTTGTACAGGCATATAAAACCGACGCAAACGGTCTTCCTTTTTTGGATGGAAGTTATAACAATGGTCCTTTGGTAAGCGATAATACAAATCCATGGACCGGGTACGGTGGATCCACGTCTCGACTGGACCGTGGGCAGGCCCGGCAAGCCTTATTTTGATTGGGGAATCATTGATACTACCTGGGTTCGTGACCAAACAAATGACGGGTATTTTGTGCCGATGAAAAATAGTTATGCTAAAAGTCAGGTTGGTACTTATTCTTCAACCGAAACAGTATTTTGGGGCGCAACCGAAATTGACGCGAATAATGTAAACCTCTGCCGCTTTGCCGATGTATTGTTATGGGCTGCAGAATGCGAAGTGGAGGCAGGTAGCCTTGACCAGGCGGAGACTTACGTAAATATGGTTCGTCAAAGGGCAGCCAATCCCGTTGCATTTGTGTATTTGAATGCTACTTATAATGCCTCCAACAGCACTTATACACCACAAACTACACCTGCAGACAAATATTCGGTAAAGCCCTATGCCAACGGGAGTTTTAGTGCCCAGGGGCAGGCTTTTGCGAGAAATGCAGTAAGGATGGAAAGGAGGCTGGAGCTTGCTATCGAAGGGCACCGCTTCTTTGACCTTGCAAGATGGGACAATGGCACTGGCTCTATGGCCGCCACGTTGAATGCTTATGTTGCGGTTGAAAAAAACAGGCATGGATTTTACCTGGTTAATAGTTCAGCTACTTTTACAAAAGGGGTCAATGAATACTTTGCCATTCCGCAGAATGAAATAGATGCAGAAAATTCAACAGGAACTGTATACCTGAAGCAAAATCCCGGATACAATTAAATGATTCACGATTATTTTTCTGAAAAGCCGTCTCCGAAATTAAGGGACGGTTTTTTTAGGCTTTGATCGCAATTTATTTATTTAATTCAAGCTGCTTAGTTTAATTCAAGCTGCTTAGGTTATTCTTCCCATTTATATTGGGAGATGAGAATTCCAAAAGAAAATCAAACAAATTTGTTTCGGTAGAAATTTGAAGTTTTTTTCTTAGCCTGTAACGGCTTATCTCAACCCCTCGTACCGAAATTTTCATATGCTGTGCTATTTCTTTGCTGCATAAATTCATGTGTAAATAGGCGCAAAGTTTAAGTTCGTTCGGTGTAAGATTTGGATAACGCTTTTTTATGGATCGTAAAAAATCGAGGTGTACAGTATCGAAATGAGTTGCAAACTGGTGCCATTCCTCATCCATATTGTCTTCTTCCTTCAAGGCGCGTATTAGCTTTTTAAAATCATCGGGGGCAAGTTCGCCGCCTGAATTCTTTTTTAAGCGGGTAAGTTCTTCTTTAATTTTAGAAAGAAATCTCCTTTTTGCACCAGGTGCATTGTAGCTGAAGCCAGTTCGGTATTTTTATTCTGTAATTCTGCCTGTAATTTTTCATTCTTTAAAGCCACAATTTCTTTCTCAGATTTCTCGAGTTCCAGCTGATGCAGATATTGCAAATGCTTTTGCTGTTCTTCATGTTTTTGTTTTTGCTTTTGAAATATTCTTTTTAGCATCCTGTAAAAAAGATAATTAAAAACAATGAAAAGGATCACGTAAACTGATACGCAGAATAGGTTTTATACCATGGGGGCAAAACGTTTACCACATAAGCTGTAATTTCGGATTCACTGCCTAAGTTGTTTTTTGCTTTTACCTGGAAATTGTAATTCCCCGCCGGTAAATTTGTATAATCTTTTTCTGTTTTTTTTGTCCAGTCCGACCATTTTTCATCATAGCCTTTTAAAAAGTAGCTATATACCACACTGTTATGATGTTCATAAAGTGGAGAAGAGAATTCAAAATGTAAAGAATTCCAATTGCTGGCTATACTTGCGGAGTTGGCTTTTTTGTTTGAGAAAGAATTTCGTTAACCTGGCCATAATATCCTCCAAATAACAAGCTGTCCGAACTTCCAAAAGCTTTTACCGCTGTAATTTTTACCTGGATATTATTATTATTTTTTTGTTTATAATTTTCATAATTTATATGATAAAATCCTTTTTCAGCTCCTACAAAAACATTCCATTTATTGTAAGGATAAATATGTTCATAGCCGGTAACCATCTTTCCGTCCAATTCAGGAAAATAAATAATTTCCGGTTTGGCAGATGAATAATCTACTACCCCGAGATTTTTATTTTCAATAAACCAGATATTTCCCGGAAGAGTCTTCTTTTAAATGCCGGATATTTTTTTGTCCAAAAGTGCTTTTAAAATAATCACTTAATTCAAATTTATCTGCCGATGGATTATATTCATAGATTCCTTTTTCAGTAGCAACAACGATCCTGTTTTTTATTTTAAACAAGTGATTATTAAAAGAGGAAGGCAATCCGTTTTTATCTGTATAAATTTTGGATTTTGGATTGCTGGTATCACTCATATCAATTTTGAATACACCCCTGTATGGATGTGCTACCCATACAATATTATTATTATCGATTGCTACAAACTGGGAAGATTCATTAAAGCCGGGCAAGCTGCCTTTTGATACAAAATTATTGTGCTCGTATTTTAAAAAATCCAAGGCCGGTAGCAGTGCCCGCAATAACGAGCGATGAAGGAATAATATTATAAAAAGGCAGAAATGTCCAATAAGTTGTTTTACCGCTGATAGGAATGGCTTTGCCATTGTTGATTTCAAAAGAGCCGTCATGATGGCCGAATAATAATTTTCCATTTACTTCAGATAGCCCCCATGCCGATCCCGTGGTATTTGGCACCGCTTCAAAATTTCCATTAATAAAACTCAGATCCTTTTCCTTGTGTAAGTGGCACTTTATACAGCCCGTTTGAAGTGCCTACATATAGCATATTTTGAAACACAATGGAGGTATATCCTTCACCTTCATTAAGATTTTCGGGATAGATATGTTTTATTTCATTATTGATGGCTATAAAGTCAATTCCATTATCCAGCCCCAGCCATAAATTACTGTGCCCATCAACAAAAAGATATAAGATGTTATTAATCTGCAAGCCTTCTTTTCTTGAAAGGTTCTGAATTATTTCGCCCTTCTTATTAATAATATAACAACCCTGCAGATTGGTGCCCACAGCAATCCAGTCTTTTGTAATAGGTGTTGCTGTAAGAATTCGCTGGTTGATGAAAAGGATTAGTATTTTTAAATGTGAAACTTTGATATTTTATTGCCGGATAATATAAAAAAGCCGGAGTTAATGGTTGTTATAAATGTACTGTCATTGCCGAACGGAAATATGGTGCTTACAATAAATCCATTCGGAAAAACATTCTCCTTAATAAAAGGCAGCCATAGACCATTTTTGAATTCCAGTAAACCATTTTTTGAATCCTGTGCAATTAATTGGTTGTTGCTTTTGCCAAGGAATTGCCATTCGTTCGTTGCCGGGTAAACATTAATACTATTGTTACTTAGCCGGAATATTAATTCCCTCGATCTGAAAAAAATATCATTGCCATAAGCTATCGGTTTCCCAGATCTCCGTAAAAACTTTGTTTTTTTCAGGCAGCAGAGATTTTAATGAAGTATAGGTTAATTTGCCATTATTGGCAGGCGAAAAATAGCCAAAGTCCGCCTGGCTTCCTACATATATTTTATTATCGCCTCCAATAGCCAACAGACCTGATAACGGTTTTATTAGGCAAAGGATATATTTTCCAGTAGGTGCCGTCAAAAGTTAGCAAACCTTCATAATTGGCAAAGTACATGATCCCATTTTTATCCTGGACTATACACCTGTTTTGCGTTCCGGCATTATAAATACTTTTTGTGTAATTGATTATATCAGGTATGCCAATAGTGTTTTGGCTGAATGCATTGGCAAACAGTAAAAGCACGTAACAAGCAATAGTAAATATTTCTTCATATGTGAAGATTTCTTATGAAAATAAGAAATTTTAGCCAGATTAAAATCAAAAATTATTGTGAAGTAGCTTTGAAGTATCAGTAATGTGCTATAACAGTGTTTTTGTATTGATGATGTAGTGTTGATGTAGTATCTAAAGACATAATTGTGTTGGTTTATTAATAGTTTTACACTTCTTTCATTACATCAAGTTAACTCTAATCCTGTAACGATTGTTTATTTAGAAACTAAAATTTTAAACATGAAAAAAATAAATCCGACATCGTTCTTTTCTTTCATATTATTTCTTATAGGCTTTTCAGCCTTGTCTCAAAAAGTTGGCATTTTTGATGGCCATGGAGATATAGGAACGAATGTAAAACCAGGTTCAGCCACTTTTATACCGACAACCGGCCAGTATATCATTTCCGGCGCAGGATATAATATCTGGGCCGATCATGATGAATTTCAATTTGTATGGAAAAAAATGAAAGGTGATTTTATCCTTTATACCAGGGCGGAGTTTCTGGGAAACTGGGTAGATTATCATCGAAAAGTAGGATGGATGGTTCGCAAAACACTTGACGGAAATTCGCCTCACGTGAATGCTGTAGTGCATGGTGATGGATTAACTTCACTGCAGTTCAGAAGAACAGCCGGGGCGCAAACTGAAGAAATTAAATCAAAAATTACAAAGGCTAATATTATTCAGCTGGAAAGAAAAGGCAATACTTATACTATGAGAGTTGCAGTGTATGGAGAGCCGTTTGTAGCTGAACAGGTTGCTGATATTGACCTGGGAGATGACGTATATGTTGGATTATTTGTTGGCTCTCATAATGCTGATGTAGTGGAAACAGGTGTATTTAGCGATGTTAGCATAACCGTTCCATTCAACGGGGAGGCAGATAACAGGACTCAAATGAAATTGGGAAGCAACCTTGAACTGATGGATGTAGCGTCTGGCAGCCGTGAAATTATATATACAGTACCTTATTCCATCCAGGCGCCTAACTGGACCACTGATGGAAAAAGCATCATCTTTAATGGCAGCGATGGCCTCATGTATAATTTTGACCTGGAAAGCAAAACCCCAAAGGTTATTAATACAGGAAATGTAAAATCAAATAATAATGATCACGTGATTTCTTTTGATGGTAAAATGCTTGGCCTTAGCAGTTCAGTTAAAGATTTAGGTGGCTCTATTATTTATACCGTTCCCATAACAGGCGGAACTCCAAAACAAGTTACGCCTAAAGGCCCTTCTTATCTTCATGGCTGGTCGCCTGATGGAAAGAGCCTTGTATTTTGCGGAGAAAGAAATGGTGAGTTTGATGTATATAAAGTGCCATCAGAGGGGGGGCCGGAGGTAAGATTAACGAATGAAAAAGGATTGGATGACGGACCGGAATATACTCCTGACGGAAACTATATTTATTTTAATTCAGTACGTTCGGGGTTAATGCAGATCTGGCGCATGAAACCAGACGGCAGCGAGCCAGGAACAGGTAACAAACGATGATTTTAATAATTGGTTTGCCCATATTTCACCCGATGGAAAAGGCATGGTATTTATATCTTTCCTCAAAGATGAGGTAGTGCCGGGAATGCATCCTCCTTATAAGCATGTTTATATTCGTTATTTGCCGATAGGCGGGGGAACGCCCAAAGTTCTTGCTTATTTTTATGGCGGCCAGGGTTCTATCAATACTCCTTCATGGTCGCCGGATAGTAAAAGAATTGCATTCGTAAGCAATTCAGACATGGGAAAATAATAATATACATTTTAAAATCTAAATATCTAACACATGAATTCAAGACGTAATTTTCTTAAAGCCTCAGGAGCGCTTGCTATTGGCTCGATGTTATTACCGGAATTTGCAGATGCCGCAAATCGTAAATGCCTCAAAAGATGTCGGGCTGCAGTTATATACTGTGCGTAAAGAAATGCTGGAAGATAACATTGGCACATTGAAAAAAATAGCCGGCCTTGGTTATAAAGAAATTGAATCTGCAGGAAGTGATAAGGGAATTACTATGGCCTTAAGCCGGCAGAGATAAAAAAAATTACCAAAGACCTGGGAATGAACTTACGTAGCGGGCATGTGCATTATGATGATAAATGGCAACAAACAATTGATGATGCAGTTGAAGCAGGGCAGGAATATGTGATTGTTTCTGTAATGCCTACAAAAGGCCAGACGGTTGATAATTACAAGCGTGTTGCTGAGTCATTCAATAAAGCAGGGGAAGCTTGTAAAAAATCAAATCATTATTTTCGGTTACCACAACCATGATTTTGAATTTGAAAAGGACAATGGAAAGATTTTATATGATGTGCTGGTGGAAAATACCAATCCGGAATATGTGAACCTGGAAATGGATCTGGGATGGGTAATAGTAACAGGAAATGATCCATTGGACTATTTTGAAAAATATCCCGGCCGTTTTCCCTTATGGCATTTGAAAGATATGGACATGAAAGAAAAGCACAGTACGGAATTTGGCAAAGGCGGCTTAGATATTAAGAAGATGCTTCAAAATTCAAAGAAAGCCGGTATGAAATATTTCTTTGTAGAACAGGAAGAGTACACGCGGAACTGCATTCGATTGCCTTAAGTATAATATTGACTATCTCAAGAAACTGGAGTATTGATAAAATTTATGGCTCCTCTCTCGCCCGGAGAGGGGTTAGGGATGAGGTCACCACAAGGCAATTTTTATGAATACCTTTTCTTTCTAATAATTTAATATAAATGAACAGGCGCTCCACTATAAAAACTTTATTATTAATTTCAGCTGGTGCGGCTTTTTTGCCTTCCTGTTTACAGGATAAAAAAAAATCATCGCTGTCTTTAAGAAATATTAAAATCGATGATAAGGATGAAGCGCTTCTTGCAGAATTTTGCGAAACCATCATTCCTAAAACCGATAAACCCGGCGCGAAAGACGTTTCAGCGCACCTGTTTGCCTTAATGATGATTGATGATTGTTTCACTCCCGATAACCAGGATAAGTTTCAAAAAGGACTTAAAACATTCGAAGAGTTTACAAAAAAGAAAGTTGATAAACCGTTCACAAAATATACTCCTGCGGAAAGAGTAGAACTAATACAGTCTATTGAAAATAAAAGTGCGGTACCCGAAAACGTAGCATTCTTTTACAATACGATGAAAAAATTGACAATGCAAGCCTATACTTCATCAGAATATTATTTAACCAAAGTGCAGGTTTATAAATTGGTTCCCGGTAGATTTTATGGATGTGTTCCGGTTAAAAAAGCAAGTTAATAATTATGGGAGACAATAAGCAATTGCGAACTTTCGATGCTATTGTAATAGGTTCAGGAATGAGCGGTGGATGGGCAGCAAAGGAGTTTATGTGAAAAAGGATTAAAGACCCTGGTGCTGGAAAGAGGAAGAGATGTGAAGCACCTAAAGGATTATCCTACCACCAATATGTATCCCTGGGAATTTAAGCACCGCGGAGAAGTTCCCTATGAAATCCGCGAAGCAAACCCGGTTATCAGCCGGTGTTATGCTTTTAAGGAAGATGCCATGCACTTTTTTGTGAAAGATACAGAGCATCCTTACGTGCAGGATAAACCATTTGACTGGATACGTGGTTACCAGGTTGGCGGCAAATCAATTATGTGGGCACGGCAAACACAACGTTGGAGCGATTTTGATTTTGAAGGCCCGGCACGCGATGGATTTGCGGTCGACTGGCCAATACGTTATAAAGATATAGCTCCCTGGTATAGTTATGTTGAAAAATTTGCGGGTATATCCGGTAATAAAGATGGGTTGCACAATCTGCCCGATGGAGAATTTTTACCGCCGTTCCAATTAAGTTGTGTAGAAAATTATTTCAAAGACTTTGTAAGCTAAAAATTATCACGAACAGGAATGTGATCAATGCGCGTTGCGCGCATTTAACAGAACCGAAGCCAATTCATATTGACCAGGGAAGAGGTCAATGCCAGAACAGGAGCCTTTGCCAGCGCGGCTGCCCGTTTGGTGGATATTTCAATGCTAACTCAACCACAATTCCCTGGGCGCTAAAAACAGGAAAAATGACGCTTCGCCCTTTTTCCGTGGTGCATTCTAGTAATTTATGATGATAAAAAAGGGAAAGCTACCGGCGTGCGTGTAATTGATGCCAAAACCAAAGAAGTCAATTGAATATTATGCCCCGGTTATTTTTGTAAATGCCGGTGCAATAAATACCAATCTTATTTTATTGAATTCTGTCTCAAAACGTTTTCCCTAACGGTTTGGGAAATGAAAATGGATTGCTGGGAAAATATGTGGCTTTTCACAATTACAGCGCGCGGATCAGTGCAGAATATGATGGACTTAAAGATTCAAAAACTGATGGCGGCCGCAGGCCGACAGCGGCTATATACCACGGTTTAGAAATTTGCACAAACAGGAAACGGATTTTTTACGTGGCTATGCGCTACGTTTTCTCAGGCAGGCGAACTATGCAGAATGTAGATGGGTTTGGGGAAAATTTAAAAAATAACTTAATCCAACTCCGGAATTGGGCCCATGGAATGTTGGTTCGCACATGATGGGCGAAACCATTCCGAAAGAATCCAACCATGTAAGCCTGGATGCCAATAAAAAGATGACTGGGGTGTGCCGTTGCTTAAAATATCTATTGACTATGATGATAATGATGAAAAAATGAAAAAGGATTATTTTGAGCAGATGACCGAAATGTTTACCAGGGCAGGCTTTACCAATATTAAAACCATCAGACTCGAAACAGGCGCCGGGATTGGATATCCATGAAATGGGTGGTGTAAGAATGGGAAAAGATCCTAAAACATCCTTGCTTAATAAATGGAACCAGTTTCATAATTGTTCCAATGTATTTGTAACCGATGGCGCCTGTATGACATCAACCTCTACCCAAAACCCTTCCTTAACCTATATGGCAATGACAGCCAGGGCTGCAGACTATGCGATATCACAACTAAAAAAAGGAGAATTTGTTTAACCTTTAAAACAAATGATGACAGCGTAAGTGAAAACAAACCACTCACAATCGCTTATAACAACACATTTGATTGTTATAATAGGGATGCTTCAACACATGTGATTTTTTCATCGTTTTTTATAGTACCATTGACTTTCGGGATTGATTTCCACATTCTTTCCCAATACCTGGAGGCTACATCTGTTATATTAGTATTAGGTGTTGGAGTTCAAAACATTTCTCATGATGAACTTTGTCATTCAGCGAAGCATGTGGTCTTTATAGTAGAAAAATTTTCCTGCAGATTTTGCCTATTTGGGCCTCTCTGTGTATAATTGCATTGTAGTAGTATACAACTCCGAACAGAATTCTGTTTCTGACAGTTATAAATTTCGTTTAATGCTATCGATCCATTTATCAAATATGACGCCTCATGATTTTTTATCATGTTTTTTGAATAAAAACGGGCCTAAAGAAGCCCTCATCTGCAAAAGAAAGATAATCCTCACTGGTGACAATTATGTGATCTGATACCTGTATATCCACGAACTTTCCGGCTTCTTTAATTTTGCCTGTAATTTCTTCATCTTGTCTGCTGGTTTAAGATTGCCGCTCGGATGATTATGGAAAAAAATATTACATGCAATGGCTTTAAAGCAGCTACAAAAATCTGTTTTGCATCCACTCCTGTGCTTGAAACTCCGGTTGATAAATTGATAAATACCTAAGACTCTAGTCGCTCTGTTCATCAATACTATTTTGAACTCCTCAACAAATTGTATCGTGTTTTGGTCTCAATTTGTAGCAGTATATCATAACATTCTTTCGAGGACTTTACTGAATGGTGTTTGCGAAGGTTTTTTGGTTGTAAACTAATTCCACTTTTGCTACGGTGTTAATACACTGTCATCTTGAAATCTCAGTATTCTGATGCAATTACAATTTTAGCGCAATAATAAAAAAGTATCCTTTACGCTACTCTTTTCATTGCCATTTGCCGTTTTTATCATCAAGGCATTTATCCCGCGCACTGACCAAGCCAACAATTCGGTTTATCTTTACTAAGCTATCCGGTATATTTGTAGATGCTGGTTCGTTTGTCATTTCTTGCTCAAACATTTCCTGCATGAGGATGCACCCACGGTTGCCGGTAATTTCTCTGCAACAATTTTGTTGCTTCTATGTCGCCCGGAATTTCATTTTTAGCCGGATCATAAATCAATGGACGTTTCAATTGCATGGATAGATTGGCGAGAATGCAACTGGCAGTGGATATATACCCTTCCTCAATATCAGCAACGGGCCTTACCTCCTTATCAATTGCATCTAAGAAATTAAGCATGTGCAAACGCATAGCAGGAGCCGCATTTAATTCAATATCTTTCTCTTTCAGGTCTTCGGGATATTTTTCTTTTTCATAAACAACATCACCATGAATTTTTTTTCCTTTATCATCGGGCACAAAATCATATTCCATCGTGCTGCAGCTCAGCGTTCCCTTTTCGCCATATAATTTAAAAGACCAGGGATATTCAGGATCAGCCGGCGTGCCCCAGCTTCTGTGCTGCCAGATACAATTTAATTCATCATATTCAAAGAGGGCGCTTTGAGTATCTGAAATATTACTCTTGCCTCCTTTGTCGATATAAATACCTCCTGTTGAGCTAATGCGTTTGGGCCAGCCAAGTTTCAACATCCAGCGCACTGCGTCGAACATATGTACGCACATATCGCCCATAATGCCATTGCCATATTCCATAAAAGTTCTCCACCATCTTACATGTGGTAATCCATCGAAAGGCCGTAGTGGCGCAGGCCCTGTCCACATGTTATAATCAAAATAATCAGGTATCGGTTGAAGAGGCGGATTCCCATTTGCACGCATATGGTAATAGCAGCACATTTCTACGTGAGAAATTTTACCAAGCAAACCAGCATCCACGATATTCTTTTTTGCCTCAATAAGGTGCGGGGTGCTTCTTCGTTGTGTGCCAACCTGCACGGTCCTGTTATACTTTCTTGCAGCGGCTACCATCGCCGCTCCTTCGATCACATCTACGCATACAGGCTTTTGTACAAATACGTTGGCGCCCGCTTTTATGGCATCAATAGTTATTAATGCATGCCAATGATCCGGCGTTCCTACGAGAACAATATCCGGCTTTGTTTCCACCAGCAACTGGTGATAGTCGCTATACAGCCGCGGCTTCTTTTTTATTTGCTGCCGGTCAGTTACCAAAGCAGCGGCCTGTTCCAGTTGGTGTCTATCAACATCGCATAAAGCCACCACATCAACAGGTGCTACCTGCATTAACCTGAACAGATCACTTTTGCCATACCACCCGGTTCCTATTAAAGCTACGCGGCGTGCGCGCAGCGAGTCAAAAAGGTTCAGGTCACCGGGATGAAGTGCTGCAAGCGCAATCGTTGCAGATGTACTTTTAATAAAACTGCGGCGATTGAAAATAAACTGGCTCATCATATAATTGTATGAAATGAGATTGCAATTAATACATTGGCTTAAAGATAACAAGCATTTAAATTATATGACGTGCCGGCTTAGGGAAAAATAAATAAAATAAGAAAGCAGCAAGGGCATATAGCAGCAAGCGGATAAATTTCCCTCAATAGCTGATACTATTGATAAGAGAGCATGGGAGTTCCTGCCCTATAAACTCGCACCAAAAGCAGGGATCGATATGCCGGAATCAAGAATTTGAAAAAGTAAGCGGCAAACACTATACTTTCTTTACAAAAGATGCGATAGACTTGAATAGAGAACGGGTACATTTTGCTTCAGCCATGACTATGACAGGCAATAATGAAGCTATTATAAAAAACAACCCGGCAAGTACCCACACAAAAACCTAAGCCGCATACTCCAGGCTGGGACAATAAACTCAAATAGCTTGCTCTAGGACTGGTATGCGTGACACCGCAAGAAGGTAATAAACAAAAGACTTAAGTAACGTTCATTAAGGAAAAAGCGAGACGGAGTTCTTGTTCACTAAGAACACATAATGCCCCACAGATAGCTGCCCATACTGGTGCAGGAAAAATCCGTTACTCCACGACATTTGCGTCCAATTCCCTGAAATGATGACGTAGCTCCCCCGGCGCGTTATGTGACCGTTAAATGTCAGGTCAACAAATGGGCTACCTGTAAAGTAGCTTAGCTTAATTAAACCTCCGTAATTTATACAGCCGCTGATGGGAATCCTTTCGAGAAAGTAACCGTCCGCAGATCTGCCCAGATGGCCACTTACGGCAGACACCCAATCCCCACCGGTAAAGTTTTTGTACTCACCCTGAGACGTGATCGTCAGCGTCACATTATATGTCTTAGGAGGGCCGCCCCATCCATTGCCATCGCCGATAAGACCCTGCGCATGCGTAAGGCCATCCGTGTACTCTGTTCCTGTCCAAGTGCCTGTTATGTCCATAATATAATTCTTTTTTGAAATCGTGTCAGTCTGACGATGCGGTGTTTTGGAATTGTGTGAAGCGTGGTCATCGAATTCCGCCTCTGGCCGTGGATGGTTTCGAGCAGTCTCGGACTAACTATAACACAGTAAAAATTTTCTTTATAAAGTTATTTTATAAAAATGAAATCGCCTTAAAATCATTTTCTTTCATTGCAGGTAAAATATTTTCCTGTTAACGGGTCAATTTTTTTAATGCTGTAGTGCGCCAGGGCTGGATTATAGAGACCTTATTAATTCTTATACCTTCTGGAAAACGCTTTATTTTTTATGGACTGTCCTGCGGTATTAAAAGTATACCGGGCGAAAGAAGACGAAAACCATTGGTATGTTCTTTATAATTTCTCCCATATAATCTGTTAGAATTTTTATCAGCATTATCTTTATTTAGGTACAAAAGCGGCGCAGGAGTAAAAGATTTTTTTTTGCAGGTAATTGTGTTTAGATTTAAGCAAATATTACTTAACCATTTAAAAAAAGGCTACCATGTATGCAGTTGTTCGCCACTATCATTTCAAAAGAGAACAAAGTGAAAAAATTGACCAATTAGTTCAGGATCTTTTGATGCCGCTACTAAAAAAAGCGCAAGGGTTTATAAGTTATTATTGGCTCGATACAGGGGAAGGCGAAGGTGCATCTTTAAGTGTGTTCGAGGATAAAGCCGGCGCAGATGAATCTATTCAAATTGCAGCAGATTTTGTAAAAGAACACCTGGCTGACTTTGTTATGCAAAAAACTGAAGTTATTGAAGGGCCTGTAAAGGCCCACAGCTAAACTAACGACGTTTTAATTCATTAGGGCCTTTCCCAAAGGCGTTTTTTTATCCGCAGAACTCTTTAGCTCAAACTTTGTCGCATGCCCTTGTGCGTTAGCCAGGCTTGTACTTAATTCAGAAAAAGTAACCCAACACTTGCCGTCACTATATCTTTCCTTGTCCTGTCGGGATATAAAAGAAAGTAAGATCGGCGCGGGTTCAGAAGCTTAGATAGTGTATTAGAAAATACATCCTTTATTCACTAGATGGCAGGACAGTACTGCTAGTCATTCATGGCTTGATATTGCCATCAAAGCCACGCTATTATTCATCCCTGAGAATTACCGCCGGATTTTGATTCGCAACTTTAACCGATTGAAGAAATATTGTAAGCCACGTTATCACGATCGTTAACAAAGCGGCAATCACAAAGAACCATGGATTTAAAGTTGTTCTGTAAGCAAAGTCCTGCAGCCAACGGTGCGATGCCCAAAATGCAAGCGGGCATGCAATGATGATTGCGATAATGATCAGTTTCAAAAAATCTTTTGACAGGAGTGCTATTACATTGACTGTGGATGCTCCCAAAACTTTCCTGATGCCAATTTCTTTAATTCTTTGTTCCGCGGCATAAGCTACAAGTCCGAAGAGCCCGAGGCAGGCTATTAAGATAGCAAAGAGTGTAAAGGCTGTGTAAATCTTGCCCGTGCGCTCATCAGACTTATAAAGATTGTTGAAATCGTCATCCAAAAAAGACCAGGTGAAAGGCTGATCGTATGCGGCATTTAATTCGTTGTATCGGTTTTTGATAAGGCCAATAAGAGAAGCAATGTGTTTCGTATTGATGCGGAATGAGACAGCGCCGATATCTTTGCCCAGGCGAAAAATAATAGGCTCTATTTTATTGTGCAAACTAGAAGCATTGAAATCTTTCACCACGCCAATGATTTTAAAACCACCCTGGGGATTTAAATCATGAAGATAAACTGCCTGGTTGATGGGATTTGCTGCATAGCCCAATAACCGGGCGGCGGTTTCGTTAATCAATACGCAGGAAGAATCACCGGAGAGGAGTGGCGAAAAATTCCTTCCCTTTACCATTTTCATTCCCATCAAAGGCACATAGTTCGATTCGACCGTCCATTCATTCAGCAAAAAAGTTTCCCGTGAGTTGGTAGTTGCATCTTTAAAATATGCACGTGCACCACCAAAGTCATGGCCAGGAAGATAGGAAGTCATCGTTCCGCCTGTTACGCCGGGCAGTTGATCCACCTCGTCTTTAAAAGTTCTGGCATGTTCTTCAAGTGCGCCGGTATTGGGAATAACAAGTACCTGGTTTCTGTTATAGCCAAGGTCTCTTTCTTTGATGTATGTAAACTGGTGGTATATTACCAAAGTACCTACAATTAATATGTTGGCTATTGCAAATTGAAATACTACTAAAGAATTTCTCAGCCAACTGCTCCTTTGGCCTGTAACCAAAAATTCTTTAAGTACCTTGACCGGCTTAAATGAAGAAAGATATATTGCGGGATAACTTCCGGCAATTAATCCTGTAAATAATGCTAACAAAACTAAACTGCCGATTATCCATCCCCTGGAAAATATAGCTATTGTAAAATGTTTTCCGGATAATTCATTGAAATAAGGCAAGAGCAAAATAGCGAATATGATCGCCAGGCTGCTTGCGATAAATGTTATCAAAACAGATTCAACAAGAAACTGAATTATTAGATCTCCCCGGTTACCTCCAAGAATTTTTCTTATGCCAATTTCTAATGACCGCCGCGAACTGAAAGCCGTTGAGAGATTCATAAAGTTTACACATGCCATTATCAGTATCAGGATGGCAACGATGATGAAGATCCAGGCCGTTTGAATCTTTCCATTCGGTTCAAATTCCATGCTTATGTTAGAAAACAAATGAATTTTGTTGAGCGGCATAGCATAGAACCGAAAAAAATTATCACTGGCTGTCAAAGCATCATTGCTACCCTGGTTCATCTGCTGGAGCTGGGGCGTAACATATTTTGCCTCAATCTGTGTCAGTAATTTATTAATATCTTTTGTAGAAATTCCGGGCTTTGCCAGTACATAAGTAATCGCCCATGGATTTAGCCACATATCATTTAATCTTTTAGCATCGGCCGGCATTGACTTGATAAAATCGAAATGGAAATGAGATTCCGGCGGTATGTTTTTTATTACTCCTGTGACCTTATAAGTCATGGTGTTATCTAGGTAAAGTGTTTTACCAATTACATCGGTACTGTTGAAATATTTTTTGGCAGCCTTTTCCGAAATAACTATTGAATTAGGCTCCTGCAAGGCGTTTAACGGAAGATCCTGAAATCATCGGAAGCGTAAAAACATCAAATAGGGATGGATCTGCAAACGCAACATTCGATTCCATAATGTTCTTACCATCTTTTTTTACCAAAGTAAATTCCTGTTTTCTTATACGCACTGAATTTTCAACCTGGGGGAAATCCCTCACCATCGTAATTGCCATTGGCGCCGGCACATACGTGGTGTTTAATCCATTACCATTAACATTGATATCGGATTCGATTCTGAAAATACGATTTGCCTTTTGATTAAATTGATCATAGCTAAATTCGTCAAATACAAATATTGCAATAAGGATGCATACTGCCAACGCTGATGAAAGGCCAAGAATGTTTACCAGTGAAAAGAATTTATTTCTGCTGATAAACCTATAGGCAGTTACAAAATAATTTTTGAACATGAGTAGTATTTTTAATTAGATTAATCATTATGCATTTCAAAAATTGTAAATTCAGAGGTAGGATATCGATGCTTCACATGCCGTTTATTGGTAGTTTACAAAGTGAGCCAATATTTATCAAAGCGTAAGGTCAAAATTACAAAAGATGTCTTATGAGCAGGCGGTTTATTCCCCTGCCAATGGCATACGACTGGTAAGAATTTATGGCGCGGGGCACAAGATAGGGACTCCTGATTGTTCTTTCTGCAGGGCCTTCAAATTCCAATCGTTCTTTCCTTGGCCAGCACTTATAATTGAATGGTGTATTGTAAATGCCTGGAACGTTAACTTTTATCTGTTGTCACTTTCCTGCAATCCTTATTTATCACCACTCAGCAAAACCGCGGGCCTATTCTGTCATTCATTTCCTAATTTTCCTTTCAACGGGTAAACGTATTCATGAAAAAATAAAAATTTATATGGCACAATATTTCATTAAGCTGCCAAACGAGAGGCGGGGAAATGTAAAAACAGGAGTAAGAAAAAAGGATAAAAAGAAATTTATGGATTTTTTCTTCCCGTCAAGGAAATTGAACACAGAAGAAAAAATCGCTTACATAGTAGAAGTAGAGCCGGTTTATGATATAAGCGAATACCGCCTTTTAAAAACAAAGGGAGGAACATGGCTTAACGACGGCGAAGACAAATGGTTGTGTCACGGGGAAGCTACTTTCAACTCGGCTATAAAAAAAGCGATTGACGATTATGAAAAGCTGAACGGGAAACCTCAACTTGTTTGAAGCAAGCCACTCTTACAAGTATATTCTTAGTCGAACGATAAAGAAGGAAAGCAGAAGGTGGGTAAGTAACATTTTCCTGGTAAAGACAGGCTGTACTCTTTTATAAACACGTGTGCATTCGATAGAGCGACGGTTTAATTTTCCTGAAGTTTTATTTATCCTATGGCACCTTTTGTCAAGGTCATGATCGCATAGCCTTTTACGTTAGTTATATTTTATGATGAGTTCAAAAAGGTATCCTGCTGTAGTCGCCACCAATGCCCGGCGGCCCGATTGATATATGTAACGTAACTTTGCTCCGGTCATAACTGTCATGGTTAAGCGCCGATAAGTTAAATGTAAAATTACCGTAATGTAAGATTATAAATTTTACTTCGGTATATTTGGCAGCATTAAACAAATCCATTGAAACAATCAGTGCTTATCTTATTAATTATTGTTAGCGCCTGCAGTGCAAATAATAAATATTTTTCTGATGGTAAGAAATGGATACCCGCTGATTTTGATCCCGCAAAATCTGTTCTTCTTGTGGAACATTATCCTGGCAGAGAAAAATGGAATAAACAGATGATAAATTTTCTTGATAAAAAATATACCGGCAAATATGAAGTTTTGGACAAGGCAGATATTTTGGCTATCAATGGAAGATATAGTGATGCAAAAAATTTATAAATACGCAGTGTTATGGGGCACCATTGGTGGTGTGTCCCATACATCATTTTCCGGAGGCGGTACTACAACTAATTTCTCGTCTCCAACGATTGACTATAGCGGCCATTTTCTGGATAGGGCTGCCGGTAAAGAATACCCGGTTACAAAAAAGTATAACAATTATGGATCGCTGGGGTATATCCCATTTTTTAATTCAGTAATAAAATATTCCAGATAGCTGGAGCCTTAGCCTCCTTTCTCCAGGTATATAAAAGGTTCGCCATCCTGTCGCATAACCCTGTAAATTTCTGCAACGTCCCAGGTTCAAAAGTAACCTTGCTCCTGCGTGCGCCTCAAACACGATATTTGGCAGGACGCCCCCATGGCCTTTGCTAAGTGAGGTGTTCCGGAAACATCGTGTGTAAAAGTTTTTATAATAAGCAGGTACTTGCTTTAACTCGCCTCATTTTTTGTATCTCATTTGGTATTACTATTTTTTATTATGATTTTTATATTTTGATTGCTTAAACAAATTGCCCTGATCATGGAATACTCAGTTACCAGGTATTCTTTCAATTCAAAAGTTTACTTTTTTACCCGGGTAATTCAATTCTTTGTATGAAGTAGTATTCTTCGATAACATACCCTTAATTTTTTTATAATAATAAAATAGACACATGAAACGATTGCTACACGCTTTTTTCCTTCCCCTGTTATTGTTATCCGCATTACAGCAGATCAATGCACAGAATCCTCCGCAATACGGGCAGCATTTCTATAAGGTGCCCGATACAAAAGATATCAACCTGTACCAGGTGAACATCCGCGCCTTTAGCGCCGCCGGCAATTTAGCTGGCGTTACTGCAAGACTCGATAGCATTAAAAGTTTGCACATTAATACGGTATACCTGATGCCCGTTTATCCCGTAGGTACCGATCCTAAAAGCTCCAACTCGCCCTATTGCATAAAAGATTTTACTTCGGTAGCGCCAGAATATGGATCGCTTGACGACTTACGCAAATTAGTTGAGTCGGCCCATAAAAAAGGAATGGCTGTAATAATGGATTGGGTTGTAAATCAAACTTCGTGGGATAACCCATGGATTACCCAGCATCCTGACTGGTATGTGAGAGATGCCAATGGCGTAATACAACAATTAGATTCTTATGCGGATGTAGCTGCCCTGGACATGACCAACCCGCAGGTACAACAGGCAATGGTTGCTAATATGCGGTACTGGATCTTTGCCGCCAATGTGGATGGATTCAGGTGCGATTACGCCGATCATCCACCCGTTACTTTCTGGCAACAAACTATCGCTAACTTAAGAAGCATTCATTCGCATAAACTCATCCTGCTGGCTGAAGGTTCCCGCCCGGACAATTTTACCGCCGGCTTTGATATGAACTTTGGTTTCAGGTTTTATGGGGATGCCATTGTACCGATACATAATGGCTCTGTAGTTACCAAAATACAAACCGCAAACGACCTTGAATATGCAGAGGCCAACAACTCACAACAGGTAGCCCGCTACACAGGTAACCACGATACGAATGGCAGTGGTACACCCCTTGAAGTATTCGGTGGGCCGGCGGGCGTTATGGCCAACTTTGTTGTAGCAGCTTACATGAAAGGCGTTCCCTTTTTGTATAACGGGCAGGAAGTAGCTTTTGCACAAAGAATTCCGTTTCCCTGGAATACAGTTCATATTGACTGGACGCCAAAACCGGATGTGACTGCAGAGTTTAAAAAAGTATTGCAACTGAGAAGCAGGAGTAATGCGATCAGGCGGGGTAAAATGCTGAATTACTCTGATCTGAATGTCTGCGCTTTTACAAAAACATTTGGCCTTGAAGAAGTGCTCGTTTTTTCTAATCTCAGAAGCACTGTTTCCAAATACATTGTTCCGCCAGCCCTTGCCGGTACTTATAAAGATGCTTATACAGGCGCAAAAGAAACGCTAAAAGCCTTAGATACACTGTCTTTGGACGGGTATCAATACCTTGCCTTAACGGATAGAAATACACCAGAAAGCTGGCTGATATCGGTTACACCACTTAATTCAAGTGTCGCCATCGGAAGTACGTTGCCGGTTACTGCAAAGGTTCTTTTGCCAGGCACTAAAAAATTCGTAAAGTGGGCTTCAAGCAATACCAGCATAGCTACCGTGAATGACACCGGACTCGTAACTGCTGTCGCAATAGGAACGGTAACCATTACAGCGGCAATTGATAACCGGAACAAAGCAACTTCATTAGTTACTGTTACTCCGCAACATAATTTTACAGTTCATTTTTTCAAGCCTGCAGACTATGGAACCGGAATTAATATTTACTGGTATAATGTAGATCCGCCGGGGGCCCTTCCAAATGTGAACTGGCCAGGCACGCCTATGGCCAATGATGGTGACGGCTGGTATAGTTATAGTTTTACGAATGTAAATTCCGCTATAGTTATTTTTAACGACGGCTCCAAACAAACAGCCGATCTTCCAAGAGATAAAGATGGCTGGTACTCTAACGGTGTGTGGTACGATACCAAACCCGAAACTTCCACCAACAGTTTCACCGTTCATTTTTATAAACCTGCAGACTATGGAACAGGGATAAATATTTATTGGTATAATGCTTTGCCGGATGGATCGTACCCCAGCGTATCCTGGCCGGGTGTACCCATGACAAATGAAGGCGATGGCTGGTATAGTTACACCTTTAATAATGTTGCTTCAGCCGTTGTTATTTTTAACGATGGCAGCAAACAAACAGCCGATCTTCCGCGCAGTACAACAGGCTGGTATTTAAATGGAATATGGTACGATACAAAACCTGCAGCGCCCGTCACTACATTTACTGTCAGCTTTTACCGGCCCTCAACCTGGGGAACAAGTATTAACATATATTGGTATAACGCAGTACCCGATGGTTCACTCCCAAGCCCTTCATGGCCCGGCGTGTCCATGACAAATAATGGTGATGGCTGGTATACCTATACTTTCAACAGCGCAACTGCCGCAACGCTCATATTTAACGATGGTAGTAATCAATCTGCCGATACTTACCGGGATAAAAATGGCTGGTATATGGATGGAGTTTGGTATGATACGAAACCTTCTACGCCTGATGTTACCTGGACGGTGAATTTCTTTAAGCCAGCAGCATGGGGCAGCGGCATTAATATTTATTGGTACAACGCCCTGCCAAACGGATCACTTCCAAGCCCTTCATGGCCTGGCGTTCCCATGACAAACAATGGTGATGGATGGTATAGCTATACTTTTACCAACATATCTTCTGCAGTGGTCATCTTTAATGATGGCACAAGCCAAACCGCTGATCTCCCGAGGAATACTACGGGCTGGTATTTAGATGGTGTATGGTACGATACAGAACCTGCAACTCCAACACCCCTGGCCCTTTCCAAATCAACCAATATTGCCAATACTACATTTTCGGTTGTGCAGGTTTATCCCAACCCCGCAACGGAAAACGGCTTCAATATTTATATACCGGGATTAAAAGATGAAATGGCCAACCTCGCTATTATCGATGTAAGTGGAAGAACAATAGTTAAAACACGCGTGCATGAATTATCAAAAGTAGGCAAGAACCTGGGGCCGGGATTGTATCTCATCAGGATAGATACAAAGAAAATGCATAGTACTAAAAAGGTGGTTGTGCAATAGAAATTCATGTTAAACAAAAAAGCCTTATAAATAAAAAATTTATAAAAATATTTGTAAGGCTTTATTGTTTCTCCAATTCGCGGCCTTCAAAACAAATTTTGCGATGCAACACAGATTTGCTTCTTAATTTAGCTCAAAAAATTTAATTTCATATGAGTCTCATTTTTCGTCCGGGACAGATGACAGATGCTGATACCTGTGGCACTATATGCTACGAGGCATTTAAAGCCATCGCAGATCAACATAATTTTCCAGCGGATTTTCCGGATCATGAAAGTGCCGTGGGATTAATGAAATTTATTTTTTCAGGCAGCGGCGCCTATTCCGTAATAGCGGAAGTCGAAGGTCGAATTGTGGGCAGCAACTTTCTATGGGAAGACACTATTGCCGGTGTAGGACCCATAACGGTTGATCCGGCATTTCAAAATTCTTCAGTAGGTAAGAAGCTGATGGAGAAAATTCTTCAACGCGTCGAAGAACAGCAATTTGCGGGAGTGCGGTTGGTGCAGGCAGCTTATCATAACCGGTCACTTTCCCTTTATTCAAAGCTGGGATTTAATGTGCGGGAACCTCTTTCTCAAATTCAGGGCCCTGCCGTGAATATCAGTTTCCCTGCTTATAATGTTCGCCCGGCGAAAGAGGCGGACCTGGAAATCTGCAATCAATTATGTTTTACAGTGCATGGCCATAAGAGAAGTCAGGAACTTTCTGGGGCTATCAAAGCAGGAACAGCTTCGGTGGTGGAGTATGATGGAAGGATCACCGGCTATACAACCCAGGTTGGTTTTTTCGGGCATACGGTAGCGGAATCGAACATTGACCTGAAAGCAATGATCGGCGCAACAGCTACCTTTTCCGGATCCGGATTTTTACTTCCCTCGCGTAATACAGAGGTTCTTCGTTGGTGCCTAAGCAACGGTTTGCGTGTAATTCAGCCTATGACATTAATGAGTAAAGGTTTGTATAATGAACCGGCCGGTGCTTTTCTGCCATCAATACTTTATTAGGAGACTTTCTCCTGAAGATACTCTTTTATTAGTATGACGAAATATCGATTCCCCACTCTTTATAAAGTTTGGTTTTGCATTTAAGCATTAAATTATTTAATTTTCATAACTGGTCTTATACAGCGTAAACTTTGACTCTTTAAATTTTTGTTGCTTACGGCAAACTACTTAAGTAATTTTTCTTCGGATTTCGGATACTAAAAAATTTTTGTATGGCAACCCTAGTGCCAATGAATTGGCCGGAAATTAGCGTAAAGGAATATCAGCAATAGTAGTGAACGTTATTAAAGCGGTTGTAATATTCTTAGCGCATCATATAATTTGCGATTGTTTAGACTACCGCTAAAACCAAATTGTAAATTGAACAGCCATATTTAAACATGAACACAATAAAAAAAGAAGACATCAAACAGGAAGTATTTGATTTGTATGATGACTATGCACACAACCGTGTTGGCAGGCGGGAGTTTATGCAGAAGCTATCTCTCTATGCAGTGGAAGGCCTTTCAGTAGCATCTCTTATGAGCTTTCTCATGCCAGATTATGAGGGTGCCGTGCAGGTGAAAGCAGATGACCCGGGGCTACAATCGGAATACATCCATTACCAGTCTCCAAAAGGCGGTGGTGATATGAAAGCATTGTTGTCAATGCCTGCAGATACGCGACAAAAGCTGGGAGGCATTGTAGTAGTGCATGAAAACCGTGGTTTAAATCCGTACATTGAAGATGTAGCAAGAAGAGCTGCATTGGCAGGGTTTATTACAATTGCGCCGGATGCCCTCACACCGCTTGGCGGTTACCCCGGCAACGACGACGCCGGCCGGGAAATGCAAAGCAAACTCGACAAAAATAAAATGCTGGAAGATTTTATTGCTGCCTTTGACTATCTCAAAAAGCACAAAGACTGTAATGGCAAAGTGGGCGCGGTAGGTTTTTGCTTTGGAGGATGGATTGTTAATATGATGGCCGTGCAGATTCCCGATTTGTCAGCCGCTGTACCATTTTATGGAAGCCAGCCAGCCGCAGAAGATGTTCCTAAAATAAAAGCGCCCCTGCTGCTGCATTATGCAGCGCTTGATGCTCATATTACGGAAGGGTGGCCGGCCTATGAAGCTGCTTTGAAAGCTAACGGTAAAGCATACACGGCGTTTATATATCCCAATGTGAACCATGGCTTTCACAATAATACAACGCCCCGTTACGACAAAGATGCTGCTGAGCTTGCCTGGAAACGTACGATTGATTTTTTCAATGAAAAACTAAAGTAGTGACAGAGTTGAAAGACTAGTGTTATGTTAATCGTGAATTGTCGGTGGTTGATAGCTGGAGTTCACAGTGCACCTGCGACAATTCACGTTCAAAGCGTAGCTTTAGAATTGACATGCACTAGCTTCAAATTCTTTATTTACGCTGATATTTCTTTTTGATGAAGTTGATTTAAATGATAACAGCTCAGTTAAATATTTAAATTTTATCCATTCAGAAGTCGTGGAACTTTCGCCTTTATTTTTACTCTTTCAGTTGTAAATTGCATTCCCTTATGCGTTTTCAACTTAATTCATCCTATAAGCCTGCCGGTGACCAGCCACAGGCTATTGAACAACTAACACGTGGGCTGTTAGAGGGAGAAAAATACCAGACCTTGTTAGGCGTAACCGGTAGTGGTAAAACATTTACCATGGCCAACGTCATTCAAAATGTACAAAAACCAACTCTCGTGCTTACGCACAATAAAACTTTGGTGGCTCAATTGTATGGTGAATTCAGGCAGTTTTTTCCTGATAATTCTGTTGGATATTTTGTTTCTTATTACGATTATTATCAGCCCGAAGCTTATATGCCTGTAAGCGACACTTACATTGAAAAAGACCTCAGTATAAATGAGGAGTTGGATAAATTAAGATTACAGGCCACTTCACAATTGCTTACCGGCCGCAGGGATATTATTGTTGTGGCGAGTGTGAGCTGCATTTATGGTATTGGTAACCCAAAAGATTTTGCTGAAGGTGTTGTACGCATTAAGGAAGGACAAACAATCAGCCGCCAGGGATTTCTGCATTCACTTGTAAACGGGTTATATTCAAGAACACAGGGTGATTTTGCCCGGGGCACTTTTCGCGTAAAAGGCGATACAGTTGATATCAACCTTCCTTACATGGATAACGGGTACCGCATCACTTTTTTTGGTGATGAAATTGAAAGCATCGAAACACTTGGAATTGAGTACCGGTAAAAGAATTATGAAGGTCGATGATGCAGCAATCTTTCCGGCAAATTTATACATAGCGCCAAAAGATAAATTGCAGCAGATACTTTATGAAATACAGGATGAAGCCGCAAGGCAGACTGAATATTTTAAAAGTTCAGGAAAATATATTGAAGCACAAAGGATATCTGAGCGTGTGAATTATGATGTTGAGATGATCCGTGAGCTTGGCTATTGCAATGGAGTAGAAAATTATTCAAGATTTTTTGACAGGAGAGACCCTGGCACAAGGCCTTTTTGCTTGCTTGATTATTTTCCCCAATGATTTTTTATGTGTAATAGATGAAAGCCACCAAACCATTCCGCAGGTGAGTGGTATGTATGGCGGTGACCGTTCGCGAAAATTAATTTTGGTTGATTATGGTTTTCGTCTACCCTCGGCGTTAGATAACCGCCCGCTTAATTTTAATGAGTTTGAAAGCATGCTTAACCAAACTATATATGTAAGCGCCACCCCGGGAGAATTTGAACTGGAAAAGACCGGCGGCATAGTAGTTGAGCAGGTCGTAAGGCCAACAGGATTGTTGGATCCGCCAATTGAAATCCGGCCTTCCGTAAATCAAATTGATGACCTGCTCGATGAAATTGATAAGAGAGTTACTAAAGGCGACCGTGTGCTGGTAACAACATTGACCAAGCGAATGGCGGAAGAGATGGATAAATATTTGCATCGCATCAACATTAAATCAAAATATATTCATAGCGAAGTGCATACTTTAGACCGCATAGAAATTTTGCGGGAACTACGCCTTGGTGAAATTGATGTATTGGTGGGTGTAAATCTTTTACGTGAAGGCCTCGACCTTCCTGAAGTTTCTTTAGTTGCCATATTAGATGCGGACAAAGAAGGTTTTTTGCGCAATGAACGCTCCCTTACACAAACTGCCGGAAGGGCCGCCCGTAATGTTGAAGGCCTTGTTATTTTTTATGCTGATACCATGACCGAAAGCATGCAAAAAGCAATTGATGAAACGACGCGCCGCAGGGAAAAGCAAATTCAATATAATATTGAGCACAATATTACACCCACAACTATAAAAAAATCTATCGAACAGATTATGGGGCAAACTTCAGTGCTGGATATAAAAGGCACAACAGATTCTCCTTATGCCATTGATGACATTAATACATTTGCCGCAGAAGAGCAGGTTGAATACAAAACGATTCCGCAACTGGAAAAAGCGGTTAGCCAAATTAAACGACATGATGGAAAAAGCCGCCCGCGACCTTGATTTTATGGAAGCGGCGAAGTTGCGTGATGAAATGTTCAGGATGCAAAAGGAATTAGAGGAGATGAAGGGATAGGTTAGCGGATTTCCGAACAAATTTTAAAATTCTGAAAGTATTCTAAACTTGAAGATTTTTTTGAAGAGACGTAATAAACAGAAGGCTGTAAAAAACCGTTCTGGTTTGATGTGCGTAGCTCTTCAACGAGGATTTTTTAAAAATTTTGGAGATTAAAAAACTTCTCCTTTGACAGAAGTACTACCCACCAACAATGGAGCGTGTAAACCTTTACTCTTCAAAAAAGCCGGTTTCATCTTCACCAGTTTCCTATACACCGGGCAACTTTAATATGTGCCCCCGGCAAATAACCTGTGCTCATCAAAAATTCATTGACGATTTCACCGCCGGTAAACCGGAAGGTGGTTTTAAAAAGTTTGACCCATTCTTCTTTTGTTTTTGGATGGTGATGATCCAGCCATTTCTTAAATGACCCGAATTCTTTTTGAATTTGCAATAGTGTTTTTGCGTTCTCAATCGCGGCACTTATTTTTAACCGGTTACGGATAATTCCTGCATCATTCATTAAACGCTCAAAATCTTTTTCATTGAAAGAAGCGACTTTTCTTATGTTGAAATTTTTATAGGCCTTTTTAAATTGCTCTTGTTTATTGAGGATGGTGCTCCAGCTTAAACCAGCCTGGTTAATTTCAAGTACGAGCCGTTCAAATAGCTCATCATCGTTATCTATGGGAAATCCATAAGCGGTATCGTGGTACACCCGATGCACATTAGTTTTGTCCATAATACTTACTGCATCGCAATAGGATGAAGGCTTGTCCATTTATATACTTTAATAATGAAGAGATGATTACAAACGATACGTGTTGCTGACCCGGTACTAAAGTTAAAAAATTTATGCAGATGCTTGTATCTTTAATTAATTGATTAAAATTAGATGTTCACACTATTTCATGAATTACTATGACCGAAAAATTTGATTGCAGTAAAAATTATATTTTAGAAGATGACCGTGTAATGCTTCGCCCCTTGCAGGAAGAGGACAATATACATTTATTGCCGTTTGCTTTAAACGAACCTGAACTATGGAAATTTTCACTGATAACCGCTGCGGGTGAAGAAGGATTGCAGAATTACATGGAGATTACTTTTAAAGCAAGAGAAGAAGGCAAAGAATACCCTTTTATAGTCTACGACAAGCATACAAATGAATATGCCGGCTGCACAAGATTTTATGATATTCAAACGGAGTTGCAAACGCTACAATTAGGATACACCTGGTATGGAAAAAAGTTCCAGGGAACGGGTTTAAATAAACATTGTAAATACCTTCTCTTGTCCTTCGCATTCGAGCGCATCGGTATGGAAAGATTTGAGTTGAGGGCCGATAACAATAACGAAAAAAGTATTGCTGCAATGAAATCTATAGGATGTAAAGTAGACGGTATTTTAAGGAGTAATATGCCCAAAAGGGAAGGCGGAAGACGGGATAGCATTGTCTTGAGCATTCTAAAAGATGAGTGGTTTGGAGAGGTTAAGGAGCAACTGGAAAAAAAATTAAGCGGTCGGGTAAATTGAATCATGTTTCACAAGTTTTGAATCCTCCGCTCTTGCAAGAATTCTCTTATCCATAATTTTGAACCATAAGGGCGGGATCAGCGAGAGCAATACCATAAAGGAGTAGCCTGCAGGATGAGCCGGTGAGTCATCGTGGTGTGAAAGCTTATCAAAGGGACGGCTGGGGTGCATGTGATGGTCTGCATGGCTTTCCAATTGAAAGAGATTGATTGATTTATTATAGCGGCCCGTATTCCAGGCATGATGAGCGCTCAATCTTTCATAGCCCCCGGTAATGCTTGTATTTCGCATTAAGCCATAATGCTGAAGATAATTTATAATGTGCAGCAGTGCTATAGCTATGGCGTTTTGCAGTAAAAAGAACAGGAGTGATGATAATCCCAGTGTAAAAAATATCACCAGCAATAAGAAAACCTGCAATACACCAAACTGCAAGATGCGGCTATGCATCATTGAGGATTTGGATGCAGCCCGTGATATTTTTTTCGCTTCTATTTTCCACGCATTCTTATAGGTCCCTTTAATAGCCCTGATAAGGTAAGAATATAATGGTTCACCCATGCGCGCAGTATGCGGGTCTTCGGCTGTGCAGGCATATACATGATGCCCCCAAACATGCTCAATACCATAGTGCATATAATTATTTTGCAGCAGTAACAGATAACCCGCTACTTGTTCCTTTTTAGAAAAGCGATGGATAAACTCGTGTGCCAATGTGAATCCGAGCACACCATTTACGATACCAACTGACAGGGCCATCCCAATAAATGAAAGGTATGTAATTGACGTAGTGCCTGCCAGGTACACTGCCCAGCCAGTCAATGCAATAAGTACCGGAACAAAGGCTAGTGCAATATTGCTGTACGCTGATGAAGTATAAATTTTCTGTACATCAACATTATCTTTTGTAGAAGATGATAGGAAAAAATTATGAAGCGGATAAACAACAAAGCAACACCAGGGTACAAGGAAATTCCACCAGCCGCCAAGCAGATAGCCTATAACAACCAGCGCAGGTACAAACAAAAGAATTAAATAATTCCACGGTTTCATCACTATACGTTTTGGAATGAATTTATATAGGCGTTGCACCCGCTGTTCATCATTAACCTTACATTTTTTTCAATAGGATCATGTAGTGCGGAGAATAATTTTTTTCTGCAGAATGTACAATTGTGCACATCACCATCTGTATCTACATACGCAAAATATTTACCCGCGCCACCGCATCCAATACGCCTGCTGTAAAATCCATGATATAAAATAGCAGGGTAATCAACGTAAACCTTATTATAATTATAGATAGTATAGAAATCTTCAAGGGCTAGAATTTGCGCTTCGTTTAAAGTAACATCTTTTTCGGCATAGTGGCCAACGGCTTTGGGCTCAAGAACCTGTATAAAAGAAATGCCCCAGCGCTTTGCCAGTTCTGCATATTGAATCAAGTTCTTCGTACTGATAAAGTCCCTTGTCGCGCACAATGACAAGCAGGCAACAAGGCCTTTCTTCCGTGCATTGGCTACAGCCTTTTCAGCCCACTCAAATGCATTTTTTTTACCGCGAAAGTTATCATGCAATTCCGGGCTCCAATGGTCCAGGCTTACTATAACGCCAGTAAGGCCTGACTGTTTCAGTATGGCTGCACGTTCTTCTGTAAGATGATACCCGGACGTATATAACCAAACCTCTGTTGTCCTTTTAATATTTTGTAGCAGGTAGATGATATCATCAAACCGGTTCAATGGCTCGCCCCCGCTTAATTGAACTTGTGTAACACCTATATCCTGAAATGAGCGAATGACAAATAAAAGATCTTCCCTGCTTAGCGTTTCAGGCTGATTCAAAGCATCCCATTCAAAACAGTGCTCGCATTGGTAGCCACATTTTTTTGTAATGCCAAAAACAATTGTATCCAATGTTATGTAGGCAGATTCCGGATCTGATTTCCTGAGATTATTCAATATATATTTAGAAAAAGCTTTTGATGGCCAGCCCGGTGCATTAAGGCTATAGTAATATTTGTTACCGGCCTTTGCATATTTCAAAATTGAATGATTTTCCCTCGACATATCTCTCAAGCCTTTTAATTTCTTCATGGCTTTAAGAGTTTTTAAGGGTTTTTTTGTAATATAGAAGGCGCACAGAAATATGTTTATCCATATACAAGCTTTAATTATTTTCTTGTGCATGCCATAAACCAGTGGCGAAGGCAACTTATCTGCCTTCTCTGCATCAAGGTTTTTTTTTAAGGGCAAAGCAGGACCTAAATTTTTAACTGCAATTGTTTGCATAAAGATGTTTTACTAAAAAACGTTTTTTTGTACTGGATTTAGGCGATGTAATTTAGATGTACACAAGAGTTTTAAAATGAATCATAAAGCTTTAATTTTTCACTAATGACTGCATAGTAGTCGTCCTGAATTTTTTATACAAACCAAGACTATAAAGAGGAAGGCCTCCCGGCTTTTTGAATTGTTTTAGAAATGCAATCCTGGGTGAGCCTTTAAGATCTCTTACATGTGTATAATACCCGTGCGTATGTAAGAAGTAGGACCTTGCTGTGTTAGGATCCTGCGGCTTACATAAATATTCTAATGTAACACTATTGCCCGGTACCGGTTGTTCCAGGTAGTTTCCGTCTTTTTTAATTAATTGAGGCAATACATTTTTGCCCGTTTCATCTGTCGCAGTAGATGGCGTGATGGTTTCAATTTTAAAATTTTTATCCGTAGAAAAATCAATTGCAGCGTAATCAATTTCCCAAAACATAAAACCACTGCTTAGTTTTATTTTCATAGAATTGCCCGTAATTCCCGAGACATCTACAGCTACTACAATCTCACGGGTAGCCAAAGGCCCAATGGTTGTTATTTCAGCAACTTTGTCCCAGCGCGAATTTCTTTCTACTGAAACGGTTAATGGGAGTTGTTGATCTTTTGCCCATTGCAATAATGCTGATGCGGGAGTTTTATTTTGCTTTCTTACGTACGTGTTATAATAACTTCCAAAACCTTTTGCCATTTCACCATACAGGTAATCGAGCCAGTATGAGTTCTTTATTGATAAGATAAGTTTTGCCTGTTTTGCGGCGGACGGTTTATTGAATTCTGTTATCACAAAATTATTTGCATTTGTCGCGAGTGTATCATCAAAATGCAGAATTGTATTATCATCTTTTTGAAGCAATAGAGCCATTGCATCTTTATGATTCCCGGTCCACGCAGCTATGGGTGATTGTGGGTGAGCAACCTCGTATAAATTTCCTTTTTCATCAGAAAGTACCCTGGTGTTTTTGGCATGCGTTACTACCATCAGATCTGCAAAATCAGTGTATTGCCGTTCCTGCAGTTCATTGCTGATCTTGAGCTGCAATGTCCCGTTTTCTGTTGGTTGCATTCGCAAAGGCATATAATCATCTCTCGCTAATTGAGGGTATATGGCGCCTCCGAATATTTCACCCTGTAATACAAATTCATTATTTGTATAAGCGCTAACAAAAGGGCAGGAACTTTTTGTGGCCGCAACAATTACTGCTGCTACAACAAACGCACCTACGGTATAACCTAAAGCGCCGATTACATAACTGTTAGCGGTCCGTTTTTTATCTTTTTCGATAACCTCAATTTTTTGTACTTTCTCCAGCTGAAGAGTGTATTTCCCAAAAGAAGTTGATTCAGCGGCATTAATATAAAAATGCACTTCGTTCAATACAGAAAGATCATTTATATCTGATTTCTTGTATCGCATATTTCCATTTCTTCCTTTATTAAGATGGAGCCTGTGCTCCGGTGGCAAAGAATCCAGTGTACAATCCAGCGCAGTCCTGTCGTCACTAAGTTTTATATTATTCATATAATATGAGTTGCTTCCGCTCCGTAAAATGAAAAACCTGTTTTGTTGTTGCAAACTGTCAACAGCTTTTGCCGGACGATTCACATTTACTACGCTTGCCTTATAATAATTATGGCATCCTGTAAATACAAATAACATCTGGATAGCGATGGTTAGGACAAATAATTTTTTTAAATTATTGAGCATAAAATATTTATTAAAAGGTGAACAGTTTGCTGGTTGCTTCGGTGTAGCCTAATAAAAATAAACAAATAATGTGTTAAAAGGAATAGCCTATTGTGATGCCAAAATAGCGATTTGAAATTTTGCTGAAGTTTTGTTTATCCTTGCTTGCATTGCTTAAGCCATAACAATAATTCAAATTCAAAGAAAAGCCTATTGCCAGTTCATAGCCTACCAGCCCATTTACACTAAACTCAGTCTTTAAGGGATAACCGCCAAAGCGGTCTTTTATTGGAATCCCGATAACCGGGCCTCCCCCTGCTATTAAATGGCCTTTTGTATAATTCTTCCTGTAAAGAACATTTAACGGAAAGTCCAGGAAAGTAAACCCCAGAGGATAATCATAAGATGCATAAGCATCCTTTACTCTCGCACCCTTGGAAACGATATCTAATTCCGGCCGGAAGATTAATTGTTTTCCCGATGAAACGTCAAGGTACACACCACCTAAAACGGTAATCCTTGTTGAAGTCTTTGGGCTGGAAGTACCCGCACCATTTTGATTGATCGTGGCATTCGAAAAAGCGATACCTGCTTTTATTCCAACAACAGGTTTTTGGCCAAAAGAAAATTTGCTTATACAAAGCGTGAATATAAATAAATTCGAAAAAACACATTTGCATAAAAGGTTCATAAAATTTATTTGGATAAGTAATTTCTTTTGATGCCCATCAAATTAAAAAGGATCGTATATGCACACATACCCATTCTTTTTTGGCTAATTGCAAACTGGCAACGGAGATGGATATAAGGTGGAATACTGGTTATTTTTCCAGCAATTATTGGTTCCGCTTCCGTCCCATAAAAGATCTACGCCTGGCAAGGGGATGCCAATGGGAGGCATCGCACCGTTATTTGCAAGTAAATTATTGATAATCTTTGCACCATCAGGGTTGGGTTCAATATCTGAAAAGGCCCCGGCAGGAATATTAGGATCTAATGCTCCAAGAATAACAGTACTTACAGTTGCAATTCCGGTAAAGTTATTATCACTGATCTTGTTGTGTTTTATAGTAACATTATCAGCACCCACTAATAAAATCCCTGAGCCACTTGGCACAAACGCTTCGAAGCCATCTTCCGGATCTGCGAAATTCACATGATTGTTCTTCTCAATATTGTTTTCTGTTACTAAAATATTTGATGAGGATTTAACCGTAAGCCCGGGTAGTAATACGATTAATATGCCTGATACGTTATCATAAGAATGGTTTTTTAGAACGGCTACATTGGAACAGTTTTCTATTTCCAGCCCGTTCACATTTCCATGAGCATCGTTATACTGTACTGCGACACTATCTGATTGTCCAACATATATGCCGGTATCCGCAGAGCCGGTTGCTGAGCAATATTCAACCACCCCGTATTTACACAATACCGGGAAAAGCCCGTATTCTTTGTTGTTAATAGAAATTACATGTGATAATAAAAAATGATCTACGTGTACAAGAAAAACTCCGTTCTCTTCGAAATTTTGGACCGTAACATTTTTCAAAACAAAACCATCCCCGCCATCTCGCACAGTAATTCCATTATCCTCATCGCCTGGATTTTGGATAATTACTTTTTCAAATGCGAAACAAGTAGCACCAACCAGGTGAATCCCCGGTTTGTTTACAACTATCGCTTCATTATACGTTCCCGCTTCTATAAAAATTGTTTCGCCGGGCGCGGCCGCATCAACAGCAGCCTGTATAGAGCCGCCTTTATGCACAATAATGCGCTTACCCTTTCCCTGGATATCACCATCATCATGACAGGGCGAAGGAAAATTTTTCTTACAGCCACTAGCAATGATTGTCATAATAAACAGAATTGCAAGTAACCGGTCAGCCTTAAATGGAAAGAATTTAAAAAGCCCGAATTGCAGTAACTTTTTCATTGTAACCTCCTTTTTTGGATTAATAAATAGGAAACGTTGTGATTGAATATTGATATCATGCAGGTACTTACTTCACCTGTAATTTTTCCATAATGTTTCGTTTCATCGCCCGAAACCTTTCTTTATTTCTTCCAATTATAAATTTCTTTTTCACAAGACTCCCGAGTAATGCTCCTATAAGGCCGCCTGTAACTGTCCCGGCAAGCCCTCCAACTACAGCCTTCTCACCAGCGGTCATCGCGAAGGCATTAGAAGTAGCTACGAAAAGGTTACCCAAAGCATTACCGAAAGGATCATTAGGATTATTATAGAGTGGCACAACAGGATCATCGCCGGATGCTAATCCGATAATAACTCCTGTAGCTAAACCGATTAATGCCCCTTGCCAGGCGCCGCGCCGGGCAGCGCCCTTTCGCCTGATCTCGATTTTTTCTAAACGATCGTAAGGATAGGAAGATAAATAATTACTTCTTTTATTTAAACTAAAATAAAGTGGAGACGGAGACAGGTATAAATTAGAATCGGATAAACCGGCAAGGTAACCCGTGATTTTTTTTGCCTCAGTAGTTATAAACGACAATTTGTAAACCCTTTTCTTTAACACTGCAGTATCACCAGTAATCTCCTGAGCTTTCACACACATACAGGAGCCTACTCCCAGAATCCACAATCCCAAAAGTTTAATTAATTTTTTCACAATGGTATTTGTAGTTAATATTTAAATAGTTCGATCGGGTTGAGCATTATAACCCTGTAATGTGTTGATGATACCGGGCAAAAGGATTTGGAAATCCTTTTGAAAACAGTATAATCATAGATTCTAAACTCTATAGTGTGTGGAGTTCTATTTGGTGCAGTCTTACTGTTCCCAATGAGCAGATATAATAAAGTTACCATTAAACAATCTCTCTCAATTGTAAAAAAGCGACAACTTTAGGCCCTAAACATCGCTTTTTAATCTATAAAATGCTATTTTTAATCACTAAACAGAGCTACGCTAAATTTCTAGTTCTTACGTTAAACCATACAGGCCATCCTGGCAACAAGGCAGTAAACGGAAGATATCTATTGAATAAAACCATTTGAACTCTATGCAGTAGTCTAATATAAACTCCCTGGCAGCCAGCGATTATATTACAATTTTGAAGCTTTTTTGCCACCACAAGATTCGACAGTGCCGGCATGCGGGGGAAAAGTTTTCCTCAGGAATTCAAAAATGAATAAATGTTTTAGCATGGTTTCGACTATTCAAATAAAACCAGCTCCTCTATTACAGCCATTTGTAAGCTGCTACGCCTTGCGAATATTTAATACGGGACAAGCCGAGTTACCGAGGCCACTTCACGCGGTTCAGGAATTTTACATGACATTCTTTTTGAAAGATAAGTTTTGCGAGATCCGGGACAATTCGGGAAAGTTTAAGGGCAGATCATCAAACGCACTTTGTACTCTTTTTACTGAATCCCAGGGCTGTACTTATTGGAAAGGAGACTATATTGTTTTTTGTGTACAATTCAAAGCAAACGGTTTATCTGCCATATTTGGCATTCCCCAGAAGGCGTTGATAAATACCATTCTTCCCGCCAGTGATATCCTTGGAAATGATAATAGTTTACTCACGGAAAAATTTGCCGCATCCGCTGATATTTATGAAATGGGGAAGTACATGAATGCATACCTGGTACGAATGCTTTTACGCCAAAGGCATCATACTCACACGATGACTATTGCCGGCATTTCAAATGTTATTTCAAAATACAAAGGCGTTGTCTCCCTCAGCGCACTTGCTTCCCATGCGAATATGAGCTGCCGCAATTTTGAAAGGAGATTTGTGGACGAAGTCGGGATGTCTCCCAAATTATATTCGAGGATAACAAGATTTTATAATGCCATTGAAAACAAAATGTTACATCCCTTTAAAACCTGGACGGATATTACTTATGAAAATGGTTATTTCGACCAGGCTCATTTTATAAAAGAAGTCATTGTTTTTTCTTCTAAAACTCCGGAAGAGCTTTTTAAGGACACACCTCCTCCCATGGAAGATTTTATAACAGGAGTGGAGTACTGAAATTCGAACTTTTGTGATAGCAACGAACCTTATTTCCCGAATTCTTTTTCCGATTAATTCTTTATTTTGTGCCACTAATAATTTTTTAGTATGAAAAGAGAAATCACCTCCTGGTACAGCCCGTCACTGGATAAGGAAATGCCTGTTGCAGTTTATGGTGATTATGGCTTTGCCCTTCTCCTGGTGCCTACCGCTGCTGCCGATTACCTGGAATATGAGCGCTTTCAATTGATCGATAGCCTTGCTCCATACATCGATGCGGGTAAAATAAAAGTGTTTTCTATTAACAGCATCAATAATGAAAGCTGGCTCAATAATAATATGCAGGGCGAGCATAAAGGCATACGGCATAACCAGTTTAACCTATATGTTTTTAATGAAGTGATCCCTTTTATAAAAACAAACACATCGTATGATACTCCGGTAATAATTTCCGGCGCAAGCTTTGGGGCATTGCACAGCATGAACCTGTTTTTAAAACGGCCTGATATTATCAATGGTGTTATTGCCATGAGTGGTGTATACGACCTGCATGAATACACAAAAGGATTTAATGATGACCAGGTCTACTTTAATTCTCCTGTTAATTATATGCCCGATCTGAATGACGACTGGTATTTATACCACATACGAAAGAGCAATCACATACACATCCTCTCCGGCAGCGGCGACTATGAAGACCCAGGTGCTGCCGGGCAATTTGCAAAAATATTATATGATAAAGGGATCAATTATGAGCTGGATATCTGGGGAACAGATATGAAGCACGACTGGCCTACCTGGCGGGCGATGTTGCCTTATTATATTGAATCAAGATTTTAAGCTTTTGGAAAGTTTTGAACTTTGCGAAAGTTGATAACCAGAAGTGTTTGTGCTAATTTTGCCCCATGAAAAAATTATTTTTACTGGATGCAATGGCCCTTATTTACCGTGCTTATTATGCTCTTATCCGCAGCCCGATCATTACTTCTAAAGGAAAAAATACCAATGCCCAATTGGGGTTTACCAATACATTATTATGATCTGCTAAGCAGGGAAAAGCCGACACATCTTGCAGTAGCTTTTGATACCTGGGCACCAACAGAAAGACATACTGATTTTGTTGCTTACAAAGCCAACAGGCAGGACACTCCTGAAGATCTGCTGACTTCCATTCCTGATATAAAAAAAATAATTGAAGGATTTAATTTGCCGGTTGTGGAATGTGATGGCTATGAAGCAGACGATATTATTGGCGGACTCGCACAACAGGCAGAAAAAGAAGGCTATGAAGTTTTTATGGTAACGCCTGATAAGGATTTCGGGCAATTGGTTACTGATAAAATAAAAATTTATAAGCCCGGCTACCAGGGTGGAAAAGTTGAAATTATGGGCGCCAAAGAAGTTTGTGAAAAATGGGGTATAAAAAACGTGAGCCAGGTTATTGATATTCTTGGATTGATGGGCGATGCAAGTGATAACATTCCCGGTATTGCCGGCATAGGAGAAAAAACGCTTCGAAATTATTAGCACAATATGAAACAGTTGAAAATATTTTAGCGGATGCAGAAAATATTAAAGGCTCGTTAGGTGAAAAAATAAGAGCAGGAAAGGAAATGGCCATCATGAGTAAAAAGCTGGCAACAATTATTACCGAAGTTCCCTGCAAATTTCATGAAGAAGATTTCAGGGTAAAGGCCTATGATACAGAAGCCCTGAAAGATATATTTACTGAGCTTGAATTTAAAACGCTGGGCAGAAGAATACTCGGCGAAGAGTACAATGTTTTTGTTGTAGAAAAACAGGTAATTCAAACGGACCTTTTTGGAAACGCGATGGAAATCCCCATACCAAAACCGGAAGAAGAACAAAAAATGGAAGAAAAACCGGGGCTGGTTGCAGATAAGAATATTGGCAACACACCGCATACCTATTATTTGGTTGAAGGCGAGGAAGCCATAAAAGATCTTGTTAAAAAATTATCAGCGCAAAGTGAAATTTCTTTTGATACAGAAACAACACATGTAGATGCTAATGAGGCTGAACTGGTAGGCTTAAGTTTTTCATACCAGGATGGTGAAGGATATTATGTGCCCTGTCCTGCAGACGAAGAACAGGTTGTACATATATTGAATCACTTTAAGGAATTGTTTAGTGATGAATCAAAATTATGGGTCGGACAAAATATAAAGTATGATTTGCTGGTGTTGAAATGGTATGGCATTGAATTAAAAGGAAAAATTTTTGATACCATGCTGGCACATTATGTAATAGAAAGTGAGGGCAGGCGCAACATGGATCTGCTTAAGTGCTCAATACCTGGGATACCTGCCGGTGTCTATAAAAGAACTTAGTTGGAAAAAAGGACAGGCCCAGGGAACTATGCGTGATGTGGAAATTGAAAAAATAAAAGAGTATGCAGTTGAGGATGCAGATATAACATTACAATTGAAAAAAATATTTGCTCCGTTTTTAAAAGCCAAACAGGTAGAAAAAGTTTTTGAAGAAGTGGAAACACCTTTGGTAAAAGTGCTGGCTGATATGGAATATGAAGGTGTAAAAGTTGATATGAATTTTTTGAATGTTTATTCAAAAGAATTGGAAACAGAAGCTGCAAAATGTGAGCAAAGTGTTTTTGAACAGGCAGGCATGAGATTTAACCTTGCTTCGCCAAAACAATTAGGTGAAGTATTGTTTGAAAAAATGCAAATAGGCACGCAAATAAAAAAAACAAAAGGCGGCCAGCATGCTACCGGTGAAGATGTACTTTTGAAACTGGCAAAAGAAAATCCTATTGTTGAAGACATTTTAAATTTCAGGGAGCTTACCAAATTAAAATCAACTTATGTAGATGCGTTGCCGCAAATAATAAATAAAAGAACACAGCGTGTGCATACCTGTTATGGGCAGGCGATTGCTGTTACCGGCAGGCTTAGCAGCAACAATCCCAATCTTCAGAATATTCCTATAAGAACTGAAAGAGGCCGTGAAATACGAAAAGCGTTTATACCGAGAGACAGCGATCATTTAATTGTTTCTGCAGATTATTCACAGATTGAATTGCGTATTGTTGCTGCAATAAGCGGCGACCCTGCCATGTGTGAAGCATTTCAAGTTAAAAAAAGATATCCATACGGCAACCGCTGCAAAAGTTTTTAATGTAGCGGAAGATGATGTTACTAAAGAAATGCGCTATAAAGCCAAGAGTGTAAACTTCGGAATTATTTATGGCCAGGGCGCATTTGGGCTTGCAGAAAATCTTGGCATTCCGCGGAGCTGAAGCAAAAGAAATTATCGAGAACTATAAAAAGCAGTTTGCCAATATTCAAAAATATATGGACCGAACTATTAGCTTTTTGTAAAACTAACGGTTACGTGGAAACGCTGATGGGCCGTAAGCGCTGGCTCAAAGATATTAATTCATCCAACTTTACGGTTCGTGGCTATGCCGAGCGAAATGCCATCAATTCTCCCATACAGGGCACCGCTGCGGATATGATAAAACTGGCAATGATTAAAATTCATGATGAGTTTAAGAAACATAATTTCAAATCAAGAATGATCATGCAGGTGCATGATGAGCTTGTATTTGATGCACATAAAAGTGAAGTGGAAATAATAAAGCCCATCATTATTGAGTGCATGCAAAATGCTTTGCTACTTCCCAATGACGTGCCGGCAGATGCTGAAATAGGTGCCGGAGAAAACTGGCTCGAAGCGCATTAATTGTAAAAAGTATTGATTATGCATTGGTCTGGCTATTTTTATTATTTTGAAAAAATAGGAACAAGGTATTTTACTATTGCCGGCCTGGCTTTCGTAATTTTTTATTTTTTTAAAAAAGAACGTGCAGGGTATAGAAAAATACAGAAGAGATTTCCCGGTAGAAAGGATTATGTGCGGGAAATAATTTACTCAATAATTACGATCAGCATATTTGCTTTAGTGCCGCTGGTTGTACTTCACGTGCCTGCAATAAAGGCACATACTTTTTTTTATACAGCTATCCGGAAGCAGGGATGGATTTATTTTTTTCTTGCTTTCCCCTTGATGTTCATTATCCATGATACCTATTTTTATTGGACGCATCGCCTCATGCATCATAAAAAATTATTCCCGTTTTTTCATTTGGTTCATCATCATTCCACTAATCCGTCGCCGTGGGCTGCCTATGCTTTTCATCCGCTGGAAGCCATAGTGGAAGCAGGAATTTTCCTGGTATTTCTTTTTACCATTCCGATTCATCCTTTGCATCTTTTTATATTTTTTTTTTTAATGATCGTTTATAATGTTTACGGGCATTTGGGCTATGAATTATACCCGCATGGCTTTAACAGGCACCCGCTTGGCAAATGGATTAACACATCCGTAAATCATAACCAGCATCACCAGTTTTTCAAAGGAAATTATGGCTTGTATTTTCTTTGGTGGGATCGCTGGATGCATACCATCAGAAGTGATTATGATGAAAAGTTTGAGGCAATAACTTCTGCGCGGAAAGAAAGAGTTCAAAATTATATGATGCTGCTCTCTGATAAAATTCTTTCCTTCCTAAAAAACCTCGATTTAAAAATTAACTTCCTGGTGAAGTTCAGGTAATGAATCCCGTTTAAAGAAGCGGTAACCTTCAATCTTTGCAAGAAATTTTACAAAAAATATTATCATGATAATAATTCACCGTTATTTAATATTAGGAATAAATCCCGGAAGGTTTGGCGGCGGCATAACAGGCATTCCTTTTACCGATCCTATAAGGTTACAAAATATTTGTGGTATTGAAAATGATTTTCAAAAAAACAAGAGCTAGTTCGGTATTTATTTATGAAATGATCCATGCATTTGGAGGCCCGGAAATATTCTATTCTAAATTTTATATTTCTGCAATCAGCCCGCTGGGTTTTACAAAAAATAATAAAAACCTGAATTATTATGATGACAGGCAATTGGAAAAGAGTATTAAAGATTTCGTTGTTGAATGTATAAAGCGGCAGCTTGAATTTGGTATCAATCGTGATATTGCTTTTTGCCTTGGCGAAGGAAAGAATTTTAATTATCTCACGAGGTTAAATAGTGAAATGAAATTTTTTAAAAAAATTATTGCTTTACCGCACCCAAGATTTATTATGCAATACAAGCTTAAGAGAAAGAGGAATATATTGAGCAGTATCTTCGTGAATTGGCAATACACTGGATACTTGATACCAGATACTATGGACACAACCTTAATATATTGTTACGATGCATACTGTGGCTGGTGCTATGGCTTTAGCGAAGTGATGAAAAAAATAAATTCTGCTTATAAAAATAAACTGCAGTTTGAAGTACTTTCAGGCGGCATGATCTTGCCTGAAGAACCGGTACCAATAGCTGCTACAGCAAAATATATCGTGGAAGCTTATAAAAGGGTTGAAGAACTTACAAGGTTAAATTTGGAGAAGATTATTTATGGCATATCCGACATCCGGATCAGAGTGACTGGTTTCCAAATTCGGAAAAACCTGCCATTGCCTTATGTATTTTCAAAGAGTATTTTCCTGATCTGCAGGTAAGCTTTGCAAGTGATTTGCAATATGCATTACATTTTGAAGGCCGCGATTTGACTGATAATGAATCCTACCGCCTGCTCCTGGAAAAATATAATATTCCCGCTGAAGAGTTTTATGAAAAGCTGGATGAAACAGAATACAAAGAAGAAGCTTATTATGAATTTGCGTTGTGTAAACAATTAAATGTTACCGGCTTCCCGGCTGTATTTCTGCAATTAAGTGAAACAAAATTTTACCAGGTCGCACAGGGTTATACACCTTTTGAAAATATTGATGAGCGAATCAGAAATGTATTGAAGGAAAATAACCTGCAATAAAAAATTCAGGAGACAAGTTGTAGCTAGCTCGCGTTAAAAAGAGATTTTATTTACGATCCGGCTTTAGCCAATTTTGATTGAATGTATATTATAATATGGGATGCAATCAGAAGTTCGAAAACAATTTCTTTGATAATCATAGGATGGAATTTTTATTACTTTCTTACTATGATTAAAACGCCCGCTTTCCGGCTTTTATTACACGTAATAATACTCTATTAATTGTTAATAATACCCCTCAAATGCAACAGACTTATCCAATTGAAGGTGTATATTTATTTGATGATAGCTATGCTTTTTCATGAAGATTGTCTTAATAAATGAAAAAACCTGCAGCAATAATTGCCGCAGGTCTTTTAATTAAGTTAACTTTTACGAAGCTTAGAACCAGCTACCGGTCCATCTTTCATCATATTTATTTCCAAACTTTCTTTTTCTTCTTGCTGCCTGCTTACGATGAATAAACATCGTAACAAGCATCAGTGGCATAAACAAGAATGTAAATGGCGGAATACCCAACATTGAAATCCATGTTCCTCCAAATTGCCTGCGCATAGGGCGCCTCAATCTTTCGGCGATCAGGTACATGCTTGGTACCATTATGAGCGTCATAAAAAATGCGAAGGCAAGCCCAAAAATAATTGTCCAGGAAAGCGGCTTCCAGAACCGGGCACTATCGCCTCCAAAAAATATGTGAGGATTTAAGCTTGAAAACATGGTAACGAAATTGATATTGAAGCCTATTGCAAGTGGTATCAATGCAAGTATTGCTGCAAGTGCCGTAAGCATTACAGGAATAATCCTTGTTTTACCTGCCTGTATTACCGCTTCTCTTGTTTTCAAGCCACGGCTTCTTAATTCATCTGCAAACTCAATTACCAGAATTCCATTTTTTACAACGATACCCGCCAGGCCTACAATACCTATTCCCGTCATCACAACTGAAACTTCCATACCTGAAATTGCAAATCCAAGCAGCACACCAATAACACTGAACACAATTTCAGTTAAAATAATTACTGATTTACTTACCGAATTAAATTGCAACACCAATATTAAAAGTATCAGCATAAGTGCAACCAGTAAAGCCTTAAAAAGAAAGGCGCCGGTTTCTGCCTGCTGCTGCCCTTCTCCCGTTTGCGTAATAGTAACTCCATCGCCTTTTTTGGTAAAGTCGTTTATTGCAGTCGCCAATTTTTTGGTTTACTTCAGTAGGAGTATAACCTGTAAGCACATTGGAAAATAAGGTGATTACACGTTTTACATTTTTTCGTTTTATGCTTCCATAAGTACTTGTATAATCAACATCCACCAAAGAACTGATAGGTATTTGCTTTTACGGCTCCGCCTGCTGCCTGGTCACGAAATACAATTTTCATATTCAACAATTCTGAAAGGCTTTGGCGTTGTACCTCCAGGTTGCGTAACTGAATTTTATACTCATCTTCACCATCTTTTATTTTTGAAACTTCTCTTCCAAATAAAGCTGTACGCAATTGCTGGCCGATTTGTGAAGTAGAAACGCCTTCTATTAATGCACGCTCCCGGTTAACCGTAAGTGTAATTTCAGGATTGGTAAGATCCACATCCATTTTCAATTCTTCAATACCCGGTATTTGTAAACTATCCAGATAGGACTTTAAAGCTTTTGCAGTTGAGGTAAGTTTTTCAAAATCTTCACTGGCAACTTCAATATTTATCGGAGGCTCTGTGGGAGGCCCGCTTGCTTCCTGTGCCACTGAAATTTCGGCACCCGGAATTCCCTTTACTGCATTTCTTATTGAATCAAGATAAGGCTCGGTTGACACGCCATTGCGCTTTTCATATTCAACAAATGAAACCTGCACCCGGCCAAGATTTGGCTGTGTGCTGCGGTCGCCGCTACTTGGGTCTGATGCACCGACGGCCACGTTGGAGATAATACTTTCCACAATTGGGTTCGGCTTTCCATCGGGGCCCTCAACTACCCTTGTAACCTTATTTTCCAAGGCTTTTTGTAACAGAATCAGTATAGTCAACACTGGTACCAACAGGCATTTTTAAATAGACATAAATAAAATTAGGATCGCCTTTGGGAAAAAGACCACGGGAACTTTCCTTACTGCAAAAAAGATAAAGGAAAATATCAATAAACCAAATGTTCCCAAGAGAAGCCATACAGGTTTCCAGCCTGCCAAGCGCCCATTTTAAAAGTGTTTCATAACGCGTCATGATTGCCGGTAAAACTTTATTTTGAAATTTATGTATCAAGCCCGTAAAAACATACCGTGTTTAAAACAACGAGTAAAGAAAAGAAAATAAGAAGATTTCCTAAAAAAGTAACACCTACCAAGATCGAATAAAATTCCTGCAGCCAAGCGGTATCCAAAAAGCAGGCCTTTTAAATATATCCGATTTTTTCTTTGCACCCTCTGCATCAGGATGATTCATAAAATCAACCGCAAAAACCGGGTTCATAATAAACGCAACAATCAGTGATGCCGTTAGTGTAAATATCAGCATGGTAGGCAGGTAAATCATAAATTTCCCAATGATTCCCGGCCAGAACAGCAATGGAAAAAACGGTGCCAAGCGTGGTAAGTGTTCCCGCAAGTACCGGCACAAAAACTTCTCCGGCAGCCATCTTTGCTGCCTCAACGGTAGAAAGTTTTCCTTTATTCTGCACAAAAATCCTGTGCGTATTTTCAATTACCACAATAGCATCATCCACAATAATCCCCAGCCCAAACAGCAATGCAAAAAGTACCATGAAATTTAAAGTAACATCAGAGCCGGTAATGAGAGCTGCTGCGGGCAAAAACAAAAATGCAACAAACATACTCAGCGGTACGGACAAGGCCACAAAGAAGGCATTGGTAACGCCCATAAAAAACATGAGGATAAGCAACACCAGAAAAAATCCGATAACGATCGAATTTACAAGATCATTGAATGAAGTACGGGTGGCACGGCTCTGGTCGCCGGTAATTACTACATTTAAGATTTGAAGGAAAAATATTGCCCTTCATTTCCTCCACAGTACTTTTTTACAGCGTCAGAAGTTTCAATTAAATTTTCGCCTGCCCGTTTAATAATATTAAGCGTTACTACATTTTTGCCATTCAGCCGTGCATAACTTTCACTGTTTTTTACAGTATCTTTTATGGTGGCAATATCTTTTAAATAAATAGGAGCGCCGCCTGTATTGCGAACAATAATTTTTTCAATATCAAACGCCGTTTTAAATTGTCCTTTTACCTGCAAGGTTCTTTTCATATTTCCTACATCAAGCAAGCCTCCCGAGATGTCGGCATTTTCTCTTTGCACAGCATTGGCAATATCATCGAATGTTACATTGGCGCTTTGCATTTTATAATTATCAACATTGATCTGGAACTCTCTTTCCGGTGCGCCAACAATATCACTCTTGTTATTTGTGAAAGATCTTCCAGCTTATCTTTTGCATCATCAGCAAATTTTTTCAGGCTCATCATGTTATAATCACCACTGATGTTTACAAACATGATTGGGAATTCACTAAAACTTACTTCCTGCACATTGGGTTCTTCGGTAAGGTCGGTAGGTAAATCTATCTTGGCTTTATCAACCGCATCTTTTGTTTTTTGCAAAGCAACTTCTTTGGCAACATCTGTTTCAAATTCTACTGTAATTGCAGAAAAGTCCTGCAGAGAAGTACTGGTAATCTTATTTATTTTGGCTCCTGTAATTCCTTTCAATTGTTTTTCGATAGGCCTTGTTACAAGGTTTTCAACATCGCGCGGAGAGTTACCCACATAAAGTGTTTGAACATAAATGGTAGGAATCACAACATCAGGAAATTGCTCTTTTGGTAAAGTTGCAAACTGGTAAATACCTATCAATGATACAAAAATGATCATCAGGTAAATAGAAGTTTTATTCTTAATCGACCAGCTGGTAGGCCGAATTCTTTAAATTTTTCCTTTAAATTTTCCATTACACTCATAAGATATGTCATTGATATTTTATCAAATAGTACATATCAATAATTATAGCAGGCTTTGTTGTTATTAATTGCCCGTCATAAATAGACTGGTACCCTTCGGTTATTAGTTGATCGCCTTCTTTCAAGTCCCTGCTTTATTTCAATTTGGTCGCCATATAATTCACCAATAACAACTTTACGTTTCCTTGCAATTAATTTATCTCCTTCTTTTGAAGCAACCAATACAAATTTCCCTTCTTCATCATTTTGCAACGTATTTACATTGATTACAGTAGCATTTGGAGACGGCATAATCAAGAATTTTTACCAGGGCAACCTGGTTGGGCCTTAAAGCTGATACCTGCAGGCACTTTGGCTTCAGCTGTCAGGCCTCGTGAATTAGTGCCGACTGACTGGCTGATAAATGAAATTGTACTGTTGAAAGATTTATTTATATCAGGGATTTGAATTTCTACAGCTGTTCCTTTTGAAACTTTGGATGCATAATTTTCGGGAACGATCACAGTAATTTTTAAGTTGCTCTTTATTAACGATTTTTATATAACCACCCTGCGCAGGGTTACCGGTAAACATTTCACCAACATGGGCAGTTACTTCATCAACAACACCATCAACATCGCTGTACACATTACTTTGATTGGCCGTGGTCTGTGCGGAATTTACATTTGCCTGTATTGCTTTTAATTGATTTTCCAGTGATTCCACATTTGTTTTTGCCTGCAGCAATTGAACTTCGGTTCCAATATGCTGGTCCCAAAGATTTTTTTGTCTTTCATACATGGATTTTGCCAGATCAAGCTGCGCTTTCAAACTTCCTGATTGCTCGCGGATTGCGGCAACATTTTGATTGGCAACATCAGCATCGAGTTTCACAACCAATTGCCCTTTGTGAACCTGGTCGCCCTGCTTAACAAAAATGGATCTTATTTGCCCGCCCTGGTTTCTTGGAGTAATATAGGAAATACTTTTGCGCATCTACCTTTCCCTGCAGATCAAGATAATGTTTAAAATCCTGTAATTGTAACAGGTGCAATCGCCACAAGTTTTGGCTTTTCCTTCAGGCTGCAGACTGGTATCAAGCTTTGGCAATTTCTTTTTCAAGCGAGCCAATTTTTTCATCAAGCTTCTCTTTATCAGCTTTCAATTTTTCCAGCTCGGCTTTTTTATCATTCAATGTGCCATCTATTTTCCTTTTTACTGGTATTTCCGCATGATGACGCCACAGCCAAGAAAATTATCATCAGGCTAAGTCTTGTTATTTTTTGCATTATGTTTGAATTAATTGTTGTTAGTTTTAAATATTTTATAGTTTACCCGCGGCTTTTAAATAATCAATTTTTGCAATTATTGCATCATATAAGGAGCTGTAATAATTATTTTGAGCTGTTACAAGGTCTGCCTGTGCAGTATTAATTTCCTGGTTACTGCCAAGGCCCTGTTCATATTTTAATTTTGTTGTATTATAAACATGCTGTGCCAGTTCAATATTTTTCTTCTGGCTATCCATGGTAATTAGAGCAGATTTCATATTGATTCTTGACTGCGCGACATCATTATCAATAGATGATTTTAACTGGTCAAGACTGTTGTTGGTTTTTAGAAGATCAAGTTTTGCCTGAGCGATCCTTGCATTTCTGGCTCCCCCATCAAAAATGGGAACTGCTCAGTCTAAAGCTTATGAATGATGTGGTAAAATAGGGTTCCCCACTTTTAAAGAAATCAAATGTAGTTCGTTGTGCGTTTTGATTGATAGCTCGCTGCAAAAGAAAGAGTGGGTACTTTGCTTAGTTTATACCTTTTCACATTGAATTCCTGTAATTTGCTCTGTAAATCAAGTAATTGAAATTCTTTCCTGTCCTCATAATTATAAGTTTCGATCAAGAATATTAGATTTTAATTCTTCATCCGATAAGGTATCGGTAAGAACAAGGCTGTCTTTCTGCGGCATGTTCATAAGAAATTTCAAGCCTGCAATCCCTGCATCAATTTGGTTTTGCGCTTTAAGTTTTTGCGTATATAGATTGCTAAGTTGAACCTGTACTTTATCGACATCTAATTTTTCAGCAAAACCGTTTTTATAAATCTCTTTAGTGTCATGCAGTAATTTTTCATAATTTTCAATGTTTGCGTCTATGCTGCCTATTTGTTTTTTCCCAACAACAAGCTGATAATATATTTTATATACATTTGCTTTTATCTCCTCTTCGGTAACATCTGCCGTCTTTGTGCTGAAAATCAATAGATGTTTTCCTGGCCAATAAGCCAACAAACACCTGGCCGTCAAATAAAATTTGCTGCAAATCACGCGCCATAGAGTCCCATTGTATTTGGTTCCGAATTTTATCGGGATGTAAGTGCCGGCAGCACCCCCGGTAAATTCCGCCAGGAATAAGGCTTGTGGGAATGGATAAGATAATCGACTACAGATGAAGCGTTGCCATTTATCTGCGGAAAAGCGGCGGCGGTAATTTCTTTATTCTTTGTCTTTGTAATTTGATATCGAGCAAGGCATTTTTTACCTGCGTGGCATTTTGTAATGCATAGTCTACCGCCTGTTTGGCGCTGAAGGCATTCGTTTGTGGCGCATTGGTTTTCTGTGCATTGGCTGTAAAACAAATACCACCAATCCAAAAGCTAAAAATAATTCCGCAATTCTTTTTGTTTTCATTGTACTCCGTTTAGTTTACCCGGTAATTACCGGATCTTTCTTTTTGATATTTTGTAATTAATTTGTAGCCTTTAAGGCTGGCGATTCCAAAAAGGAAATATTCAATTAATTGTTGTTGCACTGTTATTAATGAAAATTTATTTTTTGGAAATAATTCTTCATTAAATGGAAGCAACATTGTTTCGAGCCGGATTTTGGCAACAACATCAGTATTTACTTCGGCCTGTACAGTTCTTCTTTTTTTCCCCGCTCAATATTTTCCTTAAACATTTCAAAAAGAAAATTGTACTTATACTCTTTAAACTTTGCGAAAGTGGCCGGATAATTTCTTTCAATGTCAAAAAGTATTGATGGGTTCATATTGTCAAACATGACCTGCAACATTTCCATCGCCAGATAAACTTCATGAATTGCATTTTGCGATTTTTCATGATCATTTTGGCAACAATCCCTGTTATAATTGATCATGTCAACAATTACCGCATCAACCAATTCATTTTTATCGGAAAAAGAATGATAAATTGTTTTTTTTGAAACTCCAAGCTGCGAGGCTATTTCATCCATCGTAACCGATTTTATGCCATACCTTCGGTAGAGTTCATCAGCTTTTTGTTTTATTCTGTCTTTTATTTCCATTCGAGGTGCAAAACTATGGAAACTTTTTATGTTACCAAAGTTTCCATGCAATATTTTTTATTAAATGCCAGATTTTCGGGATGAACGGTACAAAACTTACCTTTAAATTTAATTTTATCATCCTATGCGCAAGTCTCTGGGTTACCAAAAAGCAATACAATATTTTTTACAGGGATTATTGATTCTGGGCCCGTTTCCATTACCATTTATTTTATTTATGAGATTTTTAATAAAATTGACAACATTCTTCGCCCGGTAATTAATATTCCGGGCATTGGTTTTATCATCATTATTGCTTTTATTATTCTTACCGGTTACTTAAGTTCTTTTTTTGTAATGGGCCGTATTTTATCGGTTATGGATAAATACCTGGAAAGAACCCCGGGCGTAAAACTTTTTTATTCATTTATAAGAGATTTTTTTGAAGCCTTTGCCGGGAATAAAAAGAAATTTACGAAACCTGTATTGGCAAATGTTGATGATACGGACATATGGCGTGTTGGTTTTATTACCCAGGAAGATATGGGCAGCTTCGATATGGAAAATTATGTGGCTGTTTATTTGCCGATGGCTTATTCAGTGGCCGGAAATGTTTATATTGTTCCAAAGAAGCGTGTAAAACCAATTACCAACATCAGCGCCACACAATCCATGAAATTTGCGGTAAGCGGCGGCGTAACTGAAATGGCCAGTGAATGCACCGAATGATCCGTTATCTCACTCTATCGCTCATTAACATTAATTCTAATTATTGAAAAAAATTCTGCTTGTTACCTGCTTATTTGTTGTAACCTCTCCATGTTATTGCTGGGGATTTTTTGCTCATAAAAAAATAAATTATTATGCTGTTTTTTTATTGCCTCCGCAAATGCTTGTTTTGTACAAACCGAATATTGAATTTTTAAGTGAACATGCAACCGATCCTGATAAAAGAAGATATGCAATAGCAGCTGAAGGCGCAAGGCATTATATAGATATTGATCATTACGGAAAATATCCATACAATGAATTGCCTCATAACTGGAAGGATGCTGTTGCAAAATTTGGTGAGGATTCTTTAACAGCCAATGGAATTGTGCCATGGCATATGCAAACAATGCTGAACAGGTTAACGAATGCTTTTAAAGAAAAAAATTTTTCATCAATAATGAAAAACAGTGCCGAGATAGGGCATTATATTGCAGATGCACATGTGCCCTTGCATGCAAGCAGCAACCATAACGGGCAATTCACCAATCAAAAAGGCATTCATGCTTTTTGGGAAAGCCGTGTTCCGGAACTGCTGGCTGATAAACAATTTGATTTTTTTATTGGAAAAGCGGCTTACATAAAAAATCCCGGAGCATTTATTTGGGAGAGGGTGTTGGAAAGTGGAAATGCGGCCGATTCGGTTTTAACCTTTGAAAAAGAATTATCACAACAATTTCCCGGAGATAAAAAATATGCTTTTGAAAAAAGAAATAATATTGTCATCCGGCAATATTCTTCAGGTTATACCATTGCATATAATAAAAAACTGAATGGCATGGTAGAGCGCAGAATGCGGCAATCCATATTTGCGGTTGCATCTTTCTGGTATACTGCATGGGTAAATGCCGGCCAGCCTGACCTTACAGGCCTTAACTTCGCAATCATTTTCTGAGAGCGATCTTAAAGCTTTTGAAGAACTTAATGAAAAATGGCAAAGCGGTACTATTAAAGGAAGGGAAGAAGAAGCGCCTTAATTGAAGGTTTAATTTTCCTACATTTGCAACCTAAATTTTCATTCATGAGCATCGTAACCCAAGATGTTTTAACTAAAAATAAACTGGTGCATAATTTTAACGGGGGCCTTCCATTCTTCCACAAATAGTTTTTGAAGAAGCGTCTGCAGGCAATATTAAATTATAATAATACCGGTTTATCTATCTTAGAAATGGGCCATCGCACCAAAGATTTTGAAGCTATAATGGAAGAGGCAAGATCATTGGTAAAAGAATTAATGAACCTCGATGATGATCATGAAGTTTTGTTTTTGCATGGAGGCGCTTCAACGCAGTTTATGCAGGTGCCTATGAACCTGTTGAATGAAAAAGAAACTGCAGCCTATGCTGATACAGGCATTTGGAGTTCCAAAGCAATTAAAGAAGCAAAGCTTTTTGGAAATGTTGAAACGGTTTGCAGTTCAAAAGAAGCGGGGTACAATTTTATTCCAAAAGATTTTGCGGTTCCCAATGATGCAAAATATTTTCACATTACAACCAATAATACTATTTATGGCACACAATGGCAATCAATACCCGATGTAAGTATTCCCGTTGTAGCTGATATGAGCAGTGATATTTTTAGCCGGCAGCTGGATTTTAATTCATTTGGGCTTATATATGCAGGGGCGCAAAAAAATATGGGCCCTGCAGGAGTAAATTTGGTTGTGGTAAATAAGAATATTTTAGGAAAAGTAAAGCGTGCCCTGCCTACCATTATGGATTACCGCAATCATATAAAGGAAAACAGCATGCTCAATACGCCACCTGTATTTGCTGTGTATGTGTCTTTGCTTACACTCAGATGGCTTAAGGAAAAAGGCGGTATAGATGCCATTGAAAAAATAAATAATGAAAAGGCTGAAATGCTTTATAATGCGATTGACAACAGTACCCTTTTAAAGGTCAAAGTTGTAAAAGAAGACAGGAGTAAAATGAATGTTTGCTTTGTTATGAACTGAGCCCGGCCTGGAAAAGCAATTTCTTGAATTTGCAGAGCAGCACAACATATATGGAATTAAAGGGCACAGGTCTGCCGGCGGTTTCAGAGCATCTCTTTACAATGCGATGCCAATAAGCAGTGTTAGTTATCTTATTGAATTAATGAATGAATTTAGAAAGAAAATTAACTAAATCAGTCGCAATATCACTCCAGTTATGAATATTTTGTAATTTAGCCGGTGGCAATTCGCTAACTTCATTTACCGGATTTCTTATCAATTACAATAGAAGCAATTAAATAAACACATGATTTCTATTTCTCCATTTAAAGCATTAAGGCCCGAGCCACAATTTGCCAAACAGGTAGCATCACGGCCTTATGATGTATTAAGTAGCAAAGAAGCAAAAGTCGAGGCCAGGGAAATCCATTTTCCTTTTTGCATATTACAAAAAGTGAAATTGATCTTCCTGCAAATACGGATGTGCATAGCAAAGAAGTATATTTAAAAGCAAAAGAAAATCTTGATGCCTTTATAAGCCGGCCTGTACTATTTTCTGAAAGTAAACCCTGCTATTATATTTATAAATTAGTAATGAATGGAAAAAGCCAGACAGGCCTGGTATGTTGCAGTTCGGTGAATGATTATGAAGAAGGCCTCATAAAAAAACATGAGCATACAACGCCGGATAAAGAACTAGGATCGCATCAATCATATTAAAACTACCTGTGCGCAAACAGGTAATGTATTTCTTGCTTACAGGGATGTAAGTGAGATTAATGAAATTATTGAAAAATGGAAAGCCGGCAAGAACCCTGTCTATGATTTTATTGCAGAAGACGGCGTACAACATTCTGTATGGGTTATAAGTGATGAAAAAATAATTGACAGGATCACAGGATTGTTCAAAACAAAAGTTCCCTGCACTTATATTGCCGACGGCCATCACCGTGCGGCCTCTGCTGCTAAAGTAAAATACCAATTATCTGATAGTGAGGAAGCAGGATATTTTCTTACGACCTTATTTCCTGCAGAGCAATTGCAGATTATGGATTACAACAGGGTGGTTAAAGATTTAAACGATCTGTCAGCAGAAGAATTTTTAGACAGGATTAAATAAAAATTTTTCTATAGAAAATTTAAATGAAGCTTATGCGCCGAAAGACCCGCATAATTTTGGAATGTACCTTGAAGGCAAATGGTATAAGCTTACTGCGCTGGATGGTACTTTTTCAACCGATCCTATTGGCATACTTGATATCACTATTTTGCAAAATAATTTACTTGAGCCCATATTGGGTATTAAAGACCAGCGAACTGATAAGCGGATTGATTTTGTAGGCGGAATAAGAGGCCTTAAAGAACTGGAGAAAAAAGTGAACAGTAGGGAAATGGCCGTAGCTTTCAGTTTACACCCGGTAAGCATTCAGCAATTATTTGACATTGCAGACAGTGGCAATATAATGCCTCCTAAAAGTACCTGGTTTGAGCCTAAATTAAGAGATGGGTTACTTACACACCTTCTTTCCTGAATATTATTGTTATTACCATGCATGATTTTGCTTATTTCACCGAAATCTAAGTCATGAAACTATTTTTTACCTTTATCCAATGAAAAGAATCCTGCTGCCGTCTTTCTTTTGTTTTATATCAATGTTCGTATTTTCCCAATCTGATGATGTTGAAAAACTTCATGAAAATGCAAAAGCGTTTATGCGGCAGGGTGACTATGCCAATGCTTCCCTCATTTTAACAAGGGCGCTTGCAGCAGGCGCCCGGATAATATGGAAATTGCCAAAGACCTTGCTTATGATTATTACCTTCAAAAGGAAAATGAAAAAGCGCTGGAAACCATTAAGCCTTTATTGGAAAAAGATAATGCTGATGACCAGGCCTACCAGATAGGCGGACTAATTTACAGGGCCATGGGCCAGCAAAAAGAAGCTGAAAAGATATATAAAAAGGCAATTAAGAGTTTTCCTAAAAGCGGTTCCTTATACAATGATTATGGAGAAATGCTTTGGAGCGGACAGGATTTCAGCGCAATAAAACAATGGGAAAAAGGAATTGAGCAGGATCCCTCTTATGGGGGCAATTATTACAATGCAAGTAAATATTATTTTCTTACAAAGGATAAAATCTGGAGCCTTATTTATGGTGAAATTTTTATAAATATTGAATCGTTTACATCACGTACCGCCGAAATAAAAAATATTTTATTGGACGGATATAAAAAGCTTTTTGCCGAGCCCGACCTGCTGTCGAATATAAAAGATAAAAATAATTTTGAAGTGGCATACCTAACCACGATGAACAAACAAAACAGCGTAGTTATAAATGGGTTAAATGCAGAAACACTTACAATGCTAAGAACAAGATTTATTCTCGATTGGGATCAAACTTATGCAAATAAATTTCCTTTCAGGCTTTTTGAATACCAGGAACAATTTTTAGAAGAAGGGTTGTTTCCTGCATACAATCAATGGATTTTCGGATCAGCACAAAACCTGGCCAGTTATCAAAACTGGACAGGCACCCATGCGGAAGAATATGCTGCATTTAATAAATTTCAGCAAGGCAGGATTTTTAAAGTTCCCGAAGGGCAATATCTATCATTGATTTTAGATGCGACGAGTTTTCTTTTACAGCCTGTACGGATGATACCAATAATACATGCATATAGCATCGGTTGCTTTTTTATCTCTTTATTTATTTAATTTGAATATTCGTTTCCTGCTAAGCCGAAAAAAATTTGCCGCGACATAAATTTTAAAGTATGATTGAACCTACACGATTGTTTGATTGCCTTGAAATGCGTTTACAGGATGCACCCTCCTTCATAATGATGGCTGCAAAAGAAAATGACAGCTGGAAAGAATATACTACACGGGAAGTTGCAGCTATTGTTGACAGGCTCAGTGCCGGCTTACTGCATATGGGAATTGGCAGTGGAGATAATACTGCTGAAGGCAGGGATAAAATTGCAATTGTTTCAAAAAACCGCCCGGAATGGCTGATGCTCGATCTGGCTGTTCAGAAAATTGGAGCAGTGCTTACGCCTGTATATCCTACCATCAATGTAAATGAACTGGAATTTGTTTTAAATGATGCTGCCGTTAAAATCGTGTTTGTAAATGATGCCGGCCTGTTTAATAAAGTTAATGAAATCAGGGCCGAGCTTCCCCACCTGCGGAAATATATTCTTTTGAAAAAATAGAGGGAATACATCATTGGAAAGAAATTTTATCTTTCGCAAATGATGACCTTATCTCGCAGGTAAAAGCAATTTCCAGTAAAATTAAATATGAGGACCTTGCAACAATAATCTATACTTCCGGCACAACCGGTAAGCCCAAAGGGGTAATGTTGTCGCATAGGAATATACTTGAGCAATGTGCTGGATAGCCTGCCCTGTTTTCCGCCAGGTGAAAATATGAAGGCGCTTAGCTTTTTACCACTCAATCATATTTTTGAGCGCATGGTAAGCTATCTTTATCTCTTTAAAGGCACTTCTATTTATTATGCTGAAAGCCTTGAAACAATAGGGGAAAATTTGAAAGAAGTAAAGCCCAAATGTTTACAACCGTTCCAAGGACGCTTGAAAAAGTATATGAAAAAATAATACAAAAAGGAAAGGAACTACCTGCAATAAAAAGAAACTTATTTTTTTGGGCACATGACCTTGCGCAAAATTTGAAATAAATAAAAACCAGGGATTATTTACAATCTCCAGCTTTCGCTTGCCAATAAACTTATTTTCAACAAATGGCGCCAGGCACTCGGCAATGAACTGGTATGCGTTGTAAGTGGCGGAGCTGCTTGCCAGGTAAGGCTGATACGAATTTTTACTGCAGCCGGGATTCCTATTATGGAAGGCTATGGCCTTACTGAAACTTCACCTGTAATAAGCGTTAACCGTTACCAGGAAGAAGGCAGGATGTTTGGAACTGTAGGGCCTTTAATAAGAAATGTTCAGGTGAAAATTGCAGACGACGGGGAAATACTTTGTAAAGGCCCAAATGTAATGATGGGATATTATAAACGCCCCGATCTTACTGCAGAATCAATGGAAGATGGCTGGTACAAAACAGGCGATATCGGGATGATGGTTGATAATAAATTTCTTAAAATAACAGATCGAAAAAAAGAAATGTTTAAAACAAGTGGCGGTAAATATGTTGCGCCGGCAGTAGTTGAAAATAAACTAAAAGAATCTCATCTACATAGAAAATGTAATGGTAATCGGTGCCGAAGAAAAATATGTAGGCGCTTTGATAACACCTTCATTTAATGAATTAAAAAAATGGGCCAAACTGCATAACATTGAATATACTACTAATGAAGAAATAATAAAAAATCCCCAGGTGGAGGAATTGTACAAAAAGGAAGTAGAAGAATCTAATGAGCAATTCAATCGTGTGGAACAAGTTAAAAAGTTCGAATTACTGCCGCACGAATGGAGTATCGAAACCGGCGAAATGACTCCCAAGTTAAGCCTTAAGAGAAAAGTTATTATGGAAAAATATAAAGATGCGGTGAGAAGAATTTATGAATAGTGAGTGAATGTCATTGAGTCAATCAATCGTCAATAGTCATTGCGTAGGCTGTCAATTGTTAATGACTCATTGACTTATTGACTCATTATCAGTCCTGGAAAATCTGCTGCTCGTCTCTTTCCTCGACCGGGATTTTTCTAATAAAATCATCATAGCCATCATCACCATGATCGCTGTAAACACCATATGCATCCATACTATAGCCTATTAAGCCCATCATTAGCTTCAATTACATAAACAATTGTATTATCTCCCGGATCTGATTCTCCTTCAAAGCGGTATGTACGAATAATTTTTAAATCTTCAGGGTTATAATATTTTTTATTATTTGAAGTAAATCCTTCGGGTGTCATGCGAAATTCATTATCATGTTTTTTAACACGCAATTTTTCCAAAACGGAGGATAGAGTTGTCATTGGAATTTTTTCATCTGCCATGCCGGTATCTTTAATGGTGATTTTTGATTAGGGCTTAAACAATTTTTGTACCCTTTTTTAGTTACGGTGCGTATAGAAGAGAAAACGAACTTAAAGTGACTGGTAAATTTTTATTTTATTATAAAGTGTTTTACGGTCTATCTTTAAAATTTCTGCAGCGCGTGTTTTATTGAAATTTACTTCTTTAAGAACATTCATAATGGTATCGTATTCTGCTTTGGCAGCGGCATCTTTAAGATCCAGGTCTTTCGTGATCAATTGCCCGCTTGTATTCGACTTTGAAAATATTTCCTGCGATGGTTGTTGGGTATCAGCATTGGTAATTTCCCAGGGTAATACTTTGGAATTAATTTTTCCTGAAGGTGTAAGTAGTACCGCACGGCGCACCACATTTCTGAATTCCCTTAAATTTCCCGGCCATTTATAATTAATAAACATTTCTAAAACATCATCTTCATAACCTTCAATATTCTTGTTCAGTTCCAGGTTGGTTTTATCAAGAAAAAAATCTGCAAATAAAGGGATGTCACCTTTCCTTTCACGCAAAGGCGGAAGGTTAATTGAAAATTCATTAAAACGATGATATAGATCTTCCCTGAATTTTCCTTTTTTATAGGCTTCCTGCAGGTTTTCGTTCGATGCAACAATAATCCTTACATCTACATCCATTTCCTTTGTGCCGCCCACTCTTTTAAATTTTCTTTCCTGTATTACCCTTAGCAGGGCGGCCTGTATTTCGGGAGAAAGGTTTACCACTTCATCAAGAAATAAAGTACCGCCATTTGCAAGCTCAAAATGGCCTTCTTTATCAGTAATGGCTCCGGTAAAAGCTCCTTTTACATGGCCAAACAATTCACTGCCTGCAAGTTCCTTTGACAAGTGTTCCGCAATCCATTGCAACAAAAGGCTTGTTTTTCCTGTTGCTCGTTTCGTGGATAGTTTTGGCGATCACTTCTTTTCCTGTGCCGCTTTCGCCATATAAAATAATACTGTAATTAGTTCCTCCCACTATTTCGATTTGCTTATATACCTGCGCAGTTTCACCATCCTGGCCTACAAGAAATTCCTTATTTGCCGAGATAACATATTGTCTTTTATTTTTTGGAACTTTCGCATTTACGGCAGGAGTAATGGATTCCGTTGATGGCGCAGCCAATGCTTTTTCAATTACATTAATCACTTCATCAGGGATCAAAGGCTTGGTTATATAATCGAAAGCGCCCATTTTAATTACATCAACGGCAGTTTTAATATCAGAATAACCCGTAATGATAATAACGATGGTTTCCGGCTTAATCTCTTTAATTTTAAGCAGAACGTCTTTGCCATCCTTGTCTCCCAGCCTGAAATCGCAAAGAACAATGTCAAAAAATTCTTCACTAAATCTTGCAAGCCCTTTGCTGCATTATGGGCTACTTCCGGTTCAAATCCTTTTTTATTAAGAAAGCGGCTTAGCAAAGCACACATATCAAGGTCATCGTCAATAATCAGAATTTTTTTCTTCATACCAGTTTAATATTTTTCTTTTGGATCAGTTTATCAGGATTGCAAAGTTAACTTAATTCTTTGTTTTTAAGTTGCGGGTCTGCAACCGTTTTTTCTTCAGTTATAACCCACTCTGCATATTCATTTGGTTCGATTTTTCTTCCATATAGATTTGCATGCACTTTCGTAAACTCGGCTCCCAGGTACAATATTATTGAACTATAATATACCCATAACATAATAATAATAATTGAGCCTGCTGCGCCATACAATGTGGTCAGATTACTTTTTCCCAGGTAAAAACCAATAGCAAGCTTGCCTAGTGTAAAAAATATGGCCGTAATAAATCCACCAAAAAACACATCTTTCCACCTGATTTTGGCATCAGGCAATATTTTAAACATCAGTGAAAATAAAAACGAAGATACAAGGAAAGAAAGAATTGCGTCCGTAGTTTCAACAAAATATACATTAAAGTTATGAATATACCGGTTTAAAAAATTACCAAAAGCCGCAACAATCACATTTAAAATAAGTGAAACGATCATAATAAAACAAATACTGAGTATCAAGTGAAAAAGAAAAAAGCCTGGTCAGAATAAGTTTCCACCATGTTTTTTTTGTTTTAACCCTCAGCCCCCAGATCTTATTAAGAGAGTCCTGTACTTCGCCGAAATATACTTGTGGCTCCAATTAATAAAATAACAATGCTTATCACGCTTGCAAAAAAATTATTACCCGTGAGATGAATTTTTTTAATAGTGTCCTGTATTTGTGCGGCCGCTACACTTCCCACCAATCCGTTTAACTGGCTGTAGACTTCTCCCTTGACAGCCTCTTTCCCAAAAAAGATCCCCGAAAGTGTAGTAATAATTACCAGCAAAGGCGCAATCGAAAAAACAGTATAATAGGCAAGCGAAGCACTATATTTTAAAATATTATCAGCCGAAAATTCTTTAAATACCTGCCTGAGATATGAAAAAATACTTAATAATTTTTTACGCATTACTTCCCGTTAAGATTAGCTTGAATTGTATAAAATTAAAGAATAATGCATTGTTATATCAGCGGATTTTTTGAAGCATGTCATGAAAACCAATTTTTAAATGCCGGTTATAGCCTAACTGGCTAAAATACTGAAAGAGGAAGGTTAATCGGTTAAGAAATCAATACTGGCAGGTAAATTGCCTGATTTCATGGAAGACTATTATTAATTCAATTAATACCAGTGCACCGCGAGATAAGTTATGGATGAATATGCAATGATAATTGAAGATGAAAAAGATCTTTCTTATTTATTAGCCATTTTGCTTAGGAAAAATAATGTGCTGTCAGCCTGTGTACATTCCATTAAGGAGGCCCGCGAAACAATAAAGAAGATAAAGCCGGCAATTATATTTCTTGATAATCACCTTCCCGATGGAAATGGTTCTGATTTTATACGACTATGCAAAAAGCAATATATCCCTCCGCAAAGATCATAATGATCACCGCTCATGATTCTCCTGCGGAGATACATGAAGCCTTTTTAAACGGGGCAGATTATTTTATCAGTAAGCCTTTTAATTCGCATACAATTAAGACAACACTTGATGTTTGTGATGCCAAGTAAACAGGGAAGTATATTCTCTTACCTGTAGAGCAATTTCCCCATTACATGATGCCATTTTGCTCAATAACATTAAATTGTAATTAATACTTTACAGTAAATACGCAGTTTTAAGTAAAATGAAATTCTGGCAAACTTTTATATTATACATATCTCGTATCAATTTTATTTTTAACCTAAATTTTTTTAAAATGGGAAACTTATTATATGTTATCGCAGTTATCCTGGTAATTATCTGGGCAATTAGCTTTTTTGGCGGTTATTATACCGGGGGAATAATTCATATTCTTCTGGTTATTGCTATCATAGCAATTTTATTAAAAGTAATTAACCGGGCAGCCTGATTTTTTTAACTAATAAAAAATTTTATATGGAAAGTTGGAAATTAAAATTGAAAGGCGATTGGAATGAAACGAAAGGAAAAATGAAACAAGCTTATGCTGATCTTACCGATGATGATTTAAAACGTGAGGAAGGGAAGGATGATGAATTTGTTGGCAGAATGCAGCAAAAGCTTGGAAAAACAAAAGATGAAGTAATTAAATGGATTGAGAGTCTTATAATAAACGCACTCATTCCTGAAATTTACCCCTCATTCATTAAATTGCATGAGGGTTTTTTATTTTTTAAATCATAATGACCACATACAACCAATTGCCATTTTATGTAAAACTTGGATTTAAATTCCTGGTTATTTTTTTTATTTGTTTTTTTATTAATGTTTCCCAAAATATCCTGATTCCTTTTGCCTTTGCATGCCTTCTTGCAGTTTTACTTATGCCGGTTGTAAATTTTCTTGAAATAAAAAAGTTTGCAAAAATTCCTTCCATTGCGATTTCAATGATTCTTGCTATAGGTTTTATTGCCGGCATTATTTATTTCCTGAGTAGCCAGATTTCAAATTTCATGCAGGATATTCCGTCTATAAAAGTACATTTAAATGAACATTTTATATCGTTGCAAAACTGGGTAAAAGAAAAGTTTCATGTTTCTTTTGAGGAACAAAATGAATATTTGAATGAACAGGCAAATAAATTAAAAGATACCGGTACGGGCTATATAAGCCATACTTTTTTTTCAATAACAGAAGCCATAATGTTATTGATATTAATGCCTATTTATACTTTCCTGTTGTTATTTTATAAAGATCATATACGTAAATTTTTATTTGCTGTTTTTAAGCAGGAGTATGCAGCCGGAGTTAAAAATGTTATCACAAAAACAAAGCTTATGATTCGCAGCTATATGGTAGGGCTTTTAATTGAAATGGGCATAGTAGCTGCAGGCAATTCTATCGGCTTGATATTACTGGGGGTAAAATATGCAATTTTTTTTGGAGTGATGGCTGCGGTTTTAAATCTTATACCATATATAGGGATGTTTACGGCAACTCTTTTTACGGTACTTGTTACATTAACCACCACCGATAATACAAGCGATGTAATATGGATTATTGTAATATTTTATAGTATTCATATTGTAGATGTAAATTTTTTAATGCCGAGGATAGTTGCCTCACGGTTAAGGATAAACGCTTTAATTTCAATATTGGGTGTGGTGATCGGTGGCGCATTAACGGGTATATCGGGGCTTTTCTTATCAATACCTGCCATTGCATTTTTTAAAATAATTTGCGATGAGGTTGATGAACTAAAGCCCTGGGGAATGCTTATGGGCGATGAAACGACCTATTCAAAACAATCAAAGCTTTATAAAAAGCTTGCAGAAAATATCAATCAAGCAATCAAAGAAGCTGCGCCGGAATCAATAAGGTTTCCGAATCTGTGTAATGATTGCAGCGATGCTAATGATTAAACGGCAATGTACTTGTGAATTGACTAGGCAACCTTCGTACAATAACCAATATTATTATCAGGCAAAATCAAAGGAAATAGTAAAGGAAGTTCCCTTGCCGGGTTTACTTTCCGCGCTTATATTAGCATTATGACTAAGAATAATATTTTGAGTATTGGTAAGCCCAAGCCCGGTTCCTTTTTCTTTTGTAGTAAAATAAGGCTCAAACAATCTTCCTACATCGGCTTTGGTCATGCCTTTGCCGGTATCACTAATTATTGCAATACACCTGTTATTTTTAGTTTGAGTCTTAATATGCAGCGTGCCATGTTCATCCATTGCTTCAATGGCATTGACAATAATATTTAAAAAGGCAATTTGAATTTTTTCCTGGTCAACCAAAATATGACAAAATCTTTCTCGTAATCTTTTACAACTTTTATTTGCTTTAATTGTATCCTGTCGCGGGCAAGTTCAAGGCTGCTATCAAGTAAATCATTAATAGAAGATTTTGTATAATTAAGCTCACTGGTCCTGGTGGAATTTAAAAGATCACTTATTAACTGGTTTATTCTGTTGGAATTTCGTGAAATCATATCAAACAATAAATCAGTATCCTCATTTGGCTGAATTTCGCTGCGTAGTTGTTCAGTCGCAAGATTTATATTGGTTAAGGGATTTCTTACTTCGTGGGCAATGGTACGCGAAATTCTTCCTGTTACTGCAAATTTTTCCAGGTTTCTCAATTCAATAAGCTCAAGATTTAAAGCGGCAAGCTCATCAACTCTCATCTCCAATTGCTCACGAAAGGCAGTGGCTTTTTTACCGGCTTCTTTCTTAGCTTTATTTTCTTTATTAAAAGTTAGTATTGAATAAAAAGTAAGCAGGATGGCCATAATGAGAGAAATGAATATTGAAAACTTTAATCGTATTAGAATACTTCGCAACCTGCTCCAGATCTTTTTGCCAATAATTTTCTTTCTTCATCCTGAATTTTATGTACCATATTCTACTACCTTTATCATTCTGATAACTGCCCTCGTCGCTATTTTGTACCATCAGATTTGAAATTTATGCGTTGAATCAAAAATTGAAATGCCATTTTCAAGCCAGGAAAATTTGGCATCAATAAGAGCTGTAAGTGAATCAAGGTTGTTTTGTTGCACGGGATTATCTGCGGTAATTAATTTCAGCCTTTTAAAAGTGGAATCAGCCTTATTACGGCTGCTATAATATTGGGAAAGAAAAATTTTTTTACCGTTAATAACATAACCACGAACGCAGATTCTCCTTCTGTTACAAAGCTTATTAAGATTATCAAGATCATGAATCACCTCATTGGTATGGTTTACAAGATGTTCCTGTTTCGTTAAATTCTGTGCAGAAATATAGGAAACTATATAAGAAATAAGTAGAAGGATAAATGCTGCAAGATAACCCCATCTTATGCGGTCGGCAATTTTATCAACGATATTTTTGACCATAGTATTGTTGAAGGGTTATTTGTAAATCCATAAAAATACTAATGTTTACAATAATTAATTGTTACATAAATCATAAACATTAACACGCGATGAATATTAAGTTACAATATCATTGAGATATATCATAGATAGATTTCTCAGGCTGAGAATTACAAGCAACCCGCTATTAAATAGGAAAGAAATTGCTAATAACGTCTATTTTTTTCCTGCCTTGCTTATAAGCCAGAAGATCAGGGCAATAATAACAACCACTACTATCACGCCAACCCATACACCTGCCTTAAAAATACCTCCAATGGCCTCGCAACTGCTAAATGAAACAGCCATTACAAGCATAAAAATTATTGCTGTACTTACATTGAATTTGTTCATAATTATTGATTTATGGTAGATTAATTTTTAAGTTTTGTATCAATGCTTACATGCACGGATTATCAACGAATTGTATAATTCTGTAATTCTGATATTGGATTGTATTAATTATTATAAGTACTACTAAAATATTATGCCAGAAAATAAAATATATGTAACACTATTCATATTTATTTGATTGATTGTTCATATAAGATGTTTTAAACCTTCCTCAGTATGGGAAAAAATTTACTCAGGTTAACAGAGTTAAAAGAAACGTTAAGCCACCTGGCATATTTCGCTTAAATCCTTTACCAGCACTGAATTACACGCTTTTTCTATAATACATAATTTTTATTGGCAATATATTTTATATATATTAATAAAATAATTTTTTAAAATTTAAAATTTACAACTATGGGTTCAGGAAAAGTATTAGCAAGTGTTTTAGCGGGGGCCGCCGCCGGTGCAATATTAGGTATTTTATTTGCTCCGGATAAGGGCACAGAAACCAGGAGAAAAATTGCAGAAAAGGGTTCTGACCTTGCCGGTTCAGTAAAAGATAAATACAGTGAATATGCTGATGTTATCTCTGATAAATACGACGCTGCAAAGCAAAAACTATCAGGGCTTGTATCAGAAGGGAAAGATATGGGGAAAGACCTGGTGAACCAGGCTAAGGATAAAGCAAACGCAATGAAAAGCGATGTAAGAAATTCGGGAGATGTATTCTTCGTCAATGAACAGTTAATGCTTGCATCTATTTCATGAATATATACAGGTCCGGTGATAAATGATAAATACAATGGAAAATAAACCTACCAACCTGGAAGAGTTGTTTGAAAAGTTAAGGGATTATGCAGATACAAGGATTAATTTATTTAAGCTGAAAAGCATTCAAAAGGTTTCCGGGTTTATGTCCTCTCTTATAGCAAGCATTGTTTTGGTAGTTCTTTTATGTATTGTATTACTTTGTATTACAATAGGCCTGGCGCTGTTAATAGGCGCATTGGTTGGGCAAGCTTATCTGGGTTTTTTTATTGTTGGTGCTCTTTATCTTATCATCGGACTTGTATTTTATTCAATGCGTGGAAAATTAATTAAAACGCCAATCAGTAATAAATTGATTAAAGAATTGGTTGATTAAGCTGCTTTAAATGTAGTGAAATGAATAATGAAGAAATTGCAGAAGTTAAGTTAGAGAAAATAGCAAACACTTCTGACCTTGAGGTAGCTATAAAAAGATTGGAGAGAAAAAAGTCCTTGATGGAAGAGGATCTTAAAGACCAGGTGCATATTATTCTTGAAAGCCTTAAAGCCTACAAATATTTTAAAGCATACGATTCATGAAGTTCAGGAATCCACTGAATTAAAGCATAATCTCTTAAAAGTTGCCTTAGGATTGGGAGCCGGTTATTTTTCAAGAAAAGCTTGTAATCGGCAAATCTGCAGGGCTTGTAAAAAAAGCATTGGGCACAGCTCTTCAATATGGGATTACAAATTTTGTGGCTAAAAAAAATGATACGGAAATGAAGAATCCTACTTCCCCGCAAAAGAAATCTTTTAAAAGAATTCTTTCTATTTAAGCACTCCATTTTTTTCAGGCATTTTTCAAGATTAATTCCTTTTCCAAGACTCCTTTGAAAATATCTCCCATTTTTTTTACCCGTTGTTCTATATTATGAATAGTAAATTGGCGGGAGTTAATCCACTTTTAACTTCTTTCCACAATAACGGTGTAGAAACTGTAGCACCTTCTTTTGGCCGCAGGCTATAAACAGAAGCTATCGTTTGGCCTCTCCTGTTTTGAAGATAATCCATATAAATATGTTTGTTGCCCCGTTTTTGAAGATTTCTTTCAAGGGTAGTAAAATCTTTTAATTCTTCATGAGCCATCATGCAAACGATATAGGCAAAATCTTTAACCTGTTCGTAGGTATATTTTTTTGCTGTAGGCACATACACATGCAGACCCGAGGCGCCGGAGGTTTTACAAAATGAAACAGCCCCTGCTTTATCCAAAACCTGCTTTACAACATTTGCGGCTTCTATTACCTGGTCAAAGGTATTTTTATCAGAAGGATCAATATCAATGATCAGATAATCGGGCATATCAAGGTTTCAACGGTCGAATGCCATGGATTAATTTCGATACATCCCAGGTTATTTAAGATAAGTAGAGTGTGGCTTATTATCACATAAGATATAATCGATTTCTTTATTAATTGATTCGGAAAAAACTTTTTGGCGTTTTACAAAAGAGGGAGCATTTTCGCCGGCATCTTTATGAAAAAATCCTTTATTATGAATGCCGTTAGGGTTTCTCAAAAGTGATTCAGGCCTGCCTTTCAGGTAAGGCAGAATATAATCTGCCATTGAGATATAATAGTTGATTACATCTCCCTTTGTAATGCCATCTTCCGGAAAAAAAACTTTATTAAGATTGGTAGCTTTTATTTTGGTTTTACCGAAAGTGAACATCTTGTCAGTTTCTTTCAGTCTTCTTCTTTTTGCGGGGTTTTTCTTTATAGGGGCTTTGATGTTTCGTCATATTTATTTCATTGATGTTTTTATCTTCCCGTAGATGCAAATACACAGGGTGCCTTAGTTTCCCATCAGAGGTAATTTCTGAATATTTTACTTCACAAATTAATTCTGGCTTTACCCAGGTTACCGGCATATTAGTTTTTATTTTTTCATTGAATGGAGATTTTTCCTGAACGAGGGGTTGCAGTGTTTCATACATTTCTTTTAAAGTCTTATGATTAAAACCTGTACCGGTATGGCCAATATATTTTAATTCCTTGCCCTCTTTGGTTGCAAGAATTAAGGCACCAAAATATTTTCTTGCCCCTGCAGGTTGCGTATACCCGGCAATAATAGCTTCCTGTGTTTTATGATGTTTAATTTTAAGCCATTCACTGGTGCGTTTCCCGGGATAATATTTTGAGTCGATTTTTTTGGCTATAATTCCTTCAAGATTTTTTTCTTTTGAAACATTGAAAAAAGATTTTCCATTTCCAGGATATGATCAGAATATTTCATCACTTCATTTTTCGGAATAATTTTTTGAAGCAATTCTTTTCTTTCTAAAAGAGAAAGGCCGGTAGTATCATGGCCATTCAGTTTAAGTAAATCAAAAACATAATATTGAATAGGCCGGTCCTTATTTTCTGAATAATGTTGAAGAAGTTGAAAATCGGGTTGGCCGTCCTCATTAAAAACTACAATTTCACCATCTACTACCACATCTTCTTTAATATTTTTTAATTGATCAGCTACAATAGGATAGGTAGGTAAAAAACTTAACCCATTGCGTGAATACAGTAAAATTTCCTTCTTGTTTTTTTCCGCGACGGCGCGGTATCCATCCCATTTTATTTCAAAAAGCCATTCTTTATCATCAAACGGATCTGTCGGTTTCACTTGCAAGCATTGGCTTTATAAACCGGTCAAGTTTTCTTGGCTGATTTATAAATTGCTGAGCTGATTTTCTTTCCGGTATTGCGGGTGCCTGGACTAAGCTTTTTTTTTAACCGGCTTTTTATTTTCTTCAAGCCATTTATTAATTGGAGAATTTTAGAAGTTTCTTCTTCACTATTATAATCTAGTCTACGGCATATTCATCGTTATGTTTAATAAGCAGCCAGCTATTATCTTCCTTTCCTTTTAATTTAACCAAGGCAAATTCGCCTTTCAGTTTTTTGCCAAATAATTGAAATTTTAAATTGCCGGCTTTCAAGCCCGGCCTTTAATTTTTTTTCTGCGATGTCCTTTGACGAATTTCAAAATCTGCATAAGTACCGTTGTCCCATATTTCCACAATGCCTGCGCCATAATTTCCTTCAGGAATAACACCTTCAAAATTTTTATAATCATAAGGATGATCTTCCACCATCATTGCCAGGCGTTTATCTTTTGGATTTAATGAAGGCCCTTTTGGAACTGCCCAGCTTTTCAAAACGCCATCCATTTCCAGCCTGAAATCATAATGCAGGCGTGAAGCCTTATGCCTTTGTACAACAAATTCAAGTTTAGAAGCAGATTTTTTTAATTTGCCTGAAGGTTCGGATGTTTCTTTAAAATTTCTTTTTTTATTATAAAGTGTAAGTGCCATATCAGGAAGCTTTTTTACGTTTTACGTCAAGGCTTGCTTTTAGTTGTTCCATAAGATCTTTTGTTTTACTATGAACAACTTTCATTTCAGGAACTTTAATTTTCTTGCCACTTGCTTTTGCTTTTATCAGTTTTAGAAGCTCCGCATTGTAAGTATCTTTATATTTTGAAATATCAAATTTTGCGGTGAACTGGTCAATAAGTGTTATTGCCATTTTAAGTTCCGCCGGTTTTACTTCGGTATTTTTCGGAAGCGCCAAGTTCATCCGTATTTCTTATTTCTTCTTCAAACCTTATCCGGTTTAAGACAATGACATCTTTATCTGGCCTTAAGATAGCAAGGCTTTCTTTACTTCTCATTACAAAAGTTGCCACTCCCACTTTTTTTGTTTTTATCAAGGCCTGCCTCAATAATTCATAAGGCCTTGTGCCGGATTTATCCGGCTCAAGATAATAGGGAGTTTCATAATAAAGGCTGCTGATTTCATCTTCTTTTACAAAGTCAGATATTTCAATTGTTTTTGTTTTTTTAGCACTGGCCGCTTCAAAATCTTTATCGTCCAACACCACATATTCATCCATCTAATTTATATCCTTTCACAATATTTTCCCATGTCACTTCTTTGCCGGTTTTTTCATTCACCCGCTTAAACTTGATATTGGAATGATCTTTTTTATCAAGCATATCAAGATCGAGGTTGCTTGATTGCGTTGCGCTATACAATTTTACGGGAATATTTACCAGCCCAAAGCCTATTGCGCCTGTCCATATTGGTCTCATAATAAAATTTATTTATATGTAATGAAAAGTTTATGCCTTTTTAGAAAACCGTCTCTCAGCAAGCATTTTAACAATTACAAACGGATATCAAAGATAGTAATGAGGAATAAATTCTACAAGGAATAAAAATAAGAATGGAAAATAAGGAATCACAAAGTAAATCTTTTCCCTTTTATCCGAAGCTTGCTCACCTGTCAAAACCATTAAACTAATGGTTTTTAGCCTATTTATTAAGACAATCGAATCTAAAGTCCATAATTTTTTATTCCTATTCCTTGTTTATTCTTCTCCCCGGTCGCCAATAACAAAACCGGAAGTAAAATAAGATTGGTAAGTGTGGCTGTTAACAAGGTAATAGAAGTAAGCCATCCCAATGATTGCGTACCTCCGAAGCCACTGAAACAAAAAATTACAAATCCTGCAATCAACACAAGTGATGTATACAAAATACTAAGCCCTGTATGCCTGATGGTTTCGGAAACTGTGGTAATAATATTAAAATTATTGCAGGCAAGCTCCTGTTTATAATTTACCAGAAATCGTATGGTAACATCGATCGCGATACCAAGCGCCACACTAAAAATGAGTACAGTGGATGGTTTTAGCCTCACACCTGTCCAGCCCATAATGCCGGCGGTTACTATCAAAGGAATAACATTGGGTATAAGAGAACAGACAAAATTCGCAACGACTTAAACAAATACAACATGCATAAAGCAATAAATAAAAAAGCCCACAAAAGGCTTTCCTTAAGCCCGTTTATAATAAAACTGCTTCCTTCTAAAAAAGTGATGGTAGTACCAGTAAGAGTTACTTTAAATTTTGAAGTATCAAAAAGCTCGTTAGCTCTTTTGCTGATACCTGCAAGCATTACAGGAAGTTTTTTGGTTCCCACATCTGCCATATTAATGCTGATGCGTGTATTTTGCTCTTGCAGTATCTATAAAGCTTGTTAACAGCTTTGAAAGGTTATTTTTTCCGCCGCTGTCATTTCCCGGCTTTAAATATTCACCCACAAACGCCAGGTCAAATGAATTCGGCAGCGAATAATTAGAAGAGTCTCCTTCATAAAATCCCTGCTTTACAAATTTAATTCCTTCAGCAATTGAAAGGGGCCTTGCCATTTCTTTTTGAGAAGTAATATATGAGGAAAGAGAATCAATTTTTTCCAACACGGGTAAAATGCGGGCGCCGGAAAGGCCATACCTTTTTTTTGTATCGATAACTATTTCAAGAGGCATTACCCCATTAAAATTTTTTTCAAAAAATTTAAGGTCCGTGTAAATTTTATCCGTTTTTGGCAGGTCATCCACTATAAAACCTTCTGTTTTTAATTTCAAAATTCCGAAAATTGAAAAAATAACAGCAACTAACGTTACGGCATAGACGATATTTTTATGATGAAGCACCCAGCGTTCAATCCTTAAAAGCAGCTTTGTGAAAAATTTTACATCAAGATAATTTAATTGCTTCTTTCCGGGTACCGGCATATAGCTTGAAATGCCCGGCAGTAATATAAAAGAGATAACAAAAATGAACATAATGCTGATGCCTGCAACCTGGCCAAATTCTTTAAGAATAGCGCTTTTTGTAAGAGCAAAAACTGCAAAACCTATGGCTGCTGTTAAGTTGCAAAAAAGAGTAACAACGCCCATTTTACTTACCATATCAATAAGAGACTGTTCTTTATTGCCTGTTTTTTTAAAGGTTGAATGATATTTATTTAAAAAGTAAATACAATTGGGAATCCCGATTACTACTATAAGCGGCGGAATGAGCGCAGTGAGCAAAGTGATTTTGTAACCAAACAGATAAGTGATCCCCATGCTCCATATTACCCCGATGATAACAACGAGAAGCGATAGAAGTGTTGTGCTTACTGAACGGAACATCAGCAATAAAATCAATGCAGATAATAAAAGAGAGCCAATGATGAACCATTTCATTTCACGGGCAATCCTGTCTGCCACCTGTGTGCGTATCAGTGGCAGCCCGCTTATATGCGTTTGGATATTTGTTTTGGAAGAATATACATCGGCGGCTCTGATAATATCATTAATAACAGCGGTGCGGCCCTGGGAATTAAGGAGGTCTTTATTAATGCGCACTGCAATTAAATAGGCATTGGTTGCAGGGTTATACAGTAAGGATTTGTAAAAGGGAAGCGTATAAAATAATTTTCTGCTGCTGTCCAACTGTTGCTGTGAAGTGAGCGCCGCCGGGAAAACAGGCGTTTGCAATTAATTTTTGGGAGGCCGTATCTTTTAAAAGGTACACTGCGTTGGCGGCGCTTAATACATCTTCAACATGCGGTACTTTTTTAAGGTTGTTATTTAAGTGCCCTGTATGCCTGAAAATTATTCATCTCGAAGAAATGATCGGTTTGTACACCTATGACTAAAAGGTTACCATCGTCTCCAAATTTTTCCTTAAAAGAGAGGTAGTCTTTGTATTTTGGATTATCAATGGGTATCGCTTTCGAGAACTCATAGCTGAGTTTTATTTTGCTTGCAAAAAATGCCATCAGCGGCAGTAGATGCAAATAACAGGATCAACAGTAATAACCGGTTTTTTAAAACAAATTTTGCAAGGCTCTTCCACATAGTTATTTTAATTGATGCACAAAGAAACTAAATAATCGCCGGACTAACTTTCGGGAGATGGGCAGTTAAGCCTAAGTGATGTATTCTTTTGCATCATGTATGATTAACGCTCAATGAAATAAACAACAGTAACAAGATACACTCTTGTATGAATATTGATCAGGAAAGAATATTTTCCATCTCTTCATTCACAAAATCCATTAAAGTCTTTATATTTTCCGGCGAAAAATCAAATACAAGGCCAGCGGCATGGTATAGCTCGGGCAACGTTTTTGTGCCGCCGAGCGCAAGGGCTTTCATATAATTATCCAGTGCCTGTTCGGGATTTTTTTTGTATTGCATCCAAAGGCCAATTGCGCCAAGTTGCGCAATTCCATATTCAATATAGTAAAAGGGAACTTCATATAAATGCAGTTGCCGTTGCCATGCATTTTCCCGGTATTTTTCAAGCCCGCTATAATCAATTACATCGTCTGAAAAATTTTCCAGGATTTCCATCCATTGTTTCGATCTTTCTTCGATGGTATGATGAGGATGTTCATAAATCCAATGTTGAAATTTATCAATAATTGCTATCCATGGAAAAATAGTAATGGTTCTTTCCAACTGGTGTTCCTTCGCTCTTTTAAGATCATCTTTGTTTTCAAAAAATACTTCCCAGTAATCCATGCTGAAAAGCTCCATCGCCATGCTGGCCACTTCCGCGATTTCCATGGGATAGTCTTTAAAAGCATTGAGCTCAAGGTTGTGTGTAAGAAATGACTGAACAGCGTGGCCACCCTCATGTACCATAGTTGTTACATCATGCATTTGCCCTGCTGCATTCATAAAAATAAAGGGAGCGCCACTTTCCGGCAGCGGGCAATTATAGCCGCCCGGAGCCTTGCCATTCCTGCTTTCCAGGTCAAGGTGCTTCATATTATTCATTTGCTTCAGGCACTCCCCAAAGAAAGGGCGAAGCTGTTCAAAGCATTCAATAGATTTATCGAGAAGCTCTGCTCCTGTTTTAAAAGGCGTAAGAGCTTTGGTCCCTTCCGGCTCAGCTTCTAAATCCCATGGGCGAAGATTATCTAACTGGAGCTTTTCTTTTTCTTTGCATAAATTTTATTTACCAGGGGCAATACATGTTGCTTTACCGAATCATGAAAGCGGTAACAGTCTTCTTTTGTATAATCAAAGCGGCCAAGCTCTTTAAATTTATAATCCCGGTAATTTTCAAATCCGGCATTTAGTGCAACCTGGTGGCGTTTTTCTATTAATTGCGTAAACAGTAAATTCAACACATCTTTATCCAAGAGCCTTCTTTCATTTATTTTTCGGTAGACTTCTTCGCGTAATTTCCTGTCATGGCTTTCTAAAAATTTTGCGGCCTGCTGCAGCGTATATTCCTGGCCGTTAACTTCAATCATCATTTTTCCGGTGATCATTCCGTATTGCTGTTGCAAAACTGCGAGCTCCGCCTGCAAGGGAATATTTTCTTCGCGAAAAAGTTCGATATTTTTTTTGACTGAACGCAGGTACGTAAAATATTTGCCAGCCTCCAGTTCATTTATATAAGGAGAATTGATCAGCTTTTTATTAAGGGCATCGGCATAAGGCTGGATTTTCGGCTGGATCTCCATAAAGAAAAAATTAAAGGATTCTTCCAGTTGCTTATTGGTTGTATCGCAGGTCATTTTTATCTGGCGCCAGCACGCATCTTCGTTGATGATCGCTTCCAGTTCACTCATATTTACCAGCCATTTTTCGAGGCCTTCTACTGAACTGATTTCCCTGTCCAATAGTTCTTTAAAATAAGGTTCAATGCTTTCCCAATTGGATACTACAAGGTCTCGGGGAATAAATTTTCTTTCTATTTTTTTTATATCAGCGGTTGCTTCAATCATGGTAATCTTATTAAATGGGTTTTTGAAGATTAATAAAAATATCAGCACTAATTATTTTACTCCGCGGCTTTCTATTTTTCTTACTGCAGATTTTTGTGGCTTCATGTCTTTTACATGAGCCGTTTCTTTATGGACGGGTTTTGAGTTTGCCATATCGCCGGACGGTTCCCCGGCTTCTTCAGGTGACTTAAGTTTTATTTCAATTTTATTTTTCTCCAAGATTTGAAACCATTTTATCATTTTTTTCATATCGCTGGCATAAACTCTTTCAAAATCAAGTCCGGGATATACTTTTTCAAAATATGCTTTCAGAGTTTTATTATCAGCTTTTGCATCAGGTATTGTTTCAGTGCTTGCTTTCATTGCCTGGAATAATTCTGCAAGGCTCGCATTGCCATCAGACGGTGATTTTACAGTAAAAACTTCAATGCTTTCCAGGTGCGAAAAATTATGTAAACGGGTACTAACAAATTTTGTACTGTTGTCTTCCAATGAACGAACAACGGCCCCGTCAGATTTTGAAGAAAGCAATTCATATAAACCACCTAAGCCTGTAACTGAAACAATTTTATTATAATCCATATAGTAGTTTTTTTTGTGGTGCAAGATAATTCAAATGCTTTTGAGTATTGTTAATGAAATAAAAAACGTTTGTCGTGAAAGGTTAAAGGTTCAAGAGTTGAAAGTTGAAAGTTCGAACATTAATCATCTTCCACAGGTTTTACCCCATAAAAGCGTCCAATGCACAATAACGCATCTATGAATAGATTTTTATTTTGTTTTTTGCTGACATATACAATTTCTTAGACGCTGAAAGCGCAATCATTAAAGGGTGTTTTACAGGATGCCATTGAGAAGACACCCATTTCAAATGCGACAATAAAACTTATTTCCAGGGATTCATCTTTAGCCCGCTATTCAACCGTAAGTGATAATAAAGGAGCTTTTACATTCAACGAAATACCCGATGGAAGCTATTCCTTGTCTATATCCTCCATTGGGTATACGAATTTTAATAAAAACATTTCAGTGAACGGAACGGATATGGATTTGGGAACGATTGCTGTTTCTAAAACGGCCAAGACACTGGCTACTGTGGTGATTAGTGGCGCCGCCCCACCTGTAAGGCAAAAGCAGGATACTCTCGAGTATTCCGCAGAACAGTTTAAGGTAAACCCGGATGCCACCAGTGAAGACTTAATAAAGAAAATGCCGGGTATCACGGTTGATAAAAGCGGTACGGTAACTGCGCATGGCGAAACGGTTCAAAAAGTTACCGTTGATGGCCGCGATTTTTTCGGGGACGATGCAACAGCTACGCTTCGCAATCTTCCTGCTGAAGTAATAGATAAAATACAGGTATTTGACAAATTAAGTGACCAGGCGCAGCTTACAGGTTTTGATGATGGCAACACTACCAAATCAATTAATATAGTTACCAAAGCTAATATGCGTACTGGCAATTTCGGGCGTGTGTTTGCAGGCTATGGAACTGACGGCCGGTATAGCGCGGGTGGCAATGTAAGTTTTTTTAATAATGCCAGCAGAATTTCATTGATAGGGTTATTGAATAATGTTAATCAGCAAAATTTTTCTTCGCAGGATTTATTAGGTGTTACCAGCACAGGCAATCGCGGAGGCGGTGGCAACAGGGGGGGCGGAGGCGGAGGTGGCAATTTCAGGGGCGGCGGCAATACCGGTAATTTTACAATAGGGCAGCAAAACGGGATTGCAAAAACCAATTCGTTTGGTATTAATTATAGTGATGCATGGGGAAAAAAAGTTGATGTGACCGGAAGTTATTTTTTTAATAACAGCAATACTTCCAACAATCAAACTCTTACCCAGCAAAATATAATAACACAGGACAGCAGTAATTATTATGATGAGAACACTATTTCGGATAGTAAGAATTATAATAACAGGGTCAATTTCAGGCTTACTTATAGAATTGACTCAAGCAATACTATTTTGGTAACGTCTAATTTGAAGTTTCAAAGTAACAATTCGATCAATTCGGTGCATGGAATAAATTACGTAGATGTAAATAAGCTAAATGAAATAAGCGAAACGGATAATGACATCAATAGCAATTTTCGCGGAAATAACTTAAGCAACCAGGTTTTATTTCGCCATGCATTTCCAAAAAGAGGGCGTAGTATTTCATTGGGAATTACTAATAATTCAAGCGATAGAACCGGCGATAATTATTTAACCGCCAGTGAATACTTATTTTAAATCCGCTACTGTTACAGATTCCCTGCAACAGTTATCCAATCAAAAAAATCACAATAACCAGTATAGTTTTAATTTGGTTTACACCGAGCCCGTTGGTAAAAAAGCACAGATACAGCTAAATTATAATCCTTCATTTCAAAACAATAATGCCGACCAGGAAACCTTTAATTATGACAATGGTTCATCAAAATATTCTTTGCTGGATACGAGCCTTAGCAATAAATTTAATAATACCTACAATACGCAAAATGGAGGAATTACTTACCGCCTGGGAGATAAAGATAATATGATCTCAGCAGGTGTTTCTTATCAATATGGCGAATTAAAAAGTAACCAGGTATTTCCCCAGGCTTAGCCAAATAGATAACAGCTATAGTAATTTTCTGGCCAATGCAATGGCAAGGCTAAAGCTTTCTTCAAAAAGTAATCTTAGGGTTATTTATCGCTCATCAGTAAGTGCGCCATCGGTTACACAATTGCAAAACGTGATCAATAACTCAAACCAGTTTTTTTATTCTACAGGCAACCCTGATTTGCAACAACAATACACCAATAATTTAATTACACGATATACTTATACCAATAGCACAAAAGGCCAAAGTTTTTTTGCCAATATTTTCTTTCAGACTACTAATAATTATATAGCCAATGCCACTTATACGGCATCGAAAGATTCGGCATTATCTAATACGATTACCCTTTTTAAAGGCTCGCAAATTTCAAAACCGGTAAACCTGAATGGATACATGAGCGCAAGGTCTTTTTTCACATTTGGCATGCCATTAAAATTTATTAAAATCAAACCTGAACTGGAATGCAGGGCTTAGTTATACAAAACTTCCGGGTTTACTTAATAATGTTGATAATATTTCCAATACTTATAATTACAATCTCGGTGCTGTACTTTCAAGCAACATAAGTGAATATATAGATTTTAATATTTCTTATTCAGCCAATATCAATACGGTAAAAAATTCTATCCAGCCCATCTTTAATAACAATTATTTTACTCAATCTGCCGGTATTACTGCTAACCTGCTTACCAAAAAAGGGTTCTTTTTTCAGAACGATTTATCCAATGAATATTATAAAGGATTATCCGGCGGTTACAATACAAATTACTGGTTGTGGAACATAGCTGTAGGCCAGAAGTTTTTGAAAAAGCAGGCCGGCGAATTAAAGTTATCTGTATTTGATCTTTTAAAGCAAAATAAAAGTATCACCCGCAATGTAACTGACTCCTATATCCAGGATGTACAAAACCAGGTATTGCAGCAATATTTTATGCTCACATTTACCTACAAATTAAAGACCTTTGGCAAAGGGAAGGCCAATGACAATGAACGAGGAGGAGATTTTCGCAGGCCCGGCGTGAGGCCCGGTCAGGCGCCTCCTTTGCGGCACCCGGCGGCCCTTCTCTTTAGCATATAAAATATTTGTTTTGAGTGAAACGGAACTAATAGCACTGCTTAAACAAAAAGACAGGGCAGCCTTTAAAACTATAGTGGAAACCTGGCAGGATATGGTGTATAATACTGCATTGGGCATTTTGCAAAATGCAGAAGATGCAGAAGATGTAACACAGGAAGTATTCATACAGGGTATTTGAATCTATTTCATCATTTAAAGGAGAATCCAAATTTTCGACATGGGTGTATCGCATTACTGTTTCAAAAGCAATGGATCACATCAGGAAGAAGAAAAGAAAAAAGCGATTTGCTTTTATACAAAGCCTTTATGGAAAAAATGATGAGCCTGTAATTGACCCGCCTGATTTTTTTCATCCCGGGTGTAAGCATGGAAAATAAAGAAAATGCAGCAGTTCTTTTTAAAGCGATGGAACAATTACCGCCTAATCAAAAAACAGCATTTGTACTTAATAAAGTAGAAGGATTATCTTATTTGGAAATTGGCGAAATAATGAAAATTACTGATTCTGCGGTCGATGCATTGTTGCACCGGGCAAAAACAAATCTTAAAAAAATACTGGCAGATTATTATCTGAGCACTTAATAAAAATTAACAATGCAGTAATACAGAATGCAGTGCAATTATAGTCATAAATAAACACAGGTTTTATTTTAAAAGAACGTCTAAATAATATATAAAATGGAAGACAAATTCATACATAAAAAAATTGATGAGGTAATGCATAGCCTTGATGGCATTAAGAAGGCATCTCCGCGCGCCATTTCTTTTTACAAGGCTTGAAGCGAGGATGCAAAATGAAAAAAATATATGGATAAAGCTATCATCTATTTGTGGCAAGGCCGGTGGTAGCGTTCGCCTGCATTTGTTTTGTATTAATAATAAATGCCATCGGTAATTTTCCTTATAAATACATCCGGACAATTCTTTATCACACAGGCAATGAACTGGCTACGGCAGATGAATACAGCCAGGTAAGCTCAACATTATATGAATTTGAAAATAGTAAACCATAATGGATACCGTCCGAAAAAATAAATCGCTCATTTCAATTATCATTTTTCTTTTGATAACGAATATTGCTATGTTGTTTTTTTTCCTGGTATTGAATAACCCGGCCAAAAAAATTCACATGTTCATGATCAAAATGGTATTTCGGGCTTGTTGCAAAAAGAAGTGGGCTTTACAAAAGAGCAGCTTGATACTTACCAGTCATTAAGAAAGGAGCATGTTGAAAAAATACATGCGTTATTTGACGAATTGAGAAAAGCAAAAACGGATTTCTATAATTTGATTATATGCGCCGCAGTTCCGGATTCGGCTGTAAACAAGGCCGCAGATGTAATAGCTGAAAAACAAAAAACGCTGGACCTGCAAATGTTTAATCATTTTGAAATGGTTCGTAACATCTGTACTCCCGGTCAGTTGCAAAAGTTTGATACCACTATAAAAAAAGTTATTACCAGGATGACCAGCAGGCCCGGGAAAGAAGGGCACATTAGTAAAACAAGTTGTTAAAATGCATATTCAATAAATTAAAAATAAATATCATAAATATGAAAACAAAAATTGCAATGCTTATTGGTTTTTTATTTGCCGTAACAATAAGCGCACAGGCACAACAGGGCGGGATGCCACGGCGCACAGTGGAAGAGCGTGTAAAATCAGCGATGGATAAAATTTCGGATTCTCTCAAACTCGATAAGACACAGCAGGATAAAACTACTGCCGTTTTTACAGACTTTTATACAGCACAGGATAAAATGAGGGAAGATGCCAGGGCAAGCGGAACGAGGCCCGACAGGAGTGTTATGGAAAAAATGGCAAGTGACCGCGATGATAAATTAAAGTCAATTTTTACTGATGATCAGTTTAAGAAATTTAAAAGCGATATAGAACCTACTCTTGCGCCCGCAACGTCCACAGGGAATGCAGAGTAGCAAGTAGTTAAATTTAGGTTTAGGTTAAGATGGGTAAATTTAAAGGTTTGTCTTCGCGACAAGCCTTTTTTATTTAAGTTGGTCATGTTATAGTTGAAGGCTGAAGTTGAAGGTATCAGGTAGCAGGTATCAGGTAGCAGGTTGAAAGCTAGAGGTAACTACGAACTACAAACTATGAACTTTCTCTTATAACTAACTGCGTAACTTTTTTAATATCGATTGTTATTTTATAAATGAAGTCGAGTTGCTCAAAGAATGTGATATCGGTTTGCTTTCCCTCATTTGGCAGGTCGGTAGATTTTTATTTTATCTGCCTGCGGTAAATAATTTTTATCGAGCTGTTGCAAACTTTCTTCAAGAGAAGCTATGGTTTGCTTTACACGCTGTAAAACGTCTTTTGAACATAAAGGTTCACTTCCGCTTATTCCTGCAATAAAACCAGCAATATTAGAAGACAGCACATTGTTCAATACAACAAATTCATAAATTTCCTTGCTGTGGCGTTGTTTACTCCTGGGCTCAGATAACATCCTGTGAAAAGCAGCGGATAAATTTGCTGTACTCACAAATACTTCCTTGCGGGCGAGGCTATAATCCAAAGAATTTCTTTTGCCACAAATGATATCTGAAAGCTTTTGCAGGTAATTGGTATTTGCCTTTAAAACACCGGCCATATAATTATTAAGTTCGCTGGATTCCCAGTTGCGGAAACAGCAAATAACTGGCAAGGAAAGCCAGCAGGGAACCTATCGCTGTATCCAGTAAACGCTCTTCTGCAACGTTCACAAAACCCGCCCCCAGGAAATTAAAAAGTATAAGTATGTAGGGAGTTACGAATATTACCATTACTATATAATTGAGCCGCTGAAAAGTATAAGTTCCAATCATGAAAACAACAATCAGTATAAATAAAACAGAGCGGTCATGGATAAACGCAAGGATCAATAAGCCTATAAGGCCGCCGGCAATGGTTCCGGTTAGCCTGTCAAAATTTTTTTGTTTGGTAAGGCTGAAACCCGGTTTCAGAATAATAATGATGGTCAACAATATCCAGTAGCTATGGTGGCCATAGGGTAATAGTTTGCCGGTTACATACCCAATTCCACAGGTGATCATCATACGCAAGGCATGCCTGAATACCGAAGACTCCAGGGTGAGGTTATGCAAAAGATCTGTACCGTCAATTTTTTGATGCGAAACAAACTTTGAATAATCACTGCTGCTTCTCATTTTTCTCTTTAAGGGTACATCATCAAAATAATTAAGGACATCATTTACTTTATCGCCAAGGTTTCGCAGGTTAACTAATATTTTTTTAAGAATCAGTTTGCTGTTATTCTGATCATGTAAGCGCATCAATTTTCATTTTTAATTTTTCCAGCGCAGGTATGAGGTCGTACTTTTTTTTATAAGAAGTATTTGATTGAATAGCCTGGCCAATGTGGTCGAGCTCATCGGCAATATTTTTTATTACGAGAGATACTTCATCCAATATTCCTGTAGAAGAAAATCGCTGCCGCAAAGAAGGATAGTCATACCAGGTTGCCACTATTTGTTCATACAAATCAATTAGGTTGGCAAAAGTGAGCACCAGCAACCGTCCCATGCGGGTGGGCTCTTTTACCAGCTCCCTGTTTTTAAATAAAAGCTCACGTGCTGCATCCTGCTTTTCATTTACTACTACCTGCTGGGCTACCATTTTCCGATATTCATCATCGAGGTTTGTTTGCGTATCATAAAGATGCAGACTTTATTCTCAGGATTTTTGCCGTTTCATGGATGCAATCTCCAAGTGATCTTTGCGCGGGGCGATAAGGTGTTATCCTGTAAAGTAATAAAGCCATAAGCATGTACCATAGGCCTCCGCATAATATCAAAGCGCTTTCTATCAGTTGTTTCTGAGGCAGTGGTTACCTTGGCCATGCGGAGAATCATGATGAGCAAAGCGGCTGTGCCTACAGATGCGGCCCGGTTTCCATACACCGTGAACATTGAAAAGAAAAATGAAGAAAATAACACCAGCAAGCCGAGTAAGAATAAATTATCGTTTACAAGCCCCGTTAGTAATGCAATGAGAAAAACGAAGACATTACTGTACAACATTCCATTGCGCTTATGCTCCACAGGGCCGGGTGCGTCGCCGATACTCACACAAAGTGCGCCTTCAGAAATGATGATTCCCAAATCCATTCTGCCGAAGCCGGCGCCTATAACGTGCAGGTAAAATAATCGCCAGTGTAATACGGATGCCATCGGCGAGGTATTGGCTGAAAAGAAAGTATTTTACGTCCTGTGCTTTTTTGTTTATCTGTAAATTCATACGCTGTCCTGCAAAGAAAGATACTAATTGTTATAATTATTTTTATACAATCGGTAATGTTCGGGAACACAGGTAATATAAGTTTTTATTGTTTGTTTTAAATTCTTATCTTGGAAAACAAACCGGAAATGAGGATTGTAAGAAAGAAGAGTTTGGCAGGAAAAAGAAGCATTCGCAGTCAACCGTTCAGCATTTAAAAGAATTATAAAAAATTTGCTTAATGATAGTTCTGAAAATGGCACCAGCAATATTTATTCCCTAAAAAATTATTTTAAAGGGTTTCTAAGTGAATTTAAAAAAATGATGAAATCGGTACTAAAAAAAAGATCGTGGCACAACAAATGGTTTTCAATTATACCTAATGTCAAAAACAATTGATGAGAGTTTACCTGTAAATTTTTAAATTTGTAACCCGATAACTCGGACATAAAAGATAATGGAAATTAAAGAAGAAGTTTTACAGGATGTCGTAATAAAATTTGCGGGTGATAGTGGTGATGGAATGCAGCTTACAGGCACCCAGTTTACCAATAATACCGCAATGCTGGGGATTGATCTTGCTACATTCCCCGATTTTCCTGCAGAAATAAGAGCGCCACAGGGCACCTTGCCCGGTGTGAGCGGATTCCAGTTACGATTTTCCAGCGACAGGATATTTACTCCCGGTGATACATGCGATGTATTGGTAGCAATGAATGCTGCTGCACTTAAAACCAATTTGAAAGGATTAAAAAAAGCAGGGAAAAATAATAGTAAATGTGGATGGCTTTGATGCAAAAAATCTGAGGCTGGCAAATTATCCGGATGGAGTAAATCCCCTGGAAAACGGAAGCCTGGATGGATATGAAGTGATAAAGATGGATGTTACTAAAATGACGAGGGAGGCACTGAAGGAATTTGAAATGGGCACCAAGGAAAAAGACCGGGCAAAAAATATGTTTGTGCTCGGTTTTTTATATTGGATGTACAACAGGAGCATGGATAATACGATCAGGTTTTTAAAAGAAAAATTTTCAAAAAAGCCTGATATCCTTAACAGCAATATCAAAGTGCTGCAGGCTGGTTATAATTATGGTGATACTACTGAAACTTTTACCACAAGGTATTCTGTTGAAAAAGCAAAAATGCCGGCAGGCAATTACAGGAGTATTATGGGTAACCAGGCACTTGCTTATGGATTGATAGCGGCTTCTCAAAAAAGCGGGTTGCAATTATTTTTAGGTTCATATCCCATTACCCCGGCAAGCGATATTTTGCATGAACTAAGCAGGCACAAATCTTTTGGGGTAAAAACTTTCCAGGCGGAAGATGAAATTGCCGCAATAACTTCCGCCATTGGTGCAGCATATGGCGGAAGCCTTGGCGTAACTGCAACAAGCGGCCCCGGTATGGCATTAAAAGCAGAAGCAATGGGCCTTGCAGTAATGCTGGAGATTCCATTGCTGATTTGTAATATTCAACGAGGCGGCCCTTCTACGGGCTTACCTACAAAAACAGAACAAAGTGATTTATTGCAGGCATATTATGGAAGAAATGGCGAATGTCCCATGCCCGTAATTTCTGCATCAACACCAAGCGATTGCTTCGATGCGGTATATGAAGCGGTACGGATTTCAGTGCAACACATGACGCCGGTTATATTTTTAAGTGATGGTTATATTGCCAATGGTGCAGAGCCATGGAAGTATCCTGAAAGTAAAGACCTGCCTTCAATAGAAGTAAAATTTAAAACGGAGCTTGGCCATCATGAAGAGAGTTTTTCAGCCATATTTAAGAGATGAAAAGCTGGTAAGGCCCTGGGCAATACCTGGCTTTGCGGGACTTGAACACAGAGTTGGCGGGCTTGAAAAACAAAATATTACAGGCAATGTAAGTTACGATCCGGATAATCACCAGATGATGGTAAAAATCCGCCAGGAAAAAGTTGATAAAATTGCTGATTATATTCCGGAACAAAAAATTGACAATGGCCCTGATAAAGGAAAAGTATTGGTACTTGGATGGGGAAGCACATATGGTGCTATAAAATCTGCGGTAGTTGACCTGCTTGCCGCAGGCCATTCAGTTTCGCATGCGCATCTCCGTTATGTTCGGCCATTCCCAAAAAATCTTGGCGAGATTTTGAGAAACTTTGAGCATGTTTTAATACCGGAACTCAATAACGGCCAGCTATAAAAATTATCCGTGATCAATACTTAGTAGATGCAAAAGGATATAATAAAATTATGGGTATTCCTTTTACAAAGCATGAAATTAGTAGATGAGATAAAGAAGTTATTCTGATATATTTTCAGAGTAAATTCGTGTAGCACTTTGCAAAATTTTATGCAGATTCATGTTAATCAACCGGTAATCTGTAATTTATCGTAGCCTATTGTCTTCTCTCCCTGCCAAGGGTTAAGCCCAAGTTTTACATTGAAAGTAATATATGAATCATTATTGTTGGGCCTTCCGCGGATACCATCAGGATGCGCTGTAACAGCACCCGGCTTATGCCTGTCGTTTAAAAGCAATGCTTCGTTAAGTTGAACTCCTGATAAATGATTTGCAAAAACAGAAGGATCAATATACCTGCCGCTCACATCATCAAGATAATCAGTTTGTAAAATTCTGGTAACAATTTCAGCCCGCAGATTAAGTAATGCGCGAAACATCATAGCGGGCACCAATACCTACGGGAAAATTTATTTGGCTGAGTTTATATACTGGTTTATTCGGATACTCTGCAAAGCCTTCGCCTTCAGTGCTTAAAGGCTGAAGATCAACATAATTTCTATTTAGTTTTGCCTGTGGGTTAAAATGAAAATATCCAATTCCCAAAAGAACGTAAGGTGAAACAGCCGGTGGATAGTGATCATCATCATAATTTCCAAAGATATAAAACGGATGAAACTCTGCTTCCAGTGTTATTTCTGAAATCGAACTGCGAAAACTCAGGTTTCGTTCATAACGGCCATTGGTTGTTGGAGCAACACTTTTTAGAATACTGTCATATGCATGTACTTGCCCAAATGTGCCTTCAATCCTTAAAGCTATTTCATTTTTATATACGGCACTAAAAAAGATACTGCCACAAAACTCTGTATTTTTGAAATTAAAATCTTTAACGAATTTTTTGCCAATGCCTTTTCTTCCGCCAAGATCGGTAAAGGCATTCATCGCTCCCACGGAGCCTCCAGTTCAAATACGAAATCATTATTATAATATTTGCCATCATAAAAATAATATTGCGCTTTTAATTGATTTCCTGCAAAGAGAAAGAGGAAAAAAATCAGTATTCTAATTTTCATAAAGGCGATTAATTTGTTTTGGTAGGATTTTGCCAGTTAGTTTCTATTCCTACAAAATAAAGACAATTTTTCAACAATTTGATTTAGATAGGTTATTATAATATTTACAAACGGTTTTTAACCCACATATATTACATTTGGGTTTCGGGCAACACAAATATATCGCCCATGTAAAATAAGCCAGTGATGAGCTTTATGAATTAGATTTTCGGGAAAATTTTTAATTAATTGTTTTTCCGCGGCAAGAACGGTAGTAGCATTTGAAGTTAAGCCCAATACGTGCTGAAACCCTGAAAACGTGTGTATCTACGGCCATATTTGGCTGGTTGTCAATTACAGATGTTATCACATTAGCTGTTTTACGGCCAACACCCGGTAACGTAATCAATTCATCAACAGTCATAGGAATTTGCCCGTTATATCTTTCCACGACCATTTTTGCCATTCCAATAAGATGCTTTGTTTTATTATTCGGGTAAGAAATACTTTTTATTAAAGGAAACAGATCTTCGTGTGTTGGCATTACTCAAAGACCATACATCGGGAAATTTTTCAAAAATGCGGGGAGTGGTTTCGTTTACCCGTTTATCCGTACATTGGGCTGAAAGAATAACTGCTACCAGTAGTTGGTAAGGATTATCGTAAATTAGTTCTGTTTCAGCATCAGGGGCATGTGATAAAAAATAATCTATTACAAAACGATAACGCTCTTTTTTTGTCATAAAAAAATCCCGCTTGTTAGCGGGAACGAAAATACTTTTTTTAAAATATTTTTCAGTGCGCAGTATAACTGACTGCGTGGCTCTTAGTAATGTGTTGTAATATTTTATTTACTGCCTCTGCCCGTGGAGAAAGATTAACTTCTTCAAGATTTTTTTTACCGGTTGCAAATTCGCTCAAAGGAGTCACGAAGATCCCAGTCGGTTTCTAAAGCTGCTGCTATGGCTGCTGTTTTTTTTCGGAAGTTTCCTTGTACAGATACTGTACCAGATCTTCCTGTGTGAAATTAGTCATAATAAATCGTTTGCTATTACGTAGAAAAAATCTATCCAAAATTAAAACGCCCTCATTACAGAAATATTGTATAATTATAAACTATCTAATCGAAGATGAATCAGCAGTAATGATGAAAATATCTTCATTATCTTTTTTCATTATATACTTTTCCCTTGCATATTTTTCAAGAGTTTGCGGGATTGGTTTTTAACAGATCCAACTCTTTTTTTGTATCAGCAATTTGCATCGTCATCAGCTTCTCACTTTCCTGAAGTTTATTAAGCTCGTGTATTCTCTTCAATTGTAAGGTTATATCATTTCTGTCAAAGAACGTCATCCATACTGCAAAAGCTATGCCTGATAATAAGTATTTGTTAGTTATTATGGATTTCAGCTTGAACATTTAATTTTATCTCTCGTTTTAGAGCCTTGTTTCTCATTTTATTTGCCAAATTTAATTTTTCCTTTCGGGAAAACTGCACTTTCGGCTAAAATTTCTTCAATGCGCAGCAACTGATTGTATTTGGCAATACGGTCTGTACGGCTTGCAGAGCCCGTTTTAATTTGCCCGCAATTTAAAGCAACGGCAAGATCGGCAATAGTAGTGTCTTCTGTTTCACCGCTCCTATGGCTCATTATGGTATTGTACCCGTTGTGTTGCGCCATTGAAACTGCGTTTATAGTTTCCGTTAGAGTGCCGATCTGGTTTACTTTTACCAGCAGCGCATTGGCAATTTTTTCATCAATTCCTTTTTGAAGCCTTTTTACATTGGTAACAAAAAGATCATCACCTACCAATTGAATTTTTTTACCAAGCCTTTCCGTAAGCAATTTCCATCCATCCCAGTCATCTTCTGCCATTCCATCTTCAATAGAAATGATAGGATATTGCTTTACCCAGCTTTCCCAAAAATCAACCATGCTTTCGCTGCTTAATTTTTTACCATCTGATTTATGAAAATGATAACTTTTTCATCTGCATCATACATTTCGCTGACAGCGGGGTCCATTGCTATACCTATTTGTGATACCTGTTTTAAACCCTGCTTTATCTATTGCAGTAAGTACAGTTTCAATGGCTTCTTCATTACTTTGAATATTCGGTGCAAAGCCGCCTTCATCTCCAACATTGGTACTGTACCCTTTCTTTTTAAGAACCGATTTTAACGCATGAAAAATTTCAACGCCCCATTGTAATCCTTCACTAAAAGAGGAAGCTCCTACCGGCATTACCATAAATTCCTGGAAATCTATTTTATTATCCGCATGTGCGCCGCCATTTAAAATGTTCATCATAGGAATCGGAAGAATCTTTGCATTGGTTCCCCCAATATACCGGTAAAGCGGAAGATTGGCTTCCAATGCCGCAGCTTTTGCAACAGCCAGGCTTACGGCAAGAATTGCATTGGCACCAATAGTGCCTTTATTTTCTGTTCCATCGAGTGCAATCATTGCGCTGTCAATACCTGTCTGGTCGGCAACATCCCAGCCGGTAAGTTTATCGGCAAGTAAGTCATTTACATTTTTTACGGCATTGAGTACACCTTTCCCCCCATATACTTTTTTATCCTCATCACGCAATTCCACTGCTTCATGTACGCCGGTACTTGCGCCGGAAGGCACGGCGGCCCTTCCCAGAAATTCATTTTCTGTAAGAATATCAACTTCAATAGTTGGGTTTCCACGGCTGTCTAATATTTGCCGTGCATGTATGTTTGCAATGTAGCTCATTGTATTATTAATTAATTATTTTGAATATTACCAGTTAAATTTCTGAATACTTCTTCGAGGCTTTTACTTTCACTTTGCAACGAAAGTATATTTAAATTGTTTTGCAAACTAAGTTTGAGAATTGCTTTTTTACATTTTCCGGGTTGGAGGTTTGCAGTTTGAACAGGAAATTTTTCTCTTCTTCAGCTTTTTGTACACCTTCAATAGCAGCAAGAATATTTATATCAATATTTTCAGCAAACTGCACCAACACAGTATGATAAGTTTTATTAGACAACCGCAGGTTGGATAAAGTATCATCTGCTACAATAGTTCCCTTATTGATGATAATAACCCGGTCACAAATACTTTCTACTTCCTGTAAAATATGTGATGAAAAAAGAACGGTTTTATTTTTGCCAAGGTCTTTTATTACTTGCCTTATTTCTATAATCTGGTTAGGATCCAATCCACTGGTAGGTTCATCGAGAATGAACACTTCAGGATCGTGAATTAATGCTGCTGCAAGCCCGACTCTTTGTTTATATCCTTTACTGAGCTGCCCTGTTTTCTTATTGCTTTCCATGCGCAGCCCTGTTACATCAATCACTTCCTCAATTCTTTTTTTTGCATCTTGTTTTTATTGTATGCAGGCTTGCAATAAAGCCAAGATATTCCCGTACATACATTTCATAATACAATGGATTTCCTTCCGGCAGGTAACCAATTTGTTTTTTTACTTCCAGTGAATTTGTGTGCACATTGATGCCATTTACTGTAACAGTGCCGGAGTCTGCTTCAAGATACCCCGTAATAATTTTCATAGTGGTGGATTTACCGGCGCCATTTGGCCAAGAAAACCAACTATTTCATTATTGGCAGCATTAAATGAAATATTATCAATTGCTTTTTGTGTTCCGTAAGTTTTAGTAAGATTAGAAATTGTGATTGACATGGGCAAAAGTAAAACGAATGTATTAACTATGAAGAGTTCAAAGTTAAAAGTACAATTTACTTTCAACCTTCGAACTTAACTTTCAAATTATTTCTATCCATCTTTTTTTCCGGGTGGGCGGTTCCTTGTTATTAGGCCGTTAGGCCTGTTATTCTGTTTTGTTTGTTTTGAGGCTGGCCTTTGTTTTTGCTGCTTTGATTAGGCGGCCTGTTGTTTTTGTTTGCTGTTATTATCCCTTCGGTTGCGGCTGTTTTTTTCAAGCGATTTTAAAGTTATCTGCCCTACCACATCCACAAATTCCGGTTCTACTTCTTTTGGCTTTCCACTAACCATTTCAACAGTTTCCAGTGCTTCTGGTTTAATTCCTTGCCTGTTTTGCTCCTGGATTTTTTTTACACTTTCAATAGAAAGCGGATAATGTTTGGTACTCTCCGGCATAGAATACCACATAAGGTTGCGAAAAATATCTTTTTTTATCAAAAATGCCCTGCCTTTTGCCACTTCAATAATTTCGGCATCATCAGGGAAATGTTGCAGCGCATCAAGGTAAGTATCCAGTTCATAATTCAGGCAGCATTTCAACCTTCCGCATTGCCCGCTAAGTTTTGTTTGGTTAATGCTTAAGTTCTGATACCGGGCTGCATTGGTATTTACACTTTTAAAATCGGTAAGCCAGGTACTGCAACACAATTCTCTTCCGCAACTCCCAATGCCACCACTTTTCCGGCTTCCTGCCGTGCGCCTATTTGCTTCATTTCTACTTTTACCCTAAACTCCGAAGCATAAATTTTTATAAGTTCCCGGAAGTCAACCCGGTCATCGGCAATATAAAAAAAAGTGGCTTTCCTGCTATCGGCCTGTATTTCGACCTCGGCCATTTTAAGATCAACTTTTAATTGCCTTGCAATAGCCCGGCTTCTTATCAGTACATCATGTTCCCTGGCTTTGGTTTCTTTCCATTTAATAATATCGCTGTCAGTTGCCCTTCTTAATACTTTTTTGAATTCAGGGTTATCTTCTTTTAAACCATTTTTTTTAATTGCAGCCGTACCAATTCTCCTGTTATGCTTACTGTTCCCACATCAAAGCCACTTACGCCTTCTACAGCAACAATATCACCTTTATCAAAAATTGCAGAGAATTATTCCTGTAAAAATCTTTCCGGCTTCCCTGGTTGAAAGAAACTTCAACAATCCGGCAATTGCTTTCAGGATCACTAAAAGGCAGATTGGCCAGCCAATCATGAACATTCATCCGGTTACATCCGCCTGTACTACATCCGCCATTACTTTTACATCCGCCTGGTTTTCCTGTACTACAACTAGTACAACTCATATCTTTAATTCAAAAAATGTGATCAATAAATAATAAAGTGAGAATAATGAGCAGATAAAGCTTTACAGCTATATTGGCATTGCATCCTGCAAATAATTTTACTACTGGATTAAGAGAAAAGTACTTACCATTTTTTGTAAAATTATAGAAAGCCTGCCGGCAGGCAGGTAATAAAAGAAATGCGTATGGCTGAAAAGTTGTTTCAAAAAATATCATAAACTTCTGCAAAAATTCATTTTCCTCAACTTACCAAAATTAACGAATTATCCTTAATAATATGATAGAGCCTTATTGAGAGCGCATGAAACAACATTTTTGCATGAGCATTGCGCTCAATATAGAAAATTGCTTTGTCAAGTTCATTGATTATTGCTTCCTGTGCTTCTATACTGCATAATTTATTAAGCCGTAAAGCAAAATCTTTTTCATTTTCAGGAATAAGAAAGTCAATACCTGAAGCCGGTTCATTTATAAAACGTACCCTCAGGGCCTGCGAAAGCAAATGAATAAAATAACGGATAAATTGTTTTTGCTTTTCACGGCCCAACTGGCTTATTTCTTCAATCCATTTAAGCTGTGCTGCTGTGTTATTTTTTAAAGTAACATTGAGCCATTCTCTTATAAGCCCTTGCCAGTCTTGTTCTTCATGTTGAAGTAACTGAAGTGCTTCCCGGTAATTTCCTTCACTTAATGCCGGCAATCTTGTTGCCTTTTCAGGTATTAGCATTTGCTTATTTCGATTAAAGCCTTTTCAATTTCAGCATTGAACAACAAAGGAATTTTAATCAGTTGTGTGCGTGGATAAAATCGTTGGCAAAATTGCGTTTTCATCTTCGGCAACAAAAATAAAAAGCGTATCGGGTGGCGGTTCTTCAATAAGCTTCAAAAGTTTATTACCTTCTTTGCCCAAAAATTCGGGCATCCACATAATTAGAATTTTATAGTGGCTTTCAAAAGATTTAAGGCTTAGTTTATGATTTATCTGGTTGCACTCTTCCGCGGTTATATTTCCCTGTTTATTCTCCGCTCCTAAAAACTGAAGCCAGTCATATACATTTCCATATGGATATTTCGTAATGAATTCCCTCCATTCATTAATATAATCATCGCTTACCGGGTGGGCCGTTTTTTGGGATAACCGGGAAATGAAAAATGTATGTCAGGATGAATATACCGTTGCGCTTTAATGCACGACGGGCAATTACCGCAGGAGTCAATCTTTGCGGGTAAAAAGGGTGCAGCTTCTTCATTAAATAAAGCAGCAGGTGCTGCCTCTGCCGGCCTGGAAGATGTACAAACGATATATTGTGCAAAAGCAAGCGCCAGTAGAAAGTGCGCCGCTGCCTTCCTTTCCCAAAAATAATAATGCATGGCTTAACCTGTTTTGCAAAACCAGGTCGGCCAAGTGTTTTTTTATTTTTTGCTGGCCTATTACATTTTCAAACTTGCATGATAATCGGATTAATAAGCCAGCCCTACACCGTACAATAGAATAAAATGATTTAAAATAAGCCTGGAAAAAACAATTCGCAGAATTTTGAATAAATTATTTTAAATATTTCACAATTTCATCACTCATCGGGCCTACATTGCTGTCAAATTTTGCAATCAGCGCGCCGTTTTCATCCAATAAAAATTTAGTGAAATTCCACTTAATTTCAGCATCCATTACTCCATTTTCTGTTTTATTGGTAAGCCATTTGAAAATGGGAGCGATGTCGTCACCTTTTACGGAAACTTTTGCGGCCATTGGAAATGTAACTCCATAATTTTTGGTGCAAAATGCTTTTATCTCATCGTTGGTGCCTGGTTCCTGGCTGCCAAAATTATTTGCAGGAAAACCTACTATCACCAACTTGTCCTTATATTGTTCATATAATTTTTCCAGGTATTCATATTGCGGTGTAAACCCACATTTTGAAGCTGTATTTACCACCAATATTTTTTTCCCTTTAAATTTAGAAAAGTCAATGGTGCCGCCACTTAAGCCCTCAACCTTAAAATCATAAATCGATTTTGAGCTTAAAGGAAGCCGGAGAAGATGGCGATATAAACGACACCAGCACAGGGATGCACATGCAACAAATAAATTTTTCATTTTCTTTTTTTGCAAAGATACAAATTCATAAAATGACTATGTAGAATCTACATATAAAATTTCACGAAAGGAAAATTATCTTTCGTAACAGCCAATATCAGGTTTAGTATCTCTTAATTTATCATCGAGATCATATGGGAAGGCAGTTAGGAATCCCCTACATCTATCGCAGGAGAATGGGCTGCAAATGGAAATTATAATATTGATGTGATACATCAATGCTGTCAAACAGCGGATCGGTATTTTTTATTGAATTAAGATCAAAGACGGCATTGGCTACCTCATTCTTGGCTTTATAAAGAACATGATCAAAATTTACTGCATTTGTATTGGCGCTGGCTTTTATATCTGACTACAATTTCATTGTCTACATTTCCGCCATCTCCCCAAAAAATACAATTTTGAAAAAATGCGGTAAGTGGCTGCAGTTAACGTGGTGCTTCCCTGCATTGCGGCATTTGAAACCTGCAGCACCGGAGTTTTATGTGTGATAAAGAGATTATTGTAAGAAGCAGCCGTACAATGTATAAAACGATAATCACCGCCAAGGCCGAGTTCAATATTGCTGCCGCAGTTACTGATAAGGCAATTATCTGCGTAAATATTGGTATGAATGCCAAGTATCCCGGCATCATAAATATTATCAATAATACATTGCGAAGTGATAAGTTTTGGATTTGCATTTAATGAAAGGTCCTGTGCAATAATACCCTGGTATGCATTTTTAATAATGGCATGCTTTAAATAATTATCCTTACTGCTGCTCCTGAAAAAAATGCCTGGCCAGCTTGCTGGTAAATCACGATAATCAGGATCAAGCCTGTCGCCATTAAAGAGTACGCTATCCTGTTTTGTGCCATTAGCAATTAAAGTTCCATCCACTAAGAAAGGGGCATTTGCATGTAAATATATTTTTGTTCCGGGCTGCAATAGTAAGCGTTGCATTGGAATCAATTAAAATACCTCCAAGGATTACATAAGGCAAAGTATTGCTGAAAGAAAAATTTCCTGTAATTTTTACACTGTTCAGAAAGATTGCATTTTGGCCATAGGCCTGCAGCTGCACAAATTTTTCGTTGCCATTATAGCTTATCAAAATGCTGTCGCGAAGAATAAAAGGAAGGTTGCCTGCGGTGGGATTGATATTCACCTGTACAAAAACATAGATGCTGTCATTGGCATTTATTTCCACATCATCTACTTCAGTTGCTGCTGTGCCATCAACATTCATTTTAAATGCTGAAGAAGTGCCGCCGGATAATTTTACCTGTGATAACCGAAGCTTTTGATTGTTGGCATTAAAAATTTTAAATGATTGCGTAATTGAACCCACTGAAGTAAAAACCGTATCATAAAATAAAGTATCTGCACTTGTATTCAATTTTGCCTGCGGGCTTGTAATAAAGGATTCTTTTTTGCAGGAAAAAATGATATGGATAGTAGAATAAAAATGATAAGTATTTCAGAGAAGTCATTTACCAAAAATATGTTTTATTGTTTAATAAGCAGGCTTAGAGGGGTTTAGGAACGTAGGTTTAAGGTTTGAGAGGTTAGAGTTTAAGAGATTTAGAGGTTACAGGTCTTTGAATCTCTCACGTAAACTGTTCTAGCCTTACTAATTGCAAAGGCTATTTTGTTGCTATCGCTAATGTTGCGATACTTAAGGTGGTATCTCCTATTTTTAAAATTTCTGCACCGCATGCTTCCAAGCGTTGCACCGGTAGTAATTACATCATCTACAAGTAAAATATGTTTTCCTTTTAAACTTGCAGGCTCCAAAACCGAAAAGCTTTTTTCAACATTTTCCCAGCGTTGAATGCGGCTTTTTTTTGTTTGCGTTTCTGTAGGAACAATCCTGATAATATTTTTTGTTATCAAGGAATATTCATGATTTCACTAATGCCTGCACAAAGTATTGAAGATTGATTATAGCCTCTTTTAAATTCTTTTTGTGCAAATAATGGTAAAGGACCAGTGCATCAATATTGGAAAACGGTTACTGTTTAATAAACTTTTTCCTATCAGATTTCCAAGATATAGACCCGCTTTCCTGTTGCCCCTGTATTTAAATTCATGAATGAGATTTTGAATAATGGAATCTTTTGAAAAATAAAATTCACTCATTCCTGCAGTAACGGGTATTCTTCCCCAAAAAAGTTTTTCTACCGGGTTATTTGCATGCATGGCAAAACCCGTATGTGGTAAATTATTGATACATTCAAGGCATAAAAAATTTTCTTTTTCTATAATATCACTTCCGCATCCAAGGCAATTATGCGGATAAAAAAAATGAATCAAAGGAGATAAGACGCGGATGGTAATTTCAAATTAGTTATAAATTAGAAATAAGAAGTAAGGAATAAGAATTAGAATTAAGAATGAAGGTGCATTCCCGGATCTGAAATAAATTACGATTGTCTAAACATCTTATAATTGATCTTCATTTATCTGCCATCCTTCATTTCTTAATATTCATTTCTTATTCTTATTGACTTTGCCTGATACGATTCTACAATCATTAAAATAAATACTGATATAATTCTTCCACTTTACCCAACGGCACTACTTCAATACCTTGCCTGTGCAGATTTATTTTTATCCGAATCTTTATTACCCTTCAGCCGGTAAGAAAGATTGTATTTGCTTACAATGATTTTTTCAAATCCAAGTTTTTCAGCTTCCGCAATTCGTTGCTCGATACGGTTAACCGCTCTTATCTCGCCACTCAAGCCCAACTTCTCCGGCAAAACAAATATGCAAAGGCATGGCAACATCTTCATAAGAAGAAAGCAAAGCGCTGAGAACAGCAAGGTCGATGGAAGGGTCTTCTACTTTAATGCCACCGGCAATATTTATAAAAACATCTTTTACACCAAAATGAAAGCCTCCGCGTTTTTCCAAGAACGGCCAGCAACAATTGAAGCCTTCTTAGATCAAAACCGGTATTGGTTCTTTGCGGAGTGCCATAAACACTTTGAGTTACCAGTGCCTGTACTTCTATAAGCAGCGGCCTTATGCCTTCTATAGTTGCTGCAATGGCAATCCCGCTTAGTTGTTCTTCTTTTTGCGTAATCAATATTTCAGAAGGGTTACTTACCTGCCGCATCCCTTCTCCCGTCATTTCATAAATTCCCAGTTCCGATGATGAGCCAAACCGGTTTTTCAGTGTTCGTAAAATGCGGTAGGCATAATTGCGGTCGCCTTCAAATTGCAAAACAGTATCTACCATGTGTTCCAGAATTTTTGGCCCTGCAATGCTTCCGTCTTTGGTAATATGCCCGATTAAAAAAACAGGTGTATTGGTTTCTTTTGCAAAGCGCTGGAATTCGGCTGCGCTTTCCCTTATTTGTGAAACGCTGCCCGGTGCAGATTCTACATAAGGTGATTGCAAGGTTTGAATAGAATCAACAATCACAAGCTGTGGCTTTAATTTTTTTATTTCCTGGAAAATGGTTTGGGTATTGGTTTCGGTAAGAAGGTAAAATTTTTCATTCTGAATTTTTATCCTGTCGGCCCGCATTTTAATTTGTTGTTCGCTTTCTTCTCCGCTTATATATAATGTAAGTGTGTTCTGCAATTGCAAAGCGGCCTGCAGAAACAAAGTTGATTTACCAATGCCCGGTTCGCCGGCAACCAACACAATGCTGCCGGTTACAATTCCTCCACCAAGTACCCGGTTCAGTTCTGCATCAGCCGTAATGATTCTTTTTTCTTCTCCACTGGTTACATCCTGCAGCGAAATGGTTTTAAGGCCACCGCTTAATCCTGAAAATCTTTCCATTCAGCTTTGCTTTTTTATCAGTGCCTTTTACAATCACTTCTTCAACAAAAGTATTCCACTGTTCACATGAAGGACATTTGCCTAACCACTTTGCACTTTCCTGTCCACAGTTCTGCAAAAAAAAGCTGTCTTTGTTTTACTCATCTTTATATGTAATTAATGAGCAATGAAAATTAAACAATCATTATCACGAGTAAGAAATAAAATGCGGATGAAGCGTAAGAAGTAAAATCGTTCACGTGAATTATAATTTATGTATATAAAAGTAAAAGGGCCAGTATTGCTACCGACCCTTTATACTTACTAACCCATTAAATTCTATTGCTAAATTACAAATTGCATCCACATAAACAAATTAATTTTAAATGATGTTAATAAATTCATCAAATGACTTAATGGTAAGGCTATAACAGTACAATAAGTGATTCATTATATTGATATATCAATCATTTTATAATGTATTAATGTTTCTATAATCTTAAATAAAAAAATTTTTTACAAAAATATTTGGTTTATAATATAAACTACTTTATTATTGTGATAAATTTACAAAAATGTACAGATTTTTAATTTTATCGTTTCTTCTTATAAGTACTTCGGTATAGGCCCAGGTAAAAATATCCGGTAAAATAACCGATAATCACAATAACTGCTTTGCCAGGTATAAGCGTAAGCATTCAAAATTCCTATGATGGAGCAACTTCTGATTCCTCAGGAAATTATTCATTTACTACCTCTGAAAAAGGAACTCATGTTCTTCAGGCCAGTTCAACGGGTTACAAACCATTTGAACAAAATATAAATATTAATGCAGCGCCTTTAACATATCAACATATCACTTAAAGAAGAAATAACTGAATTAAAAGCAGTGGTAATAAGTGCAGGAACATTTGAAGCGAGCGATCAAAAAAGAGCAAGTGCTTTAAACCCTATTGATATTGTAACCACTGCCAGTGCCAATGGCGATATTACCAATGCAATAAAAACTTTACCCGGAACACAACAGGTTGGTGAAACCGAAGGATTATTTGTAAGAGGTGGTACTGCTAGCAGAAACAAAAATTTTCATTGACGGAACCTGGTAAACAATTTTTTCTACAGCAGTGAGCCCGGATCTTGCAACAAGGGGAAGGTTCAATCCTTTTTTATTTAAAGGAACTATTTTCAGTCGGGAGGTTATTCGGCATTATATGGCCAGGCGCTTTCTTCTGTTCTTTTATTAGAATCTATGACCTGCCTGAAAAAACTTCTGCAGATTTTGGAATTTCCTATCTCGGCATTAAATGCAGGCATTCAGAAACTTTCAAAAAATAAAAAATCATCATGGGGTATTACTTATGCATATACCAATCTTGCACTTAGTTTATAATCTTATAAAGCAAAAGCTGGATTATTTCCGTGTGCCGGTTTTACATGAAGGGGATGCAAATTTTAGAATTAAAACATCACAACAGGAATGCTAAAATATTATGGTTCCTTTAGCACTACCAATGTCGGTTTCAGAAACCAGGATGTCGATTCATTAAATATGAAAGATGCATTTGGGCTTAAAAATATTTAATATGTATCACAATTTATCATGGAAAGAAAAATAGGAAATGGCTGGAAATTGAATACCGGTGCTTCTTACAGCACCAACCATGATGACATCACTAATGAATTCAGGATGGGGATAATAAAAAACAGTCGCTTACAAATGATCCATTATATGCCTATAAAAATTTTAACCTGGTAAACAAGGGCCAATATGCAAATGCAAAAGTAGTATTTGAAAAAAAATTATTTAACCTGAGTGCGTAAGGTTTGGGGTGAATACAATTACAGCAATGAAAAAACAACCTATACTCAATATGATGGCACCAAATATCCCGAAACTGTAAAGGAAAATATATTCTCAGGCTTTGCAGAAACAGATATTTATCTCACCAATGATATTGCTGCAAAAATTGGAGTAAGGGCAGAACATTCGCAACTGCTGGATAAATGGAATGTTGCTCCCAGGGTTTCGGTAGCCTATAAATTTACTGATAACAGCCAGTTCTCTTTAGCTTATGGAATTTTTTACCAGGACCCTGAAAGAAAATACCTGCCTTCAATCAATCAATTACATTTTGCACAGGCAACTCATTATATTCTCCAGTATCAGAAAATAACAAACAGCGTACTTTCCGTACCGAAATATTTTATAAAAAATATAATGATCTTATTTAAAACAGGCCTGAATAATTACGGTACATTCACGGCAATTAATAATAATGGTTTTGGAGATGCAAAAGGAATTGAATTTTTCTGGAGAGATAAAAAAACAATTAAAAATGTGGATTACTGGATTTCTTATTCTTACCTGGATACCAAACGTGATTTTCTCAATTATCCATTTGCAATAGAACCTTCATTTGCTGCAAAGCATACCGCATCACTGGTAATTAAAAAATTTGTAACCAAATTAAAAACACAATTTAATGGTTCGTATACATTATGCAACCGGCAGGCCATATTATAATATTAACTATGATAACAATGCAGGATGCTTATAAAATTTTTGATCCAGGGCCGCACAAAAGATTATAAAATCTGAGCTTTAGTGTAAACTATTTGCCTTCAATTGGAAAAGCCAAAGCCAAAAGCTTTACGTTTTTGTGTTATCGGTTACCAATGTTTTAGGAGCAAATAACATATATACTTATAATTATTCGGCCAACGGCCAAAACAAAGTGGCGGTGACACCTCCTTCAAAAAGATTTTTGTACTTGGGATGTTTTATAAGCCTTGGAATAGACCGGACACAGGATGCAATTGATAATCATTTATAAATACTGTAACCAATCCCAGGCAGAAAAAACAATAAAACTTACATACAAACAATAATTCAAACAAAAACTAAAAACAATCAAAATGAAAAAGACTCGTTTTATTTGCTGCAATCATTTGTTTTGCAGGCTTAACTTTTGCCCAAAGTGATAAATACACAAGCGCAATGAAAACAAATATTGCCCTGCTTGATTCAATGATGGTAAAGGGCAACTCTATGAACTGGCCAATAATTTTGAACGGATTGCCGATGCAGAAAAAACACAATGGCTCCCTTATTATTATGCGGCTTATTGTACCGTTACACAGGCTTATGATACACGATAAAAGATAATTCAAAAAATGATGCCATTGCAGATAAGGCACAGCAATTAATTGATAAAGCTGAGGCAATTTTAGGAAAAGAAAATTCTGAAACAGATGTGATCAAAAGCATGATTGCAACAGCTCATATGATGGTGGATCCGCAAAGCAGGTATATGACATACGGGCCTGCATCTATCAGGCTTTATTGAAAAATCAAAATCGCTTGACCCTACAAACCCACGGCCTGTTTTACTTGAAGCGAGAATAAATTTTTTACTCCTGAAGCTTATGGTGGCGGCAAACAGCCCGCCAAAGAATATTTTGATAAAGCCAATGATTTAAATGAAAAATTTAAACCGGAAACTGAACTTTCGCCAAACTGGGGAAAAAGCAGCATACAGTATTTTTTATCTCAATACAAATAATTTTTTATGAACCCCGAAGAACAGCAAATGACTGAAGTTGAAAGCATGCAATTGATCACCTCAATGATCAACAAAGCAAGAACCGTTTTAGTGAAACGGGGATATTATATATCTTCTGGGGATGGCTGATATTCATTTGCTGCGTCGTTCAGTTTATAGCGCTGTATTTTTTCAATAACCAGGATGCCTATTATATCTGGTACGTTACCTGGCTGGCTCCCATATTCCAGATATTTTATCAGCGTAAAAAAATGAAAAATAGTAAAGCCAGAACCTATACTGATGAGATTATGCGTTTTGTATGGCTTGTATTTATCATTTGTTTAGCCTTGCTTGTGTTTATATTGATTCATCTTAAAGCTTTACGGGCATTAGCCCTGCGGTGCTTACCATGTATGCAATGCCCACAATTCTCTCAGGTGTAATTTTAAAATTTAAGCCGTTGTTGGTCGGAGGTATTTTTTGCTGGCTTCTTGCCATCTTATCTACATTTGTTATATATGAATTCCAATTGCTGTTGATTGCGGTAGCCGTTGCTGCTGCATGGATTGTACCCGGGTATCTTTTAAAACAAAAATTAAAAAAACAGCATATGATATTAATTCTAATACAAATAATTTTTTATGAACTCCGATGAAAAGCAAATGACAGAAGCGGAAAGTTTGCAATTGATTACCTCAATGATCAATAAAGCAAAAAACCGCTTTAATGAAATGGTTTTTTATACCTTCTTTGGGGCTGGCTCATACTTGCTTGCTGCCTTATTCAGTTTGTTGCAATCCATTTCTTTAATAATGAGTAAAACGTATTATGTATGGTATAGACATGGCTCTAATTGATTTACCAGTTTTTTTACCTGCGAAAAAGAAGGCACATCGTAAGGTAAGAATGTACACAGATGAAATCGTCGGTTTTGTGTGGATTCGTTTTTCTTATCATGTATGGCTGCTTGTTTTTATATTAGTTTAGTATGAATGCCAATGCAGCTATTAGTTCTTCTATACTTGTGATGTTTGGAATGCCTACGTTTTTATCAGGGATCATTTTAAAATTTAAGCCCTTAAAAATCGGGGGAATATGCTGCTGGTTGCTTGCGGTATTTTCTGTTTTTATTAACTTACGATTACCAGTTACTTCTTATTGCATGTGGCGTAATTGCTGCATGGATAATTCCAGGTTATCTTTTAAAACAAAAATTTAAAAATGAAAATTGATATGGAAGAAAAACCACTTTCCGAGCGAAGAGAGCCTTCAACTGATTACAAAAATGATAAGCCAGGCAAAAAATCATTATTATGAAAGTGGCCTGGGCGCATTGTTGTGGGGGTTTACCAATGTGATATGCTTTACACTTGCCTACCTTGACGGACAGTTGAAATGGCTTTCATATTCCTTTCAACCCATTTTATTTAATGGGTATTACATTCATTCTGCAGTTTTATTATGACCGGAAAGAGGCAAAATTCAAGACCACCCAATCATACTTATAAAGATGAAGTTCATACATATATATGGACTGGCTTTTGGCATCAGTGTTCTTATTCTTACAATTGTGGGTGGCATTATGAATATTGGCTACATAGTGTTGCCTTTATTATTACTATTTTTTGGAATGCCTACATTTATTTCCGGTTGTATCAGTAAGTTTAAACCCTTTATTATAGGCGGATATTTTGCTGGATACTTTCTATTATTTGCTTTTTATATAAAACTATGAAGCGTTATTGATGGTTGCCGCCGGTGCAGGGGTAGCATGGATTATTCCCGGGTTTATTTTAAGAGCCAGATTTTATAAGAACATAGCAAACCGAAAAAATGGATTTTAAAGAACTTGACCCCATATTACATTCGCAACTGCGGCTTGCCGTGATGTCGCTTCTTATAAGCGTTAAGGAGGCAGAGTTTACTTTTTTAAAAGAAAAAACAAATGCAACCGCCGGTAATTTAAGCGTTCAGATCAGCAAGTTAAAAGATGCGGGTTATATTGATATTATAAAGCAGTTTAATAATAATTACCCGCAAACAATTTGTAAAATAAATAGCAAAGGAATTACAGCATTTGAAAATTATGTGAAAGCGCTGCAAAGTTATATGACACTTTAAGAAGTCAATACTCAATGAGTCAATTACTCAATGACTCAATGACCCCATGTTCATTACCTGCCCTTCACACAAAAAAGGTCCGCCCTTTTGAGGCAGCCCTGATAGATCCATAGTTAAATCGTTTTTACTGTTTGGTAATTTTTTGCGTAAATCTTTCCGCGCCTGAAATAAATTGTATGAAGTAATTTCCTGCAGGAAGCTTTGACAACTCATCAATTGTAATATAGTTAAGACCCTTTACTCATTTGAATGCTTTTCGAAACGACTTGTTTGCCCTGAACGTTAATTACATTTGCGGTAATTACTTCACTGCTGTTCCATTCCATATTTATATTCAGATAGCTGGTAAAAGGATTGGGAGAAAGAGTTACCTGCCTGTTTGTATTTTTAAGTTTTACCGGCAGAACTTTTGAATAGGATGATTTGCCATCGATATCCATTTGATTTATCCTGTAATAAACTATTGAACCTGTAGCTGACGAAACATCATCAATCGTAGAATAAGAATGAAATAATGATGTGGTGCCGCTACCTGAAACAGTTGCTACTTCGGAGAAAATATGCCCATCAAGGCTTCTTTCAATTTTATATTTGCTGCAATTGATTTCCATTGAAGTGCTCCAGTCAAGTTTTACTTTATTATCCTGTTGCAATAGAAGCAGTAAATGAAACCATAGTAACAGGTAAAGGCCCGTTGTCAGGATTGATGATCGCTGTGCCGTCATCAACAAAATCCACATTAGCGTCTGATTGCGCTTTTATTCTCGCGATGTTCATAATTGAAGGAACATGAGCACCTGTGCCCGGGTTATTAACGGTTACTTTAAATTGAACTTCATAGGTTTCATTTGAAGCCAAGGTACCGCCCACGCTGCCTGTAGCGCCTGTCCCCATTCTGAACCTTACCGTTTTAACTGAACCATTCACTATATATTCAGCGATGTCATCTGCCGATGCATCGGTCTTAATTCCTGAAGCAATTCCAGGAGAACTTATAACATTTAAAGAGTTGGGAACATAGGTAACTGTTGATGGTAACGTATCTGTAATTACAACTGAATTTGCGTTACCTGCCCCGCTATTTTGTCCTTTAAGCGTATAAGTAAGCACTTCATTTGCTTCTGCAAGGTGGTCGTTATTTGCATCACTTACTGTTTTATCAAGGGTAACCGTTGGATCTTTCATCTTAATAGTAAAAGTGAAAAGACCCGGAAAATATTGGTCAGCTTCTGTACCAAACTCTAACGTTACTGAGCTTGCATTTGGCAAAATGCCATATCCTGTTCCTACATCAAACTGGTCAATATCAACACCCATTTGGTTGGTATAGTTAGGATTTTTTGAAGTAACATGTACTCCGTTATCCGTGATAGTGCCATTCCATGGGTTATTAGACTGGTTGGTAGCATTTGAAAATAAATTAGAGTTTATTTTCAAATAATCCTTAGTAGATATTGGCGTCGCCTTCCCATGCAAGCACACCCATTTTGGCATCACCTGATGCAAGGGTACCTGATGGCACATTTAAGCCGGTTAATGTTACAGTACTTGTTTGTGGACTTCCGCCATTATAAACCTGCTCAAATCCATCGTATAAACGTATGCTGTTATAACTAACCGTACTGTTTTCGTAAACAACAACAATACACCATCCTCCATTATTGCCACCGTCGGCTACTGAACCGATACTTAAGGGGAGCATTGCCCACTTCATAAGTTCCTGCGCCATTATTCATTACTAATGCAGTTATATCGGCGTAAGCCTGGTATTGTGTGTAACCGTTCACAATAGTAACGCTATCAATTCCTAAAGCCGTAACATCAGAATATACATTGGAAGTCCCTTTGCGGATCTTAATTTTTTTATTTGCATCAGCCTTCAAATCAAAATCGGTATTTTTAACCCTGCCACCCCAATATAGACGTGCAAGTTTAATGGTATTGGTGCCTGCAGGAAGAATCAGGTCAGAAGAAGATGAATTCCTCGTGACAGCTTCCGTTTCCGGTAGCACTATCAATATCTGCATATTGCATGTTTGCATTATCATTGCCAAATGTACTGTTCCCGTTGGCGCTGTTTCCATTCATTTTTGCAGTATCTACACTTCCATCAGGTTTCAAAATGTGTAAAAGCGTATTACCAAACATGGCAGTACCACCTTTTACGTTGTCAGAGTATACAAGATTGTAGGATCTTACCTGGGCATGCGAAATGGATGACAGTAAATAAAGGAACGAAGCTTAAAATTGCGAGTTTGCCTGGCAGTGTTTTTAAATAAAGCTTTTAAAGTAAAAATTTTCATAACTGGGGTTTTTTTCTGTGGTTAAAAAATGTAAGACCGGTTGGCCGTCATAAAATTTTAGAAAATCGCAGCTTTAAAAGAATATCAGAGAGGGTATAAGCAGGCCTTTAAACTAAGAAGTTTGGATGTATAGAAAAAAGTAAAAATTAATTTGGAAGGAGATTTGGGATGGTATATGTCAACCATTATAAACGCTACAATTAAGCAGGCATTTGATTTTCGAAAGATAATAGAGGAATAAATTAAGGAGTCTTGTGAAGTATTTCCGAAGAATTGGAGTGCAAAGTTAGAAATGATTTTGAATAAACAAAGCTTTTTTGAAATTTATTTTCATTTTAATCATAAAGAATAAGATAATATATTTCAAAATTTACTCAAAAGCACAACTGTAAGTAACGATTTTTGATGTACGTTCGCACCATAATCTATTAAATTTAAAAAAGAAAAATGGAAGATCTTAAAGATATAGCCGCACAGGAAAGAAGGGATATTGTTCGTATGGTTTATGAAGCGCAAAGCGGGCATCCGGGCGGATCACTTGGTTGTGTAGAATTTTTTACAGCTCTTTATTTTAAAATCATGGAACGCAAACCCGGGTTTGATATAGATGGAAAAGATGAGGATCTCTTTTTTTTATCTAACGGGCATATTTCACCGGTATGGTATAGTACTCTTGCCAGGGCGGGTTATTTTCCTTTGAAAGAATTAAGCACCTATCGTAAAATTAATTCCAGGGTGCAGGGGCATCCCGCAACGGCGGAACATTTACCGGGCATAAGGGTGGCATCAGGATCGCTGGGGCAGGGAATGAGCGTGGCAATAGGGGCTGCCACTGCGAAGAAATTGAATAAGGATCCGCATATTGTTTATTCCCTGCACGGAGACGGAGAATTGGATGAAGGACAAAACTGGGAAGCAATTATGTATGCCGCCATGCATAATGTAGATAACCTCATTTCAACAGTTGACCGCAACGGCCAGCAAATTGACGGCACAACAGAAAGTGTAATGAAACTGGCCAGCCTTAAAGAAAAATTTCTTGCATTTAATTGGGAGGTTCTTGAAATGGATGGCAATAATTTAGACGAGGTAATTGCAACACTGCAAAAGGCCAAGACTTTAACGGGAAAAGGAAAGCCGGTTGCCATCATCATGAAGACCGTAATGGGCAAAGGCGTTGATTTTATGGAAAATAATCATGAATGGCATGGTACTGCGCCCAATGCTGAACAATTCAAAAAGGCCATGGACCAGCTTCCCGAAACTTTAGGAGATTACTGATCATGATTTTAAATTAAATATTTGCCGCGATGCTTTCTGCGCAGGAAACCAGGAAGCGGTAAAAGCAATGACAAGCGCGGTAGCCGTAACGAGCAGGAAATCAGTAAAAACAAGTTTTACAGGGAAATAATCTATTAAAAAAGAATTGCCTACAAGTTTAATTATTTTAAATTTCAACTGCAGAAAACAAATAATTAAAGCAAGTACAATGCCCGTACCGGCGCCGGTAAATGCCAGCAAAAGCCCTTCAGAGAGAAATATTTTTTTGATTAAGTTGCTATCCGCTCCAAGCGATTGTAACACACTGATATCTTTTCTTTTTTCAAGCACCAGCATTGTTAACGCTCCGATCATATTGAATGCGGCAATAATAAGAATGAGTGTAAGCACTGCGTAAATAATCCATTTTTCCAATCGCATTGAATTGTATAAGCTTATATTTTGCTGAAATTTCGTAAGCACTTTGTATTTAGGGCCCAATATTTTTTGCAAGTCTTCGGTAAACGTGCCCTGCTTACCGGAGTTTGATAAAGAGATCTCCAGGGCACTGTATTCATCAGGTGCATAATTCATTTGCTGCTTTACAAAATCAAGATTTGTAATTACATACTTATTGTCAAAATCCTGCTGGATGGCAAAGCTTCCGGATGTAGTCGCATTGCCTTCGCTTAAGGCAGAAAGAGGATTTGAACTTGCATGCGAAGTTTTTTTTGGCAGAAAAACGGTAACAGGAAAGAGATCTTTGTCAGACTCCACCCTAATTGCATTTTCAATACCAGAACCGAGAACCAGCTTTGGCGTATCAATAGTTCCTACATTAAAAATACCATGCAGCATCTTTTTAGGCACACCGGAAACCTGTGGGTAATTAGCATCTACCCCTTTTAATAAAACCGGAGTTAGCTGGTCTCCATTTTGCAATAATGCTTTTTCTTCTGCTATTAAGCAAAGTGCCTTTTACACCATTGAGCTGGCTGATTTTATTAACCTGTTCATTGGAAAGCCATATCGTTTTTCCCTTTGAAGGAAGTACTTTCACATCAGCATAAAAATTTGAATAAAGGGATTGTACCAATCCCTCAAAACCATTGAAGACACTTAATACCAATACCTGGCACATGGTTGAAAATGCAATAACACCGGCAGTCACCCATGAAATAATATTAATAGCATTGGTGCTTTTTTTTGCCTTAAAATATCGCCATGCAAATTTTAGATACAATTTTAATAATTGAAGGTTGAAAGTGAAAGTGAAGGTTGAAGGTTGAAAGTTAAAAGTTGAAGGTTAAAGGTTGAATGTTTGAACGATTGCAGTAAGGTTCTGAAGTTAATTTTCTTACTATTAATTATTGCCCATTGACCATTGCCCCTTCACTATTCACCACTCACATCTTCTCCCGGCTTCTCTTTTTTCAGATTATCAAGTAACTCTTCAATTTTAAAAACATAGTCAAGCGTATCATCAATATAAAAAGTAAGCTGTGGTATGCTTCTAAGCTGGTGGCGCATACGCTTGCCGAGTTCGCCTCTTATTTCACTGCTGCGTTCTTTGAATTTTTCCAAAGCCGCTTCAGGATCTTTCACCTTAAAAAAACTTACATATACTCTTGCTTCATAGAGATCGGGAGTAATTTTTACCGATGAAATAGAAACCATGCCCCCATCCTGCATATTCAATCCCATCTTCAAAAAAATATCATTCAACTCTTTTGAGATTTCACTTGCAACCTGCTTTTGTCTTTTGCCTTCTGTCATTTTATTAAATTATTGATCTTTGTAAATTTAGTTACTTTGTTAGTTACTTTGCCTCTATTACCATTTATAAGTATTTCAAAAATTTTGATGAAGAGTTTACGTGTTATTTTCCGTTATGTATCAAAATATCCTAAATTAATTTTTGCATACTTTAGTTTTAACGTTCTTTCCAATTTATTTTCTGTAATCTCATTGGGACTTTTGAGCCCATTCCTTTTACTTATTTTTAAAAAGAATGATACACTCTCAGGGGTTACGGGCAATTCAGGTTTTTTTACAAGGCTAAACCCTGTTAACTTTTTAAAAGTATGGTTGTCCGGGATGATAAAAACACCCGGCGGTGATATAAAAGCCCTTGCAATTATTTGCCTCATGGTTTTATTTGCTATCATCCTTAAAAATATATTTCTTTTTCTTTCCATTTATTTTATTACTCCCATAAGAAATGCTGTTATAAATGATATGCGCAGCAGGATGTTTAAAAAAATTCTTGCCTTGCCCATCGGCTATTTTAACGACCAGAAGAAGGGTGATATAATGAGCCGCATGACCAATGACCTTGTGGACGTGGAGACGTCTGTTATGAATCTACTGGAAACACTTTTCAGGGAGCCGGTCACTATTCTTTTCTTTTTTCTTTACATGGTTATTTTAAGCCCGCAGCTTACACTTTTTCTCGTTCTTTTTTTACCAGTTTCCGGGTTTATAATTGGAAGAATCGGCCGTTCACTTAAGAAACAAAGTACGCGCGTGCAGGAAAAACTTGGGGCTATACTTTCTACTATTGATGAAACACTCGGTGGCATCCGTATTATAAAGGCCTTCAATGCTGAAAATAAACAATTCGAAAAATTAACCAGCCAAAATGAAGAGTTATTTATAATTAAGAATAAGGCCAATGTTAAACGTGATTCCGCTTCGCCTGTAAGTGAAATACTAGGTGTATTTGCAATTGTTTGTGTGCTTTGGTTTGGCGGTAGGTTGGTATTGGGAAATTCATTTCTAAACCCCGGAGATTTTATTACTTATATCATTATTTTTTCGCAGGTAATACAGCCTTTAAAAAATTTGTCTTCCGCATCTTATAATATCAGGAAAGGTTCTGCGAGTATTGAACGCATTGAGCACCTTATTAATGAAGATGTTTCTATAAAGGAAGTCGCTAAACCAATAAAAATGGAAGAATTTAAAAGCGACATCGAATTTAAAAATGTTTCATTTTACTATGAAGATAAAATCATACTGGAAAGATATTAACCTGAAAATAGAAAAGGGAAAAACCGTTGCCCTCGTTGGATCTTCGGGTGCCGGTAAAAGTACACTGGTAGATCTTGTGCCACGCTTTCATGATGTAGGAGAAGGCGAATTGTTAATCGATGGAATAAATATCAAAGCAATATTCCCTTGAATCTTTACGCAGCCAAATGGGTATTGTAACACAGGAGGCAATTTTATTTAATGATACCATTGCCAATAACATTGCATTGGGCATGGATAATGCCACAACAGAACAAATTGTAGCATGCTGCTAAAATTGCAAATGCCCACAATTTTATTTTGCAAAAAGAAGCTGGCTATGAAACAAATATCGGTGAGCGGGGCAATAAACTAAGCGGGGGTGAAAAACAAAGGGCGACCATTGCGCAGGGCTGTTCTCAAGAATCCGCCTATCTTAATCCTGGATGAAGCAACATCATCTTTAGATACAGAAAGTGAAAGGCTTGTACAGGATGCTATCAACAATTTAATGAGCAACCGAACAAGTATTGTAATTGCCCACAGGCTTAGTACGATACGCCATGCGGATGAGATTATAGTATTGCGAAAGGGAAAAATTGTTGAAAGGGGAACGCATATGAGCCTTATGGCTGCGGATGGTTTTTACAAGAGGCTTGTGGTGATGCAGGAAGTGAGATGATCTGGAAATTGAAAGCTCAAGTTGAAGATTGAAGGTTCGTGTTCTGCGGCTTCTCCCGATGTTGTAAGCTTATGCCGAACTACATGTAAATTATGGTTCTTAATTTTTTAAACATTTTCGGGAATTACAATTAAAAAAAAAGAACACATCTGATGCATTCTCTTTTATTTAAATTATTTGACCAGAGTTACCTCGCAATTCCCATTTTTGCTTCAATGGATAAAGTAGCATGCGGAACAGCTCTTAAGCGGGCCTTATCAATGAGTTTACCGGTAACCCTGCAAATGCCATATGTTTTATTTTCAATTCGCATCATAGCTTTTTCAAGATGATCAATAAAAGTAATTTGACGGCTGGCCATTTGACTTAATTGTTCTCTTTCCATACTAAGGCTTCCATCTTCCATTGTCATGTAGCGATTATCAGTATCATCTCCGCCCATCTCATCTTTGCGGGTAATAAGCCCCTGCAAATAACCCAATTCTTTTTTGGCAGTTTCAAGCTTTCTTGAAATAAGTTCTCTGAATTCAATAAGTTCGTTATCACTATAACGCATCGTAGGGCCATTATCTTCTTCGGGCGCCTGGTCAAGAACCGATTTTATAAATTGTGGTTCATACTTTCGTGCTTTTTCTGTATTGGTTTTAGGCATTACAAAAGGCTTTTCGGCCTTTTTACTCGCGTCTTTCGTTTTTTGCTTTAGTCAGGGCTTTTTTAAGTTCTTTTTTGTGATCATTCATATGTACGACCGGAGTTTGTGGCATGACTTTTTCAGCAGCGTTTTGCTGAGAAGCCTTTGGTTTGTTTTCAATGGTTTTCTTTCCCTCTGCTAAATGCTTTTTAGCAAGAACTGTTGCTTTTTTAGAAGGCATTACGGTTTTTTAGCCGGAATTGCAGTCTTCTTAGTGCTGTTGTTTTATTTGTATTAGCCAATTTTTTTGGTGCTGCTTTTTTTGCACCAGACTTAGCAGACTTTTTAGCCGATGCAGATTTTATAATAGGTTTAGACTGCTTTTTTTGTTGCAGCCGCTGCTTTTGATGATGGTTTTTTAGCACTAACAGTATTTTTAGCAAAAGGTTTTTTAGCCAATTGTTTATTTGAAGAATTTTCTTTGCGCTCCACCTTTTTTGTGACAGGAATCGGCTTTTTTCACACTGGGTTTCTTTGAAACGTGATTTTTTGCAACGACGGTTGCCTTTTTTTTCTGAGTAGCCATACTTAATTTCCTTTTTTAGTTACTGTGACCGTTAAAGAGTGATTGTTAACATCAATTGCGATCCCACCAGGTAATTTTGAAACAAATGTGAGATCATCTGCCAAAATTTCGGCGCAAATATAATTATTAAATTCAATAATTGGAGTCCTTGCCACTTCATCATCCACAACTTTTACCACAATTTTGTCAGTCAGCTCAAAATTATTTTCCTTCCTGATTGTTTGAATACGATTTACAAATTCCCGGGCAAATCCTTCATTTTTAAGCTCGTCTGTTAATACTAAATCCAGGGCAACCGTAAGGCTTCCTTTTACAGCCACTTCAAACCCCGGAATTTCATTAGTGGAAATTTCAACATCTTCAGCCGAAATTAAAATAGCTTCTTCGTTTTTTAGTTCATAACCAGGGTTTAACAGATAATTCGCCTTCCTGAATTTTATCAATTTCAGTATCATTCGAGCTGCTGAATTTTTTCTGCGGCCCATTTCATTTTTGACCCTAGTTTTTTCCCCAGGGTTTTAAAGTTTGCTTTTGCCTTCTTCTTAATGAAATTATTATTTGCCGGTATGATCTCAACTTCTTTGATATTAGTTTCCGATTTAATAATGTCTTCAACCATCTTTATTTTTTTGGCAAAAGATGGTCGCTGGCAGGAATAATTACTTTTTGAAGCGGTTGCCTTACTTTAATATTTACTTTTTTGCGAAGCGATAAAATTAAAGACGAAACGTCCTGCGCAATTGCATTCGTTCTTCAAGGCTAATGTCTGTCAGCGCTGTCATTTGCTGTTGGAAAATCGCTATGATGAACCGAAACTTCCTGGAAACTGGTCTGTAACCTTATTAAGATTTAAAAAAAGCCAGTCTGCAAAAAATGGAGCAATCGGCGCAATAAACCTGCTAATTACCTGCAGGCACTCATAAAGAGTTTGATAAGCACAAATTTTATCCTGCTCATATTCACCTTTCCAGAATCTGCGGCGGCGAGAGCCTTACATACCAGTTACTTAATTGTTCATCCACAAAATTTTCAATGGCCCTGCCTGCCGGTGTGGGCTCAAAATCGTCGAGGCTCTTTGTAACTGATGCAATAAGAGTATTTAAAGAAGAAATGATCCACCGGTCTATTTCCGGGCGCTCATTAACGGGAATATATTTTTCTGTAAAACTAAAGCCATCTACATTGGCATACAATGCAAAGAACTGGTAAGTATTATACAATGTTCCGAAAAATTTGCGCTGCACTTCCCTGATACCTTCAATATCAAATTTTAAACTATCCCACGGCGATGCATTTGTAATAAGATACCACCGGGTAGCATCGGCGCCAAAAATCTCCAGTGTTTCAAACGGGTCTACCATATTGCCAAGCCGCTTGCTCATTTTAATGCCGTTCTTATCAAGAACCAGCCCGTTACTTACAACAGTTTTAAATGCAACGCTATCAAACAACAAAGCAGCCAGGGCATGTAAAGTATAAAACCAGCCCCGTGTCTGGTCAACTCCTTCAGCAATAAAATCTGCCGGGAAATTATTTTTGAATTCCTCTTTATTTTCAAAAGGGAAATGCCATTGTGCATAAGGCATGGCGCCACTATCAAACCATACATCAATAAGATCCGGAACCCTTTGCATGGGCTGGCCTTTATCTGAAACCAATATAATGTTATCCACAAAAGGCTTATGTAAATCGGCTGTAAGTTTTTCAATGTAATTATTGATATCGTTCCCGTTGTTTTCTGTAGCAGGAATTTTCATACAACCAGCTTCAATCGAAGTTTTTATTTCATCTTTCAATTCAGCAATGGAGCCAATACATTTTTCTTCGGTGCCATCTTCAGTACGCCATACTGGCAATGGCGTTCCCCAAAAGCGGCTGCGGCTCAGGTTCCAGTCAACCATATTCTCCAGCCAGTTGCCAAACCTGCCGGTTCCGGTAGAAGCTGGTTTCCAGTTAATGGTATTATTCAATTCAATCATTCTGTCTTTTACGCCGTAGTTTTAATAAACCAGGCATCAAGCGGGTAATAAATTATCGGTTTATCGGTTCGCCAGCAATGCGGATAATTGTGCTCATATTTTTCAATTTTAAAGGCACGGTTTTCTTTTTTTAATTTAACTGAAATATCCACATTTACATCAGTATAATGCGGATCATCTTTGTAATTTTTTACAAAGCGCCCGCTAAATTCACCGACACCCTCAACAAATTTTCCTTCTTTATCCACAAGGGTTAAAATACCCAGGTTATTTTTTTTCCCGGCCTTGAAATCATCCGCGCCAAAGGCAGGGGCCGTATGAACAATACCGGTACCATCTTCCGTGGTAACAAAATCTCCTGTTATTACTTTAAAGGGATCGGCGCCGGGAGTTTGCAGCCTTATTTCTTCAATTGTATTTGCTTTCAGAAGGTAAAAGTTGTTCGTAACCTGCACCTTCAATTTGCGATCCGTTAAATTGAAGAAGTATTTTATAGGGCAGCTGTTTCTTTTTTACGAGGTTATCAAACTCATTTTTTAAGATGTGTGTTATTTTCTATAATATTTTCATCAGAACCCTTATCGATCCAGTTTATTATTGCCTCATATAATTCAATATTGTTTCCTTCTGTCCATTCATCAAGGTGCTCGGGAAAATATTTATGCAGCAGGTTTTTTGCAAGAATAACTGCGCAGGGTTTCCCGCTGTAGGGATTAAAGGTTCGTATAAGAACATATTCAATATTGGGTCCAACGCGTTAATCCCAAGATTTGAAGGAAGCGTCCATGGAGTAGTGGTCCATGCAAGAAAAAAAAGCTCTTCACTTTTAGCAGCGTCAAATAAAAATGCAAGTTTTTCACTTTTAACGGCTTTAAACATGGCTACTATACTGGTATCCTTTACATCTTTATAAGTGCCCGGCTGATTTAATTCATGGGAACTTAAGCCCGTACCTGCCGCGGGGGAATAGGGCTGGATACTTACATCTTCATATAATAATTTTTTATTGTATAATTCTTTCAGGCACCACCATAAAGTTTCAATGTAATTATTTTCAAAAGTGATATATGGATGTTCAAGATCAACCCAATAGCCCATTTTTTGCGTTAGTTCATTCCATTTATCTTTAAATTTTAAAACTTCCCTGCGGCAGGTAGCGTTATATTCTTCAACGGATATTTTTTTGCCAATATCTTCTTTGGTAATGCCCAAAAGTTTTTCTACGCCCAATTCTATAGGCAGGCCATGTGTATCCCATCCGCCTTTTCGTTTAACCTGGTATCCCTGCATGGTTTTATACCGGCAAACCAGATCTTTTAATGTCCTTGAAATTACATGGTGAATACCGGGCATTCCATTGGCACTTGGTGGCCCTTCATAAAAAACAAAAGGAGGGCATCCATTCCGGTTCGTGATACTTTTCTCAAAAGTTTTTTCCTGTTCCCATGCCGAAAGCATTTCTTCTGCGATGTGGGTTAAATCTAACTGTTTATATTCCGGGTATTTTTGTTTCATTGTAATGCCTTGCTATTATATAAAAAGGATGCAAAGGTAATAATTAACAAACCACAGAAAGGCGTTCATCAGTATTATTGTAGTCGTATTTGTGTACGCATGATACCCAAATGGGTAGCAATGTTTGCCTATATTTTGGTAACTCGGCTGGGAGAAAATGTGAAGAAAAAATAAGCCGTTTTTATCATTGATAATCAAGAAATTATGCACATAACTTACCGTACTATATTTGGCATAATATTAGAATAAACCATATTTGCAATAATATTCTTTAATAAGAATGTGTTGGCCGTTGCTAACGGAGAAACCCTGATAATTCTTCTTATGGCTTAAATTCTAAATAATTTGGAAGGTTTTGCTGGTAAAGGCTTTATTAGGGCAAGGGTGAAGGAATAAGACCTTCACCTTTTTCTATTTATTACTTTGGCTATGTTAAAAAAAGTTATCTATTGCAGAAAGTGTCTGTGTAAGGTCATTCTTTGTTAATGCATTGCTTAAAAACCAGCTTTCATAAGCTGATGGGGGAAGGTAAATACCGTTGTTAAGCATATGATGAAAAAATCTATTGAAAAGCTGAATATCAGCCTTGAAGACAGTTTCAAAGTCAACGACTTCATGATCACAAAAATGCAGGCTTATCATACTGCCTATGCGATTGATGCGATGCGCTATTTTTTTATTTTCTAAAATTTCGTGCATCCCGTTTTCCAGCATAAGCCCTTTTTCATCAAGTTCCGTGTATATACCTGGCTTATTTTTTAATTCTGACAACATCGTAAATCCTGCGATCATAGCGATGGGATTGCCACTTAATGTGCCAGCCTGGTAAACATTTCCCAGGGGAGAAATGTGTTCCATGATTTCTTTTTTTCCTCCAAATGCACCTACCGGTAAGCCTCCCCCAATAACTTTTCCATAAGTAACAAGATCTGCATTGACTTTAAGTTTTTCCTGTGCGCCTCCCGCTGCCAACCGGAAGCCAGTCATTACTTCATCAAAAATGAAAACAATATTTTCTTCATCACAAAGCCTTCTCAATCCTTCTAAAAAACCTGGCTGTGGCAAAATACATCCCATATTGCCAGCCACAGGTTCAATAATGATGGCCGCAATTTCTCCTTTATTTTCTTCAATTAATTTTTGTACGCTCTTCAAATTATTATATGGAGCGATAAGGGTATCATTGGAAACACCTGCCGTAACGCCGGGAACCGTTTGAATGTTCAATGTTGCCACACCGCTTCCCGCTTTTACTAAAAAACAATCTGCATGTCCATGATAGCACCCTTCAAATTTGATGATCTTATTTTTACCGGTATATCCGCGTGCAAGCCTTACGGCACTCATACAGGCCTCAGTTCCACTGCTTACCATCCGTATGAGGTCTACATTCGGCACCATACTTTTTATCAATTCCGCCATCTCAGTTTCTAATTCCGTAGGTGTACCAAAGGAGGTCGAGTCCAGTACCTTTTCACGGATGGCTTGTACAACAGGTTCATATGCATGCCCAAGGATCATCGGCCCCCAGGAATTGATATAATCGATGTATTGGTTTCCATCTTCATCAAACAGGTAAGCGCCTTTTGCAGATTTCATAAATAACGGAGTGCCACCTACGCTTTTGAAAGCGCGAACGGGGGAGTTTACACCTCCCGGAATTGATCGGGTGGCCCGTTCAAATAATGCTCTTACTTTTTTCAATATTCATCACATGTACTATTCAATTTTAATACCCACCTTTTTCTTTGTTATAATATGTGCGTTTTCATCATTTGCGGATACTTCTTTTTATAATAATTATTTACCGATTTGCTTACTAAAGGTAACAAGAGTAGGATATAGCTTGCGACCCAGGGATTGATGAAGGTTACCAGGAAAATTATTACAAAGAACGCCGGTATAATAAAGGTTCTTACAATATTATACTGCATTAATATTTTATCATTTAAGCCTTCACTAAGTTTATATTTTGGGTCGCTTATTATTCTCCATAACCTGGTGGTCATAAAGCCTGTAAAACAAATATTGAGTGTATAGAAACCAAGGGGAACATGAGACATCATTATGAAATATTCACTTAAAAATGCGGAACTAAAAGGCATTAGTACAATAGAAAGTAAAAATAAAAGATTGTTCCAAAGAAGTTTACGGTTGTAATGAATTAAATAACGAAACATGCGGTGATGAACCAGCCAATATAAACCGATTACCAGAAAGCTTACAAAAAATCCAATAAATTTTTGAAACATGACCGTAACAAAATAATTTAGAAATTCTTTATCGGTCGGAGAATGGCTTTCGCCAAAAGAGGGAATTTTTATTTCAATGATCAATAAGGTAATAGCAATTGCAAAAACCGCATCACTAAAGAGCGCAACTCTTTCTAACTGAAATTCTTCCTTATGTGATTTTGATTGCTCTTTCAATGCACAACGATTTCTCCAAAAATAACTGTTTTAGCTTAGCAGCTTTACGGCATCTTTTGCAAAATAAGTAGCAATCAGATCTGCACCGGCTCTCTTGATAGATGTAAGGCTTTCCATTATTGCTTTATCTTCATTGATCCAGCCCATTTTTGCCGCTGCTTTTATCATAGCATATTCTCCGCTCACATGGTAGGCACTAACGGGCAGGGTTACACTATTTTTAACTTCGCGAATAATATCAAGATAAGCCATAGCAGGTTTTACCATTATAATGTCTGCGCCTTCTTCTTCGTCCATCAATGCTTCTTTCAATGCTTCAATGCGGTTTGCATAATCCATCTGGTAGGTCTTCTTATCTCCAAAGCCCGGCGCGGAATCTAACGCATCTCTAAATGGCCCGTAAAAACAGGATGCATATTTTGCACTATAAGCCATGATGCCTGTTTTTGTAAAATTGTTTAGTTCCAGTGCTTCACGTATTGCGCCAATGCGCCCATCCATCATGTCGCTGGGTGCAACAAAATCGGCGCCGGCTACTGCATGGCTAATGCTCATTTTTACCAAGGCTTCTACGGTAGGATCATTTACAATTTCACCATTTTCTACAATACCATCATGCCCGTAAGATGAATAAGGGTCCAAAGCCACATCCGTCATTACTACCATTTCAGGCACGGCATTTTTAATTGCCTTAATACTGCGTTGCATTAATCCATCCGGATTCCAGGCTTCCTTCCCTGTATTGTCTTTTGTTTCATCTGCAGCTTTGACAAACAGCAAAACACTCTTTATACCCAGGCTCCATAGTTCGCTTGACTTCTTGTATTGTTAAGTCCAAAGAACGCCGGTAATAAGCCGGGCATGGAAGGTATTTCAAAAGAGATATTTTCCCCTTCATCAATAAATAATGGTGCAATAAAATCATTAGGTGTTAAAATAGTTTCTGCAACCAGGCTTCTTATTGAAGGAGATTGTCGCAAGATCCTGTTGCGGCGCACAAGCATAGCTGATTATAAATTTTTAAGTGAATATAGATTACGGTTTGTATAAAACCCCTCAACACAGGAGCCTGGTAAGCTTTTCATCAGCATCTTCTACGATATGCAATAACGCTTCTTTTTTTTCAGTAATACTCATAAAATGTTTTCTCAAAATTACTGCAATTACCCCATTTCCGGCTTACCTGAATCTCGAACTTCTCCTTCAATCCAATCCACCGGGTGTAAACATACCTGCAATAATTTATCTTCTTTACTGCCTGGTTCAGGCTCATAATTGTAAATCCACCTTGCTCTTGGGGGAAGGCTCATTAAAATACTTTCTGTACGCCCGTTTGTTTTTAAACCGAATAAGGTACCGCGATCATGAATTAAATTAAACTCAACATAGCGGCCGCTTCTTATTTCCTGCCATTCAATTTCACGGCTTGTATAAGGAATGTCTTTCCTTTTCTTTACAATGGGTAAATAAGCATCCAAAAAAACATTGCAATTGGCTTGTTGAAACTTAAGTAATTCCTCCGCTTCTATTTCATCTGAAGGCCGCACATGATCATAAAAAACGCCGCCTATACCGCGCATTTCATTGTTGCGATGTGTATTGATAAAATAATCATCGCACCATTTTTTATATTTTGTGATACAGGTCTGCTACCAAAATGATCCATAGTATTTTTAAATGTTTGATGAAAATGTTTTGCATCTTCCTCAAACAAATAATAGGGAGTAAGATCGGTGCCGCCGCCAAACCAGCGATCCATTACATTTCCTTCTTCATCATATAACTCAAAATACCTCCAGTTGGCATGTACTGTTGGCACATAAGGATTAACCGGGTGTATCACTAACGATAAGCCACAAGCAAACCATTTACTGCCTTCTATTTTTAAATGCTTCCGCATTTTATCAGTAACCTTTCCATATACTACTGAAGTATTTACACCACCTTTTTCAATCACATTTCCATTTGCAATGGTTCTTGTAATACCTCCTCCGCCTTTTCCTTCGGCTCTTTCCCATTCATCGGATGCAAAAGTTTCTTTGCCATCTTCTTCTGAAAGCGCCAGGCAAATTTTTTCCTGCAGATCATAAATAAATTCAATCCATCTTCCCCTGAATTCATTTGTTGCTGTTTTGTACAACATGCGTCTAATGATTATTTATTTACTGTTGAAATATTATTGGCCGTATTCCTTTACTGCGTCAACAAAAGCCTTTGCATTTTCTACAGGAATATTGGGAGTAATGCCATGGCCTAGATTGGCAATATAACCCTGCACGCCAAATTCATCTATCATTTCTGTTACCGCTTTTTTAATTTCAGGAACAGGAAGTAACAATTTTGCAGGATCAAAATTTCCCTGCAAAGTAATTTTATTTCCTGTTAGTTCTCTTGCGCATGCGGGCGAAATGCACCAATCCAACCCGAGTGCAGAAGCGCTGCTTTCACTTAGTTCTTTCAATGCATACCAGCTTCCTTTTGGAAATAAAATAACGGGCGCATGATCTTTTAATGCATCTGCAATCTGAATTAAATACGGTTGTGCAAAAAGTTTAAAATCTGCAGGGCTTAATGCAGCCGCTCCAGCTATCAAAAACCTGCAATACATCGGCTCCGGCCTTTGCCTGTGCTTTTAAATAATTAATGGTTGCATCGGTAATTTTTTGCAACAACTGATGAGCAAGGCTCGGTTGGGTAAAACAAAACTGTTTTGCTTTTTCCCATGTTTTACTTCCTTTTCCTTCTACCATATAACATAAAATTGTCCAGGGCGCTCCGGCAAATCCAATCAGCGGAACACGCCCATTTAATTCCTGTTTGGTAAGAGATAAAGCTTTGATTACATACATTAATTTTTCTTCAACATTATCTGTAACCAGTGCATCAATATCTTTTTGTGTTGTAATTACATTTGGCAATGAAGGACCCCTTGCCTTCTTCCATTAAAACTTCTAATACCCATTGCCTGTGGAATCACGAGGATATCAGAAAAAATAATTGCTGCATCTACACCTATTTCGTCAACGGGTTGAAGTGTAATTTCTGCAGCCAGTTCCGGTGTTTGAACCCGTGTAAAAAAATCATACTTGGCCCTTAATTTCATATAAGCCAGGTAAATACCTGCCTGCCTGCCTCATCATCCAAACCGGCGGCCGTTCTACTTTTTCCCGTCTTAATGCTCTTAATAACAGGTCATTCTTTAAAGGTTGCATTTAATAAATTTTACTTTTCTGAAAGTGCTCAATGGCAAGCTTCACAAGATTTTCTTTGCCTGGCTTATCGGAAATAATAGCACCTTGTTGCGTAAAAGAGTTATATAGCATTTGCAGTAGTTGCGCCAATTGCAAAAAACTGTGTTTTATCGGAAATTGAATTTTTTGAAAAAAAACTTTTAACTCCACTCGGGCTAAAAAATAAAATACCATCGTATTGGTTTTGTACAGGCTGTGGAGATTTCTATTGTTTTATAAACTATTACTTCTTCCACTGTTATTCCATTATTTTTTAAGTATCGCTGGTAATTCATCTCTTCGCTGATCTCCGCAAAAAAAAATAATGTTTTTTACTCCTGGTATCTTCAACAATTTTTTCTGCAAGTAGTTCAGCATTTCCGGCGGTACCTGCAAATATTTTCTTCACCAAATATTTCCTTCACTCTTTTTTTTGTAGTGTTGCCTGTGCAAAAAATTTTCCACGAGATTTTATGTGATGGTATAAATTTCGCAACAGCATCAACAGCGTTCCTGCTTGTAAAAACTGCGGTAATTTTTTGCTGAGCCAGTTCATGTATTCTTTGTTCAATTTCCGGATCTTTTAATTTCTATCGTTTTAATGAAAGATGCTTCGTGAATAGTAATATTATTTTGCGCAGCTTCTGCTATTAGAGCATTTCATCTACAGGCATTGTACTTAATATGCTAACTTTATTTTTTTGCATTTCTTATTCCATATATTATTTCCATGGCTTCTTCATTTTTTAACAATTCATTTGCGCACTATGTTCCGGCGTTCATTGCTATCTTCAATCGAGTAGTTTTTTTTCAATTTCAATTTTTTTCTTTCCGTCAGGGCTGCAAATATTTCCTTTAAAAATAACATTATCATTTTCAATTACGGCCAGAGCGCTTATAGGTGTTGAGCATCCGCCCAATAAAGCTCTTAAAAAATCACGTTCAATTTTTGTACATAGTTCGGTGCCAGGGTCGTTTAATACATGCAGGCATCAAAAGAAAATTTATCATCATCTCTGCATACAATTGTGATAGCTCCCTGTGCCGGCGCAGGCAACATCCAGTCAAGATCAATTGAATTTTCCGGGCGAAGATTAATTCTTTCAAGCCCTGCTGCCGCAAAGATGGCGCCATTCCAGTTATGTTCATTTAATTTACGTCAAACGGCGTATTTACATTTCCTCTTAAATTTTCTATGGTATGATTAGGATACCGGTGCAGCCATTGTGCCATTCGCCGGATACTGCTGGTAGCGACGGTGAATGGTGAATGGTAAGTGGTGAATGGTGACTGTAGTTCTTCACCTGTTGCTGATTGCTGATTGCCGATTGCTGATTGCCCATTGACCATTTACCAGACGAAGTCTGGAATGCGTCACCTCCGCATCATCTTTATAAATCAAAATGTCTTTATAAGAAGCTCTTTCTAAAACTGCCGCCTGCACAATGCCCTCAGGCTAATTTTGTAGGAACATCTTTCAGAGAATGAACGGCAATATCAATACGCTTATTTAATAGTGCGGCATCAAGAGATTTTGTAAAAATTCCCTGCACACCCAATTCATATAAAGGTGTAACCGTATCTAAATCTCCTTCACTTTTTATGAAAACTAGTTCTGATGCAACGCCATTTTGTTTTAATAAATTTTGCACCAGCGTAGCTTGCCATACAGCCAATTGGCTTTCACGTGTTCCTATCTTAATAGCTTGTTTCAATTCATGTGAAGGTAAGTGCTTAATGCATGAATGCACTGGCATCCTTTATTATTTTGATTGTGCAATTGTATTGCAAGCGAAGATACTGCTTTGTGAATTTTTTCTTCACTGAATTGATTTGTAAAATGAATTTCACTTAATTCGTAGAGTTGTGTTTTTACTTTGCGCAATACCGGATTATTCGATTGCTTGCGATACCATTCCAACAGGTTGTCAATGGTTGTATTAATGATAGACATGGCCTTTGGAATCTCAGCCTGCCGGAGAGAAATTGTTTTATCCAAGATCACAGAAATCTCATCAACATTTAAAAGAGAGATACCATCTATATTTCCACAGCGGGATTTACATTTTGCGGAACCGAAAGATCCAAGATCAAGCGTGATTTGGCGTCGTAAAAAATGATGGGTGAATGGTATAATTTTCGGCGGCGGAACTTACAATAATGATATCTGCCGCATCTGCTTCAGGCGGCAAGATGTTTATAAGGAACAAATTCTGCATCACATTCCATAGCAAGTTTAAGCGCTTTTTTATCGGTACGGTTTGTAAAAAAAAGTGACGAGCCTGGTAAATAATTTTTAAGATTATTTCCAATATGATGCCCAAATTTTCCGGTACCTACCAACAGAATTTTTTTATTAGCGCAGGTCGGAGATTTTTTCTTTAATTATTTCAATCGCCGCATAAGAAACAGATACAGTTCCTGAACTGAGCCTGGTCGTCGTTTTTATTTCTTTTGACGCCTGCAATGCATAATTGACTACACGTTCCATAAAGCTGTTAAGGCAATTATAATCCTTTGCAAGCTTTGCTGCCTGTTTTAACTGCGATAAAATTTCATAGTCGCCGATTATCTGGGAATCAAGCCCGGCAGCCACTTTAAATAAATGTTCTATTGCTATAAGCCCCTGGTATTGATAGCCATGCTCAATAAATTCTTTCATATTGCCATGAGTATGAATACAAAGCATTTCTATAAGTTCGTGCGGATGATCGCACATGCCATAGATTTCTGTTCTGTTACACGTAGAAAGAACCATGCAGCCAGGAAATTTTTTTGAAACGGCCTGTTGTAATAATAAAATCGAATGCTCAGGTAATAAGGAAAATTTGCCGCGAATACTAATATCACTTTTACGATAATTGATTCCGGCTATGCAGAAACTATTTAAAAAATTGTGCGGAGGTTCTTGTATATACATTTAGTGTTGCAAAAATATTTTTATGTGATCCCTGAAAAGTCACAGAAACGTCATAAACGATATCAATTTTTAAAACTATATAAATAATTTGAAGTTGCAGCTTTTTAATTTTCAAAATAGAAACTGACTAAATTTTCTTGCACTCTATCCTTTGGATGAATTACCGTGCATAAATTTATTAAATTTCCGAATAAATTATTTAAAATAGATAACGGAATATTGACAAGGCATAGTTGCCTTATTTGTATGCGGCTTACATTTGCAAATATTTTATAAAATGCCAACTATCTCAAAAAAAGGGATTTTATTAATGAACCTTGGTTCCCCGGATTCAACAGAAGTAAGCGATGTAAAAAAATATCTTAACCAGTTTTTAATGGATGAACGAGTTATTGATAAGCCGTGGTTTCTTACGAGCATTGTTGGTAAAGGGAATTATAGTTCCCTTCCGGGCTCCAAAATCTGCGGAAGCATACAAAACGATCTGGACTAAAGAAGGCTCCCCTTTAATTGTAAATACACAAGAATTGCAAAAAGCTTTGCAAAGTAATATAGAGGAGCCTGTTGAAATAGCGATGCGATATGGAAATCCCACACCTGAAGCTGCTTTCGAAGCTTTACTAAAAAGAGATCCATCTAATTGACGAAGTAATCGCTTTGCCACTTTACCCGCATTATGCCATGTCCAGCTATGAAACTGCAGTAGAATATGCAAAGGAGATTCATCAAAAAAATAAATATTCTTTTAAGTTAACTTTTATAGAGCCGTTTTTATAAAGAGCCGGGTTATTTAGAAGCACTTACAGAAAATATTAAACCATTTTTAAGCGAGCCATACGACCAGATTTTATTTAGTTATCATGGAATTCCCGAACGGCACATCCATAAAAGTGATATAACCGGATGCCATTGTTTGCAAATAGAAAATTGTTGTGAAGTAAGTTCGCCTGCACATGCGCATTGTTACAGGCACCAGGTTTTTACTACCACAAAACTCGTAACTAAAAATTTGCAAATTCCTCCGGATAAATATAGTATTTCATTTCAATCACGGTTGGGAAAGGGATGGCTTACACCTTTTACCGATATAAGATTGCAAGAATTGCCCGCCGCAGGGGTAAAGAAATTATTAATTGTATGCCCGGCTTTTGTAAGTGATTGCCTGGAAACACTGGAAGAAATTGCTATAAGAGGCAAAGAAATTTTTATGGAAGCAGGCGGCGAATCTTTTACAATGATACCTTGTCTCAATGTGCATCCGTTATGGGTGAAAGCAATTGTGGGGTATGTGACGAATGATAGAGAGGAAGTAATCAATAGGTCAATGAGTCAATTAATGATGCCATTTCAATCAATTGTTACAATTTAGCAATCATAATAAATGTATTCCTACATAAAAGCATTCACATCATCTTCGTAGTTACCTGGTTTAGCGGGCTTTTTTATATAGTAAGGCTTTTTGTATACAGCGCCGAAGCCAGCACAAAATCTGAACCGGAAAGAGGCATTCTTTTGAAGCAATTTGGTATTATGCAAAAGCGCCTGTGGTATGGCATTACATGGCCTTCTGCAATTCTTACTTTGATTTTTGGAACCTGGATGGGTATACTATATGGAAGTTTGCCCGCCTGGCTTTTAGTAAAACTTATTTTTGTACTCGGGCTTTTTATCTATCATTTGAGCCTGCATTCAATTTTTAACCAGCAGCAAAAAGAAAATTTCAGATGGTCTTCACAACAATTAAGAATGTGGAACGAAGTGGCAACTTTATTTTTAATCTCTATAGTAATGCTTGCGGTAGTAAAACAATTGCTGAGTTTTGTATGGGGAATAGTTGTGCTGGTTGCTTTTGCGCATTACTACTTATGTTCGCAATTAAAATGTATAAAAAGTTCCGGAAGAATTAGAAAAGAAGGTCTTTGTACATTATTAATGAAATAACAATTCGCAGGGTTTAAGCCTGTATGCTTTTTAAAAGCTGTAGAAAAATGTGAAATAGAAGAATATCCAAGCAGTCCTGAAACATCGGTAACACTTAATCCTTTTTCATATAAAAGGTACTTTGCATGTTCCATGCGCTGGCTTTGGAAAAAATCAAATATGGTGGTGCCATACATTTCCTTAAAGCCTTTTTTAAGATAGCATTCATTAATTGCCGCTTTGCGGCTAAGCTCTTTAATAGTTAACGGCTCACTGATGTGTTCCAGTAAGATTTCACGGGCCAATGCGATCTTTTCACGGTCTGCTTCATTAGCTAAAAATTTGCAGGTAAAGGAATCTTCCCCTTCGCCGGCCATGCATTCCATACTGTATAAAAGCAGCATTTGTGTTTGTGCATTTATAAAAATATTTTCCAGGCTTTCAGAATAGGAATGATTTAATAAAGCATCTAAAACATTTCTCGTTTTGCCGCAAAGCGGTAATATTTTGGAAAATGAAGAAGTATGGCTAAAGTTTAAAATATCTTCAGAAAATGAAGTGGTCCTTATGCCTTTTACAAATTGCGAAAGATGATCAGAATTAAAGCGAAAAGCAGCAACATCAACCGTTTCAATTATTTCCTGGCAATTGTGAGATTGCGAATGTTTACAAAAATTACATTCAACGTCTTTTTGTTTGCAATACCGGTTGCCTGTAATGCAAAAGACCAATTCGAGATTACTGTTTTTTTGATCTCCGTTTTTATAATTATATACCATCATACCCGTATCTTCCAAAGTTGCATTGGGCACTTTGCGATACCGGTTAATAACATACTGAACCGTTCCCGGGAATTTTTTGAGTTTTATGCTGAACCAATTCCATTTCTTCCATCATCACAGGATGATTCAAAGCAACGGACAATATATTTTGAGCTGATTCCATTATAAAATATTTGCAAAGATAGGTAACTTTGGTTTTAGTATTTTGGTAAGCTATGAAAGCAGCGGAATTAAACAAAAATTATACAGTACCCGAATATTTTCTATTGGAAGAATACAGTGAGATTCGCCATGAATTTGTTTAATAATGGAAGTACTCAGCGAAACCACACGTACAAGAGATATGGTTGATAAATTTACTCAATATAGAAAAATTAATACCCTCTCTTATTACTTATTGGTGGAGCCGCAGAAATACCTGGTTCTTTGCAACAGTAAGGACGATAAAGGTGATTGGGACATGGTTTCCTATACAAAACCAGGTGAAATAATACAACTTCCTCCTTTGGGTATCGTTTCACTTGACGGTATCCATCGTTCACGAGTTTGATATAATTTATCTCGTACATAGCAGGTTTTTTAACTATACATTAATTCTTAGAAACTTGTGTAAAAAACTATCATAAAAGGCGAAGCTTTTTAGGTGTTTGAGCGTATTATTCGTAACTTGCGCAGGTTGTGATTTTTACAACATCAACGAGTTTTTTATCCCTTAATATGATAGCAGATACAGAAGAAGTTATTATTCCCAAATTAGACGGTTACGGAGCAGACAGCATCCAGGTTTTGGAAGGGCTGGAAGCTGTAAGAAAACGTCCTGCAATGTACATTGGTGATGTAGGGAATAAAGGCCTTCATCACCTGGTATATGAAGTAGTTGACAATTCTATTGACGAGGCGCTTGCCGGGTATTGCAGCAATATTGCCGTTACGATCAATGAGGACAATTCCATTACGGTAATAGACGATGGCCGCGGTATTCCTACCGGAATCATGAAGAAAGAAAAAAAGAGCGCCCTTGAAGTAGTAATGACCGTGCTTCATGCCGGAGGAAAGTTTGACAAGAATACTTATAAAGTTAGTGGAGGGCTTCATGGTGTTGGCGTGAGTTGCGTAAATGCGCTCAGCACGAAATTTCATGTAAGGGTAAAACGTGAAGGAAAGGTATTTGAACAGGAATATGCCAAGGGAATTCCGCAATATCCTGTTCGCGAAATTGGAGAAAGCGATAAAACGGGCACTGAAATACAATTCTGGCCTGATACATCTATTTTTATTGTATCAGTATATAACAGGGAGATCCTTGAAGGAAGGTTAAGAGAATTATCTTTTTTGAATAAAAAAATCCGGATTGTACTTAACGACCTGCGTGAAAAAGATGAAGAAGGAAATACTTATTCAAAAACTTTTTACAGCGAAGGTGGTATTGTTGAATTTGTTGAGCTGATTGATAAAAATGGCAGCCGCCAGCCTTTACTTCCCACAGTAATTTATTGCGATGGCCATGATGCGGTAAGTAATGTAGCTGTAGAAGTTGCTATGATCTATAATACCGGTTACCAGGAACATTTATTCAGTTATGTAAATAATATCAATACTATCGAAGGCGGTACGCATGTATCAGGCTTCAGGCGATCCATTACCCGCGTATTTAAAAGTTATGGTGAAAAAGAAGGCATGTTTGAAAAGGCAAAAGTAGAAATTGAAGGGGATGATTTTCGGGAAGGCTTAACGGCTGTGATATCTATTAAAGTTCCCGAGCCCCAGTTTGAAGGACAAACAAAAACCAAACTTGGTAATAACGAAGTAATGGGTGTGGTGGATTCTACGCTTAGCCGGGTATTGGTCGCCTACCTTGAAGAAAATCCAAGAGATGCCAAAACAATTATTCAAAAGGTAATATTGGCTGCACAGGCAAGAGCTGCAGCCAAAAAAGCCCGTGAAATGGTACAGCGTAAAAGCGTACTAACGGGAGGAGGATTGCCGGGTAAACTGGCAGATTGCAGTGATAAAGATCCATTCCGGTGCGAACTATTTTTGGTCGAAGGAGATTCTGCAGGTGGAACTGCCAAACAGGGCCGTGACAGGAGTTACCAGGCTATTTTACCGTTGCGCGGTAAAATCCTTAATGTAGAAAAAGCGATGGAACACCGCATTTATGATAATGAGGAAATAAGAAATATGTTTACGGCTCTTGGAGTAAAAATCGGTACGCCTGAAGACCCTAAAGCGTTGGACATCAGTAAACTTCGTTACCATAAGCTCATTATTATGACGGATGCCGATGTGGATGGAAGCCATATAGCTACTTTGATATTAACTTTTATTTTTCGTTATATGAAGGAACTGGTGGAGCAGGGATATATTTACATTGCCCAGCCGCCATTATACTTATTAAAAAAAGGGAAAGACCAGACTTATGCATGGAACGATGAGGACCGTAAAGCATTTGTTGTAAAAGTTGCAGATGGAAAAGAAGATACCGTTCATGTACAACGTTACAAAGGCCTTGGCGAAATGAATTCTGAACAACTTTGGGAAACAACCATGAATCCGGCCACCCGTACTTTAAAATTAGTAACCATTGATAGTGCAGCAGAAGCAGACCGCGTATTCAGTATGCTTATGGGCGATGAAGTGCCACCCCGCAGGGAATTTATTGAAACTCACGCAAAATATGCAAGGTTAGATGTGTGACATTGCATCCTGAAAATTTACCAGCCTAATGTCGTATTCTATAAAATGCTCTCCAGGAAGGTTATTCACGCTGCTCCTGCTTTTGGTATGTATAAAAGCAACTGCCCAGATCGATTATCCTACTTTCAAAAGCAAAACCGAAATCAATCCTGCAGACAGCCAGCAACTTTCTTTCAATTTATATAATTTAAATTATATAAATAATACAGAATGGTTTGGCAATATTCCACTTGAGCGGAACTTTATTTGGTTACGAAATAATTCCTGAAATTGAATATCAAATCTCATCCAAGGCTAATAATAAAAGGAGGTATATATCTTCAAAAGGAATTTGGAAGGCCGCATTATACAACAGTTGACCCTACTTTTTCAGTGAAATATAAGGCCAAACATTCCTCATTTATTCTTGGTACACTTGAAGGCAATGCCAATCATGGATATATTGAACCCATTTACGATTATAAATTAATGATCAATGAAAGATTGGAAAACGGGTTTCAGTTCCAGGTGGATACGAAACCTTATACCCATGATTTTTTTATAAACTGGAGAAGGGCGATTCATCCCGGCGATGATTTTAAAGAAGAATTTGATATTGGCTATGTTTCAAAATTAAATATAATTAATAATAAAAAGTTGAACTTGCCCTTCCCATTCAGTTATTGTATTCCCATAAAGGCGGGCAGGTAGATAGTTTACACACGCCGCTTCAGTCTCTTGACGAATTTTGCAATCGGGCTATCGTTAATTTTAACATAGGTAAAAAGTTATTAAAGAAAATTGTGTTCGACAATTATTATGTAAATTATAAAGATATTTCCGGTGAAAAGTTGCAGCCTTTTAATGAAGGAAATGCATTTCTTTCCCATCTTCTTATTTGATTTTAAAAATGTAGATATAGATTTGAGCTATTGGAATGGCGAAGGTTATATAGGCCCGCGGGGAATGGCATTGTTTCAATCAGTTTCAGAAAAATATCCCGGGCTTGTTGAAAAGCACCGGGAACTTTTAATTGTAAGTTTTATTTATGATAAAGAGATTTTCAAAAATGTAAATTTCGATTTCAGGTTTATTCCTTATAAGGATTTCCTTGAAAAAATATCCAGCGGAACAGGACTTGAATATTCATATGAAATGTATTTAAAATATGCAATTAAAAGTAAATATTAAAAAAATTAAAAATTCTCTTGAAAAATTAATAACACGGGTTGTGTGCGGAAATATTATAGGGAGAAATACGTATAAATGGCTACATTTGAATTCCACGGTCGACTAGACTTTGGGCACAACCCATTTAATAAACAAAAAACCCCAATCAAGATGTCAAAAATGTTAACAGCCTATTGCATGAAAACCAAAGAAAAAAATGTTCCTATGCAGGATGCGGTAATAACCAAAACTTCCCGTGGCGGATATATGGCCCAGGGGCATGATGGAAAAGGAAATAAAATGACCACTATGTTAAGCGAGGCCAATGCAGAACAAGCGGTAAAAGATGGCGTTGCAAAAAAAGGATGGTAGAAATCCTATAAATAAATTTTAAAGCGATATAGTGATACTGTATCGTTTTTTTTTGTCTTACTATACTTTTTATGCAATAGATTCTTCCAAAACAGATGCCTTGTGCATTTTCTTTAAAAACTCAAACAATTCAGTCATGCTGAATATATCCTTTACTATCAGAATTCCGTTTCTGCCTACCTGTTTAAGTCTTGCTTTATTTGTTTTAGTTTGAATAAAATTTAAAATTCTTTGAAAAGTTTCGCTGTTGAAATAGGGTGAATCGGGGTTTGCTACAAAAAAGCATTTTAAGGTATCGTCTTTCAGAATCATTTTTTCAAAACCAAGATCAACGGCTATTTTCCGGCATCTACCGTTGTAAAAAGATCTTCTACCTGTGGTGGAATAGCTCCAAACCTGTCAATCATTTCTTTATGAAAATCGATAAGGTCTTTTTCAGTATTACAATTATCCAGTCTCGAATAAAGATTAAGCCTTTCGGTAATACTTTCTACATATTCATCAGGGATTAAAATTTCCAAATCTGTATCAATCGTGCAATCCGAAACAAAATCATCCTGTTTTTGAATTTCTTCCTTAAACAATTCCTTAAATTCTTTCCGTTTTAGTTCCCTGATGGCTTCATCAAGAATTTTCTGATACATTTCAAAACCAATTTCCGCAATAAAACCACTTTGTTCTCCTCCCAGCAAATTTCCGGCACCACGTATGTCAAGGTCCCGCATGGCAATCTGGAACCCGCTTCCAAGGTCACTGTATTGCTCAAGAGTCGTTAAGCGCTTCCGGCTGTCGGCAGGCAATGTGCTCATGGGCGGAGCCAGCAAATAACAAAAAGCTTTTTTATTGCTTCGGCCTACACGGCCTCTTAGCTGGTGAAGGTCACTAAGGCCAAACTGGTGAGCATTGTTAACAATGATCGTATTTACATTAGGAATATCTACTCCGCTTTCAATAATATTGGTGCACACCAGTACATCATATTTGCGATCCATAAAATCAAGAATAGTTTCTTCGAGCCGGTCGCCTTCCATTTGCCCATGCGCATAGGCAATACTCAGGTCGGGGCAAAGCCCTTGCAACAAGCCACGCATTTCTGCAAGCCCATGTACCCGGTTATGAATAAAGAAAACCTGGCCGCCTCTTTCAGTTTCATAATAAATGGCATCTCTTATAAAATCCTGGTTAAAAACATGCACTTCCGTTTGAATAGGCTGGCGGTTGGGAGGCGGCGTATTTATGATACTAAGGTCTCTTGCACCCATCAGGCTGAATTGTAAAGTTCTTGGGAATAGGCGTTGCAGTTAGTGTAAGCGAGTCAACGGTTGTGCGTATTTGTTTTAATTTTTCTTTTGAGGCTACGCCAAATTTTTGTTCTTCATCAATAATCATTATTCCCAGGTCTTTAAATTTTACATCTTTACCGAGCAGGGCATGTGTTCCAATGATGATATCAATTTTGCCGCTTCCAGTTTTTGCAATGTTTCTTTTTTTTCTTTCGAGGTTTTAAAACGATTAATATAATCAACTGTTACAGGAAAATCTTTTAACCGGTCGCTGAAAGTTTTAAAATGCTGGTAAGCAAGAATAGTTGTAGGAACCAATACTGCAGCCTGTTTTCCATCGAGGCAGGTTTTAAAAGCGGCTCTTATAGCTACTTCTGTTTTGCCAAAGCCCACATCACCGCATACAAGCCTGTCCATTGGTGAAGGCTTTTCCATATCATTTTTTACATCTGTTACTGCTTTGTTCTGGTCGGGGGTATCTTCATATACAAACGAGGCTTCCAGTTCTGTTTGCATATAATTATCCGGGGAATGAGCAAAGCCTTTTAAGCTTTTTCTTTGCGCATATAATTTTATAAGATCAGTTGCAATATCTTTTACCTGTTTTTTTGTTTTATCTTTAAGCTTATTCCATACATCGCTGCCCAGTTTATTCATTTTGGGAACCGTTCCTTCTCTTGCCACTATACTTACTTATTTTATGAAGGGAAGAAATATTAACATATAAAAGGTCCTTGTCTTTATAAACAATTCTTACGGCTTCCTGTAGCCTTCCATTGGCTTCAATTTTTTCAAGGCCGCTATACACGCCTACTCCATGATCAATATGAGTTACATAATCGCCGGGCTGCAGTTCCCGAAGCATTTTTAAGGTAAGCGCTTTATTTTTACTAAAGGCCTGCTTTACCCTGTATTTATGGTAGCGTTGAAAAATTTCATGATCGGTATAGCAAACAGCTTTTAAGTCATTATCAATAAAACCTTCATGTATTGAAACAGGGATGGGAGTGAAATTAATTTCAGCATCCAGGTCCCTGAAAATGGTGTGTAACCTTTCTAATTGTTTTGGATTATCGGCAAAAATAAACAGGTTATATTTTTTAGATTCTAAGTTTTTTAGATTGTCAATTAATAGCTTGAATTGCCGGTTAAATGCAGGCTGAGGCACGGTATTGAAGTTTACCGTCAGCAGGTCACAGCTGGCAATTGCGGGTTGTTTGTTTCGATTGTTTTTTGCAAAATAAGATTTGCTTCCAAACTCAACAATATGGCGTTGTTTAATTTGTTCTTCCAAAATAGAAGCAGTCACAAAATCTTCTTCAGAAATATCCTGTTTTTGATTTAATTCTTCTTCCTGTCCGTTGCTTGTCGCCGATTGCCCATTGCGTAATTGCCCATTGCACTTCTTCTTCCTGTTGCTCAATTATTTCTTTAATAAATTCCCAGTCTTCGGTCCATACAACCGTATTTTCACGAAGAAAATCTGGCAATGAAACTTTTTCACCGCTTGTAAATTGTGTTTCTACATTTGGAATAATATTTACCTGTAAGAGCTTGCGTTCACTAAGCTGGGTTTCCGGATCAAATATGCGGATACTGTCAATGTCATTTCCAAATAATTCAATACGGTAAGGCTTTTCATTACCAAACGAATAAATATCCAGTATGCCACCGCGAACGGCAAACTGCCCTGGTTCATAAACAAAATCGCTGCGGATAAAACCATGATCAACAAAACGTGAAAGCAGTTGCATCCATGTTAATCGTTTCACCCTGCTTAAAGGAAATAATATTTTCAGTAAGTGTTTTTGATAAAACAACTTTTTCAAAAATGGCTTCTGGATAGGTTACAATAATTTTTTTATTGCCGCCAATACTAAGTTTTGTAAGCGCTTCTGTTCGCAGCATTACATGGCTGCTGTTAAGAAGCGTATAGTTTTTTTTGTTTTTAAATGAGGATGGAAAATAAAAAACATCCAGTGCCTTAGTAATATTTTCAATGGTGTTGTGAAAATAAGCAGCTTCTTCAGCATCTCTTAAAATTACCAGGTGGTTAAGCTGGGCCGTAATCGGGTGGTTGAAAACCGCGGCAACAATAAATTGTGAAGCGCTTCCACTGAGCCCTGAAAGGTGGATGTGCTGCGGTTTAGACAATACGATCCTGTCCGCAATTGTAAAAATGCGGGGATCATTTTTATACATATCCATCAACACATCCAGGTTCATTCAGCTTCTTTTATCAGCAATGCAAAGTTAAATTGCCTGCTTGTTGATTCCTAAAATTTATTTACAGAGTTGTATCAGCGATATTAGGTTTGACATATATTTATCACTTTATTAAAAATATTATTAAGTATTAGGCAATACAATTTGGTTAAACATTGATGGCCTTTAAATTATTCGTGTTTATTTTACTTTAAATTTATCCGCATGGCATCAGAACCCTGGCGTACAGGAACAGTGATACGAATTGAGGACGCAACGTATAACACAAAACGTTTTTTTATCAAGGTGAATGAACTCGAATCTTTTAATTTCAAGGCAGGGCAATTTGTTACGCTTGACCTTCCGATTCATGAGCAAAAAAATAAAAGATGGCGGAGTTACTCGATAGCCAGCTGGCCTGATGGCACTAATGTATATGAATTGCTGATGGTATTGCTGGAAGACGGGGCAGGCACTACTTATTTATTCAATGAAATAAAAGTGGGCAGTGAGCTTACTTTCCGGGGGCCGCAAGGTGTGTTTACATTGCCTGAAAATATTGAAAAAGATTTGTTTTTTATTTGTACCGGAACCGGGATTGCTCCTTTCCGCAGCATGCTTAATTATATTCAAATACATAATATTCCTCACAAAAACCTATACCTTATATTTGGTTGCCGAACCAGAAGAGATCTTTTGTACCACGAGGAAATGAAAGAGCTGGAAACTAAAATTGAAAATTTTTTTTACATGCCTACATTAAGCCGTGAAGGCTGGGATGGACATAAAGGTTATGTGCATAGCCTGTATGAAGAAATTTGCAAAAAAAATAATGAAGCCTGTGAGGATATGCATAATTTAAAGCCGGCTTCTTTTTATTTGTGCGGGTGGAAAGCGATGATTGATGATGCCCGCCAAAAAATTGCAGCGTTGGGTTATGACAGAAAATCTGTTCATCTCGAATTGTATGGATAGAGAAAATGTGCAAATGTGAAAATGTGAAATGAAATGTGAAAATGTGAAAATGTGAAAATGATGAGGAAGCCTATTTGGGCAGTTACAAAACTGATTTAGACAAAAGATAAACTTATGATAAATAAAAACAGTTTCTGCGTGGAATGGGAATTTCACTTTTTGTGTTGATACTTTCCTTTTTCAATTTTACAAGATTAACGGGAAGTGAATGCATAAGAGCCATTCACGTAGTAACTTTGCTGGTATGCGGAATGGCAATCGGGGTATTTCTTTCGAATCTTTTTGGAATGCTTAGAAGCAAATGAATGTACTTTTCCTTAAAAGGTAGTACTTCAATTTATTAGGAATGATTTTTGAAAACAGTAAATAAAAGCCTAAATAGTTTTATGGATACAGATATCGAATCAACACACAACCGGCCGGAAGGTGAACGCACGATTGATACTTCACAATTATTAATTGATATCCCTTCTTTTATAAAGCAGATAAAGAGGGAAAAGCAATGGAAAAAGGGTGACCGCAATGCGATTACAGTTTTCAAATCAGATAAAATGCGTATTGTATTAACAGGCTTGCGAAAAAAAGCAGAAATGCATACCCAACATCCTGAAAATGTTTTGAGCCTGCATGTAATTGATGGGAGAATATCGGTTAAAGCCCAGTTTAAAAAGATTAAAATAAGCAGCGGGCAAATGCTGGCACTACATGAAAAAGTTCCTTATTCAATAAGAGCTACAAAGAAAACAATGATGTTGCTGACCATTGTTGAATAATTGAAAAATGATAGCAACGCATTGCTTACAGCTCAATATTTTTTTGTATTATTTCTTTTACATCTGTTAATAAAATCCTTTCCTGTTTCATAGTATCACGGTCACGAATCGTAACTGTATCATCTTCTTTTGTCTGGTGATCAATGGTAACGCAATAAGGAGTTCCAATGGCATCCATTCTTCTGTAACGCTTGCCAATGCTATCTTTTTCTTCATAAAAAGTATGAAAGCTTTGCTTGCATTCGTTCAATAATTGTTTGGCAATTTCCGGCAGGCCATCTTTTTTTACAAGCGGAAGTATCGCCAGTTTATAAGGGGCAATTTTTGCCGGAATGCCAAGGACTACGCGGCTGTCTTCAGTTCCATCTTCCTTTATCCATTTTTCATTCCTATAGGCAACGCTTATAACGGTTAGGAATAGACGATCCAAGCCAACAGAAGTTTCAACCACATAAGGAATATAATTTCCAATAGGTTTGCCATCTTCTTTTAAATCGTTATCAAAATATTGTAATTTCTTTTTACTTAATTCCTGGTGTTGTTTAAGATCGTAATCAGTTCTCGAATGAATGCCTTCGAGTTCTTTAAATCCAAAAGGGAATTCAAACTCGATATCAACGGCTGCATTTGCATAATGCGCGAGTTTTACATGATCATGATACCGAAGTTTTTCTGCAGGAATGCCAAGGCTTTCGTGCCATTTCATTCTTTCTGTTTTCCAGTAATTATACCATTCCATTTCGGTTCCGGGCTTAACAAAGAACTGCATTTCCATTTGTTCAAATTCCCGCATCCGAAAAATAAATTGTCGTGCTACAATTTCGTTGCGAAATGCTTTACCCGTTTGTGCAATGCCAAAAGGAATTTTCATCCTTCCTGTTTTTTGCACATTTAAAAAATTTACAAAAATTCCCTGTGCTGTTTCAGGGCGCAGATAAATGGTATTGGCATCTTCTGCAACGCTTCCCAATTCAGTTGAGAACATTAAATTAAACTGGCGAACATCGGTCCAGTTGCTGGTGCCGCTAACTTCACACTTTATTTTATTTTCTTCAATCAGTTTTTTCAATCCCGCAAAATCATCTGTTGCTAATAAGTTTTCCATTTTGTCAGCAATGGCATACTCTTCTTGCTATTTGTTCATTGCCAATTGCTAATTGTTCATCTGCAAAACTTTCTATCAAATGATCAACACGATACCGCTTATTACTATCCTTATTATCAATCATCGGGTCACTGAAATTATCAATGTGCCCGCTTGCTTTCCAGGTAAGCGGATGCATAAATATTGCTGCGTCTATGCCTACAATATTTTCATGAAGCTGCGTCATGCTTTTCCACCAGTAATCACGGATATTCTTTTTTAATTGCGCGCCATTTTGCCCATAATCATATACAGCGCTTAAGCCATCATAAATTTCACTGGAAGGAAAGATGTAGCCATACTCTTTGCAGTGTGCAATTATCTCGCTAAAATTATTTAATTCATTTGCCATAAGGCGCAAAGATATTACAACCGGCATTAAGTAATTATATAAAGTGATTTGTAGCAATACCTATGGCGGTTATGAACATTAGGATTTCACCACATAGGAACATAGCCACATAGAAATACACATAGATGAATTTGAATAGAATTGAGTCATATTCCCGTACGATATTGCGTTACTAAATCGGTACATTCCTTATTTTATAAGCATGAATATATTTTGAGTATTATGCATTTCTATGTGAGCCTATGATTCTATTGTTTCTATGCCGTGTAGTAAAACTCTTAGTTAAAGAACTTAATTATTTATCTCAGTTTCTCATTATTCTTATGCCTTTCTCCATCCCTCAAATTTTTCTTTTCAAAATTTTTTTGCAATGCCTCAGTAAGGTCAACACCTGTTTGGTTGGCAAGGCAAATTAATACCCACAACACATCAGCCATTTCATCACTCAGCTTTTTATTTTTGTCAGTTTCTTTAAAAGATTGGTCACCATAAATTCTAACCATCAATCTTGAAAGCTCCCCAACTTCTTCCATTAAAATTCCGAGGTTGGTGAGCTCACTAAAATATTTTACGCCAACGGTTTTTATCCATTCATCAACTTTGGTTTGGGCTTCTTGGATTGTCATTATTTTTATTGATTTATTACACGAATTTTATCTAATTACACGAATTTTTTAAAACAACGACTACGCTTCCATGTCAGGGATTTTTCGCCATAATTTATTACCATGCCTAATTTTTGCTGAGATACAGATAAATAGCTAAGAGCTTGCGAAATGTGTGCGTCAGTGATTGCAGCTGCAGATTTAACTTCCAGGATAATTGAATCATATACCATGAAATCCGCTGAGTAAGGATTGCGCAATATCCTTTCTTTATATTTTACTACAAATCTTTTTTCTCTTTCGTAAGGAATTTTATGTTCAATAAATTCCATTTCCATTGCATCCTTATAATTGATTTCTTTTAAGCCCATTCCAAGTATCTTATGAATTTCCATACATATACCAATTATTTTATAGGATTCATCTTTGAATAATAAGTCAGCCATAAATAATTTTTAAAACCGCACTGAAGATCACAAACAGTATTGAACACTCGCAATTACTGTAATTCGATAAAATTAGTGTAATAATTATTCTTTATTCTTTGAATGTATGATTATTGTACCAGCGTATGATCCATTTCATTGCGTCCCAAATAATTGATTCTTTTAAGCCTATTCACGTGTTTATGAACTTCATAGATATTCCAATAATTTCAAAAGAATCTTCTTAAAAAATAGTTCTGCCATAATAAAATTTAAAGTGAATCTTGAGATTCGGGAAGGATGAAACAATTGCAATTAGTGTAATTCGATAAAATTAGTGTAATAAACTATTCTTTATTCTTAGTATCTATCAAAATCGTTACCGGCCCATCATTTATTAATTCAACTTTCATATCTGCGCCAAACACCCCTGTAGATATTATTTTGCCGAGGTCTTTTGATAATTGTACTAGAAATTTTTCATAAAGAGGTATTGCTATTTCTGCCTTACTCGCTTTTATATAAGAAGGACGGTTTCCTTTTTTAGTGAGCATGTAAAGTAAATTGGCTTACTACTAAAATATCTCCGTTGATGTCTTTCACGGAAATATTAGGCACTTTATTTTCATCGTCAAAAATGCGAAGGTTTACAATTTTATTGCTCAGCCATTTTATATCATCTTCTGTATCAGCATCTTCAATTCCAACAAATATTAGAAGCCCTTTTTGAATCGTTCCGGTTATTGCATGGTCAACTCTTACCGTTGCCTGTGAAACTCTTTGAATTACTGTCTCTCATAGTATAAGTACGTGTTTTTAACAGCGTAAAAAAAATTTTTTTTAGTAAAAACCATATGAAAAAAATGTGCAAAAATTTTTAAACGCACTGTGCGCATGACTTCCCAAATTATGCACATTTGTTTTCCACAGACTGTGCAAAATTTAAGATTTATTTTATGATGTTTTATGAAGCAGAAAAAATATTTTCGCTCTCCCGCATTGCTCAAAAGTAATTATTAACCTAAAATAATATTAGCCCAATGTCAACTAATAATCTGCCTTCAACAGGCCTCGTTTTTCGCCGTCATTTTACAAAAGAAGGTATTTCTCCCTTTGATATGTTCGAGTATGATTACCGTACTTCGGTAATTAAAAATACTACCGGCGAAATTGTATTTCAAATGGATAACGTGGAGGTGCCGAAACAATGGAGCCAGATTGCCACAGATATATTGGCACAAAAATATTTTCGGAAAGCCGGCGTTCCGCAACCAGGTGGAACAACAGGGAGAGAAACTTCGGTAAAACAGGTTGCCCACCGTATGGCCCATTGCTGGCGTGTATGGGGTGAGCGCAATAATTATTTTGCAACAAAAAAAGATGCACAGGTTTTTTATGAAGAGCTGATATATGGCATATTGAACCAGGCCTGTGTGCCTAATTCACCCCAATGGTTTAATACAGGCCTTAATGAAGTGTATGGTATAACAGGAAAGCCACAGGGGCATTATTATGTGGATGCAATGGATGGCCAGTTAAAAAAATCAACATCGGCTTATGAACGCCCGCAGCCTCATGCATGTTTTATTTTAAGTGTGGAGGATGACCTGGTAAATGAAGGTGGTATTATGGACCTGTGGGTTCGTGAAGCAAGAATTTTCAAATATGGAAGTGGCGTTGGAACCAATTTCAGCAGCATACGTGGTGAAGGTGAGAAACTAAGTGGCGGCGGAACATCCAGCGGGTTGATGAGTTTTCTTAAAATAGGAGACCGCGCTGCAGGTGCTATTAAAAGTGGTGGCACAACAAGGCGTGCTGCTAAAATGGTTTGCCTTGATTTGGACCACCCGGAAATTGAAACTTTTGTAAACTGGAAAGTTGGTGAAGAAAAGAAAGTGGCTGCGTTAATTGATGCAGGTTATCCAAGCGATTATGAAGGGGAAGCTTACAAAACAGTCAGCGGCCAAAACAGCAACAATTCTGTACGCATACCCAATGAATTTTTTCGTGCCCTCGATGCAGATGGCGATTGGGAACTGAAAGCGCAGAAGTGATGGCCGTACCATGAAAAAAGTAAAGGCGAAAAAATTATGGGATGACATTAATTATGCTGCATGGCGCTGCGCAGATCCCGGAACGCAATATAATACTACTATCAATGAATGGCATACTTGCCCGGAAGGCGGCCCGATAAGAGCAAGTAACCCTTGCAGTGAATATATGTTTCTGGACAATACTGCCTGTAACCTTGCCTCTGTAAACCTTCGCAGGTTTTTTAATGAAGATGACAATTCTTTTGATGTTGCAGGTTTTGAATATACAGTACGCTTATGGACAACCGTGTTGGAAATTTCTGTATTAATGGCGCAGTTTCCAAGTAAAGAAGTTGCACAGCTTAGTTATGATTACAGAACATTGGGCCTTGGCTTTGCCAATCTTGGCAGCATGCTCATGGTAAGTGGTATTGCTTATGATAGTGAAAAAGCACGTGGCATTGCAGGCGCTATTACTGCGATCATGACGGGCATTGCTTATAAAACATCTGCAGAGCTTGCTGCGCATCTGGGCGCTTTCACCAGGTATGAAGAAAATAAACACACATGCTGCGTGTAATGCGCAACCACCGTGCTGCTGCTTATGATGCTATGGATGCATATGAAGGAATTGAAATAAAGCCACAGGGTATCAATGCAAAATATTGCCCGGATTATTTATTGAAGGCAGCAACAAAAGCATGGGATGATGCAGTAATGATGGGTGAAAAATATGGCTATCGAAATGCACAAACGACGGTGATTGCGCCTACAGGAACTATCGGCCTTGTAATGGATTGCGATACTACCGGTGTTGAGCCTGATTTCGCATTGGTGAAATTTAAAAAATTAAGTGGCGGTGGTTATTTTAAAATTATTAACCAAAGTGTACCGCAGGCATTGCGCAATTTAAAATACCGGAAAAAGAAATTGAAGAGATTGTCAACTATGCAAAAGGGCCATGCTACATTAAAAGGCGCACCACATATAAATCCGCAATCACTTTTGCAAAAAGGATTTACCGGAACTGAAATTCAAAAGCTGGAAGCAGCCATGTCTGCTGCATTTGAAATAGGCTTTGTTTTCAATGTATATACTTTGGGAGAAGAATGCCTGCAGCGCTTAGGCTTTAAGCCGGAAGAATATAATGATTTTGAATGGAGCCTTCTGGAAGCATTGGGATATACGGATGAACAAATTGAAGAAGCAAATATATATATCTGCGGTACCATGACTGTTGAAGGTGCTCCTTATTTAAAAGAGAACATTTATCGGTATTTGATTGTGCCAATAAATGCGGGCAAATAGGTGAAAGATATATTCATCACACCGGCCATATCCGTATGATGGCGGCTGCACAGCCATTTATAAGCGGGGCAATTCAAAAACAATCAACCTGCCAAATGAAGCAACGCTTGAAGAGATTGCAGAAGCATACAAGTTAAGCTGGCAGCTTGGATTAAAAGCGTGTGCGCTTTACCGTGATGGTTCCAAATTATCTCAGCCACTGAGCAATAAAAGTGATAAGAAGAAAAAAATAGAGGACAATGGCAACCGGCAATGCAAGCAGTGAAACGCAACAAACCAAGCATTGTTGATATGAGCAAGCTTACCGTTGAGAATTACTTGAAGAAATGAACAAGCGTGTGCAAAGCAGTGCCGATACTGCATTAAAGCGCCAGCTTGCAATGATTGTTGAACGAGGGCATTACCGGCCAAGCGCAGGGGCTTTACACAAAAGGCAAAAATAAACGGGCAGGCATTATTCCTGCGAACAGGTGAATACAATGATGGCACATTAGGAGAAATTTTCATTGACATGGCAAAGGAAGGCGCAACCATGCGCAGCATGCTCAACTGTTTTGCAATTGCAATTTCGATCGGTCTTCAATATGGTGTTCCATTGGAAGAGTTTGTTGAGAAATTTGTTTTCACCAGGTTTGAGCCATCCGGGATGGTTGATCATCCGAATATTAAAACCACACTTCTATTATTGATTTTATGTTCCGCTCACTGGCCTATGAATACCTGGGCAGAAATGACCTGGTGCATGTGCTTGATAAACCTGAAGTGGAAAACATGGGCAATGAACCATGGGATGAAAATACGCCAACCATTGGTAACAGGGTTCCCGAATTAAGTGAAGTAAGGGTGATTGGCTCAACTAACGTAAAGGCACAAACGCAAAAGCCACACCGGGTTGAACATGCAAAAAAAGTAAATAACGGATATGATGCAGTAAATGCTGCGGCAAAAAATATGCAGAGCGATGCGCCCGCATGTAATACCTGTGGGCACATCACTATCCGCAGCGGTACCTGCTATAAATGTTTGAATTGTGGTAACAGTATGGGATGTAGTTAAATTTCTTATGCCAAAATCAAAAAAGCCATTCTTAGCAGGGATGGCTTTTTTGTTATACTCATAAATAATACCGGTATACGATGTAGTGTATTTCGAAACTGGTATTCTGCTGCCGATACAATCTGAACTTCAGCTATTAACCACCTACAATTAACGATTAACATAACGCTGTGATCAAATCCTTTTGTCTGTCGGGTTTTAACAAGAAAGAAACAAATACCAACCTGGCAGTTTTTGAAACTCATTCTTTATTTTTCAAAAACCGTTTGTGTATCAGCGCAAGTTGCTTATCATTAAGCGAAGACGTTTTTTTCAGCACTTCTATAAAATAATCTACTTCCTCAATAGTTGCGGGGCAGCCAACATTGGTGGCTTTTGCATTTACATCTGCGTTGCTCGGGTTTCAACCGGGCATCGGCGAGGAAATTTCCTTTTGCATCCAATATAAACCAATAAGGCAAGCCTTGTTCCTCCCCATGATATTTTGTGCGGAGCTCAATTGACGCCCGGGTTTTCCAGTTCTTTTTTGTCTTTACTTTCATCTACTGTTAGATGAACGACGACGTAATTGTTATCGAAAAAGGACTTTAGTTTTTCGTCATTCATGGAATTGTTCATTTTATGGCACCAGCCGCACCAGGATGCATGAAAAATTATAAATACATTTTTATGTGTGTTTGGGCATTAGCCAGGGCTTCGTTTACAATCACTTCGGCGGAAGGCACTTTTGGTTGGTAAAACCATTGGCATTGACACCAAAAATCAGTAATATTATAGCAAAGAGTTTTGTATATTTCATTTGATATATTCTTTCAAAGGTTTCTGTTGACGGGTAAAATTAAATTGTTAAATTGTTACAAGGTTAAAGAATTGAATACACTACCGCTTATACAGCTGAAATGGTTTTTGGCAATTCAACAATTCAGCAATTCAAAAATCACAATTAAAACTTCAAATGATTTGTTTATATGACTTCATCTTACTTTATCTATAACAAACCTAAAGTTTTACAGGCATTGCGTTATCATTTTATTACAAGGAATGAAATAAAAATTATGGTGATACTGGTAAACGTATTTGCGATTGTTGCGGCAGCGATTTTATTTTTTCAGAAAAGTATCTGCATATGCATTTATAGGAAGTTCTTTTCTTTGGTTTAGTTTAATGATATCTTTCTGGTATGTGCTTCCTACGATTATTTATCGCAAGTCTGCCACTTTCAAAGACCGGTTTAAAGTAAGTTTTGAAGAGCAGCACATGTTTATTGAAAATGAACGCGGTAGCAGGAGCTGGCCATGGAAAGCCTTCAGCACTATGATTGAAAGCCCGCATTTTTTTCATTTATATTTCGACAGCCGTTCTTTTTTTATTATTCCCAAAGAGGCATTCGAACCGCTGCAAATAAGTGAGGCAAGAAAAATATTGAGAGAGAAGATTAATGAGAAAAATGTTTAATTGCCGAATTGTTGAATTGTTATTGCTTATTATGCGCTGCTAACTGCAGACTGCTCAATGCCTGATTCTTCATAAATGAGTAAGTTTTTTCTCCATTATACAATGGGGAATTGATAACTCAATAAATTCATCGCCCGAAACTTTGTAGCCAAATTTTTCATAAAATCCAATTGCCGATTTACGCGCATGCATGATCAGTTTTTTATAACCCGCGTCCCTCGCTACATGCTCTGCAAAATTCATCATGGAGGCGCCGATACCTTTGCCCTGTAAATTATTTTGTACAGCCATTTGCCGGAGCCTTACACAATCTTTCTGAACTATGGTAAGCAGACAGCATCCGAGCATTTTTTCGTCTTCAAAAGCCCCTATAAGAATATCATTTTTTTCTTTCTCAAGCTCATCGGCTTCAAAAGAAAGATGCAAAGGTTTGCGTAAAATTTCATAACGCAAATCTATCATTTGCTTGTATTCTTTTGTCCCGTGATCTATTTGTTTAATTGGCATAATGAAAATTCTGGAGCGAACGTTTAAAGCATGAATAAATATACAAATATTATTTGTTGAAAATTATCAGCCGTGTCGCAAAAAAATGATAACTGGTATGTAATTCCGGAAAAAGAAATTATTGTACAAGCCTACTATTATTAATAATGAAAACTTTGCAGAAAAAATATTTTGCCGCATATTAAATTTCTGTAAGCTGTTATTCGTAATATAAATTTATTGTAAAAGCATGCTATAAAACCTCAATTTTTACCCGGAAACCGAAATGATTAGTTATTATTTTTTTTTATCACAAAAAGTATATTTTTGTAGCCGTATTAACTAAATTTTACAATCATGCAAGACATTGCAACAAGAGTTAAAAAAATCATTGTTGACAAATTAGGAGTTGATGAAGCTGAGGTAACGCCGGAAGCTTCTTTTACTAACGATTTAGGTGCCGACAGTTTGGACACAGTTGAATTAATCATGGAATTTGAAAAAGAATTTAATATTTCTATTCCTGATGAGCAGGCCGAAACCATTACTACGGTTGGCCAGGCTGTAGCATACCTTGAAGAGCATGCTAAGTAATCATCTTATTTAACATCGCAGGCAACTTATGGAATTAAAAAGAGTAGTTGTAACAGGATTGGGAGCCATAACGCCTTTAGGTAAATCCGTTCCGGAATATTGGGATGGTTTGGTTAAAGGTGTATCTGGCGCTGATATTATTCAGCAATTCGATGTTGCGAAATTTAAGACCAGGTTTGCCTGCGAGGTTAAAGATTTTGAACCCACCAATTATCTTGAAAGAAAAGAAGCCCGTAAATTAGACAGGTTTACCCAATTTGCGCTCATTGCAAGTGATGAAGCTGTAAAAGATGCCGGGATAAGCAAAGAGAATGTTGACCCGGACAGGGTAGGAGTAATTTTTGCAAGCGGTATTGGAGGCATCACTACTTTCCAGGATGATGTAATGGAATTTGCAAGAGGTGACGGCACTCCCCGCTTCAATCCTTTCTTTATTCCCAAAATGATACTCGATATTGGCGCCGGGCAAATTTCCATGCGGTATGGTTTTCGCGGCCCGAATTTCGCTGTAGTGAGCGCTTGTGCAAGTAGTACAAATGCTATTATTGACGCTTATGATAACATTCGCCTGGGTAAGGCGGATATCATACTTACCGGCGGAAGTGAGGCAGTTATTTGCGAAGCAGGTGTTGGTGGTTTTAATGCAATGAAAGCTTTAAGTGAAAGAAACGATGATCCTAAAACTGCTTCCCGTCCGTTTGATAAAGACCGTGATGGTTTTGTAATGGGTGAAGGTGCAGGAGTTGTTATACTGGAAGAACTGGAACATGCTATTGCAAGAGGTGCAAAAATTTATTGCGAAATTGCCGGTGGCGGGGCTACTGCAGATGCTTATCATATTACAGCTCCGCATCCCGAAGGGCTTGGGTGCAAAAAACGTAATGCATGTTGCTTTAAAAGATGCAGGCATGAAGCCTGGGGACATAGATTATATTAATGTTCATGGTACCTCAACTCCTTTGGGAGATATAGCTGAAACAAAGGCCATCTTAAGTGTTTTTGGTGATAAGGCTTATGGCTTAAATATTAGTTCTACCAAATCAATGACCGGCCATTGCCTCGGCGCCGCAGGCGTAATTGAAGCCATTGCATGTATACTGGCAGTAACAAAGAATATTATTCCTCCTACCATCAATCATTTTACTGACGATCCTGAATTGGATCCAAAGCTTAATTTCACTTTCAACAAAGCCCAGGAAAAGGAGGTGAATGCCGCACTTAGCAATACTTTTGGATTTGGTGGCCACAATGCTTCCGTAATAATAAAAAAGTACAAGCCATAAATTTTCTCCGATAAAAAGTTTCTCTTATGGACACTCGCTGTAAATTCTTCTGATACTGATATTCAGAACTTTTTAGTGCGCCGCCTTGGCGAAAAGGAAGCTGCTGAAATAATGCAGTATATTAATACGGAAATTGATAAAAAGGTTGCTGAAAGAAGTCGATGCCTCTAAAAAAGAAATTGCTTTGTGGCGTGATGATATGAAAAATGTTTTTGCTACAAAAGAAGATGCTGCCAAACTTGAAAAGAAGTTGGTAAAAAGAGTTTCAGGCGCAGAAGGAACATTGATTTTATGGTCTTTTGTTTTTTGGCTTACCCTAATAATTGCAATGGTAATTATTTTTAAATATTTGAAATAAACGCACTTCTCTTAAACGGATTATCTTACTTACTTAATGTCGTGGCAGGGAACATCATGCTCCGGTTAATATCTATCTTAAAGCCACCCAAATTGAAGGCGATCTCAATTATAATTGTAATACAATATTTTCAATTAATTTATGAGAGAAATTTATAAATGATTCTATTCTATAGCTATCTGCCTTGAAATTAATTTTCAGTAATTTAGGGTATAATTCATATAAATTTCATCTGTGCTTTTTTTCAGAAATATTTTTTCTTCAAAATCAGACAGGGATTTGAGAAGGCAACTCCGCAACGTACTTGGGCTGGCTCCCGGTAAATTTAGATTTATATAAAACGGCGCTTAGCCATCGTTCCATAAGGGAGGGCGCGGATGAAAATAATGAAAGGCTTGAATTTCTGGGTGATGCAGTGCTCAGTTCACTTGTTGCCCATTATCTTTTCATGCGTTATCCTTATAAAGATGAAGGGTTTCTTAACCGAGATGCGAAGTAAAATGGTTAACAGGAACCAGCTAAATGAGATCGCTTTAAAAATTGGTTTAAAAAAAATTACCTTCTACAACCGGTTTGATAACTCGTTAAAAATATCACAGATATTTGGCAACACACTGGAAGCTGTAGTCGGTGCAGTTTATCTTGACAAGGGATATAGAAGAACGCAAAATTGGGTGAATCAGCACATTATCAGCCCGCATTTTTTTATGCAGGACCTCGAAAATCTTGATATCAATCAAAAAAACAAATTATATGGCTGGGCAAATAAAAACGGGAAAAATCTTGAGTTTGAAACTTTGGACGAAAGAGTAGAGAACGGGAGAAGGTTATTTACTATAGGTGCAAAAATTGATGGAGTATTAATTGCAGAAGCAAGGGCCTATAATAAAAAAGATGCAAGCCAGGTAGCCGCACAAATTGCAGTTGAAAAATTAGGACTTTTATGAAATTCGGAATTATTGGAAGTGGAAGCTGGGGCACTGCATTGGCCAAAATTTTAACCGACAATAATAATTCAATCAACTGGTGGATAAGAAGTGAAACCGTTATTGCCCATCTTAAAAACCGGCACCACAATCCTCAATATCTCAGCTCTGCATATTTTGATACCGGCTTGTTGCACCTTACCACTGACGTTGCAGAAGTGATTAATAATTCTGATTGCATTATCATAGTAGTTCCGTCTGCTTATGTTATAGATGTGCTCGGCCCGTTGCCTAAAAATATTTTCCACGATAAAAAAGTTGTTTCCGCTATAAAAGGGATTTTGCCTGTTCAGCAATTTGTTACTCAATGATTATCTCAAAGAGGAATTTTCTGTAGAACTGAGCAATTATTTTACGGTACTCGGGCCTTGCCATGCCGAAGAAGTCGCTGCTGAAAAATTATCTTACCTTACTTTTTCCGGAGTTGATGAAGAAGCGACTTGTGAAATTGCATCTCATTTTAAAACTCCATATTTAAATCCACTACACAATACAGATATCATTGGAGTACAATTCGCAGCCGTTTTAAAAAATATTTATGCATTGGGAGCTGGTATTGCACATGGGCTTGAATATGGCGATAATTTCTTAAGTGTGCTCATTGCAAACAGCGCTGATGAAATGGCCGGGTTTCTTCGTAAAACGGGCATACAACATGTTGAAGTAGGCAGTATTGATCATTCAGCATCGCATACCAGAGCTGAAAAGCACGTTACCAATTATGCAGCTTCTGTATATTTGGGAGACCTGCTCGTTACCTGCTATTCGTTGTACAGCCGCAACCGTACATTTGGTAATATGATAGGCAAAGGATATTCTGTACAGGCGGCACAGCTTGAGATGAGTATGGTGGCAGAAGGTTACAATGCAAGCAAATGCATAAATATTATTAATAAGAATATACATGCAGATATGCCGATTGCCGAAGCTATTTATAAAATTTTATGGGAACATCTTCCTCCTGAAGAGGGTTTCCTGGAGATTGAGAAAACATTAGTTTGAGGTTCAGCATGCCTCTAAACGTTCCCGCGTCTTGTTACCAATAATAGAAAAGTAAAAATGTGGTGAAAACGCCAACAATGACGGGAATAACAATCATAACTATAAAATCCTAAGTTCGACCTATGAAAAGTTTGATAAAGAAGACAATCCTAAGTATTATCTTCCTGATAATTGTACTGGTTGCATATGAGGGCTATTCAGCATTAAAATCTAAAGTTAATACAGGAAAAGCCAAACAAGGGCTTACAGATACGGTTATAACTAAAAAGTAGCGGATTGGTTATGCCATTGCTAACACATTGCACCGTTGGTCTTGTAACCAACAACAGAAATGAAAAATTGTTGGCGAAAATGCCAAAGGATGACAGCAGAAGCTGATAAATAATTCCAATTGTGGCGCAAACACGGCAATCAATATTGTAACCATTTGTTGACTACTGTAATTTAATCCATAGCAAATAAATCCACTGCAATTCCATCGGCAAATAATTTTCCTTCATCAGTTAAAATAATTTTTTCATTGGTAAGAAGTATTTTATTATTTAAAACATGTTTTTGAATTTCCATCTCAATTCTTTTTCTTTCTTTACTTGAAAAATTATTTTCTATAAGATTGAGGTCAAGGCCTTCTATAGTGCGTAGTGAGGTCATAATATATTCATTCATTTGTTGAACCCGGGTAAGTTTTTCTTCTTCGAATGGAATTATGTCTTTCTTTATTGACTGGATGTATAATGCGTTATTGGCTACATTCCATCTTCTTGTTGTACCGTCATATGAGTGCGCAGACGGGCCTATCCCAATATATTTTTTACCCTGCCAATAACTGCTGTTATGCCTGCTCCTCGAACCGGGTTTTGCAAAATTTGAAATTTCATAGTGCTCATATCCCGCAGCACGCATCCATTTCATAAGTAGTAAAAATTGTCTTGCCTGCTCATCGGTATTGATGCCTGCTTTCTTTTTTAATGTGATCATTTTTTGCAGGGCGGTATTTGGTTCAACAGTTAGTGCATAACAGGCAATATGTGGTACTCCTAAATTGATAAGCCGGTCAACATTAAATTTCCATTCTTTATCAGTGAGGCCGGGAGTTCCGTAAATAAGATCTGCAGAAAAATTTTTAAAGCCCGCTTCTTGTATCATTAATAAACATGCATTTGCCTGTGTTGCATTATGTGCCCTGTTCATCCATTCTAAGTCGGTTTGTTTAAAAGACTGAATGCCGATGCTCAGCCGGTTGATACCTGCGTCTTTCCATGTCGTTAACCTTTCGAAGCTCACGTCATCAGGGTTGGCTTCAATAGTAATTTCGGCATCTTCACTTATTACATAATTATTTTTTATAGAATTCAATAAACTCATTATAACTGCCGGTGACAGAAGGCTTGGGGTTCCTCCACCAAAGTATATGGTTTCAATAATTTCTTTCTCACCGTCCGCGCGCGCGCGCATTTAGTTCAATTTCCCTGGTTAAGGCGGCAATCATTTCATCTTTTAAATGAAGTGAGGTGGAGAAATGGAAATTGCAATAATAACATGCCTGTTTGCAAAATGGAATATGAATATATATGCCCGCCAAAGAATTTAATTTTGTTTTATAAGCTTCACTGTGTACTACACCACTGTGTCGATATTTCATTTTAGATTTGAATGGTAATATGAAATCACCAACAGTAACTTATTTCTGCCCGGTGGAAGTACTTTCCAAATCCTTGTTGGCTGGTGAAGGCACTACGTGTAGAAATCATCCGCGGGCCTTGCCTTCAGCCGCTACGCATTCTGCGGGGCGACAATTTAAAAGGTACCTGCCGGTAGTATTTCTTATTCAAATATTTTTATTTTTCATTATTTCAAATGTTCACTGTCAGAAAAAATATACAGTTAAATATACTTTGACCGGCAAAGATACCTCGTATAAAGTTACAGCAACTTGGTCTTACGACTTCTTTTGAAGGAAAAGCATTTGCTTTTATTTACGTGAATTCATTACCTGCAGCTCTTTTAGGGAAAGGTTTCCCCGCTTCATCAGTAGATTCAGTGTGGTATGATTCAACTTCCGCAAATGTAAATTTGTATCTGGGAGAACAATTTAAATGGGTTCAGATAAATACAGACAGTATTGATAATAAATTGCTTGATGCCATAGGCTGGAACAGCAGGCAATTCAAAAATAAGAAAATTGATTTTACCCGTTTGCAGCAGCAGCAGGAAAAAATATTAAATTATTATGAAAGTAATGGATACCCGTTTGCCGAAGTTTCATTAGAAAATATTAATATATCCGGCGATAAGATCAAAGGAGATTTACGGGTGAGAAAAGGCCCGTTCTACCACATTGACAGCATTAGGGTTTACGGAAAGGCAAAAATTAAAAATTTATTTCTTCAGCATTACCTGGGAATCAGCAATGGCAGTATTTATAACAATCAAAAGCTGAAAAGTGTAACTCAAAAAATACAGCAATTGCCTTACCTGCAACAACAACAAACGTGGGACGTTAGTATGTTGGGTAGTGGCTCTGTTCTTAATTTATATCTTCAGCCTAAGCGTAGCAGTGAAATAAATATACTGGTAGGTTTTTTACCCGGTAATACTATCACGAATAAAACACAGGTTACAGGGGATGTGCATCTTAACCTCAAGAATGCACTCGGCTCCGGCGAAAATATTTTAGTGAACTGGCAACAGCTTCAGCCGCAATCGCCGAGATTAAATCTCGCGTATAATCATCCTTATATTTTGAATTCTTTATTTGGAGTGGACTTTTCTTTTGACTTATTAAAAAGAGATTCTTCTTATCTGCAGCTTAATACTGTTATTGGGATACAGTATCTTTTATCTGCCAATCAATCATGTAAAATTTTTTATCAAAATGAGCGCAGCTATCTTGCTTTCAGGCGGAGTAGATACGGGCAGTGTATTAATTACAAAGACATTGCCCCCCAATATTGACGTAAGCTCGGGTAATATTGGCATCAATTACAGTTTTATCAATACCAATTACAGGCTCAATCCCCGAAAAGGAAATGAGCTTGAAATAACCGCCTCAGCCGGTATTAAGAAGATTACAAAAAATAATGATATTATTAACCTGAAAGATCCTTCGGACCCTGCATTCAATTTTAATTCATTATACGATTCCATAAAATTAAAATCGTATCGTTTGCGGGCTACAGCCGCCGCTTGCACATTATCAACCTGCCGGTAAAAGCGCGACCTTGAAAACCGCCTTAAATGTTGGATGGTTTGAAAGCCCGCAGATTTTCCGGAACGAGTTATTTCAGATCGGCGGTTATCAACTATTACGGGGCTTTGATGAAGAGAGTATTTATGCCAACAGGTATGCTGTATTTACTGCTGAATACCGCTATCTTGTAGGAATCAATTCCTATTTTTTTGGTTTTAGCGACGTCGGCATAACCCATACAAATTTTAATGCAACCAATTATTCAAATAATTTTATAAGTGCCGGGGCCGGCCTTGAATTCGAAACAAAATTTGGCCTTCTGAATCTTAGCTATGCGCTGGGAAAAAGAAATGATGTAAAATTTGATATTCGCAATTCATCCAAGATACATTTTGGATATATCAACTATTTTTGAAAGATAAACGAATGCATACGTGACAAAATGAAAGTACGCGCATATTTTCCAGGCATCCTTCTCCTCATCTTTTTAAGCAATCATGCAAATTCACAAGCGCTAACTGATACATTGCAAAACAATTTAACAGATACGTTGCATTCGCTTTCTGCAGACAGTGCTAAATTAAAAGCAGCAATAGCTTCAGGCACTCACACGGTAGTAAAATCCTACAGCTCCGTTATTAACCGGTTACTCTTATCCAACAAATTTATGAATGTAAAAGAGCCTGCGGTTTTCTTAGTGGCTGAAAAGAGGCAGATGAAGGGCAGAGAATTTATATTTTATACGCTGTGCAGTATCGTTTTTGTTCTCGGATTGTTTAAAACTTTTTACCGGGCATATTTTAATAATCTTTTCCGTGTATTTTTCAATACGTCGATCAGGCAAACGCAGCTTACCGACCAGCTTTTGCAGGCGAAGCTTCCTTCTTTTATATTGAATATTTTCTTTGCTATTACGACGGGCTTCTATGTGTGGCTGCTTTTTAAAAATTACCATCCACCGAGGTTTATAAACAGCCAATTGCTTTTACCGGTTTGCATTTTAGCAACAGGCATTCTCTACATTGTAAAATATTCTATTCTAAAGTTTATCGGTTGGATGAGTGGCATGCAACTGGCAGCTGATAATTATATTTTCGTAATATTCCTGGTAAATAAAATTATAGGGATTATCCTGGTTCCATTTATAATTATCCTCTCCTTTGCAGCGCATCCCTGGATGAATAATACAACCATTTTTTCCTTACTGGTGCTTGGGTTATTTTTTTTATCGAGGTATTTTAAAACCTATGGCATTCTTGAAAATAAATTGCCCCTGGAACCATTACACTTTGTTATATATATAACTGCATTGGAAATCGTGCCATTGTTTATTATCTACAAAGCTGCGGTTGATTACCTCGTATAAATACGAATTTTTGATTGGGAAAAATACAAAAATTTAAGGCTTATAATTTATAGCGGTGCTGTTATTTTCACCTAAAAAGTGTAGCTTTGCTAACACCTGTCAAATTAAAGATGCATATAAACACTGTAGTACCAGAGAGTAAAACTTTGAAACAGATCGAAAACATTCTTATAACGCAGGCAAAGCCGGAAGGTGAAAAGTCACCTTATTATGAAATGGCAAAAAAATATAATGTCAGGTTGAATTTTCAGCCATTTATAAGAGTTGAACCCATTTCTGCCAAAGATTTCCGGAAGCAAAAAATTGAAATACCTGCTTATTCGGCCGTGATATTCACCAGCCGAAATGCTATCGACCACTTTTTCAGAACGTGTGAAGAACTCAAAATTACCATCTCGCAGCACACCAAATATTTTTGTATTACCGAGGCAGTCGCATTGTACCTGCAAAAATTTATTCTATACCGCAAACGTAAAGTTTTTTACGGCGCTGATGGTACGAATAAAAATCTTTTCGATGTAATCAATAAGCATAAAGAACATGAGCAGTTTTTATATCCCTGTTCTGAATCGTTCGATAGCGAAATAACCAATTGGCTGATTGCTAATAATTGCGAGTATGCTATACCCGTATTATATCGCATCATTGCAAATGACGTTAAAGACATCGTGTCTAAACACCATTATGATATCATTTGTTTCTTTACGCCGCTGGGTGTTAGGAGCTTCGTGGAAAACTGTCCTTCCTATGAGCAGAATGGTACCATGATTGGCGCTTTTGGCGACAACACACGCAAAGCGGTGACCGCCGCAGGCTTACGCCCCGATATTATCGCACCTCAGCCTAAAATGCCGAGCATGGTCTCTGCGCTGGAAAATTATTTGTCGGGATTGAAGAAGAAATAAATCTGCAGTATTCAATCCAGCATACCAGTTTTTTAAACTGGAAATTTACCTTTCAGCACTTTGTTTACCCTGATTAGCTACCGTAGCTTTACCGTTTCCAATTCATCTATTACATTTAGAATTTGTCGCCAGTTCAAACGATTAATAGGCAGGAAAATATTATAAAAAAGCCGCTTTAGAAAGCTTATAGAAAACTTGCTAAGCGGCTTAAAGAATATATATACGTGTAAAATTTTATTTGCTTATAAGGCCTGCCAGGTAATGCACAGTGCGCACGAGCTGGGTAGCATAGCTCATTTCATTGTCATACCAGCTTACCGTTTTTACCAGTTGAAGATCTCCTACACTTAATACTTTTGTTTGTGTAGCATCGAATAAAGATCCATAACGAATTCCAATTACATCTGTACTTACTATTTCATCTTCATTATAACCAAAGCTTTCGTTGGAAGCAGCCTTCATAGCGGCATTCACTTCCTCAACGGTTGTTTTTTTGTTTAGTATGGTGTTAAGCTCAGTAAGAGAACCGGCAATAACAGGTACTCTTTGAGCGCCGCCGTCAAGCTTACCTTTAAGCTCCGGCAATACAAGCCCGATCGCTTTTGCAGCACCGGTGCTGTTCGGAACAATATTGGCGGCCGCGGCCCTTGATCTCCTCAGGTCTCCCTTCGGATGTGGGGCGTCCAACGTATTCTGATCATTTGTGTAGGCATGAATGGTGGTCATAAAACCCGCGTTAATACCAAAAGTGTCATTAAGAACTTTAGCCATTGGAGCAAGACAATTGGTGGTACAGGAAGCACATGAAATAATTGTTTCACTGCCATCAAGTATATTGTGATTTACATTAAATACAATTGTTTTTAAATCGCCGGTGGCTGGCGCAGAGATCACTACTCTTTTTGCTCCGGCCTTAATATGCGCTTCGGCTTTATCCTTGTCTGTAAAAAAGCCGGTGCTTTCTATTACAACATCTACATCGTGTGTTCCCCACGGTATTTGCGCAGGGTCTTTTTGCGCGTAAATTTTTATTTCTTCCCCATCTACAACAATGGAATTTTCAGTGCTTTTCACCTCGCCGTCAAACCTTCCCTGAGCGCTGTCGTATTTTAATAAATGTGCCAATACTTTCGGGCTGGTTAAATCATTAATAGCCACAACTTCAATGCCTTCCATATTATAAATTTGCCTCAAAACCAGGCGGCCTATTCTTCCAAAACCATTAATAGCAACTTTTACTGTGCTCATAATTATTATATTTTATTAATTTAAGCTGCAAATTTAAGCAAAGGTTGCCAACTTTTTAACAATGAACTGTTTACAATTTAAAATTAAAATTGAAAATTCTCAATCTTGCTTATTTGTTTTTTCCACTCACATATTTATTTCCCTTTATATAAAATCTGTAGGGAAGTAATGGCATCTGCACCGGCACTTTCAACTCCTATCCTTGCGCTGTTTCCAATATTTTCATCAGGTATTCTAATACCGTCATCCATTAAATAAATTTCATCTCCAAGCAGATAGCTGCCGGAATGATGTTTGAAAATGCCAAGAGCCTTACCAACATTTCCGGGACCTCGCGTAAGTGTTTTATCAGGCGTTTTCTTACCGGTTCTTTTCAGCATGATTTCTATCCCCGCGATTGGTTCAACCGCCCTTATTAAAACTGCATCGGGCACATCCTTGTCATTGGTCACTATATTAAGCATTTGATGAAGGCCGTAGCAGATATAAACATAGGCTGTGCCTGCCGGCAGCATACATGTGTTCATTTCGCGCGGTACGCCTGTTGCCAAATGAATGAGAAGCTTTATCTGTAATGCCAGCATATGCTTCAGTTTCAACAATTCTGCCTGAAGTCACCTGGCCTTCAAAGTTGGTAACAATGATTTTGCCAAGCAACTCTTTAGCAATTAAAACAACATCTTTACGCGCATAAAATGATACCGGGAGCTTTTTCATATAAATTGTATTCAAAATAACAAACATCTATATAAACTTTAAAGATGAACCGTAAATTATATTTTTTAAGTTTGAATAAATTTTAATGTTACTCATAAAAAAGCCAATTGCTCAAAGAAATTATTATAGCTATTCAGGCTTATTTTAAAGCACACCGCTTTATTGTAAAACACAGGCTGTGGAAATGGATATTAGTTCCGGGAATTATTTATGCGATACTTTTTGCATTTGGCATGTATCTTTTTTGGGAATCATCTGCTCATGTAATAGACTATTTTTTTTCGAAGACGGGCTTAAAGACGTGGCTTAAAAAAGAGGATGCGGGCTGGCTGCGGTTTATTTTTATTTTTGGTCAAATAATTCTGCAGCTCATATTAATGTTGTTTTATTTTTCCTGGTTCAAATATTTGTTTCTCATTATTGGTTCGCCGGTTTTTGCATGGCTGAGTGAAAAAACGCAGGCCATCATCCATAACACAGACTATCCTTTTAGCTTGAAAAAATTTATTGATGATGTAATAAGAGGAATACGGATTGCCTTACGCAATACCTTATGGCAAACGGTTTATACAATTTCAATATTGTTTTTATCGCTCGTACCTCTTATTGGCTGGGCAACCCCTGTATTGGCTGTTTTTGTTGAATGTTATTATTTTGGATTTTCGATGCTGGATTATACCAGTGAGCGGAAAGGCCTTTCCGCCACACAAAGCATTGATTTCATAGGCCACCACAAAGGCCTGGCAATTGGCAATGGTATGATATTTTACTTAATGCATGTGTTACCGGTTGCCGGTTGGATATTTGCACCGGGTTATGCAGTAATAGCTGCTACTTTAAGCCTGCAGGAGGGTTAGATGGTTAATTGGTTAAGTGGTTAAATGGTTAAATAGTTAATTATTGCTTAAATGTATTACAATTGTACTAAGATAGTTAGTAATCTGAATTATCACAATTAAACCAATGAACAATGAACCAATAAACCAATAAACCAATAAACCAATAGACCAATAAACCAATAAACCAATAAACCAATAAACCAATAAACCAATAAACCAATAACTAACACCCATAATGATTTACCTTATTCCTTCTTTTTTAGCGGAAGATGCTGTTGAAAGCATTCCGGCTTACATAATTACTGCGGTAAAAAATTGCCAGGTAATTTTTGCAGAAAATGAAAGAACAGCACGCCGGTTTTTAAAAAGCATATGTAAGGAGATTGTGATCGATGATTTTGAATGGTATGCGATTCATAAAGCGGAACATGAGCAAATAAAAAACTTCAGAGAAAAAATAAAAGAAGGAAAAAATATTGCCATCATTAGTGAAGCAGGGTGTCCCGGTATTGCTGACCCCGGTCAAATATTGGTTCATGAGGCGCAGAAAATGAACGAAATAATAAAGCCGCTTGTCGGGCCAAATTCAATATTGCTTGCTTTGATGGCCAGCGGACTAAATGGCCAGCATTTTTCCTTTATCGGGTATTTACCAATTGACCAGAATGAGCGCATTAAAAAAATAAAGCAATAGAAGAAGAATCCTCTAAAACAAATTGTACACAAATTTTTATTGAAACACCTTACCGGAATAATAAAATGTTAGAAACAATTTTGCAGGTCTGCAGCGCTTCAACGTAATTGTGCATTGCAGCCGAACTTACCTCACCGAATGAATGGGTGAAAACAAAAACAATTGCTGAATGGAGAAAAGAAAAGAAGGACCTGCATAAAAAACCGGTAATATTTTTATTAATGGGACAGCATGCGTAATACAGCAGGTAACGGGGCTTGAATTTTTTCTTCAGCCACGAATACACAAATTTCCACGGATTCAACAATTCAGTAGCCACGAATTACACGAATTTCCACGAATCAAGAAAAACCCGCCGCCACAGATTACACGAATGTTACGGTTCGAGAGAAACGCAGCCACGGATTTCCATAAGAAAAAAACCAGTAGCCACGATTTACGCGAATTTGCACGAATTCAAGAAATGCCGGTAGCCACGAATTACACGATTTTCACAAAATCAAGAAAAAACCAGTAGCCACGAATTACCCGAATTTGCACGAATTTAAGAAAATGCCGGTAGCCACAGATTAGACGGATTCGCACAGATTCCGGAAGAAAATGGGACTACGAATTACGAATTTTTCGAAATTTTAAAACGATGTTTTAAAATAAGGTAGGGCCCTTAGCATTTGAATGAGGTTGCTTTCCCAGGTGTTTATATGCTTTTGGAGTTACTTCGCGCCCACGCGGAGTGCGCATTAAGAAACCTTCCTGTATTAAAAATGGCTCATACACTTCTTCAAGTGTTCCGGTTTCTTCGCCCACTGCAGTTGCAATGGTCGTAATACCCACAGGGCCTCCTTTAAATTTTTCTATAATTACACTTAATATCCTATTGTCCATTTCGTCCAGGCCATACTCATCTACGTTAAGTGCTTTTAATGCATGTTCAGTTATTGCAAGGTCAATAATTCCATTTGAAAGAACCTGCGCAAAATCCCTTACTCTTCGCAGCAACCCATTTGCAACCCTTGGCGTGCCGCGGCTTCTGCCAGCAATTTCTTTGGCTGCATCGGAAGTTATTTTTGTATTAAGAATGGAAGAGGAGCGTAAAATTATTTTTTGTAAAGTTTCTGCATTATAATATTCCAGCCGTGATTTAATGCCGAAACGTGAAAGAAGCGGAGCAGTAAGAAGGCCGCTGCGGGTGGTAGCGCCGATTAAAGTAAACGGGTTTAGGTTTATTTGAACACTTCGTGCATTGGGCCCGGTATCAATCATAATGTCAATGCGGTAATCTTCCATGGCGGCATATAAATATTCTTCAACTACATTACTAAGGCGATGTATTTCATCAATAAATAATACATCATTGGGTTCAAGGTTAGTAAGAAGGCCAGCCAGGTCACCGGGCTTTTCAATTACCGGGCCGCTGGTTTCTTTGATATTCACTTCAAGCTCATTTGCAACAATCCGGCTTAACGTTGTTTTCCCAAGCCCTGGTGGGCCGTGAAAAAGGATATGATCCAGCGCTTCATTGCGCTGTTTTGCTGCTTTAATAAATATTCGCAGGTTTCCAATTATCTGGGCCTGGCCGCTAAATTCTTCGATTACCGCCGGCCGGATATTATTTTCAAATTCCTTTTCTGCCGGCGACAATATTTCTTTACCGGTATTTAAATTTTGATCAGGCATTTGTTAACTTTATCAGTGTTGTAAAACTAAACTTTTTCGCGATTGCAATGAGGCATAAAATTAATTGCCAATTGAAAATCATGTTTAAGAATCAAATCACAATTAAAATTTAATGGAAAAACGGCCAACCTTTCACCAATCCATTTCGCCATTAATAAAAAGGCCTACCCGGCACAACTATATACTGTTTAGCTTTGCATATGCGTAAAACAACTCTACGTTATTGGATTTGCCAGGTTTTTGGATGGGGAGCATGGACGTCAATGAGTATTATTATTGTTTATCTTTTTGCCAGCGACACGTATCTTAAGCCGCCGGAAAAGAAAACGATTTTTTTTGCCGTGCTTTTAATTGAATTTCTTTGGAATATTTTCGCCACTCATGCATTACGATTTGGTTTAAAAAAAATTCAATGGATAAAATTGTCTACCAATCGTGTAATTGTATTATTTATAATAAGTGTTACACTTACCGGGCTTTTAAGTTATTATGGAGCAAAATCTACGGCGGTACTAACGGGTTTTTCCCTGGTACAATATGAAAAAAATGAGGATCTAAAGTCTGCAATTGCAAAAGAGAAAGCTATGGGCCTGGCAGGTACCAGTTATTTCCTGTATGATAAGAGTAACCCGAAAGATTCAATCAATTACCTGGCAACTCAAAATCTTAAAAGAAATACAGGGTGGTATAGAAATAATAACGGCGAGTGGCAATATGAAGATCAGCACAAGGGAAGATTTTGGTGGGATATTATTTTGACTTTCCTGCTGGTTGCGTTGTGGCTGTTACTCTATATGGTATGGCATTACCTCGAGCGAAACCGTAAGGACGAAGTGGATAAACTTAGCCTTGAAAAAACAGTCAAAGAACTTGAACTGAATACAATTAAGTCGCACATTAATCCTCATTTTATTTTTAATTCTTTAAATAGCATCCGGGCTTTGGTTGATGAAAACCCGCAGCGTGCAAGAACCGCTATAACTGAGCTTTCGAATATTTTGCGAAGCAGCATGCAGGTAGAAAAAATGGAGACTGTGCCCTTGCATAAAGAGCTTGATATAGTAAAAGATTACCTGGCGCTGGAACAAATGCGGTTTGAAGAAAGATTAAAAATTGAGATGGATATTGACGAAGATACGCTGGAGCAACCAGTGCCTCCCATGATGTTGCAGACACTTGTTGAAAATGCTATTAAGCATGGGATCAGTAAAAAGATAAAGGGCGGGGTGGTGAAGGTAATCTCCCGATTTACCGATCACCATTTTGAGTTGATTGTGCAAAATACCGGGATACTGGAAGGTGAGCCCGTCGAGGAAGGCTTTGGATTGAAAAGTACCCGTGACAGGCTAAAATTTCTATTCCAGGGCAAAGCAGTTTTTAATATAAAAAGTGTTAATGGCAATGAGGTGGAAGCCAAAATTATCATGCCGGTATTGTATTGATTTTTCTAAAACTAAAAGTTTCCCAAAACTAAAATCAGTTTATTTTTACTGCCTGAGAAAATTTCTTTTAAAATCGTTAAAATTTTAAAATTATGCAAAAAGCAATCATTATTGATGATGAGCGCCTTGCCAGGAATGAGCTAAAGAAATTATTGCAGGAATTCCCTGAAGTAGAAGTAATAGGGGAGGCAGCTAATGCAAATGAGGGAATTGAAAAAATTGAAAGCCTCAATCCTGACCTGGTTTTCCTGGATATTCAAATGCCTGGTAAATCCGGGTTCGACATGCTTACGCAAATTGAGCGGGCGCCGCATGTGATTTTTGTAACTGCTTATGATGAATATGCGCTCAAGGCGTTTGAAGTAAATGCGCTTGATTATTTAATGAAGCCTGTTGAGCCAAAAAGGCTGGCAGATGCTTTATTAAAAGTGAAGCAAAAAGATGAGGAAGAATTGCTGTCTTATAATAACAGGGGATTGTTGCATGAGAATGACCAGGTCTTTGTAAAAGACGGAGAGCGATGCTGGTTTGTAAAGTTGTCCGACGTTCGCCTCTTTGAAAGTGTAGGCAATTATGCAAAGGTTTTCTTTGGAACTAATAAGCCCTTAATCCTAAAATCTTTAAATGCATTGGAAGAGCGCCTTGATGATAAGGTATTTTTCAGGGCCAACAGGAAGCACATTATAAATCTGCGGATGATCGATAAAATAGAACCATATTTTAATGGTGGTCTCTTACTTGATTTAACCGGGGGTGAAAAAATTGAAGTGAGCCGCCGGCAGGCAGTGAAGTTTAAGGAAATGATGAGCTTGTAAAAACCGTTGAGCAGAAGCTATTATAAAATTATAACCCTACCGGTAAAATCGCATGGAGACCTCACAGGTTTTTAAAACCTGTGAGGTCTGTGAAGGATTTACCATGAATGTTTGCATTGCAGTTGATTTGATAATCTGTTGCTGAAGGGCTGCGGGATGGAAGCGGTAGCCCGCAGCGCAGCGAGGACTACAAGCGAACAGCCCGAACGTCGCTGGGGAAAGATCAACCGCTGACAGCCCCAAATGATTATCACTATTATATACTTGAAAATTGATTGTTGAGCATTGATTATTGATTGTGTCTGAGTCTAATTTTAATATTCAACACTCAATGTTTAATATTCAACACTCAAGTCAACAACGTCCTACGCAATCTTCACCGGGATGGAATGCACGGCCGCAGCCATTTCCATGATAAGATTTTCATTTTTCTCTATGGCATTGCCCACAACAATTACGTCTGCGCCGGCTTTGCAATTTAAATAGGCTTTTTCAGGATCTGAAATGCCACCGCCGATGATTAAAGGAACGGAGATGCAGCCGGAAACTTTTTCAATCATGCTTTCTGTAACCGGCCTTTTGGCGCCGCTGCCGGAATCCATATAGATTAATTTCATGCCCAGCATCTCGCCCGCCATGGCAGTACACATGGCGATTTCATTTTTATCCGCAGGTAAAGGAGCTGCATTGGAAATATAAGAAACAGTTGTGGGCGCCCCGCCATCGATCACCATATAACCTGTGCTCATGATTTCAAGGCCGCTTTCTTTTATTGCCGGGGCGCTTATAACATGTTGCCCAATCAGCAAATCGGCATTGCGGCCGCTTATCAAAGAAAGATAGAGCAGGGCATCAGCACTTTTAGAAACCTGGTTGGGGCTGCCGGGAAACAGTATAACAGGTATAGTACAATTCTGCTTAATTAACGCAACACATTCATCAAGATAATTTGAAACGACGAGGCTGCCACCCACTAAAAAATAGTCAACCCTTGCATTTAAAGCAAGTTGAATAAGAGCATGCATTTTAGCATTGTTTACCTTGTCGGGGTCGATTAGCACCGCAAATGATTTTTTACCCGAATCTTTTCTCTCGCAAAGAGATTTGTATATGCCTTTTAACTTCATTTACTGGTGGTTGTATGCAAAAATGTCAATTTTTTTTGGCTTATAAAAATTAACTATAAACAAATTACGGATTAATTCGGTGCTAACGTTCTCGTATAGGTTCACATCTTTTAATTTTTGTAATTTTAATGATGGCAGATGTTTTAAGGGAAATCGAATTTAAAAGTGCGCGTAGTGGAGGAAAAGGCGGCCAAAATGTAAATAAAGTAGAAACCATGGTGGAAGGATGGTTTCACGTGGCATCATCGTCTATTTTAAACGATGAGCAGAAAGCCATTCTGCAGGAAAAACTTGCTAACAAAATAACCGATAGCGGATATTTATTGGTAAAGAGCCGCACCGAAAGGTCGCAGCTTGGTAATAAGGAAGAGGTTATTAAAAAGATACATCTGTTAATAAATAACGCCCTGATCAAAAGAAAAAAAAGAAAACCAACCAGGCCTACAAAAGCTTCCAAAGCAAAAAGAATTAAAATAAAGAAAGAAAAAGGCCTCATCAAGCAAGGGCGGAAAAAAGTAAATTATGATGCATAGTATGAGAAGTTTTTGGATATTGCCGGTGCTTTTTTTGTTAGCTTTTTCCAGCTCATTTCGGCAGGAAAAAACAGGTAATCAGAACGATTTAGTTGTAGTAAAATTAACATTCAACAATAATGTGAAGGGAAATAAAATAGTTTTTAATGATTCAACTTATGTAAATCCCTTCGGAGAGAAATATGTTATTACAAAATTGCGGTATTATGTTACGAATGTGTCTTTTGCAAAGCGGGCACAGCAGTATTAAAGAAAAAAACAGTTATCATTTAATTGATGAAAGTAAAACGCTGATCGCAGGTCATTAACGTTTCAGTTCCCGCAGGCGATTATACCTCTTTGCAATTTTTATTGGGTGTAGATAGTTTGCATAATGTTTCCGGGGCTCAAACGGATGATCTTGACCCGGCAAACGACATGTTCTGGACATGGAATACGGGGTATGTAATGGCTAAGATGGAAGGCAATTCACCCGAGTCTAAATTAGTTAATAATAAATTTGAATTTCATATCGGGGGCTTTTCAGGCCCTTACAGCGTAGTTAAACCGGTACAACTTGATTTCCCGCAAAAAATACTTCACCTGGTTGCCGGTAAGACTTATGAAATTAATATTAATGCAGATATAGATGCCTGGTGGCAACATCCACATGATATAAAAATTTCGGAGCACGCTCTCATAACTTCTCCCGGACAATTGGCAAAAGATATCAGCGATAACTATGCGAATATGTTTCACATTGAAAAAATTATTCGCCACGCTAAAAATTTGAAAACAAGAGTCGCTATATTGCTGATTTTTTTTATCGGGTCGTTTGCATTATTGCTCGATGCGGGAAAAAAAAATGTGCGAAATTTTATGCCTTTTCATACAACGCCTTTGCAATTAAAAATTCCGGCAGGCTGGCCAAAACCATCAGTTAATATTTTTGCAAATAACCCGCTTACAGAGGAAGGCTTCCAGTTGGGAAGGAAATTATTTTATGATGGCCGCCTTAGTAAAGATGGAAATTTTGCCTGTGCATCGTGCCATCAGCAATTTGCCGCATTTGCTACTTATGACCATGATCTTAGCCACGGCTTTCACGACCAGTTTACCACGCGTAATGCGCCCGCCTTATTTAATCTGGCCTGGGCGACTCTTTTTCATTGGGATGGTGGCGTTAACCACATTGAAGTGCAGGCACTATCGCCGATGACGGCTGCCAATGAGATGGGTGAGAATGTTGATTCCGTTTTACTTAAATTAAGAAAGGATACGGCTTACCAAAGGATGTTCAAAGCGGCTTATGGAAGCACGCTAATCAACAGCCAGCGAATGTTGAAAGCGCTTGCGCAATTTGTAGGTACGTTAGTATCGGCCGATTCTAAATATGATAAAGTAAAAAGAGGCGAAGATAAATTTAACCCAACAGAGCAACGTGGCTATGATCTTTTTAAAGCGCGGTGCAATACCTGTCATAAAGAACCTTTGTTTACAGATTATTCATTTCGCAACAATGGCCTTACGGTCAATGATTTTTTAAAAGATTACGGGCGCATGAGAATTACAGGCAACCCCGAAGATTCATTAAAATTTAAAGTGCCCAGCTTAAGAAATGTTTCCGTTACTTATCCCTATATGCACGATGGAAGATTATATTCACTAGTCTAATGTAATTGACCATTATAGTAAGGGAGTACAAATGAGCGCTACACTAGATTCTTCGCTTAAGGAACGGAATTAAATTTACAGAGGCAGAAAAAAATGACCTTATCTATTTTTTACATACATTAAAAGATACCACCTTTCTTAAAGACAAAAGATTTTCACAACCTTAGCATTTGTTCTTCGCTTTCATTAAAGATTATACAAGTAAATTTGGCTTTTTTTAAAACATGATAGGTGAGTAGTATTAAAAAACTGGCAGGGCAAACGATATGGTATGGTGGAAGTTCTATTGCTGCACGGCTTTTAAATTACCTGCTAACTCCTTATCTCACTTATAAAGCTTTCCGGTACGGGTTATGGCGAAATGAGCATCGTATATGCAGCTATTCCATTTCTTGAATGTAATTTTTACTTATGGAATTGAAACCGCTTATTTTCGTTTTTCTTCCAAAGCGGAATATAAAAAAGATATTTACAGTACCGCAACAATTTCTATTTTATGCTTCTACCGTCGTTCTTACGGCACTTTTACTTCTGTCGCATTCTTTTTTTGCTCATTTATTAAGGTTGGATGCATCATCCTGAATATCATAACTTATCAGTGCAATCATCATTGCGTTGGATACCTTATCTACTTTGCCTTTTGCAAAGCTGAGGCATGAGGCAGGCCACAAAAATATGCTTCGATAAGAATTATCAAGATTATCCTGTAGACCATTGCCTTACTTATTTTTTAATTTCTGTTTGCCCGCAGATGGCCGCAGAAAACCCAATCGGGTTTATTGCAACTTATTACAGGAAAGATTATGGCGTAGGCTATGTAATCATTGCCAACCTTATTGCTGCATTTTTAACTTTCCTGTTGTTATCAAAAGAATTTTTTTCTTTCGAATTTAAATTCAATAGCAGAGTATGGCGTGCAATGATCATTTATTCTTTGCCATTAATGATTGCAGGTTTTGGAGGAATGATTAATGAAACATTTGACAGGATAATGCTTGGATGGTGGGCCCCTGTTCAAACATCAATGCTGCAAAAGATACAAGTGGCTATTTATAGCGGCTGTTACAAGATTTCTATTTTGATCACACTTTTTATCCAGGCATTCCGCATGGGTGCAGAGCCATTTTTCTTTAAACAATCCGAAGGCCAAAACCCGCAACGTACTTATGCAAGAGTGATGAAATTTTTTGTAATAACAATTACGATAATGTTCCTGGTGGTGGCGTTATATCTTGATATCTGGAAATATTTTTTAAGGAATCGGAAATTAAATTACTGGACCGGCCTGAAAGTGGTTCCTATATTGCTTTTGGCAAATATGTTCCTGGGCATTTATTATAATCTTTCTATCTGGTATAAGCTAACACACAAAACAATTTCAGGAGCTTATATTACGCTTATCGGAGCTGCGATTACGCTTGTCATCAATTTCTTTTTTATTCCTTTTTTTGGCTATATGGCTTGTGCGTGGGCTACATTTTTTTGTTATGGAAGTATGATGGTGATTTCATACCTGTGGGGGCAAAAGGCATATCACATACCTTATGCCTGGAAAAAACTTTGTGCATACATTGTAATAGTTGTACTATTATTTTTTATTCATGACGCGGTTATATATTTTTTTGAAGGAACCATTATTAACCTTGCCAGTGCCACATTACTTTTATTGCTTTACTTATGGTTTTTAATGACTGTTGAAAGAAAAGAATTGCAGAAAATGCCTTTGTGCGGAAATTTTTACCGGCTAAAAATGTCTCGAAAGTGGTAAATTAACAATAGTTACCAGTTTTATTTTGAAAAAATTTTTAAAAAAAATATTAGGCCCTTTATTAACCAGGCTTGCATCAAATGCATCTGCGCCAGACAAGAAAGAAGTTTTCAAATCACTAAGCAAGTTGCTTCGTAATCTGAATACAGAAACCGGTAACCGCGGCCTAAGCCTTAGTGTAGACTTCAATACCGATAAGTTCATTATTTTCAGCGACCATCATAAAGGCAATAAAGACCACGGTGATGATTTTGCGGGCAATGAAAAAAATTACCTGGTTGCGCTAGATTATTACTTTACAATAAATATAATTATGTCAATCTTGGTGATAGCGAAGAATTATGGAAATACAAGCCCGAACAGGTAATCTCAAAAAATATTAAGGCTTTAAGTTCTGAAGCGAGATTCCACGAAGAAAAAAAATATTATAAAACATTTGGCAACCACGATCTTACCTGGAAAAACAAGTTGGATGTTGACATCTGGTTCAAGGGAATTTTCACGTTGCCTTTGCCTGTTTTTGAAGGATTGCTTTTAAAAACTATTGTTGATGGCAAGCCGCTATCTGTTTTTTTAACTCATGGCCACCAGGGCGATAAAATGAGTGATAACAACGGTTTAAGCACCTGGATTGTAAGCCATATCTGGCGGCCCTTACAGCGATACCTGGAGATAAATGTGAACACGCCGGCAAAAGATTATGTGTTGCGCGACCGGCATAATATTATGATGTATGAATGGAGCAGCTACAAAAAGAATTTGTTACTGATAACAGGGCATACCCACAAGCCGGTATTTGCGTCCGGGTTATATTCTGATCACCCCAGCAACACAATACCTGGCAAGAACGTAACGCCAGACGGTGTTAAAAAGAAATTGAAGCCTTCTTATTTTAACAGCGGGTGTTGTTGCTATAACGATGATGATATAACCGGTATTGAAATTGCCGACGGTAAAATAAGCCTTATCAAATGGCATTGGGAAACAACTACTTCAAAAAGAGTTGTGCTCGAAGAGGTCGAATTAGGAAAGCTTGTAAGTGATTTATAATAACACCGGGTCATCAGTTTTGATCTTGCCTTATTCTTACAAATGCAGCCCTTTTTGGAGCAGGTACAATGCTGTTAATGCCTTTTATTCCTTTCCATAGAACTTCATTGAATTCGGCATCATTTACTTCATCTTCTTTAGAAAAATTAAAGGCAGCACTTTTTTCAGAAAGCTTGTTTGTAACCAGTATTTTTTTCTGTGATGTCAACCTGTGCAGGGAGGTGATTAAAGGCGCTGGTATCAGGAACAGATGTAAAGCTGCGCCATAATGGTATTGCTGCTGCATCATATTGGCTCATCGGCGGCAATCCCAGTACCAGTTCTATCGTTCTTAATAAACCCGTCGTTGTATAAGGAGTATGGTCAACAAAATTTCTTTTTACGTATGGGCCGGCAATATAAGCGGTACTGCGATGTGCGTCTACATGGTCAGGCCCGCTTTGTGCATCATCTTCAACAATAATAACCAGGCTTTGTTTCCACACCGGGCTTTTGCTTAAATAGTCAATGAACATTCCTACAGCAAGGTCGTTATCTGCTACATGGGCAAACGGAGTAGGGCGCCCTTTGGAAAGGCCTTCAGTATGATCGTTAATGAGGCGCAATGTGTTAAGCTTTGGCAAAGCGTTTACGCTTACCAGTGAGTCAAAGTCTTTTTTCCATTGGCCAACTCTTGTAGTGTCCCTTACATGTTGGTCCCAGCTTGTATAGTAAGGGCACAGATGATTTTTCAATACCGGAATGTTTGGTTTGTAATCGTCTGCAAATTCGCCGTAAGTGCGATAACTTATTCCCGCGCGCTTGCAGTAATCCCAGATAAACCCATTTTTGTTATTGGCAATTTCTCTGGTGCCTTCCGCATCATATGTACCACCGCGGCCGCCATAGCTGGTTACCCAGTTCTTTTCCAGATAATCTGTTGCATATCCGCCCAGGCTCCAGTTATGGCCATCTGCACTTACTTCTGCATCAACATAGAAATTATCCAGGAGCACAAAATCCCTGGCAACTTTATGTTCGTTGGGTGTAATTTTTTCTCCAAATAAGACAAGGCTGGTGTCCCCGTTTCCTTCTTTCATATCGCCCAATACCTGGTCGTAAGTGCGGTTTTCTTTTATTATATAGAAGACATATTTTATGGGTGAGGTATCTCCAACTTTTAGCGGGATGGGATTACCGGCTTCCCCCTGCGAAACGTTTCCTTTTCTTTTGTATAAGGTGTGTTTTCATAAACCTGCTGCGAATAAGCAGACAATTGTTTTGGAGCAGGAACATCTATAATGCTCATCGTACCTATAAACAGGCCGCCGATATATTGAACCGCTTTTATTTTCGATGTATCTCCTGCCTGGTAAATTACTTGTTCCTTTTCTTTAAATGGATTAGGCCCGTCAGGATTGGCAAAAGAAGAGAATCCTTTTCCGTTTGTTACAAAAATTTTTTTGCCAATTGCTTTTACGCATGTTGGATACCACCCTGTAGGAATAAATCCTTTCGACTTACTGTTACCGGGTGTACTTACATCAAATACAGCGAGGCAATTATTATCTGCATTGGCAATATATAATGTTTTTTCATCGGGGCTTAAGGCAAGGCCATTGGTAGTAGAACCCTCCGGTGCATTGGGATACAGTGAGGAAGTTAACGTTTCAACTACTTTTTTTAAAGGCACATCTATTACGGAAACAGAATTGTCATTGGAGTTGGCGACAAATAAATATTTCCCGTTTTTTGTCAGGCAAATATCATTTGGATTGTCTCCTATGTTTATTTTATCGGTAAATACTTTTGTGATGGTGTTGAACACATATAATTTATCACAGCCCCAGCAACTGATGTACAATTCTTTTTTATCGGGCGACAAAAGGCAGGTATAAGCCTCGCCATCAAGTTTATATTGCCCGTTTATTTTTTTTGTTGCCAGATCAAGAATATACAGCGAGTTGTTATCTTTTGTAACCACATATAAAAGATTGTCTTTTGTCATCAATATCAATACCCGCCGGCGATATTTTTTCGGGCCATTTTTTTCCGAGCTTTAAAGAATCCTTCAATAAAAGTTTATGATTTTGTATGGCGTATTTCAAAATCCAGTTATCATTTCCGCCGGAGGCGTATAAAAATTTTTCATCAGCGCTGAACTTTAAGCCCACCCAGCATTTTGCCACTTCAATATTGTCCAGTATTTTCCCTGTAGGCACATCTATTAATTGAATGCTTTGCGTACTCTGCCCGTTATTGGTAACAGCCATTAATTTTTTTGAATTGCTTACGGCCATGTTTAGAGGAAGATCGCCGAGAGGTAACCTTTTCCCGCCGGTGTAAGGCTCCAGCCGTTTGGCAAAGTAACTTTGAAGCCATTGACCGGATGTTTTTGTGCAGTTACAGTAAGAGATAAAAGAATCGTAAAAAGAAATAATGATGCAATTTTTTTCATTAGATAACATTATAATTTAATAGTGAAATTACAATGTTTATTAACGTTGTAAATATCATGAGTTATATTAAGAAAAGAAAATCTGCATATCCGGCAGTTCTATAGTACAACAAAGCTTATAAAAGAATTTATTACTTTATTCACTCAATGGCCAGGTAATGCGGTTTTTATTGTTAAAATACCATCAGGGAACTATCGCGAACTAATCTTCTGCAATCAATATTATGACAATCTAAGCCTGAAACTATTTCATTTTCAAAAAAAATGCTTTTTAATAGCTATTTACAAAGAAGATTAATAGCTTTAAATTATGTTGAATCAATGTTGACATTTTCGAATGGTTCCCCTTACCTTTGCCGCCAAATTGAAACAGGACTTAATTAATAAAATTTATGGCAAATATTGGACAAGTAAAGCAGATAATCGGAGCCGTTGTAGACGTGCATTTTGGAGAAGGAAATAAGCTTCCTGAAATTTTTCATGCCCTGGAAATCAACAGGCCAAATGGTGATAAACTGATACTCGAAGTTCAGCAGCACCTTGGCGAAGACAGTGTGCGGTGTATTGCGATGGATGGTACAGAAGGATTGAAGAGAGGCATTGAAGTACTGGATCTTGGCTCGCCAATATTAATGCCTGTTGGCGATGAAATTAATGGCCGCTTATTTAACGTAACCGGCGATGCAATTGACGGTTTGCCGCAGGTGAGTAAAAAGAATGGCCGCCCGATACACAACAAGCCGCCGTTGTTTGAAAATCTAAGCACCGCTTCTGAAATTTTATTTACAGGGATAAAAGTAATTGACCTGATTGAGCCTTATGCAAAAGGTGGTAAAATTGGCTTGTTTGGGGGCGCTGGTGTGGGCAAAACAGTATTGATACAGGAACTGATTAATAATATAGCAAAGGCTTACAGCGGATTGTCTGTTTTTGCCGGCGTGGGTGAAAGAACCCGTGAAGGTAATGACCTGATGCGTGAAATGATCGAGGCAGGAATCATGAATTATGGAAAAAAATTTATTCATAGCCTGGAAGAAGGAGGCTGGGACCTTGATTCAGTAAATATGGAAGACCTGAAGGATTCAAAAGCTACTTTCGTATTTGGCCAAATGAATGAGCCGCCGGGAGCAAGGGCCCGGGTTGCGTTAAGCGGGTTAACAGTTGCTGAATATTTCCGCGATGGCGATGGTACCGGTAAAGGAAAAGACATTTTATTTTTTGTTGATAATATTTTTCGTTTCACACAAGCCGGGCTCAGAAGTTTCTGCATTGCTGGGAAGAATGCCAAGTGCAGTAGGATACCAGCCAACGCTGGCAACCGAAATGGGATTGATGCAGGAAAGAATTACTTCAACACGTAATGGTTCTATTACTTCGGTTCAGGCGGTTTATGTTCCTGCGGATGATTTAACAGATCCCGCTCCCGCTACAACTTTTGCTCACCTGGATGCAACAACTGTATTGAGCAGGAAGATTGCGGATCTTGGAATTTATCCTGCCGTTGATCCATTGGATTCAACTTCAAGAATTTTGTCTCCCGCAATTGTGGGTGATGAGCATTATGATTGTGCCAACAGGGTAAAACTTACTTTGCAGCGATATAAAGAATTACAGGATATTATTGCCATTCTTGGGCCTTGATGAATTGAGCGATGAAGATAAACTAACGGTGAGCCGTGCACGCCGCGTGCAGCGTTTTCTTTCCCAGCCATTTCATGTTGCAGAACAATTTACAGGCCTTAAAGGTGTGCTGGTTTCAATAGAAGATACCATTCGTGGCTTTAATGCAATTATGGATGGTGAAGTTGATGAATATCCCGAGGCAGCATTTAACCTGGTAGGCAACCTGGAAGATGCTATTGAAAAAGGTAAAAAAATGATTGAAGCAGCGCAGGCATAATTAGCTAATTAGCTAATTAGCTAATTAGCTAATTACGACTTACTACATTAACTATGATTCTCGAAATACTTACACCAGACAAAAAAATTTTTAGCGGAGATGTATATGGGGTACAGCTTCCGGGTATCGGTGGTATGTTTGAAGTGCTTGAAAGGCACGCCCCGCTTGTAAGTGCATTAAAAGAAGGCAAGCTTAAAATTTTAAAAGATAAAACATTCAACTTCTTTATATACCATTCAAAGTGGTTTTGTGAAGTGTTAAATAATAAAGCTACTGTGCTTGTTGAAGGAGCAAGAGAAGTTTGATAATTATGTATTAAGCGTAACTTTAACCCTGCAATAATGCGGGGTTTTTTATTGCATACCAATTTATTGCATTGATATATGTATTTAAATTATTATCAAGTTGTCCTGCTAAATGTGACTACTCCTGGCCATCTAATGCTTGCCCTCCCGCAAAGAGTGAAATGGGTTAATTAAGCCATTAGTATTTAAGAGCTTTAGCCATACGGCAATATTGCGACTGTTAAATTGGGAATTGCTTCGATAATTTACAATTATTTTATTTGCCTTTTAAAATGCAACAGGCAAGGGCAGTAAGAGGAATGCCTAGTAATAAAAAAAATGAAATGAATTGATGTGTAATAAAAAATACAGCCAGTGTAATAATCAATACATACAACGGATAAAGAAAAAAAAGTATGCCAATCATTATAGAATCGTAATGATCGCTGGCTTTGTTTTTAATAGAAACATCAATTAAATAATACAACGGAAAATGAAAAAGATAGCCTGCAACAGCCGGAATAAACAGCATTACTTTTTTAAAAAAGGTTGACGGATATAAAAATATTTTTTCAGCTTTCCTACGTCATTTTTATCAATTTCAAAAACAAGGCTTTGTAATTGTTGCTGTAGTTTTTCATTGAATTCATTTATGGCTTTGCCGCTGGCAAGATCAACAATCAAATTTTCTTTGTTAATGATGTTCCCGAAGTTTAAGAAAAGAGTTTTTCCCAAATTTTCTGAAACAACTATAATTAATTCCCAAAGGCAAAATTTTCAACGGGATATTTTGCTGCCAGGCAGACAAGTGCAAGCCGTGCAGTTCCCTTTTTAAGCGGGCGCAGGTGCCATTCGTTAATGCACCTTCCTTCACTGAATATCAGAACAATTCCTTTTTTCCTGAAAATGTTCCTGGCATTCATCAAAAGTGAAATAGTTATTGTCAAGGTTTTCGGCCCCTTCACTTATACGGTACACCGGAAGCATGTTAAGGGAAGTAAGAATTTTTGTTATTATTCTTTCCTTTGAAAGCATCTCCGCGCGCTAAGGAATATACAGGATTTTTAAATAGTGTTGCCACAATAATGGCATCTAAAAAAGAATTGGGATGATTGGCTGCAATGAGCAAGGGCCCCTGCTCATGAAGCATAGTTTTATTATTGATAATAATTTTCCGGCAATAAAAATGAATCAGCAACCTTGCCGGGAGTAATAAGATTTTATAAAGCATGTCTGAGTTGAAGGTTGAAGGTTAAAAGTTAAGGGTTTGAGCGTTGTTAACCTCACCTTTGAACCTTCAACTTTGAACTTTAATTTAGTTGAGGATCGATTGGAAAGTTGATCATCATTTCATAATTGCCACCGAGGTGCTTTAAAGAATTTTTCCAGATATCTTCAGGCTTTGTATCAAAAATTAATTCTCGTGTAGCCTTAACTGTTAGCCAGCTTTGCTCCTGCAACTCATTATTAAGCTGTCCCTCGCTCCAGCCGCTATAGCCAATAAAAAAACGGATCCGGCCACTGTTAATGTCATTGTTTTTGAGATTAATAAGCAGGCTTTCAAAATTGCCTCCCCAATAAACATCTTTTAAAACTTCTTCACCTCCGCTTATCAGTTGAGGATACTGGTGTAAAAAATGTAAGGCGTCTTTTTGCACCGGCCCTCCCTGGTAAACCGGAAGCGGTGTTGCCTCCAGTTCGGGGATCAGTTCTTTAAGAGTTTTTGGAAATTTTTTATTTAATACAAAGCCAAAGCTGCCTTCTTCGGTGTGTTCGCAAAGGAAAATAACTGTCCGGCTAAAATTCGGATCTTTTAAAAAGGGATTTGCGATCAATAAGGTACCTCTTGCCGGTGAAATCATAATTCTAAATTATATTTATTTGTTGAGAAAATAATTCAGCAGCATCTTTTTTAGTAAAAAAATAAACGATAAGAGTTAGTTAAAGTTTGCGGGTAATGCCTTTTCCATGCGTTTTTAGCAATTGTGAAGTTTAAATTTGCCATGCATGAAAAAAATTTTCCCCATTATTACCATACTGGTTTTTATTTCTTTGCTCGGTGTGATTTTTTCCCAGATTCTATGGATAAAACAATCGGTTCAGGATAAAGAACAACAGTTTGAGGAAAGTATTAAAATGGTAACTGTTGCTGCAGGCAATGATCTTGTAGAAGAAAAAGGAAATCTTTCTCCTTTTGAGAACAGAAAAAGTACGGATTTATTTTTCCCGTTAAACGTATTTTCATCTTCCATTGCGCATCAATTTACGAGGGAAGAAATAAGAGCAAGAATCAAAAAAGCGTTTGAAAAAAATAAAGTGCAGGATGTTGATTTCGAATTTGCCATTACAACCACTTCGATGATCGGTGATGAGCTGCAATCAAAAAATTTTTATGAAGCTTACCAGGATAGCCTCCACAACAGGGCATTTGTTTATCCGCTTGAATCTCCGGGTGGCAGTATAGCGGAGGGGCTTTCGCCCGCAGGAGCTATTAATAATCGTAGTTCCGCATGTAAATAATATTATCTGGAAACAAATGTACTGGGCGGTAGCAGGTGCAATTATTTTTACCTTTATTATTTTTGCCGCTTTTTTTATTACCATAAGAGCCCTGTTAAATCAAAAAAAATTAAGTGAGATAAAGTCTGATTTCATTAATAATATGACGCATGAATTTAAGACACCGCTTGCTACTATTTCACTTGCCGTGGATGCCTTGAAAAATGAAAAAGTAATTAACGACCGGGTTAAGATGGACTATTTTTCCGGTATCATTAAAGATGAGAATAAAAGAATGAATAAGCAGGTGGAAACCATACTGCAGGCTGCTTTGCTTGATAAGCAGGAAATTCAGCTTAATGAAAAACCGGGTACATGCTCACGAGCTTATCCATGCGGCCGTAAATAATATTAATCTTTCAATTGCAGAAAAAAATGGCAAAATAGAAGTGCATGCCAGATGCAAAAAATGATATGATCATGGCAGATGAAGTTCATTTTACCAATATCATCAACAACCTTCTCGATAATGCCATAAAATATTCCAAGGAAAATCTTTGTATTAAACTATCAACCCAAAATGTCAATAGCCATTTTCGGATTAAAATAGAAGACAATGGAATTGGTATGAATAAAGAAACACTTCACCGCATTTTTGAAAAATTTTACAGGGCCCATACCGGCAATATTCATAATGTAAAAGGTTTTGGCCTTGGGCTTAGCTATGTAAAAACAATTGTAGATGCCCATAAAGGAAAAATAAAAGCTGAAAGCACCTTAGGAAAAGGAAGTTGCTTTACTATAGATATGCCACTTGCCAAAGCCGGTAACATGTAATTATTATTTACCTTTTGCAACCGGAACTACGAGTTTTAAGCCACTCCATATATCGCTCACTGCACACACTTTTATATCTACAAGGTCATTTTGCAAGGCATAATTTCTTATTATATCCTCCGTAATATCAGTTGGTATCCCCGCACTTTTTTTATACCAGGAAACCCAGATTGCAGTTGTTGGCTTTAGTAAAGGCTTTAATTTTCTCCATCTCGGTTTCAAATTCTTTTTTTGTCTTCGCAAAGAAATGAATGAAATCCGGTTTTTCACTTTTTTTACAAAATTGCTTGCTGATATCTTTTTCAAGAAGCTCGAAATAGTTTTCAGGTTCGTTAATAAGAAGAATTCTCATGTTCTCTTTTATGCCGAGTTTTTTTAATAAAGGCGTTCCTGAATAACCTGTTGTTAACATTATTTTTCTAGTTATTCACAAGATATTAACGCTATGTGCACACTCAATTCACATCATATTACTTTAAAAGTGCATTAAACCTATGCCTGGCTTCACTTTCAAGAGGTGGATAAAAAAGATTTCGCTAAAAGTGTTGACTAAGTGGGAAAAAGTGTTATTTTGTGGAAATTCTTATATTCTACAATTATAATTCATTCATAATGATAGGCTTTATAGGTGAATACGAAGCTACATTAGATGCAAAAGGGCGCTTTCTCTTCCCGTCAGGATTTAAGAAACAATTGCCGGAAAGTGGAGCTGAGCCATTTGTATTAAACAGGGGATTTGAAAAATGCCTTAGTTTATACACATCAAAAGCTGGAAACCTATATTTTCTGAACTGAGCAACTTAAATGATTTTGATCCCAAAGTAAGGCAATTCAAGCGGTATTTTTTAAATGGCGCAACCCAGGTTGAACTGGATAGTGCCGGCCGGCTTTTAATACCAAAAAATCTGATGGAATATGCTGGGCTTGAAAGAGATATTGTTTTGGTTTCGGCAATTGATAAAATTGAGATTTGGGATAAAATAAAATATCAACAGTTCTTTGAAACTTTTTCACCGGAAGCATTTAGTGATTTGGCAAAAGAAGTAATGGCAGGTGATAAAATCACAAAATCATAACAATGCAGCAAGGCATATACCATGTGCCGGTTTTATTGCAGGAAGTGATCAATGGCTTCAAATTGATCCTGCGGGTATTTATGTTGATTGCACTTTTGGCGGTGGCGGCCACAGCGCAGCAATTCTTGAAAAATTAAACAGCAAGGAAAATTAATTGCTTTTGACCAGGATGAAGATGCATTAAAAATCGTGCCGCATGATGAAAGGATGATTTTTATTCCCCACAATTTTCGGCACCTTCAACGTTTTCTTCGCTTCATAAAATTTCTAAGGTAAATGGCATACTGGCAGACCTCGGTGTTTCAAGCCACCAGTTTAATGCAGCAGAACGAGGATTTTCAACACGCTTCAATGCGCCCATGGATATGAGAATGAACCAGAGCGAAAAATAAGCGCAGCAGATATAATTAACAATTATTCAGAAGAAAAACTGCATAGAATTTTTGAACAATATGGTGAAGTAACTAATGCAAAAACATTGGCAAAAATAATTAGTCGAGTTAAGAAAATCACAATCGCTAGACACTATAAATGAATTTAAAAATGCGCTGTATCCTGTTGTAAAAGGAAATCCTGAAAAATATTTTGCACAGGTATTCCAGGCATTGCGAATAGAAGTGAATGATGAATTAGGAGCACTTAAAAGAAATGCTGCAGCAGGTTCCGGATGTTCTGAAGAAGGCGGGCGAATTGCAGTCATCACTTTTCATTCTCTTGAAGACAGGATTGTAAAAAATTTTTTTAAGAATGGAAATTTTGATGAAGAACCCGAAAATGATATATATGGCACACTTACATAAAAATGATTTAAAAGTGATAACAAAAAAACCAATTGTGCCATCACATGAAGAAATAAAAAACAATCCGAGGTCACGAAGTGCAAAATTGCGAATTGCCGAAAAAATAAAAGTTTCAGAAAATTAATTCCAATATAAAATAATAAAAGATCTTAAAAAAATGGCAGAGCAGCAAAATATAAAAATAAACATAGTAAGCTAAAGGAATTTCGTAAAAAGGAAAGTTCTGTTATACAACCGGTGGATTGTAAAGAATATTCCATTTTATCTTTTTGCTTCAGCACTGGCAATAATCTACATAGCCAACGGGCATTATGCTGATAAAACGATCAGGAAAATAAATTCAACCGAAAAACATTTGAAAGAAATGGAATATGAATTTAAAACGGTGAAGCGTGATGTGATATTCAGAAGCAAAGAAAGTGAGCTTGCAAAAGCAGTAGAGCCATTGGGTTTAAAAGAATTATTGATACCGCCGGTAAGGCTCGTACTGACAGCAGTAACAGTTAATTAAATAAAATAAATAATTAAAGCAAAATATTGGATGTAAAAAAAGACATATTGTGGCGTGTTTATCTCTGCTTTCTCGGCATTATAGTGCTGGGTATGATTGTATTGGGAAGGGCATTTATATCCAGCGGGTTCAGGGAGATTACTGGAAAAGCATGAGTAATACCCAGCATTTGAAATATATGGATATAAATGCGGAACGGGGAACTATTTACAGTGAAGATGGAAATATGCTTAAGTACATCAATTCCTGTTTTTGATATATATGTTGATTTTGATGCAGATGGCTTCGTGAAAAAAATGGTAAAAGATTTTATGATAATCTTGATTCTCTCAGTATTTCGTTGTCCAGCATTATTTAAAGATGCATCTGCAGCATCTTACAGAAAACTTTTAGTAACGGCTTATAAAAACGATGAAAGATATTATCCCTTAAAAAAGAAAATTTCATTTGAAGAATACCAGGCTGCTTAGAGATTTTCCATTTGGTAAAGCAAGGGCGAAATAAAAGCGGATTTATAATAGATGTAAGGGACAACCGGGTAAATCCATATGTGCTTCTTGCAAACAGAACCATTGGTCTTTCGCGTGGCGATACCAGTAAAAATGTTGGGCTTGAAAGATCTTATGACAGTCTGCTGAAAGGACAGACCGGCAGCAGGCTTATGCGATATATGGCGGGTGCTTATGTGCCTGTTGATGGCGCAGAAATAGAACCTGAAAATGGAAAAGATATCATCACTACCATTGATACTTACATACAGGATGTGGCAGAAAATGCACTCATGAAAATGATGGTTGAAAACAATTCATTGCATGGAACCTGTATTGTAATGGAAACACAAACAGGTAAAATAAAAGCAATTGCCAACTTGGGCAAAGGCCGGACGGAGAATATATTGAAGATTATAATTATGGTATTGGTAAAAAAACAGAGCCCGGTTCAGTTTTTAAACTGGCTACTTTATTATCACTTCTTGAAGATAAATATGTAGATACCGGTAGCATTGTTGATTGCGAAGGCGGACAAAAATCTTTTTATGGCCTTAGGATCAGGGATTCGCATTTGGGTACAGGAGAGATAACGGTAAAAGAAGCTTTTGCACGATCATCAAATGTTGCATTTGCAAAAATGGCTGATGAATATTATCATAATCAGCCAAAGCGTTTTACTGATCACTTGCATCATTTGCGACTTGGATACAGTTACAGGAATTGATATAGTTGGCGCTGCTGCTCCGCTAATAAAAAAACCAGGCAGTAAGTATTGGACAAAAACCACATTGCCTTTTATGGCGCATGGTTATGAAGAACTGGTAACACCGCTTCACCTGCTGATGGTGTACAATGCAGTTGCCAACAATGGAAAAATGATGAAGCCTTACCTGGTAAATTCTATAAGAGAAATGGGAATTGAAGTTAAATCATTTAAGCCACAGGTGCTTGTTGAAAAAATATGCAGTGATGAAACACTTGGTAAATTAAAAGACTGCCTGCTTGCTGTTGTTGAAAGTGCACATGGCACCGGGCATCTTCTTAAAAATAACCGTATATCAGCTTTGCAGGCAAAACAGGTACCGCTGTAACGGCCATGGATAATCGCGGTTATAACAAAGGCGCTAAAATTTATCAATCTGCATTTATTGGATATTTTCCTGTAGAAAATCCAAAATATACTATTGCAGTAGTAATTCAAAACAGCAATGAATCAAAACTGGCTTATGGTGGAGTTGTTGCCGGGCCTGTGTTTAAAGAAGTTGCTGATAAAATATATGCTCAAAAAATTGGCAATGAATCTTTAAACAGTTTACCGGGCGGAAACGATAGCAGTAGCACTTATAAATTTTATGGGTTTAAAAACGATCTCAATAAAATTTTAAAAACGTTTAGTTATCCTTCTACAGATTCTGCAACAGCCGGTTCATGGAGATCTACAATTCTTTATAATAATCAGGCAGAGCTTAAATTCTGCATATAATATCGACATCGCCGGTAAATAAAGTACCCGATGTAACAGGGCTTGGTTTAAAAGATGCGTGTATCTGCTGGAAAATATAGGGTTAAAAGTAGAGGCAAAAGGAAGAGGAAAAGTAATCTATCAGTCACTTGCACAGAACGCAGATTTTCATAAAGGACAATCAATAAATATTCAATTGAATTAATGGCATTGTTGCAACAAATATTGTATAAGGTAAACATCGTTTCTGTAGCAGGTACAACTGATATTGAAATAAATGATTTGCAAACAGATTCCCGGAAAGTAAATCCGGGCGCATGTTTTATTGCTGTAAAAGGAACTGCTTACCGATGGGCATGATTTTATTGAAACTGCAATTGCAAATGGCGCATCTGCTATTATTTGTGAAACGCTTGCCTGCGAAATTCAATGAAAATATACAATACATCGTAGTTGAAAACAGTGCAGTTGCTGCAGGAATAATGGCACATAATTTTTATGGCCAGCTTATCCGAAAAAATAAAGCTTGTTGGTGTAACCGGCACTAATGGAAAAACTACCATAGCACCTTATTGTTTAAATTATTTTCAGCACTTGGGATATAAATGCGGACTAATAAGCACAGTTCAAAACCAGGTTGGCGATAAAATATTGCCATCGACACATACCACTCCGGATGCAATTACTCTTAATAAACTGATTGCAGAAATGGTTGCTGATGGCTGCTCTCATATTTTTATGGAAGTAAGTTCACATGCTATATCACCAGCATCGCATTGCGGGCTTGCAGTTTGCCGGTGGAATTTTCAGCAATATCACTCACGATCATTTGGATTATCATAAAACATTTGATGAATACATAAGAGTAAAGAAAAATTTTTTGATACATTGCCTTCATCATCATTTGCAATTAGCAATGCAGATGATAAGCGTGGTGCAGTAATGTTGCAGAATACAAAAGCAAAAAAATATTTGTATAGCCTTAAAACCATGGCTGATTTTAAAGGAAAGATTATTGAGAATTCTTTATCAGGCCTTGTATTAATGATAAATGATATAGAAGTGCATTGCAGGCTGATAGGGCTTTCAATGCATATAATCTTTTGGCAGTATATGGTGCTGCCGTTTGCCTGGGAGAAGATAAAGAAATCAGTTTGCAGGTACTAAGCAGCCTTACTGGAGCAGAAGGAAGGTTTGATTACATGATTTCTCCAAATGAAAAAATAATTGGAATAATTGATTATGCTCATACACCTGATGCATTGCTAAATGTACTGGCAACAATAAAAAATTTAAGACAGGGTGAAGAAAAAATTATTACGGTTGTTGGTTGCGGCGGTAACAGGGATAAAACAAAACGGCCTGTAATGGCCGAAGTAGCTTGTGAATATAGTGACAAAGTAATTTTTACTTCTGATAATCCACGGAATGAAGACGCTGCAGAAATAATAAAAGATATGGAAGAAGGCGTACCTGTTGTTGCCAGAAAAAAATATATCTCAATTGTTGACAGGAAAGAAGCAATTAAAACCGCGGTGAACCTTGCACAGCAGCAAGATATTGTTTTGGTAGCAGGAAAAGGCCATGAAAAATACCAGGAAATAAAAGGAGTAAAATATGATTTTGATGATAAGAAAGTATTGAAGGAAATGTTTGAATTAATGGAAAAATAAAATGGGAAGAGAATACAATTGAATAAAAACATAAATGCTCTATCAACTTTTTGAATGGTTCACTAAAAACGGGATAAAATTTCCCGGAAGCGGGCTTTTTCATTTTATCACTTTCAGGGTATTGGTGGCAGTGCTTTTATCACTTTTTATAACAACAGTATATGGTAAAAGGCTTATCAGGTATTTTAAGAAGAAAACAGATTGGCGAAACTGTTCGCGAGTTGGGCTTGGCAGGAGAAAAAATGAAATCGGGAACACCACAATGGGTGGTATTATTATTTTGCTGGCAATATTAATTCCAACATTATTATTGGCAAATCTTGATAAAGTATATGTAAGGCTAATGTTACTGTGTACAGTTTGGCTGGGCATTATAGGTTTTATAGATGATTATTTAAAAATAAAAGCAAGGCGTATTGCGAAAGCAAAAGGGATGGATTATAAAAAAAATGATGCAGATGGCCTTGCCGGAAAATTTAAAATATTCGGACAGATAATGTTGGGGATTATTATTGGCTCTACATTATATTTTAATCAAAATGTTGTGGTAAAAAGAGAAGTCATAACTGATAATAACGGAATACCGTGGACGCCACAACGCGGAGAGCACAAGCTCAGCGAAGACACTATTATTACAGAAGGAAAAATCCACAGGTTTGTTACAGTGAAAACACCTATCACAACAATTCCATTTGTAAAAACACACGAGTTTAATTATGCAAAGTTGTTACCGCAAAGCTTGGAAAATTATACTTACATATTATATATTCTCATTGTAATATTTATTGTAACAGCGGTATCTAATGGCGCCAATATTACAGATGGGCTTGATGGATTGGCAACAGGTGTAAGCGCAATAATTGGTATGTGCTTGGGCGTATTTGTTTTTGTAAGCGGTGATGTGCGCATTGCAGAATATCTCAATATAATGTATATCCCCAACCTTAGCGAACTGTCAATTTTTATTGCGGCATTTGTAGGTGCATGTGTAGGGTTTCTATGGTACAATGCTTACCCGGCACAGGTTTTCATGGGCGATACCGGCAGCCTTGCACTGGGAGGAATCATTGCATCGCTGGCAATAATAGTGCGAAAAGAATTATTGATTCCTATTTTTTGTTTGGTTTTCTTAGTGGAGAATTTAAGCGTGGTGATACAGGTTTCTTATTTCAAATACACAAAAAGAAAATATGGAGAAGGGAAAAGAATTTTTTTAATGAGCCCGTTGCATCATCATTATCAAAAACTGGGATACCATGAAAGTAAAATAGCAGTGCGATTTTGGGTGGTAACATTTTGTCGGTGGTGTTTGCAGTGGTAACATTAAAATTAAGATAAGGAATAAATATGCTTTAGTTTGAATTTTTGTCAGTATGAAAAAATTATTATGAAAGAGTTTATGTTTTACCAATTCCAATGAAACAATTTCTGACCTGTTAAATTCATGCTTTTGAAAAACCATTTTTTAATTGACTGTATCCAATTAAAGATGAATGAAAAATAGAATGGTAATACTGGGTGCGGGCGAAAGTGGAGTGGGGGCAGCATTGCTGGCACAGCAAAAAGGATTATGAAGTTTTTGTAAGTGATGGCTCTTTAATCAATCCTGTTTTTAAAAATGAACTTGATATTAAACGAGATTGATTTTGAAGAAGGAATTCATACGGAAGAAAAAATTTTTGAAGCGGATCTTGTAATGAAAAGTCCGGGCATACCTGAGAAAAATGAGGTAGTAAAGGAATTACGGAAAAGAGAAATTGAACTTATAAGTGAAATAGAATTTGCATACAGGTACAAAGGTGATAGTAAAATTATTGCGATTACAGGCAGTAATGGAAAAACAACAACCACAGCAATGGTTTACCATATCTGTAAAGAAGCGGAGTTGGATTGTGCAATGGTTGGAAACATCGGTTATTCATTTGCAAGGCAGGTGGCAATTGAGCCCAAAGAAGTATATGTGGCAGAGATAAGTTCTTTCCAGCTTGATGATATAAAAACATTTCGGCCTGATGTGGCAATATTGACCAATATCACGGAAGATCACCTGGACAGGTATGAATACAATTTTGAAAATTATATCAGAAGCAAATTCAATATCATAAAAAACCAGCCGGAAAATGATGTATTTATTTATAACGCAGATGATGAAATAACAATAAAATATTTAAACAAATTTTTAAACAGCACTAAACCATTACCAATCAGCATGAGAAAATTATTACCGCAAGGCGCATATATCACTAATGCAGAAATGCACATAAAATGGCAAAATGAAGAAATGACGATGAGCGTAGAAGATTTTGCAGTGAAAGGAAAACATAATCAATATAACACGATGGCGGCAGGGCTTGCCAGCCTTTATAATGGATATAAGAAAAGAGAAGATAAGGGAAGCTATTCAAACATTTCAAAGCCTGGAGCACCGGATGGAAACTGTAGCAACTATAAAAGGTGTTGAATTTATTAATGACAGTAAAGCGACCAATACCAACAGTACCTGGTATGCGCTGGAAAGTATGACAAAGCCAACTATTCTTATCCTGGGCGGTGTTGATAAAGGCAATGATTATTCATTTATAAAAGACCTGGTGAAAGAAAAAGTAAAAGCAATTGTGTGCATGGGGATTGATAACAGGAAGATACATGAGGCATTTGGAAATGAAGTGGAGCTAATGGTAAATACGAACAATGCAAAAGATGCAGTGCAGGCCGCATTTCATTTTGCCAATAAAGGCGATGTGGTATTATTGTCTCCTGCATGTGCAAGTTTCGATCTGTTTAAAAATTATGAAGACAGGGGAAAACAATTTAAAGAAGCAGTAAAAGATTTGTAATGATCTACCCATCGCCATTTCGAAGTAGGGATAGGGTGAGGTTTAAATAATAGCAACACAATTAAATGAGCGATACAAAACAAATATTATCCAATACATTTTCTTCTGCACAGGGGGTTACGGGTAATATTTTAAACCGCACAAAAGGAGATAAAGTAATATGGGCAATCGTAATTATGCTTACAATGGTAAGCATTCTCGTGGTATATAGCAGCATTGGTCCCTGGCATACAAAATGAACAAAAGCACAGAAAGTTATTTATTCAAGCAAATTGGTTTTATTGCTTTGGGTGTATTGATCATTTATTTTGCGCACAGGGTGAATTATATCATTTATTCGCGGGTTGCGACAATATTATTTTTGATTTCCATACCATTGTTGTTTTATACATTAAAATTTGGAAGCAGCATTAATGAGGCAAACCGCTGGATAAAGCTTCCGGTTATAAATATGACATTTCAAACATCTGACCTGGCAAAGCTTGCATTTTTTATGTATATGAGCAGGCAATTGAGCCGGTGCCAAAATGTAATTAAGGATTTTAAAAAAGGCTTTCTGCCACTGATCATTCCTGTTATAATTATTTGTATATTGATTGCACCGGCTAATTTATCAACGGCATTATTAATAGGTGGTATTGCGCTCATGCTCATGTTTATAGGAAGAGTAAGAATAAGACACATCATGCTTGTTGTAGGCAGCTGCATTGATTCCTCTTATTATACTTGTGCTTGTTGCAACACATTATTATAACAAGGAAGAACATACTTCCAAAGATTTGCCTGCAGTATTAAGTTCGGCAGAATGTCAACATGGATAAAGCGTGTGCAGGATTTTATGTATGCCGATAAAGAAGATGCTTCATACCAGGTGCAACAGGCAAAAATTGCTATAGCCAAAGGCGGATGGCTTGGCAAAGGCCCGGGTAAAAGCGAGCAGCGAAATTTTTTGCCGCATCCGTACAGCGATTTTATTTATGCAATTATTATAGAAGAATATGGCCTGGCAGGAGGAGCAATTATCATTTTGATTTATATACTTTTTTTGTTTCGAAGTATCAGGATCTTTCAAAGATGCCCTTATGCATTTGGCGCTTTCCTGGCCGTGGCATTAAGCTTTACATTGGTGATACAGGCAATGGTAAATATGGCGGTGAATGTAAACCTGTTTCCTACTACAGGGGTCACATTACCACTCGTAAGTATGGGCGGCAGCAGTCTTTGGTTTACCTGTTTTGCCATTGGAATTATTTTAAGCGTTGCACGAAATGTGGAACAAATGGAAGGTAATATGGCTGTGCTGACAATTGAACAGGCAGAACAGGATGCATTTAAAAAATGAAACAGAATGATATAATGAGCAATGAAAATATAATTGACAGCGTGAAAGATATTGCTCCTGTAACAAGAAAAGCATACGGATAATAATTGCAGGTGGTGGCACCGGAGGGCATATTTTTCCTGCACTGGCAATTGCAGATGCTTTAAAAAAACAAAGACCGGAAATCGAAATTTTATTTGTAGGTGCAAAAGGAAAAATGGAAATGGAAAAAATTCCGGAGGCAGGATATAAAATTATTGGCCTTACACATAGCAGGCTACAACAGAAGTTCTTTGATACGAAATATTAGTTTGCCATTAAAACTGGTGCAAAGCTTTTTCCAGGTAACAGCAATATTGAGAGAATTTAAGCCGGATGCGGTAATAGGCGTTGGAGGATATTCAAGCTTTCCTGTTTTGAGGCTTGCGCAAACCCGTAAGATCCCCACTTTCATTCACGAAAGCAATTCTTTGCCGGGCAGAAGCAATATAATGCTGGGTAAAAGAGCCACAAAAATATTTGTAGCGTGCAGAAGGAATGGAAAAATATTTTCCTGAAAAAAAATTGTTATAACGGGCAACCCTGTACGCAATATTTTTTCAGAAAAGATCTCAAAGCAGGAAGCGCTCGGTTTTTTTGGCTTGAAGCCGGAAATGAAAACTGTTTTTGTTATGGGAGGAAGCCTTGGAGCAAAAAGTATTAATGAAACTATTGATAATAATATTGATGCTTTCAAAAAAAACAGCCTGCAGCTAATCTGGCAAACAGGTAAATCATATGCAGGACTGGCAGCAAAAGCTGAAGAAGAAAAAAGCAACATCTGGACCAATGCATTTATTACCCGGATGGAATATGCTTATGGTGCGGCAGATGTAGTAGTGGCAAGGGCTGGAGCAATGACGATTGCTGAAATATCTGTTGTTGGTAAAGCAGCAGTTTTTGTTCCGTACCCTTTTGCATCAGAAGATCACCAGGCAGCAAATGCACTGGCCCTGGTAAAAAGACAGGCTGCCCTTATGGTAAGAGATGCAGATGTAAAAACAAAGTTGATGGATACAATTCTGGAGTTGGTGAAGGATGAAAAACTGATTCACCAACTGGAAACAAATATTAAAAATGAGGAAAACGCAAAGGCTGATGAAACGATTGCAAGAGAAATTTTAAAAACTATAAAAAAATAATTATTGTTTGATAAGAAATTAAAATTGTTACGACTTTAACTGAGTTAGGCCAGGTCAATGAAAGATTATACAACCATATCACGTATTTACTTTATTGGCATTGGCGGCATTGGCATGAGCGCGCTGGCAAAATATTACCTGAGCAAAAATGCAACTGTAAGCGGCTACGATAAAACTGTTACATCACTAACAAAGCAAATGGAAAATGAAGGAATAAATATTCATTATGAAGATAATGTTGAGCTGCTTGATAAAGATGCACAGTTGGTAGTGTATACTCCTGCTGTTCCTAAAGATCATAAAGAGCTTAATTATTATTTGCATAATAATTATGAGGTAATAAAACGCAGTGCCCTGCTCGGTGAAATAACAAAAAATTCATTTAACATCTGCATTGCGGGTACACATGGTAAAACTACGATCAGCACAATGGTGGCGCATATACTGCGATATACGGGATTTGGATGTAATGCTTTCCTGGGTGGCATTTCAGTAAATTATAATACAAATTTCTGGAGCAGTGATAACAATGTTACTGTGGTGGAAGCAGATGAATATGACCGCAGTTTTTTGCAATTATCTCCGGATGTTGCCTTAATTTCTGCAATGGATGCTGACCATCTTGATATTTATGGAACAAAGGAGAATATGGAAAATGCATTTATTGAATTTTCACAAAAGGTAAGGCCGGGAGGGCTTTTACTAACCAATTATGATTTATCAGATCAGAATTTATCTGCGCCTAACCATATACGTTATAGCCTTCAAAATAATGGGGCGGATGCATTTGCAACTAATATAACTTTTCATAATGGGGGATATGAGTTTGATGTAATAACGCAAAGATGGATGCTTAACAAGTATACAACTAAATATGGGTGGAATGCATAATGTTGAAAATGCGGTTGCTGCAATTACCATTGCGCAATATCTTAACATTGAAGATGATAAAATAAAAGAAGCAGTTAGTGATTTCAAAGGAGTAAAAAGAAGATTTGAATATATTATTGGCCCTCGCATTGTCACAAAACTAGGAAGATACCCAAAACGATGAGTAATTTTTATTGATGATTATGCCCATCATCCGCAGGAATTAAACGCGCTAATATCAGGCGCAAAAAGTTTATTCCCTGGCAGAAAATGTACGATAATTTTTCAGCCACACTTGTTTTCAAGAACAAGAGATTTTGCAGATGAATTTGCGAAAGCCTTAATCTTGCTGATGATATTTACTGCTGCCAATATATCCTGCAAGGGAATTGCCAATGGAAAACGTAACCAGCGAAATGATTGCAGAAAGAGATGGAAAATCAAAAAGGCAGTTTGTTGCACGAAGAAGGATGTATATGGAAATATTAAATGATAAAAAATTAAATGACGTAGCCTGTTGAATTATTAATAACAGCCGGAGCAGGTGATATAGATACACTTGTAGATCCGATAAAACAAATTTTAGAAAGTAAATAATTAAAGTTGAGAGTAAGCAAAACGATATACATTTAAAAAAATTCTTGTAGCCATGGTATGGGTACTCCTTGGCTCAGGAACTGTTGTATTGCTTATAGCTGCTATTACCAAAAAAAATAATGAGCATTGCGCTAAGATTGAAATAGATATTACCGGTGTTCAAAATAATTTTTTTATTGATAAAAAAGATGTGCTTGATATTTTAGCAAAAAACAAATGGCGGCAGGCTGGAAATGAATCCAATACATTCAATAGACCTTGCATCAATGGAAACTGAATTGCAAAAAACGCAATGGATAAAAAATGCAGAACTGTTCTTTGATAATAATAATGTGCTTGAAGTAAAAATTAGCAGAAAGAGAACCTATTGCAAGAATTTTCACATCGTCAGGGCGATCTTTTTACCTTGACAGTTCACTGGTAAGGCTTCCCTTGAGCGATAAATTTTCTGCAAGGCTTCCCGTATTTACAAATTTTCCTACAGATGTAATTGTATTGTCAAGGCGCAGATAGCAATCTTATCAGGGATATCAGAAGATTGGTGAATTTATTGGAAGCTGATCCATTTTGGATGGCGCAAATTGACCAGGTTGATATTTTGCCGGGCGGCGCTTTTGATTTAATCCCTAAGTTGGGAAACCAGGTTATCCATTTTGGCAAAGCAGAAAATTATCAGGAAAAATTCAATAACCTGCTTTGCTTTTACAGGCAGGTATTATCAAAAAAAGGATGGAGTCAGTATTCATCTCTTGATGTACAATTTGACGGGCAGATTGTAGCAGTAAGAAGAGGTGCGGGAGAAATTAAAATGGATTCACTGCGCTCTATTCAAATTATGAAAGCCATTATTGCTGATGCGCAAAAGCATACAAATGATTCTACCAATATTCAGCTGCAACAACCGGAAGATAATAACAGCAATATTAATACATCGACTGAAATTGACGATATTCCCGATGAAGATGTGAATGGAAACTTAAATACGACGAATAAAAATCGTGTTTCTGTAGCCCCTATTCATGTTCCTGAAAAACCATTTTTTGAAAATCATCCGGCGGTAGAAAAGAAGGCTGCTCTGTCAGCCATCCATGCACATGTTGAAACATCGCGTCCTGCGCCTGTAAAGAGGCATGTTATTAAACGGCCGGTTTTAAAACCATCGCAAAATTCTAACAAAAAACCGAAGGCAGCGATGCCATCAAAATCTGACTATTAATAATAAATGCTTAAACTAAAAAGTAAAAATAAACCAACATAATACCACACAGCCTTTTGCTGGCTTGCTGTCGTTGTAGAAACAGTATGCTACAAGACTAATAAAAAAACAACCATATGAACAGCGAACAACCCATTATCGTAGGTCTCGACATTGGCACTACAAAAATTGCAGCCATTGCGGGCAGAAAAAATGAATTTGGCAAACTCGAGATTCTTGGCTTTGGCCGTGCAAACAGCAACGGTGTGCAACACGGAATGGTGTTGAACATTGATCAAACTATCAAGGCCATACAAACAGCTTTGGAAAATTGCTATGCAAGTAATCCAAACCTTCCGATTTCGGAAGTGTATGTTGGTATTGCCGGCCATCATATAAAAAGCCTGCAAACAAGAGGTGATATTGTGCGGCAAAATACTGAAGAAGAAATCAAGCAGTCGGAAATTGATCAGCTTATAAACGATCAGTACAAAACATATATTCCGGCGGGTGACCAGATCATTGATGTAATTCCGCAGGAATTTACTGTTGATAATTTTCAAAATATTCCTGATCCTATAGGATACAGCGGTGTAAAAGTGGGTGCAAACTTTCACATTATTACCGGCGATAAAAATGCGATAAGAAATATCAACCGCAGCGTGGAAAAAGCCGGCCTCATAACAAAGGATCTTGTGTTGCAGCCGCTTGCTTCTGCAGCCGCCGTTATGTGCGATCATGATCTTGAAGCAGGCGTTGCTATTGTGGATATTGGTGGCGGTACTACAGACCTTGCTGTTTTTTATGAAGGCATATTAAAACATACTGCGGTAATTCCTTTTGGAGGAGAAAATATTACCAATGATATAAAAACCGGGCTTGGTGTTTTAAAAACACAGGCAGAACAAATGAAAGTTCAGTTTGGAAGCGCACTTTCAGAGGAAGCAAAATCAAATGCTTTTATTACAATTCCCGGCTTGCGTGGTATGGCTCCAAAAGAAATCAGCGTAAAAAATCTTGCCGGCAATTATCCAGGCACGTATGAGCGAGATAATGGATTTTGTTTCTTATCATTTAAAACAGGTTGGCCTTGATAACCGTCTTTTAAATGGTGGCGTAATTCTTACCGGCGGCGGCTCTCAGCTCAAACATCTTATCCAGTTAACTGAATATGTAACCGGGTTAAATGCACGGATCGGTTATCCAAATGAACATCTTGCTGCCGGGCATATTGAGGAACTGGCCAAGCCGATGTATTCAACCTGTCTTGGTTTAATATTAAAAGGATACAATGATTATGAAAATAAGCGCAAGCAGTTTGAGCTGCAATATGCAAAAGTAAGTATCCCTGCAGGCTTGCAACAACGAAGCATAAACGAAGTTGAAGCAGATGTTTCAAATCGTAAGAATACTGTAGTTAAGCCACCGGAAAACTTTAAAGGGTTTCATGGATTCATTCAAGAATGGATTAATTGAAATGTTTAAAGAAGAAGGAGATTCAGAATTGTGAGAATGAATTGTGAGACGTGAGTTGTAAGCGAGCAATCATTTCAATTATCAATGCAGACGATAAAAAATGAAACACTAAAGACTTTGTAGAATAAAATTGAAGCACTATTAATCAAACAGTCTTGAACATAACTTGCTAAATTATTAACAAAACATCTAAATAATCCAGTTCCCTGAAAGGGTTGGGTTAAGGTCTTAAACCCATTTAAATTAAACACATGATACATTTTGATTTGCCTAAAGAACAATCATCTATCCTAAAAGTGATAGGTATTGGAGGTGGTGGCAGCAATGCTGTTAACCACATGTTCAGCCAAAAAATTGAAGGAGTAAACTTCATAATTTGTAATACTGATGCGCAGGCTATTGCCACACAGTATGGTCCCTAATAAAGTACAGCTTGGCCCGCATTTAACGCAGGGCCTTGGTGCCGGAGCCAATCCTGCAATTGGCCGTGAAGCTACAGAAGAAAGCCTTGAAGAGATAAAGCGGATCCTTGAAGTAAATACCAAAATGGCTTTTATTACTGCAGGCATGGGTGGTGGTACCGGCACAGGCGGTGCTCCATCATTGCAAAAATTTGTAAAGACCTTGGTATACTTACTGTAGGTATTGTTACCACTCCGTTTGCTTATGAAGGAAAAAAAGAATTGCCCAGGCAGAAGAAGGCATCAGTAAATTAAAAGATCATGTAGATACACTTCTTGTAATCAGCAATGATAAAATGCGTCACCAGTTTGGCAACCTTACGATGAAGGCTGCCTTCAGCAAGGCGGATAATGTGTTGGCAACTGCGGCAAAATGTATCACTGATGTGATAAACAGCACCGGCCAGATAAATGTTGACTTTGCAGATGTATGCACTGTAATGAGAAATGGTGGCGTTGCAATTCTCGGAAGTGCAGCATGTGAAGGAGAGAACAGGGCGCAAAAAGCAATAGAACATGCGCTCAATTCGCCATTGCTTAATGATAATGATATCCGCGGGGCAAAATGGATTTTAATAAATATTAATTCTGCCGAAGGCGAAAATGAATTTACTATGGATGAAGTAGAAACAATACAAAATCATTTGTTGAGCCAGGCAGGTGATGATACAGATGTGATCATGGGATTAGGATATGATAATACCCTTGAAACTAAAATTGGCATTACGCTTATAGCCACAGGCTTTGAGCATAAAGATCCATTTGATAGAAAAGAACCGCCAAAGGTGGAGAAAAAAGAAGAAGAAAAAATTGTGATGGTATTGCAGCATCCTGAAGAAGATAAAAAGAAATACCATCAGCCGGTTTTTGTTTTTGATGAAAAGAAGGAAGTAAGAAATTCTGCAAATGAAATATCGCAGGAAGAAAATATAACTGAACAAAAAGGTTTCAAATCTATTAAAGATGAAGATGTATATGCATTCGTGCAGCGGCAAGAAACTATGAAAATGAGATGTCGCCAAAAATCGTAGAAATACCGGAACCTGATAAACGTAAAACTACAGAAGGTATGAAGAGGAAAATACTGTTGATAAATTATCAGAAAACATAATACATTTCACATTATCTTCGGACTCTGATCCAATAGCTGCTGAACTAAATCAACATCATTCTTCAACAACTGAAACTCAGATTCCTACCCAATCAAATAAAAGATATTAAACATAAAGAAGCTAGCACCGTCCAAACGTCAGGCGGTTACCTGGCGAAGCCTTCGCAGATTTATGCAGGAAGGACAAGCCAAAACAAGAATCCAAAATTGTAGAAGAACCAACACTATTACAAATTCCAAAACAGGAAGACGAACCTGTAATCGAAATGCAATTGGTGGTTAAAAATTCCAATGAAGCGGAGGAGGAAAAGGAGAAATCGAAAGTACACCAAACGATGCCGATCATGATGTCATCTGTAGAGGAGCTGCCACAAGGAGACGAAACAGATGAACTAAAGCGCCGGGCTATGGAACGGATTGCCAAACTGAGAAATTTATCTTTCAATGTAAATGCAACCGATCCTAACAATGAGTTTGAGTCGGTTCCTGCTTACCTCCGCCGCAATATGGAATTGCATAATTCTATTGCCGATGTAGAAAGTTTTTACAGCAACTATACCGTAAAATCTGATGAAAATAATAAGGCAGAGATCAGCACTATCAATACATTTTTAGAAGGTAAAAAGCCGGATTAAATTTCATTGTTGTGTGTACTATTTATATATTGCCCCGGAGACTATGTTAGCCGGGGTTTTTTATTTGTCATAACAAATAGTAATTGAGTCATTGAGCGTCTGGCAATGTTATGAGCCATTGGCGATTCCAATGGCTGCAGAAAATTGCATCATCAATCAATTGATAGCTTTTTCAAATTCTTTTGTCTAGAAGTGTATTATGAAAAAAGTTACCGGCCTTGGGGGCATTTTAAATATCAAGATCGCAATAATAAAGGAATGGTATTCAAAAACCTGGAATCAATTGTGATGATTACGGGTTGATGTTTGAATGGATACAGATTGGCAATGGCCAAAAGCGTATACAGAATGCCTTTTGAAGCTGCCATTAAAATATTTTTGCCTTCTTCAAAATTTTATGATCACAGCCTTCGGCTTGTTTTTGCCACGGATTACACAATTTTCACAGATTATTTTTAAGGTTATTTTAATCCGTGTGAATCCCAATCTGTGGCGATCGTATAACTAAATTTATTATGCTCAAACGAATCTTATGTCAAATTTTTTAAGGCTTTTTTACTGATCGCTCTATTATCTTATTTTTCCTGCGCTCATAAAAAATATACAGAGCCAACCATAAAAATAGAAACCAACTTTGGTGATATCATTGTGGAACTGTATCCTGCAAAAGCTCCAAAAACTGTTGCCGCATTCTTGTCTTATGTTGATTCAGGATATTTTAAGAACGGTTCTTTCTACCGTGTGTTAAAAGAAGAAGACCAGCCTTCCAATGCGTTTAAATCTAATTTAATACAAGGTGGTATTTGGCAAACACAATATAAAAAACAATTGAGCCTGCCTGGTATTCCTCATGAAACAACAAAGCAAACAGGAGTACTTCATAAAGATGGTGCTATTTCACTTGCACGCACTGCACCCGGAACTGCCAATACTGAATTTTTTATTGTTATCGGCGACCAGCCTGCATACGATTATGGAGGTTCTGCAAACCCAGACGGGCAAGGCTTTGCAGCTTTTGGAAAAGTAATTGAAGGAATGAATGTGGTAAAACAAATTCATGACCAGCCGGATAATGAAACCAGCTTTACACCACCATTGAAAATTATTGATATTGTAAGGTTGTAGTTGTGGTAAGTTAAGGTTCAAAGTTCAGTCAAAGTTGAGGTGCTTAATTTAAACTACGAACTTTTCAGAACTGACCGTTCGAAAGATCTCGCCGGGGTGATTATTTGCGTTCGAAGTTTACAGTTTGCATTTATCAATCTAAGAAAACTTTGTTGGCATTTAAGCGGAAATCGCCAGGACGTTTGGCTAATGCGCATGGCATTTTGATGCAGTGAAACAGGCGTTAAGGAAACCTCTTTTTATTCTCAGCTTTTACTTCATTAAGGATCGAAATAAAACGTTGCATATCGGGATCATATCCTCCTGCATTTTTTATGATCTTCCCGGTTTCATCGGTAAAAATATACAAGGGTTGTGCATTTGAATTGGCAATCGTTGCTTCGAAATCAAGGTTCTTTGCACCTACATTATTAATAGCAGATTGATCAAATTTTGAAATATATTTTTCATTTTCAGGTAATTCTCTTTTTTCATCAACATATAATGAAGCCACTACAAAATCATTATGCAAATTTTACTTACTTCAGGCTTTGATAAAACTTCACTTTCCATTTTGCGGCAATTGGCGCAACTATGCCCTGTAAAATCTATCATCACCGGTTTTTTCATTTCTTTTGCCGCAGCAACCGCTTCATCAAAATCAAAAAAAGTTTCCACGCCCGGAATTTCAGATTGAAGAATATCTATATATTTTTTTGGCCTGATATAAGAAGCCTTTGTGCCTGTATTTGATGAATCATTCACTGGAATTAATCTGGCTGTTTCTTATCAGCTTTTCAATATTAAAATCCTGTGTTTTATTTTCCGGCAGCCAGCCGCTGATGCCATTTAAAGGCGCGCCCCACAATCCCGGGATCATATATACGGTAAAGGCAAGTGGTATAATTGCAAAAAATAACCTGGTTACGAAAGATAGGGATGGCCATAATCATTCAATGGCAGATGATCATCATGCCTGAATTTTATTTTGCCCAGCAGATAAAAGCCAAGTAATCCAAAAATTATGATCCATAAAGAAAGGTATACATCCCTGTCAAGTAAATGCCAGTGATAAACAAGATCGGCATTAGACAAAAATTTTAAAGCCATGGCAATTTCAATAAATCCAAAAGAAACTTTCAGTGTATTCAGCCATCCGCCTGATTTTGCAATTTTATTAAGCAAGCCCGGGAAAAATGCGAAGAAAGCAAATGGCAAAGCAATGGCTATTGAAAAGCCAAGAAACCCAATAACCGGCCCCAGCCGTTCTTTTTGCTGGGTAACATCAACCAATAAATTTCCAATGAAAGGAGCCGTGCAGGAAAAAGATACCAGCACAAGGGTGAGCGCCATAAAAAAAATTCCGGAAAAGTTATGATGGCTTGCTTTTGAATCAATTTTATTTGTCCAGGAAGAAGGCAGAGTAATTTCAAATGCGCCTAAAAAGGATACCCCGAAAACAATGAATAAAAGAAATACAAAAATATTAAAGATGGCGCTTGTTGAAATCTGGTACAAAGTATTTTTTCCAAAAAGCAATGTAATTACAAAAGCAAAAAGTGTAAATATTCCAATGATAGAAAAGGAATAAAGCGTAGCATTTTTTATTCCCTGCGCCCGTGACTGGCTTCGCTTTAAAAAGAAAGTAACAGTAACCGGGAACATTGCATAAAGGCATGGTTGCAACACTGAAATAAATCCCCAGCGAAGCCCGTCAAGAAAAGTATGCGTTAAATTCGTGGGAGCTGTCGGTATAATTTGGGCTTCTGCACTTTGGCCCAAAAGAAAAACAACAGCAAAGCATAAAAAGATTGTAAAAAATATTCTGAAAATCTTCATGACCTGAGATTAAAAAAATAGGATAACAGTTAAGTTATCCTATTAAAATTACTGTATCAATTTTAATTTTAAAGACTTATATCAAATGCAACTGTCTTTGGCGGCAGGCATTGTTTATCATTGCAAACCATATATTCAATTGTGCCTGAAACTTTTTTGGTACCGGGATCAACTTTTACAGTTTGTACAAAATCAACATTTTCCTCAAAAAACTTTTGGTTCACCTTAAATTCTTTTTCAAAAACGGTTTTCATTTTGCCCATTTCTTTTGCTTTGCCTACCACTTTTGCATTTGAAAAACTAAGAGCAGTGGCCTGCGCGCCGCCATCAGGATTATAAATGGAATAAATATGCCACTTCGGCTCAACAGAAGCTTTTATATGAATTTCGAATTGATTATTACCTTTTTTTACGGTGCTATAATTAAATTTTGCAGGATTGAGTATTTGCGCAAAAGAAGTATGAATTATAAGAGCTGTTAAAAGTGTAAAAATTATTTTTTTCATACTAAAGCTATTTATACAAAAATAAACGATTAAATACGATAACAAATTGTACCGGTTTTTTGATAAATTGTTTTAACGTTAGTTTATAGAAAACAATTCTGAAAATATTTTTTTTCCATCTGTATTGCCGAGTAAAGTGCTGCAGGCTCTTTCCGGATGAGGCATCAATCCAAAAACATTTCTTTCCTTGTTGCAAATACCGGCAATATTATTAGCAGAACCATTTGGTGAATAATCAATATCTACGGCACCCTCTTCATTACAATAGCGAAAAATAACCTGGTCATTTTGCTGCAATTTCATCAAGAATTTCTTCTTTGGCAAAATACCTGCCATCGCCATGAGCTACCGGTATTTTTAAAATATCTTTTTTTTCATTTTTTTTTCCGCCGGTAATAAAAATATTTTTACAAACAAACTGCATATGGGCATTTTTTAAAAGAACGCCCGGAAGCAAGCCGCTTTCACAAAGTATCTGGAAACCATTGCAAACTCCTAAAACTTTTCCTCCTTTATTGGCAAACTCAATAACGCTTTGCATCATTGGGCTAAATCTTGCAATTGCCCCGCATCTTAAATAATCTCCATAACTAAAGCCACCGGGTAAAACAATGCAATCCTGTAAATTGAACATCGAAAGATCTTTATCCTTATGCCATAGGGAAATTACTTCCTGCTGAAGATCATTTTCGAGCGCCTCTATCATATCTCTGTCGCAATTGGAACCGGGAAAAATAACAACTCCAAATTTCATTTGTAAGTTTTTATGATTTCAAATGTAAAAATACAAAGGAATCAGAAATTAGAGACAGAAATAAGAATGCGGAGTAGGGAATTGAGAATTGGAAAGTTGGAGGAAAATAAGGCAAAGCAAATTGATTGTTCAAAATAAAGTAACCGAAAAGCTGCAGTCATTGCGAACTGCTTAAAGTACATCACTGCGATATGAAGCATCTTCTTTAAAACCTCGTGGCTTTCCAATCGACGCAAGTAATATAATCACTTATACAGCTTCTTGTAAACACCAGAATACGTAAAGCCAGCTGTAAATTTTTAATTTTTAATTTTTAATTCCAACTATTGCTATTTCTTTATATAAGTCATATAAATTACAAAAGCAACCATAACCCAGTGCACGGTTACAGGAATCCATTTTTTAAAGGATAAAAAAAGAAACAGGCAATAAATGCTGAAAGCGGAACAGTAGCTAGAATCCAATATTGAAAATTATGAGTACTATTGATAAAAGGAATAAATAAAGCAACAACCAGGTAAAGTACCATAAGCCCCCAGCTTTTTCGCACCTGTACAATTTGCCGTCCTAAATTCAACTGTACAAAAAAACCACCGGCCATAGCAGTAATTAATATTATTAAAATGCCGGTATATTGTGCATTATAGTGTACAAGCAAGGGATAATTCACTACGATACCCGGCACCTGGAAGCTATATAATTTGTTGGTCAAGAAATAACCAGGCAAATAAAAAATACCATGGAGTAATAAATCCTAAAATGGGGATGAGCCATTCGGCAACTTTTGGCGGCCGGGTTAAGAGCAAAGCAAAAATAATGAGCACTCCAAAAGCAAGCGAAGGAAAATAAAAAAAAGTGGTAATTCCTATTACAATGCCAATATTATAAAGAGTTGATTTTGCATGAGGATTGTTATACAAGCTGCTCATTTTTGCCCAAACCCAAATCAGCAAAGTATTTATTACCAGTGGAGCGCTTAATATATTCCATTCTGCAAAAAAAGAAGTAATAAGCAGGTAGCTCATTGCAGGAAGGTAATTGGGCTTTTGCATAAGCCTGCTGTTGTTGAGCAGCCTGTTAAAACTTATTGCCTGCGTGTACAATAAAAAATAAGTTATAATAGAATAGCTTACAGGATATCCATCAAGCACCGGTTTAATATTGGCAAGGATATGGTTATAAAGAAAGCCATCAGATTTTTGAACAACAGGAACCTGCGGTGAAATAAACCATTCCAGCTTTAAAAGCAAGCCATATATAAGAAGCATGAAAGTATTAAAAGGATTGTTAGCCCTGAAAGTGCCTGTCACAAGAGAGAGTTAAGTTACAAGCAAAAATAAAAAATTAATAACGGCTAACGCTATAACATATGCTACAAAGAAATTAATATTTAAGCAGATTAAAATTATGGATATTCAATCTTGGCAAAACAAATATAATTCCGGTAAGTACAAGGCACAATAATCTGGTAAGAGCTTACTTGTTTTGCATAACGCGGCATAAATTCATAGCCCCGGTCAAGGCTTCTTAAAGGCGGATTTCTCGTAAGTATCCCATCTGCTGAAATTGTTTGATCATTAATGAGCTGGTTACGCCTTTCTAATTCATTAAATAAAAAATGGATCTCGCCGCCCGTTAATATAATATTATAAGAGAGATAATTATCATTGTCATCATCAAACTGTGATTTGTGAACTACATTGCTCCATATCAAATGGCCTGTTTTATCAAGATCGAGCACAACAATATTTTCATAATAATACCTCACCTGGGAATTGCCATAATAATTCCGAAATCTTCCTGAATACCAATAAGAAGAAGGGGAATAGAGGTAATAAGAATCATAAGGTGAAAAAGAAGGATAGCCATATAAATAATCATAGCGGTTCCATGGATTGCCCCTCGATTGTGTAGAATGATTTTCGGCGGTCAGAATAAACCCACCATCTTTTTTAAGAATAACATCCCTGATAAAATAATCATTAAATGCAAACCTCGCACCACCTTCAGCTTTTGCCTGTATCCTGATTGAATCGCTTAAGCGGTGCAAAATTTTGTGAAACCAGTTTATCATTTCCTTTGTCCCAAACAGCGGTGTAAAGCCCTTCAACATTCCCATTCTTCTTTGAATAAAATAATGAATTAATAAGGTATTGCTTATTGACATTATCAACTTTAAGTTTTACTTCATCAAGATAATTTCCTGAAAGATTGAAGTCATTTGAAGTAAAATTATCTTCCATCGGCCCCTTTTGTAACCAGTGTTAATTTTTGAAGATAATCCCTGGAATTTAATTTCGTGCCTTTTGTAAAAACAAAATTTCCTGCATTATCTACAAAAAAATCACTAAAAACATCTTTATGCTCATCATAGGGAGTTTCGATGCGCGATTTATGCAATAGCTGAAGGCTGTCATCCAAAAGCAAAGTGGTAAAACTAAATTTATCATTTTTCTTTTGGATTTTATAGACCATGATTTTCGACTTATCCTCACTGTTGATAGTGCTGTAAATTTTATTATCGGCAAAAAAACTTATGTAGGTAGTGTCTACCTCAAATGGCTTTTTTAGATATTTTTCCATTGCCGTCTATTGCTGTGGCCATGCAATGAAGAATATTTCTTTTCTGGAACTGGTAAATAATATAAGCAAAATCAGGATAAGCTATAAAATCTACATTCATGGTCCTGTCGGGCATAAAATCAAGATTCACCTTATCTTTAAGCTTCATGTTGTTATCATATACGGCTATGGCATATTTGTTCCTTAGATTCTTATACACTAAAAAATTACCGCTTACTTTTCCAATAATATCAAAATCAAGTGAGCGCACATCTTCAGATTCGGGCTGGCTATAAGTTATTTGTTGAGGAAATGCCTGGTAAGAAAATAGACTAAAAATAAAAAAAATCAATATATTCTTCATATGTTTTTCATTGATTGATTAAAAGTAAATAAATGCATTTAACTAATCGCTAAACTGAAATAATTTACTTTTGATAAGATTACTAATTTACGATAAAAAAGATGCCTGTAGTTCTAATTTCAGGTGGTACCGGCCTCATTGGTACAAAATTAACACACCATTTAATTGAGAGCAATTACGAGGTGATTATTTTATCGAGAGATAAAAATAAATCTTCCGCAAATCCAAAAATTACTTATAGTTTTTGGGATAGTAAAAAGCAGATGATTGATGCGGAGGTTATAGAAAAGGCAGATTATATAATTCACCTGGCAGGAGCAGGCGTTATGGATAAAAAATGGACCCGCGAATATAAAAAAGAAATTATTGAAAGCCGTACAAAAAGCAGTGAATTGCTTATAAAAACGTTAAAGGAAAATACACATCATGTAAAAGCTTTTATATCTGCATCGGCTATTGGATGGTATGGTGAAGATGGTCATCCACTTAATGCATAAAGATGGATTTATTGAAACCGATGCTGCCGATAAAGATTTTCTGGGAGAAACCTGTTTTTTTTGGGAAACAAGCGTCGAGCCCGTTGCTGAAATGGGAATAAGACTGGTAAAACTTCGTACAGGTATCGTACTTGAGTAATGATGGCGGTGCTTTTAAAGAATTTAAAAAGCCTTTGCGTTTTGGATTTGCAGGTATCCTGGGAAGTGGAAAACAAATAGTTAGCTGGATCCATATAGATGATCTGTGCCGGATGTATATTGAAGCAATAGAAAATAAAAATTTAAATGGGAGTTACAATGCAGTAGCGCCTGTTCCGGTTACCAATAAAAAATTAATTATTGCAATGGCGGAAAAGTTCAGGCATAAATTTTATATACCCATCCATGTTCCCACTTTCCTTTTAAAATTGTTTCTGGGTAAAAGAAGCACTGAAATTTTAAAAAGCGCAACAGTAAGCAGTAAAAAAATAAAATCAACAGGGTTTACTTTTTTATACCCCACAATAGAATCGGCGATGGAAAATTTATCCGGGCGGTAATATGCAAATGCACGGTGTGATTAAACTGCATGTCGGATGTACGAAACTCTAAACTCTAAACCGCTAAACCCTGCCTTCCAACCTACAAATCTTCGGTGGTAAATTTTTTCATTGCAAAAAAGTAATAGCCGCAAATATAGACCAGGCTTGCGATAACGAGAATCCATACCGCAGGCGCATCCTTATAAATTATTTTATTACCAAAGGGAATAGGCAGCATTACATCTGTTACTTGTAATGGCAAGAAAATATCCAATGGGAGAAAGATGCATCTGGAAATTGAGCAAAAGAGTTATCAGCCACTCAAATATTAATCCGAATAAAAAGAATACAGCAATGGCGGCGCCGCTTCGCCTGAAAAGAACCCCGAGGAACATGGCAAAAGTTATGTAGGCAACTGTTTGAATAAAAATGTAGCCGACATTTTCAATGCCTTCAAAGCTAAAAGAAGAGCCGGTGGTAAGTGAGCCAAAAAGCAGGGCTACCAGAAAATTGAAAAATGTTGCCACCGCAGAAAATAAAATTGCAAATACAAATTTTACCGACACAAATTCCGTACGCGTCCATCCATCAATTATATTCTGGCGGTGCGTTTTGAAATTAAATTCGTTCGTAAGCAGCATGATGAAAAGTATGCCCGGAAAATATAATAACCAGCTGCTCATCCAGCCTACGGTTTGCCACACTTTTGGGAATGCATACGGAGTGCCGAGAAGCAACTGGCTTTGAGGCAATGACTGGAGCGTTAATTCATTTACATAATATCCTGTATAGTTGATGCCAAGTATGGAAAATGAATACAATATGGAAAATATCCAGAAGGCTTTATAATTTTTTACTTTAAGCCATTCGATTTTTAATAAGATGTAGCATTGCCTGGTTTAATTATTGGTAAGTTCGAAAAACCTTGATTCGAGGCTTTTCTTTTTAAGGAGAAGATGATTGAGAATAATACCGTTGTTGAAACAGTATTTATTTATCGATTCCAGGTCGGCAGTGCCTACCCGAAAGAAGACTTTTACCATGCCGCCTTCTCTTGAAACCCTTATCTGGTTATCCATACTTTGCAATACCTGTATTAATTTTTCCTCATTTTTTGAGCCTACTTCTACCATATCTTCATTTGATAAAATTTCATTCACATTCCCCGATGTAACTAATTCGCCCTTTCTTAAAATCGCCACATGTGTGCAAACTTTTTCCACTTCATCAAGAAGATGACTGGCCATAATAATTGTTTTTCCTTCACTGTAAAGGTTTTTCATGAGGTCCCTTATCTCGGCAATGCCTACAGGGTCGAGGCCGTTCGTAGGTTCATCAAAAACCAACACTTTAGGATTGCCTAACAAACAGGATGCAATGGCAAGCCGTTGTTTCATACCCAAAGAATAAGTGCTGAATTTAGAATCTTTTCGTTTGGTGAGATCAACCATTTCCAAGTACCCGTGGGATATCTTCTTTACCATGCTGTTTTATTTCTGCGGCTATTTCAAGATTTTTTACACCCGATAAATAATGATAAAAATTAGGCGTTTCCAATAAGTGTGCCTATTCTTCGCCGGTGCAGTTCTGTCGGCACTTCATCAAAAAGTTTATAAGTGCCGGAAGTAGGCTTGAGTATATCCATTATTGTTCCAAGCATGGTCGTTTTACCGCTTCCGTTAGGGCCGAGTATTCCAAAAACAGAACCTTCAGGAACAGAAAAACTTACATTTTTCAGGGCTTGTATCCGGCCATAAGATTTGGATAAATTTTCAATTGCAAGAATTGGCATAAACAGTAAAAATTAACTTAAGAGTTTTAAAGATACAAAGGCATAAACAAAACACACGATTATAATGTCTCTTTTATAAAACTTCTTCAATCCGGCTTTCTCATGTTCCTAATTAAAATCGACTTATATTTAACTGGTATTTAGATCCTGGATGTATTGCAAAAAAATCATTGAAAAACCTCCTCATTGAAACTACTTTTACTTTCTTTTTTGTTCACTATCTTAATTAATTGTGATAAGCTTGTTGCGCAATGCGGCGTTTCTCCCACCTTTGGCTCCGTTACAATTGCTATAGCGAATAATATTGTAAATACTTATTATCCTGGTGTGAGTAATTCTTCGGCCGGCAGTACTTCGTTAAGCATTGGAGCCGCTGATCCAAGAGGAAATGCTACTGCCCTTGCGGCAGGAGACCTTGTTTTTATAATCCAAATACAAGGTGCTGATATCAATACCTCCAATACGGATTCATATGGTGATAATACCTCCGGCGCTCCAGCAACCGGTTATATCAATACAAATCTGAATGCCGGTTCTTATGAATACAATACTGTTGCCGCTATTTCAGGATCTGCCATTACATTTAGCTATCCATTGGCTAATAGTTATTATAACAGGGATTTTAGCTCCGGGAACTTCAATTCAGCGGTACCAGGTGATACGTATTCCACGATATTATGATTTTACAATAAAAACAGGGGCTTCAGTAACGTGTCCATCCTGGAATGGGAATACCGGCGGTATTGTAGGAGTTGATGTAGCCAATACATTTACATTAAACGGTACCATTGACGTAAGCTATAAAGGATTCAGAGGGGGAGGTGGTAAAAATTTAACGGGTGCTACGCGCTGGAAATAGTAATGGTTCGGGCATCATTAACCAACACGGATTACAGGTGGAATTCACCTGTAACAAACGCATCAAATTCAACAGGCGGGGCCAAAGGCGAAGGAATTGCGGGAACCCCGGCTTATTATTTTGAATACGGAACTACGATCACCACTGCAGGTACTGTAGAAGGTTATATTAATGGAAGCATGGGAAGGGGGGCGCCTGGTAACGGCGGTGGAGGCGCTACCGATGGCTCACCTGTAGGAGCTTCAACTGAAAATCAATTTAATTCCGGCGGTGGCGGCGGTGGTAATGCCGGTAGCGGTGGACAATGGAGGTAGCGGTTGGCATGGAATTTCCGGCGATGTAAATACTTATCCGTTTGGAGGGTATGGTGGAAGTGCATTTTCGCAGGGATCCCTGCAAAAAATTAGCCTGGGTGGCGGTGGTGGCGCGGGTTCTGCCAATAACAGCATTGCATCGAATGAATATCTCTGCAGCGGTGGCGGCGGCGGTGGCATCGTGATCGCCCGTGCAAAATCTTTTGCGGGCAATGGAAGTGTTATTGCGAACGGATCTAATGCACCCGGTGTTACAGACACCTATACACCACCTCAAACTGATGCGGCCGGTGGTGGCGGAGCAGGCGGAAGCATTATTATGGTTACTACCAGCGCAGGCCCAACAGGATTGAATACAATTACAGCTTCAGCCGTAGGTGGGGACGGGGGAGATATGACCAATTATTTTGATTATGGCCCCGGCGGTGGCGGTGGCGGTGGAATTATTATTTCGAACGGATCTTTTCTTTCAACTAATATTTCTGGCGGTTTAAACGGACTAACACGAACAGGCTCGCCGACAGGAACAATTGATAATGATTATGGAGCAACGCCGGGATCCGATGGAATGCTAATTTTACTATCCGGCCTTCCCGGTACTTAGTAATCCAAATGATCCCGGCTTCACCATGTGGAATACTCCCTGTTAGCTTAACTGATTTTTCTGCAAGATGGAATAATAATACCGTTGAACTGCAATGGAAAATAACCGATGAAATAAACCTGCGTAATTTTGATCTGGAATATAGTACTGATGGAATTACATTTTCAAAGCTCGCGTCGGTAAATTACCACCAGGGCATACCAACGTATAGTTATACGCATCTTACGCCATCGCTGAAAAAACTTTTACAGGCTTAAAATGATTGATGTTGATGGAAGATTTAGTTATAGTAAAATTTTAAGTGTTGCGAACAAGATCCTTCCCGAAATAAGGTGGTATTACTTTATCCAAATCCTGCATATAATGATTTGACCCTTGCAACTCACTACCAATCAAAATGAAAAAGTTGAAGTTGACATTTCCGATAATTCAGGGAAGATGGTAATCAGTAAAATATTCACACTGCCACCGGGGCAAAATTATTTATCGATCGAAGGAATTGATAGGCTGCCTGCGTCTACCTATATTGTTGAGAGTAAAATCACCATCGGTTAATGTCAGTTGAAAAATTAATTGTTGGCAAGAGATAAAAAAAATAAAAAATAAGTAATAGCAGGTTCAGGTAGATTTATTACTTCGCGTTTATTAATCTTTGATAGATGTAACGGTCCTAACTTCCTTATTCTTATTCCTAATTTCGATTATTAATTTCTTACCGGCTTTCCTGTTTTTAAAACACTTTGTAAACGTTCCAGTGTCTTTTTTTCGCCACAAAGGCTTAAGAAAGCTTCTCTTTCCAAATTGAGCAGATATTGTTCACTTACCAGTGCAGGTTCACTGAGGTCGCCGCCGCACATTACATAGGCGAGTTTTTTTGCAATAGTAACATCATGGTCAGTTATGTAATTTCCGCGGGACATTCCATTAATTCCGGCATACAACATCCAAGAACGGAACGGCCCAAAACTTTAATATCCGTTCTCTGAACAGGCATTGTATAACCGTTATCAAATATTTCAATAACACTTTGTTTTGCATCAGCAATTCTTCTGGACTGGTTCATACTAACTTCGTCTATGCCTTTACGTAAGATGCCAAGATGATATGCTTCAAAAGCCGAAGTGGAAACTTTAGCGGTGCCAATAGTAAGAAACCTGTTTTGCAAAGTGATGGTTTCGGGCTCATTTTCATGCATTTCATCTGCCGCCCGCAAGGTAAATTCTTTAGTTCCGCCACCGCCCGGAATAAGCCCTACACCCAATTCAACAAGGCCAATATAAGTTTCTGCTGCTGCCTGAACTTTATCACTATGCAGACACATTTCACAGGCTCCGCCCAGCGTTAAGCCATGCGGTGCAATTACAACCGGTATAGACGGAATAGCGTACTCTCATCATGGTATTTTGAAACATGCGAATGGCCATATCGAGTTCATCATATTCCTGCTCGGCGGCATACATAAAGATCATGCCTACATTGGCGCCGGCACTAAATTGGGCGCCTTCATTTGCAATAACAAGCCCTTTGTATTTTTCTTCTGCTATGTGAAATAGATTTATTATAGCTTCGAGAACTTCACTGCCAATGCTTCCCATTTTTGTATTCCATTGCAAGCCCCACCACATCATCGCCAATATCATATAGGTTACAGGCACTGTTTTTCCAAACCGTCTTTTCTTTGAGATCACTTAATATTATAAATGATTCGCCACCGGGCAATGGTTTATATATTGCCTGAACTAACGTCAAAGTATAAACGCTTTCCATTTTCAATTTTATAAAATGAAGTATTGCCTGCAGAAATAAAATCGTTAACCCAGGCAGCAACATTAAACCCGGCTTGCTTTCATTGCTCCAGTGTATTTTTTACACCAAGTATATCCCATGATTCAAAAGCGCCGATCTCCCAGCCAAAGCCTGCTTTCATGGCATCATCAACCCGATAAATTTCATCACTTATTTCAGGAATGCGATGTGAAATATATGAGAACAGGCTGTAATGAAACGCGCGATAAAATTCTGCCGGCTTTATCTGTGCCCGTAACCAAAGACTTTCAATCTTTGCTTTAAATCATCAATCGGCTTTGCCGCTTCCAGCGTTGCAAATTTTGGTTTTTGCCGTGGCTCATATTCAAAAGTTTACAGGTCAAGAGTATAGAATTTCTTTTTCTCCGTTATCAGCTTTTAACTTTTCTTAAAAAATCCCTGCCCGGTTTTATCACCCAGCCAGTTATTGTCAACCATTTTTTGCAGCCATGAGGGAATGGTAAATATTTCTCTTGCTTCATCATCCGGGCAATTTTCTTTTACACCCATTGCTACTTTTACCAGAGTATCAATGCCCACAACATCTGCAGTGCGAAAGGTTGCAGATTTAGGATGGCCAATAACAGGGCCGGTCAATGCATCAATTTCATCAATGCTCAAGCCAAGCTTTTCCATAAGATGGAAAACAGACATGATACTGAACACGCCAATGCGGTTGGCAATAAATGCAGGTGTGTCTTTACAAAGCACAGTAGTTTTTCCAAGATACAAATCACCATAATGCATTAAAAAATCAACAACTTCCGGATCAGTAAAAGGTGTGGGAATAATTTCAAGAAGGCGAAGATATCTCGGCGGATTAAAAAAATGCGTGCCGCAAAAATGTTTTTTAAAATCATCACTTCTTCCTTCGGCCATCAGATGAATAGGAATGCCGGAAGTATTTGAAGTGATAAGCGTACCTGGCTTCCGGAATTTTTCAACTTCATCAAAAACTTGTTTTTTAATATCCAGTCTTTCCACAACCACTTCTATCACCCAGTCGCAGCCAGCAATATCTTTCATGTTATCTTCAAAGTTGCCGGTCGTAATATTCTTTACAACATCTTTTGTAAAAACAGGGGAAGGATTGCTTTTTAATGCAGCGCTCAAAGCATCATTTACAATTTTATTTCGCTGCATGTAGCCCTTTCCGCTTCGGCGAGCGCGGAAGGCGCTATATCCAACAGCAATACCTGTAAGCCAATACCTGCAAAGTGGCAGGCAATACGGCTTCCCATAACACCACTTCCTAATACCGCCACTTTTTTTATAGTTCTTTTTTGCATAGTAAAAATTAGTTAGTTAAACAACTATTTAATGTGAAATTAGGAAAAAATTCTTGCCCCGGTTGAATTCATGAAATATATAAGGGTTAAATTAAATTGTATAAACTGAAACATCTTATTCCTCTAGCCTTAGCTGTTGAAACATGCGCTCCAGTCAATATTTTCTTTGCCATTATTTACAATTTGCTCCATATTTTTTTGAATCAATGATGCAAGGGGCATTGATTGATTGGTTGAAGCAGCCTGTTGCAAAACAAGATTCATATCTTTTAATCCAAGCTTCATGGAAAAGGCCGCGGGTTCAAATTTTTGCTGTAAAATAATATTGCTATAATTACTATAAACAGGGGCATTAAATAATGTTTGAGTAACATGTTCCACATTTGCTTTGCATCGACCCCACTTTTGCTGGCAAGATTAATGCTTTCACCTATGGCTTCAAGTGCCGATGCAATTAAAAAGTTGCCGCAAAGCTTTACAGTATTTGCTGCAGAAATAGCATCTCCAAAATCCCATACATTTAACCCCCCTGCGTCTTTAAGCAAAGGTTTTATTTGTTTCCGGATTTTTTCATCGCCGCTTACGGTAAAGTTTAGTTTTTTTTCTGCTGCTGCTTCCGGCCTTCCGAAAACCGGTGATGCAAGATAATGTTGCTCATGTTGCTGGTGAAGCGAAGCAAGATCTGTTGCGGTTTGCGGAAGAATCGTGCTCATCGATATATGAATACTTTCCTTTCGTAAATGATTTAATAGGCCATTTTCTCCTTCACAAATATTTTTTAAAGCCGCATCATCCGAAACAATGGTGAAAACAATGTCGCATTCTTTTGCAAGGTCAGCAACGCTCTCGCAAACTATAGCGCCTTTTGCTGCAAGCGGTTTGGCTTTGGAAGCGGTGCGGTTATAAACATATAACGTATGATTGCTGTCAATTAAATTTAAAGCGATGGGCATTCCCAAATTGCCCAGCCCGATAAAGCCTATTTTTTGTTTCATAAAATATTATTGAAATGTATTATGTTACAGACGCCCCGGGATTAATTTTATCTTCCGGGCTTACAAAATGTAATTTTCCTGCATCATCTTCTGCCATTAAAATCATTCCATTGCTTTCAATACCTCTCATTTTCCTGGGAGCAAGATTGGCAACTACCACTACTTGTTTTCCAATTATTTCTTCTGCTTTAAAATGCAAGGCAATTCCGGAAACTATTGTTCTCTTTTCAAAGCCCATATCAATTTCAAGCTTTAAAAGCTTATCGGCTTTCTCTACTTTTTCTGCAGAAATAATCGTTCCGACTTTGAGATCAATTTTTGAAAAATCATCAAATGACTATTTCGGGTTTATTTTGTTCCATTTTATTTTCATGTTTATGGCCGTCAGTTGTTAACTGTCGTGCTGTTAACTGATGTTACCAGTCCGCTCTTTAACTTTTCAACCTGTAAGCTAATCTCTGCATCTTCAATTTTTCTGAATAATAATTCAGGGCTCTTAAACTATAGCCAACACTTAAAAGTTTTGTCTTTCCTGCGTTTTCCCAATCAAGCATCTTATCAACCACCTTCATCATATGAATCATTTTCTTTGCCGTAAAAGGTAAAAAAGGATTTATAAAGATGGCAAGATTGGCTGTTAGTTGTAAACAAACATGCAAAGAGTTATCTATTTCTTTTTGAAGATTATCTGCTGTAACCTGTTGAACTTTGAGCAGCATCACCTGCCGCTAAACGCTCCAGTGCAGAAGCTTTTTTCCAGGGTTCTTTTTCCTGTAAATACCTGTTTCCTTTTCTTGCCAGGTCAATCACTTCAAATAATGCATCCCGGAATTTATATTGATCGAGTAAATTTTCAATTTTCAATTTTGTATTGGAAAATTCCTGCATCATTTGTTCATCTGCCGCATCAAGTATTTCACTATGAAGCTTTGGAACTTTTCCATTGCACAATTTGTGCATCAGCACAAAAGTGCGGTTTACAAAATTGCCGAAATATGGCAACAAGCTCACTGTTGTTCCTGTCCTGGAAATCTTTCCAGGTAAAATCATTGTCCTTGGTTTCCGGCGCATTGGCGCATAAAACATATCGAAGCACATCCTGCTGGCCCGGGAAATCTTTCAGGTATTCATCAACCCATACAGCCCAGTTGCGGCTGGTGGAAACTTTTTGCCCCTCAATATTTAAAAATTCATTGGCAGGAACATTATCCGGCAATACAAAATTGCCATGCGCTTTTAACATTGCAGGAAAAATAATGCAATGAAAAACAATATTATCCTTTCCTATAAAATGAACCAGCTTCGTGTCTTCTTTGCACCAGTAATCTTCCCAGTTTACTAAAAGTTCTTTTGTAGCAGAAATATAGCCAATAGGAGCATCAAACCAAACATACAACACTTTTCCTTCGGCCCCGGGCAAGGGAACTTTTACGCCCCAGTTACTGTCGCGGGTCATGGCGCGTGGCTGCAATCCTTTATCCAGCCAGCTTTTGCATTGCCCATACACATTATTTTTCCAGTCTTTATGTTCTTCGAGTATCCATTGCCGTAAGAAGGGCTCATAATTTTGTAAAGGAAAATACCAATGCGTTGTTTTCTTTTTTACAGGAACGGCATCGCTTAAGGTGCTTCTTGGATTTATTAATTATTCCGGGCTTAATGAAGAGCCACAGTTTTCACACTGGTCACCATATGCATTTGGATAGCCGCATACCGGGCAGGTACCGGTAATATACCTGTCTGCTAAAAAAATTTGTTTCTCTTCATCATAAAATTGTTCCGTTTCCTTTTCTTCAAATAAGCCTTTTTCATAAAGATTTAAAAAAAAATCCGAAGCTGTTTTGTGATGAACTGGGATTTGATGTGCGTGAATAAATATCAAATGAAATACCCATTTGCTCAAAGCTATCTTTAATAATTGTATGATATTTATCAACTATTTCCTGGGGGCTAACATTTTCTTTCATGGCTCTTATGGTAATGGGAACGCCATGCTCATCGCTGCCGCCAACAAATTTTACATCCATTTTTTTTGCCCTTAAGTAGCGGGCATAAATATCTGCGGGAATATAGCAACCGGCCAGATGCCCGATATGACTTGGCCCATTGGCATAAGGTAAAGCCGCAGTTATTAAATATCGCTTAAATTCTTTCATATTCCGGTAACCGCGAGTTCAATTATTTTGCGGTTTGCAAAAATACCGCAAAGCACGTCAATGCCCAAACAAAGAAAAAAGCATCTTACAATAACGGGAGTTTCATAAATTTTAAAAGATTAATCAGATGAAAAAGGTATGGCGCATAAAGCCTGCGTTTTAGTATAAATTTGATTTGCGCAAATACGGAATAGTGCACTTAAAAAGCAAGACTGGGTTTTAACTTATAATTTTATCAACTAATTGATCATTATTCATGAATCGAAAGAATTTCCTTTCTTCAGTTATTCCTTTAACGGCATCCTTTAGCGGCAATTGCGAAAGGAAAGCAGTTGCAGCTAAAAACATTAATGAGCCCGGAGAAAGGAAAATCAAAATTCCCGCTTATTTAAAGCCGGGAGATATAATTGGCATTACCTGCCCTTCCGGGTATATCAGTTCTGAAGATATTATGCCGGCGGTAAACAAAATGAAGGAATGGGGTTTTGAAATTCGTATAGGCGATACTATTGGTGCAAGGGATTTTACTTTTGCCGGCACTGATGAACAAAGGGCCAAAGATTTTCAAAACATGATTGATGATCCTTCTATAAAGGCGATTATGCTTGGCAGGGGCGGGTATGGTGCGGTACGGATTATTGATAAAATTAATTTTAAAAAATTTGTTTCAGAACCTAAATGGATAATAGGTTTCAGCGATGCGACCGTTTTTCATTCACACCTGAACAAAAACTATGGAATTGCATCGATACATTCTAAAATGTGCAATAGCTTTCCTTCCGACTGGAGTCAATGCAGAGCCAAAGCAAATTGATTCTATAGAGTCTATCAGGAAATGCTTAGCAGGTGAAAAAATGAATTATACAGCAGTGCCGGATGATAAAAATATCAATGGAATTGCAGAAGGAATATTGATTGGCGGTAATTTATCTATTTTGCAAAATCTTGCGGCAACAAAATCTGATATAAATACGGATGGTAAAATTTTGTTTATTGAAGAAGTAGAGGAATATCTTTACAGTATTGACAGGATGTTGTGGAACCTGAAACGCAGTGGTAAACTGGAGAAGTTAAAAGGCCTGGTTGTGGGCGGTTTCAATAAAATAAAGCCGGATGACCCCGGCGAAGATTTTGGTAAAACTATTTATGAAATGGTTCTCGAAAAAGTAAGAGAGTACACATATCCTGTTTGTTTTGATTTTCCGGTTGGCCATCAAAAAGAAAATTATGCATTGAAATGTGGGGTAAGGCATCAATTGATCGTGTCAGATGGGTCGGTTACGCTTAAGGAAGTTTGATTGGTTAATTGGTTAAATAGTTAATTGGTTAATTAGTTAGTTAGTAGACAAGTTGAGTATAATAACCAATCAAATTAATAACCAATAAACCAATAAATCAATTAAACCAATCAACTAATAAACCAATAAACCAATAAACATACAATTCGTGATAACAATTCCTCCATATTTAAATCCGGGTGATACCATAGGAATATTGTGCCCTTCAGGTTACATGCCTTATGAAAAAGCTCTGCAGCAATTGAAACCCTTACCGGCTGGGGATTTAATGTAGTGCCCGGTAAAACGCTTGGCAGCCAGTTCAATTATTTTTCAGGCACTGATCGTGAAGGCTAAATGACCTTCAGCAAATGATGGATGATGATGAAATTAAAGCAATATTTTGTGCAAGGGGAGGTTATGGAATGGGAAGGATTATTGATGAGCTTAGTTTTAAAAAGTTTAAAAAAAATCCAAAATGGATCATTGGATTTAGTGACATTACTGTTTTGCAGCTTCATCATTTTTTCAAATTATAAAATTGCTTCGCTTCATGCGCCAATGGCGGCTGCATTTAATAATGGCGAATTTAATAACCAATATATTCAAAGCCTGCATGATACTATAATCGGCAGAAAGGAGAATTATACATGCCCCGGCAATGTATTCAATCAAAAGGGAAAAGCTTCCGGCATCTTGGTTGGTGGAAATCTATCGTTGATAACGCATCTTCTGGGCACATCTTCAGACATAAAAACAAAAAATAAGATTTTGTTTATTGAAGATATTGGCGAATATATTTACAACATTGACCGTATGATGTATCAATTAAGACGAAGTGGAAAGCTGGATAATCTCGGCGGTTTAATAGTTGGAAAATTTACTGAAATGAAAGATACGGCTATCCCTTTCGGGCAAAGAGCTGAAGAGGTGATCAGGGATATTGTGAAAGAATATGATTACCCGGTTTCCTTTAATTTTCCTGTAAGCCATGAAAAAGAAAATTATGCATTGAAAATTGGTGTGGAATACCGGCTTACCGTATCAGCAACTTTAACCGAATTAAAAGAACTATAGAAAGGTATATTTGCCGATGAAGTTTACAATTTTTCGTTTTGTTAAATCAACTTTTATCCGGCTTCGTCTCCACGTTTTATTTTCATGGTGTACAGGCTTATGGCAGCAGATGACCTGGATGACGAGGCTATCGAAGTGGGCAGACCTGAATAAAAAAATTGCCTTTAATGATTTTCCCTGCCAAATGGGATTACAATAAACGCTACGATCTTTATAAATATGTTATTGAAAAAGAAGGTTTGAATTTTGCCATAAATTATTTGGAATTTGGTGTGGCAGATGGCCATTCTTTTAACTGGTGGATGTCAGCAAATACTCATCCGGCTTCCCGTTTTTATGGCTTTGATACTTTTACCGGATTGCCTGAAAATTTTGGCCCTTATAAAAAAGGAACTTTTGATACCGGCAATAAAATTCCTTCAATAAAAGATGAAAGAGGGAAATTTTACCAGGGATTATTCCAGCAAACACTTCCCGGGCTTTTTAAAAAATTTTGATAACAGCCGGAAATTAATTGTAATGCTGGATGCAGATCTTTATACCGCTACATTATTCACACTCACAAGCCTGGCTCCGTTTCTTAAAGAAGGATGATATTATTTTCTTTGATGAATTTGTGGTTCCTACTCATGAATTTATGGCGTACCAGCATTTTATCAATTCATATTATTGTAACCTGGAATTAATAGGCGCAGCAAATAATTATTATTTTGTCGCTTTTAAAGTAAAATAATTTACAGGGATAAAATTGAATCAAGTTTTTCATGAAAAAGAGAAAAATCATTGAGATCATTATGCGAGCCTTTATCAATGGTAATAAATTCATCTCCGGGTTTTAAAAATTTTTTCAGCTTTGCAGCGCATCGGTAAGGAATAATCCAGTCATGCATTTCCATGAAAAATAGTTACAGGTACATGTATTTCTTTAAGATATTCTCCTGTGGGAATTTAAAATGCGCCATAGCATCAGTAGGATAAAACGGCGCATAGCTGCTGAACAAATCGGGAATGCTGTAATAAGGTGTTTCCAAGATAAGCCGCCTGCAGGTTTTTTTGAAGCAAGATAAGAAGCAATGCCCGAACCTAACGACTTACCATAGACGATGATATTGTCTTTGCCAAATTTTGAATTGGCAAGCTTATAAACTTCTTTTGCCTGCATGTATAAATTTTCTTCTGTTAATTTGCCCGTTGTTTTTCCATAGCCGGGATAATCAGTGATCCATACTTCATACCCGTGACTGGTAAAATTCTGCGGCATATTTTGCATAGCGGTTTATATTATCGCGGTTGCCATGAAAATAAAGCACAACGCCTTTAGGTATAGAATCCTGTGGAAGAAATTGAACAAGATTAAGATTGTCTTTTGCATTAAGCGGAATGTTTACTTCTTTAAATGGAACATTAAATTTAAATTTATAATCGGGAGGAAGCGGTTCCGGATGGAACATCAATTTTTCCTGCAGGTAATATAATGCAATTCCGGCAGAACAATAAACAATAACAACAATTTTAAGCAGTTTCCAGCCTTTAAAGCGGCTTTTTTTATATTTCGTTTTTTGAAGTCCAGGCATTTTTTATTTACTTTTAAGATTATGGCGCTAAAATATCTCTTATGAAATTATGATATTCCGGGAACGAAGGCAGGTTATTATGCCCTCCGCCCTGGATACGAATAAGGGTTATTTTATGTGGATTTAATTGTTGCAGCTGCTCACTTTGTTTTATTGGAATAAGCCAGTCTTTTGTGCCATGAAGAATATAAGTATGGCAATTTACTTTGCGGATCCATTTATCGGTTTGCAGCTGATAACGCAAAACATATTTCATTGGTAAAATGGGAATGAACCGTTGTACCGCTTTTCTGAAAACTATAAAACGGGGCATCAAGAATTAAATAGCGGGGCGAATTGTCGCTGGCAAGCTTGGATGCAAACCCGCTGCCCAGGCTTCTTCCATATACAATTATATGATTTTCGTGGTATTGAACAACCAGCGAATCATATACCACCTGCATATCGTTAAACATTGCCTTTTCACCCCTCTTTCCCGTACTTTTTCCAAAGCCGCGATAATCTACCAGCACTACATCATATTTGTACCTGTAAAAATCTTTTGCATACCTGGCCCATCCTTTTATACTCCTGCTATTTCCGTGAAAATAAAGAATAAGGCCGAGCGGTTCTTTTACATAAAAATGAAGCCCGTTAATTCTTACTCCCGGTTCTACATCAATAAACAATTCTTTAAAAGGGACATCATATTTGTAAAGAAAATCCTGCTTTAATTTTTCAGGCTTAAAAATAAATTTCTCCTGGATGACGTAAACCAATATCAGGACAATTGCATAGCCGGAAATGATATAAATTATTGTTGGGGACAAGGTGAGTTGGCAATTGTCAATTGTAAGTAATGGCAAGTATTGCAAGTTGCAGTTCACAGTGCATATCAACGATTTAAAGTACAATTGTAATTCCAATCTGCCAATTGCCTATCTGCCAATTGCCTTACTGCTTATTCCTCATCCTGGAAAATACGTTTTAGTTTCAGCTTACTTACCGGGGCAACTATAAGAGGGAATTTTTCAACAGTTACATTATTTTGTTCAAGCCCGAAACCTTTCTCTTCACTAAGGCTTATTTCTTTTACCCAAAAATATAATTTCATAATTACTCTTTCGAAGAAAGGCAATTCATTATCCTGGGAAAGAAATTTTTCCAATACAATAAACTGAAAATCTCCGACAACATTATTTCTTTGAAGGCTTTCATAACGGCTGGTAATATTTACTTCTTTATTAGCAACCATATCTTCCACTACTTTTCTAAACATTAAATTTATTCTTGGTTCCACCCGAAATCCCAAACGCAATTCAACCCTTATTACTTCGTTGGGAATAATGGTTTCTACAGTATACTCATTGGTATAAGGATCATCCTGGGTATCTACATGTACAAACCAATAAATATCCGCACGCTTTGGTTTCCGGTTAAGAATTGAATAAACAATCTTATGCTCAATTTCCTTTGGATTATTGGCGCTGGTCAGGTAAACCAGATGCGTTGCATATTTTGGAATGGTAAGGTCATTGCTAAGTTCCTGTATGGTTGGCAGGTATTGCTCAAGCCTTACAAATTCAACATAACGGTTTTTAACTTTTCTTGCCCTGAACCATATATACATTACACTAAAAAGTGCGCCTCCAACTATCAGTGTAACAAAACCGCCATGCGGAAATTTATTAAGATTGGCAAATAAAAAACTCAACTCAATAGCAAGATATACAATCAGGTATAAATAAATAAATACTTTTGGAGTTCTCCTTGATACAAGAAAATTCGCAAATAAAAGAGAAGTTGCCAGCATGCAAAGCGTAATGGCAAGCCCGTAGGCAGCTTCCATGTTTGATGAGGTTCTGAAATAGATGGTAATACTGCAGCAGCCTAAAAATAAAACCGTATTAATTCCGGGTATAAATAATTGGCCCCTTTCTTCCGTAGGATAATTTATTTTCATTTTGGGCCAAAGATTCAACCGCATACTTTCACTTATAAGCGTAAATGAGCCGCTTATCAGGGCCTGGCTGGCAATAATTGCAGCCACTGTTGCAATTACAATTCCTATTATTTTAAAGCTCTCCGGCATAATACCATAAAAGGGATTAAAACCATTATCAATTATTTGCTTTGGAAAAAATTTTTCCGGAATGATTATGAAGCAGCCATGCGCCCTGCCCCAGGTAATTAATGATTAAAGCAGTTTTTACATAGATCCATGAAAAACGGATATTACCCCGTCCGCAATGGCCAAGGTCACTGTACAATGCTTCGGCACCGGTAGTACAGAGAAATACAGCTCCCAATAACCAGAATCCGCCCGGGTATAAGGTTAATAATCTTATACCATACACAGGATTAAAGGCTTTAAAAATATAAGGTCATCGAAAATGTGAACGGAGCCTAAAACTGCAAGCATTAAAAACCAGGTAAACATGATGGGGCCAAACATTTTGCCTATGGAGGCAGTACCAAATTGCTGGGCAAAGAAAAGAACCACTAAAATTCCCAATACAATATATACGATCGTAGAATGGGTAATATCACTAAAAAAAGGAATTTGTTTTAGGCCTTCAATAGCAGATGTAACAGATATAGGCGGCGTTATCATACCATCTGCCAATAATGAGGCGCCCCCGATAATAGCCGGGAAATACCAGCCATTTTCTTTGCCGGCGAACCAAGGCATATAATGAAAAGATGCCGCCTTCACCCCTGTTATCTGCTTTTAAGGTAAGTATAACATACTTAACAGTAGTTTGCAAAGTAAGCGTCCAGATGATGCAGGATAACGCTCCCAGTATAAGTTCCTGCGAAATTATTTTATCCCTGATAATCGCATTTAAAACGTAGAGCGGTGAGGTTCCGATATCTCCGTAAATAATTCCTAAGGCAATAAGTAACCCTGCCCCGGTTACTTTATTCAGGTTTTTTTTCACATTAAATATTTATACTCTTACTATGCCACATAGAATGTCCGGGTAGTAAAAGTTTTGCAAATTTCGGCTTGTATTTATATAGATTCAACAGCAAAGGTAAATCTTTATAAAATCCTTATACCTATGATACTCTATTTTACACCATCCTTATAAATAGCAGCTTATTTTTGTATCTCGTCATGGAGCTTTTCATAAATAAAATAAGTAAACCCAGCCAGTTGCTGATGAGCCTTAGCGTAGTCTGTTTTATTGCTGCGCTGTGTTACTCTGTGTCTGAATATATGGATTATAAAGTGGTGGCATTTATTTTACTGCTTACCGTTTCAATAGCTGCGGTTTTATTTGACATTATCCCGGTATTTATAACTGCCATAGCAAGCGCTTTAATTTGGGATTATTTTTTTATTCCGCCGCATTTTACTTTACAGGTCGGCTCTACCGAAGATTCCATATTATTATTAATGTATTTTGTTATAGCCCTCGTAAATGCGGCCCTTACCTATAAAATACGCCAGATAGAAAAGATAGGAAGGGCCAAAGAAGAAAAGGCAAATACGGTGAAATTGTATGATACATTGTTGAATTCTCTTTCACATGAACTCCGAACACCCATTGCAACCATCATTGGAGCGACAGATAACCTGCAATCTAATAATCGTAACCTTACTGCAGAAAATAGAGAAGAGCTGATAGCCGAAATATCCAAAGCAATTTTCCGCCTCAATCAACAGGTAGAAAATCTTTTAAGTATGTCAAGGCTTGAGTCGGGATTTATCCAGTCCAAAAAAAGACTGGTGTGATATTATTGAAGTAATATATGATGCTGTTACAAGAATTGAAGAGAATAATATTTCTCAGAAGATCACAATAAATGTAAATCCTGAAATACCCTTTTTTAAATTGGACAAAGCAATGATGGAACAAATAATTTACAATCTTGTAAATAATGCCATTCAGTACACAAGTGAAGACAGTAAGATTGACATAATTGCTCAATGCCATGCCGATGTTTTAGAGTTAATTGTCGAAGACAATGGAAAAGGATTTCCCGAAGATGAAATAGAGAATGTGTTTGATAAGTTTTATCGTTTAAGGAATACAAAAACAGGTGGTACCGGCCTGGGATTATCGATCGTGAAAGGCTTTACAGAAGCGCTCGGAGGCACTGTTCACCTGCAAAATTTGCCAGCAGGCGGGGCCAGGTTTACTATTCATATTGCCGCGAAAACATCTAATTTAAAAAGTATTAAAAATGAATAAGGCGGAAATACTGATTATAGATGATGAGGTGCAGATCCGCAAACTGTTGGAGATAACCTTAGAGAGTAATAATTATATTGTGAACCAGGCTGAGAATGCAAAAAACGGCTTGATAACTGCAGAAAATCATCCTGCTGATATGATCATTCTGGACCTTGGCTTACCCGATGAAGACGGGCAATCTGTTTTACAAAAATTGAGAGAATGGTATACAAATCCGATATTAATCCTTTCCGTAAAAAATAATGAAGACGATATCATTACTGCATTGGACAATGGTGCAAATGATTATTTGGTTAAGCCTTTTCGTACCGGTGAACTTTTGGCACGAATTCGTTCTGCCTTACGTAATTCAGCCGCGGAAGAGGGTGATTCAATAATTTCATGTGGCGAAATAATAATTGACCTGGCGGCAAGAACCATAAAAAAAAACAATGAATCAATAAAACTCACAGCTACCGAATACAGGTTATTTTCATTACTGGCAAAAAATGAAGGGAAAGTTTTAACGCACCAATATCTTTTGCGTGAAATCTGGGGCCCGGGTTATATCAACCAATCCCAATATTTAAGAGTGTTTATCGCCCAGCTTAGAAAAAAAATTGAGACGGATGCGAATCGCCCCGAATATATTATTACCGAATCCGGGATCGGCTATCGCTTCATAAGCAAGGAGTAAGAAACAAGTCTTAGAATTACCAATGGCTAATGACTATTGACTAAATGACCAACAAATACCTGCCCGGGTTATTCCTCATCCTGGAAAATGCGTGTTAGTGACACCTTACTTACCGGGGCTACTATAAGCGGAAATTTTTCAACTGTTACATTACTTTGCTCCAGGCCAAAGCCTTTTTCTTCACTGAGGCTTAGCTCTTTCACCCAAAAATGTAATTTCATTATCAAGCTTTTCAAAAAATGATAATTCATTATCGCGCGATAAAAACTTTTCCATTACTATGAACTGGAAGTCGCCCACCACATTATTACGTTGTAAGCTTTCATAACGGCTGGTAATATTTACTTCCCGGTTGGCTACCATATTTTCCACCACACTCCTGAACATAAGGTTAATGTGTGGCTCTATTCTAAAGCCCAGCCTGAATTCAACACGAATCAGTTCATTTGGGATAATCACATCAACAGAATATTCTGACGTGAAAGGATCATCCAGTGTATCCACATGAACAAACCAATAGATATCTGCCCGCTTTGGTTTCCTGTTTAAAATCGAATAAATGATCTTATGCTCAATTTCTTTTGGGTTATTTGCGCTGGTTAAGTAAACCAGGTGAGTTGCATATTTTGGAATAGAATTATCATTGCTTAATTCCTGTAAGATCGGCACGTATTGTTCCAATCTTACAAATTCGACATACCTGTTCTTAATCTTTCTTGCCCTGTACCACAGATACATGATTGAAAACATAAATATTGCAACAAGGGTTGTAATATAACCACCATGTGTAAATTTTAATAAAAGAGCTACAAGAAAAGAGATTTCGATAGTCGCATATCCAATAAAAAAAAGATAGATCAGCCACGCTTTCACGCGGTGCATCACCATATAATTAGCATACAAAACTGTAGTGGCCAACATGGTTATTATTATTGCGAGGCCATAGGCAGCTTCCATCCTTGAAGAGGTTTGAAAATAAAGAACCACTCCAACACAACCTACAAAAATCACTGTATTGATCCCGGGAATAAATAATTGCCCTCTTTCTTCGGAAGGATATTTTATTTTAAGTTTCGGCCAGAGATTTAAACGCATGGCCTCACTGATAAGTGTAAAAGATCCTGAAACCATTGCCTGGCTTGCAATAATGGCTGCGATAGTAGCAATTGCCACACCGATCAGAACAAACCACTCGGGCATAAGATCATAAAAAGCATTGATGTGCAATTGAGCTTTTACATTTCTGTAATGGTTAACCCTTTTCTATTTGCGAGCAGGTATGCACCCTGGCCAATATAATTTAAAAGAAGGCAGCTTTTTACAAAGATCCATGAAATGCGAATATTTCCGCGGCCGCAATGGCCCAGGTCACTGTACAAGGCTTCGGCCCCGGTGGTACATAAAAATACAGCGCCCAAGAGCCAAAAGCCGGAGGGATATTCAGCTAAAAAATTGATCGCATAATATGGATTGAATGCTTTAAATATACTCAGGTCATCCATAAAATGGGCAGCGCCAAGTACCGCCAGCATTGAAAACCATATAAACATGATAGGCCCGAACATTTTGCCTATGGAACCGGTGCCGAATTGTTGTAAGAAAGAAAAATAAACCAATAATGATCAACACTACAATAACTATAGTATTCGAGTGGATATTTTGTAGGAAAGGCATCTCCCGCAGGCCTTCGATGGCAGACGTTATTGATATCGGCGGGGTAATGATGCCATCCGCAAGTAAAGCCGCCCCGCCGATCATAGCGGGGTAGACAAGCCATTTATACCGGCGTCGCACCAATGCATATAAAGCAAAAGTTCCACCTTCACCCCGGTTGTCTGCACGCAGTACGAGTATTACATATTTTATAGTGGTTTGCAGCGTAATCGTCCATATAATACAGGAAAGGCTGCCGATAATTAATGTATCGGATATTAGTCTGTTGAGAATAATTGCGTTGAAAACGTAGAGAGGTGAGGTTCCGATGTCTCCGTAAATAATTCCTAAGGCAATAAATAAACCGGCGCCGGTTACTTTATTGAGATTTTTGCTCACTGCACAAGTTTAAGTTCTTACAACAAATTCTACCCAACACGGTATTTTTCAATTAAACAACAAATGTAGAGTGAATCACAATAATATGACAATTCTTCCTAATAATCTTTTGAGAGATTTACATTAACCAGGATGAAAGCAGAATTTATTTTGGGAGTATGAACTGTGCAGTAATTTATTAAAAACTGTTAGAATTTAAAAGTCAATCCCCCATGCAATATATATTTACCATATCCTCCTTCTAAAAATAAGCCGGCATTCTTTGATAAATAAAAATTTGCCCCCAGCCCAACCTGGTAAGCCAACTCTGAAGGAGTTCCCTCCATATTCATTTTATTTCCCTGTGCATCCGTATAATTTTGCTGCCATGTATTAATGCCGATTGCGGTTCTTAAATAAGGAGATACCTTGCCGTTCGTTTGTATGTAGCGCATAAAATTCAACATAACGCTCCAGTTATCCAGGGAACCGGTTAATTGAGGGGATGAAGATTCATTGTAATTGTAGTAAGGCACAGTTACTTTTCCATGCGTAACCAAAACTCCAATGCTCATATTGCGTGAAAATCTGTAATCAATTGCACCGGTAACCGGGCCTGTTTGGGAAGTAGTTGTTCCTTTATAAAGATTATAAAAATCAGGAAGCTGGTCTTTATCAAGATTAGGAAATCCATAGCCAAATGAAACATTCACGCTGGGTTCGAATTTTGGTAAATCTCTTCGCTGTTGCCCTGGCCGATGCCGGTAACGGGGCCCATAACCCATACGGGGGCCTATATAAACGCCTACCTGCGCTTCAGATAAAGCGCTGAAACAAAAAATGCAAATCAAAAAGGATACGGCATATTTACTCATAAAAATTTTTTTATAAATAAGTGACGCAGGGAACAGTGCCAGGTTTAAGCAGCAGAAAAAATTTATTGTTAATAATAATAAAAGGTGGAGCGTTGCCGGCTCATAACACTGTCTGGGCAGCAGAATTGAAAGGCTGTGCTCCCATATTGTTCAAGCATATAAGCCGGCACTCATAAGAAAAATTTAGATGGAATTACTGCAATTAGCCACAAATTAGATCGGGTAGCATTTCTTTTTATATTTAAGTTTGCCTGCGATGCAATCTTTCAATCAAACCGGCCGTATTATTATTACCTGCAATAAACGACTGTCGCCTTTTCTTCAACAGGAAATAAAAGAATTGGGATTTCAATACGGTCAGAACTTTTTTAACGGGCGTAGAGTTAACCGGAACTTTAAATGATTGCATTTGCCTAAACTTAAATCTTCGCTGCGCCAGCCAGGTCTTGTTTTCGATACAATCTTTCGCCTGCGATAGCCCCGCACAGTTATATGAATCAGCGTCGCAAATTGAATGGGAAAGCATTTTTTCAAAAGATGGATATTTTTCCGTGACCAGCACCGTGGATCATCCAACAATAAACAATTCTTTATTTGCCAACGTGAAATTGAAAGATGCAATAGTGGATCGCTTCAGGAAAAAGGTGAACGAAAGGCCCGATTCGGGGCCTAATTTACAAAACACAGTGATTCATTTATTCTGGAGAAATGAAACGGCGGAAATTTTTATTGATACATCCGGGGAAACGCTGGCGAAACATGGTTATCGCAAAATTCCCGGTAAAGCCCCAATGCTGGAAGCTTTGGCAGCAGCTACTCTTATTGCAACAAATTGGAACCGCCGATCGGTTTTTATTAATCCCATGTGTGGGTCCTCAACTGTAGCGATTGAGGCGGCATTACTGGCAACTAACAGGAAACCGGGCTTATTTCGTGACAATTATGGCTTTAAACATATTCTCGGCTTTGATGATAAATATTATGAAGATGAGAAAACGAAATTGCTCAGGCAAATCATTGAGTTGCCAGGTATAAAGATAATAGCAACCGATATAAGCCAGGATGCTATAAACATTTCTAAAATAAATGCCGGCGCTGCAGGTGTTGAAAAGCTGCTTGAATTTAAAGTATGCGATTTTGAAGAAACTGAAATTCCGGCAGACAAAGCGGGAATTATTTATTTTAATCCCGAATACGGGGAAAGGATGGGCGATAAAAATGAACTGGAAGAGACTTATGCGAAGAATCGGCGATTTCATGAAGAAGAAATGGGATATACCGGGTATGTCTTCACTGGCAAACCTGGATCTTGCCAAAAAAATTGGGTTGAAGGCAAAACGTAAAATTGAATTTTACACGAGTAAAATTGATTGCCGCTTACTCGAATATGAACTGTATGCGGGTACGAAGCGGGTTTTTATGGATCAGTGCAATAAGTAAATGTTCAATATGTCAATGACTCAATGCAATGACTCAATGACCAATGACCAATGACCAATGACTCAATGACCCAATACCTACTGCTACCCTGTTAACTGTTTCCTAAATCACGTAAGTTTATGGATGTAAACCTTTCGTTTTTTCTAACTTGCCCAGGTAAAAAAATTATTTGAATGAAGAATATTTTACTAACTATTAATATTATTTTGATTTTTCTTGTTGGGTATTTGTATTACCTGCATTTTAGTGATACTAAAAAGCCGCGGTTCAAGGTGTTCCAAATAAACCGGGGCAGATCAGAAAAATGGCCTTAGGGTGGCCTACATTGATATGGATTCATTGCAAAATAATTATACGTACTATAAAAAGATAAAAGCTGAATTTGAACGAAAGCAGGCATCGGCAAATGATGAAATATCCGGTATGCAAAAAAAATATCAAACCCGTGCAATGCAATTACAGCAAAAAGGCAACAACCATGACTCAGCCGGAGCAGGAAGCAGCCATGCAGGAAATTAATAAAATGCAACAGGACCTGCAATCAAGAAAACAGGAAATCGATAATGACCTCTATAATTATAATTCAAAAATGAAAGAGGATATTTTAACTCGCATACAGGATTATTTGAAGCAATATAATAAGGACGGGAGATACTCCTATATATTTTCTTATGAACCCGGATTTATGTTTTATAAAGATTCTACTTTAAATATTACGCCCGATGTAATTGCCGGCTTAAATAATTTGTATTCGGAAAATAAAAAATGATTTGACCGAAGCAATCTGAAATAAATATTTATCTTCAATTCCGTCTCTGTAAAACGGAATTTTTTTATGAGTGAACATTCCACTGCTTTTAAGCCAAGCCTCCGGTTATTTGATGCTACTATGATCGTTGCAGGTTCAATGATCGGCTCCGGAATTTTTATAGTAAGCGCAGATATTACCCGTAATGTTGGCAGCGCAGGATGGCTTATCGTTGTGTGGCTCCTCACTGGATTTATGACGCTTACGGCAGCATTGAGTTATGGTGAATTAAGCGCCATGTTTCCCAAAGCCGGCGGCCAGTATGTTTACCTGAAAGAAGCCTACAATCCATTGGTAGGTTTTTTATATGGCTGGAGTTTTTTTGCGGTGATACAAACAGGAACCATTGCAGCGGTAGGCGTGGCCTTTTCAAAATTTGCAGGGTATTTTTTTCCGGCTCTCGATGTAAAAGATGAAAATATTTTATTCGATATCGGTTTTTTTAAACTCTATCCCGCACAGCTTATTTCCATTGTATTAATCATATTTTTAACCTGGTCAAATACGAAAGGTGTAAAAGGTGGCAAATGGATTCAGAATATTTTTACTTCAACAAAAATTCTTTCATTATTCGGATTAATCATCGCAGGTATTATTTTTTTCAACCCGGAAGTATGGCATGCCAACTGGACAGGGGCATTTGACATGAAAAGGTTAGATCAAAGCGGTGGAGTACAAACAGTTGCAGGGGCAGGCATTTTGGGTGCAATAGCGGCAAGCATGGTAGGTTCGATCTTCAGCAGCGATGCATGGAACAATGTGACCTTCATAGCCAGCGAAATAAAAAATCCCAAAAAGAAATATCGGGCTAAGCCTTTTCCTGGGAACGTTTATTGTAACTGTAATTTATGTATGTGCCAACCTTGTATATACGGCAGTATTACCTTTGCATGATATTGCTTTTGCCCCGCAGGACAGGGTTGCCGTGGCTGCCGCAAATTCAATGTTTGGCAACACGGGTACTTATATAATTGCCGTGATGATCATGATTTCAACGTTTGGTTGTAATAATGGTTTGATACTTGCCGGCGCCAGGGTATATTACAGCATGGCTAAAGATGAATTATTTTTTAAAAAAGCCGGCACCTTAAATAAACACTCAGTGCCGGCATGGGCATTATGGGCGCAATGCGTAGTGGCGTCACTGTTATGCCTAAGCGGTAAATACGGCGACCTGCTGGATATGATCTCCTTTGTTGTAGTTATATTTTATGTACTTACTATTTATGGCATTTTTATTTTGAGAAAAAAAATGCCCGATGCGGAACGGCCATACAAGGCTTTTGGTTACCCCGTATTGCCAGCGATTTATATTTTAATGGGACTGGCCTTTTGCATTTTACTTATTATCTACAAGCAAGGTTATACCTGGCCGGGCTTAATCATTGCGGCGCTCGGTATTCCGATTTATTATATGGTTTCACCGAAGAAAATAAACTAAATATTACTAAAATGGCGGTTGATTTCGATAAGTTGTTTACTGATATTTCCAAAATGAAAGTGGCAGTAATTGGTGATGTAATGCTGGATACGTATTGGTGGGGAAATGTAGAGCGAATTTCGCCGGAAGCCCCGGTTCCGGTTGTGGCAGTCAGCAAAAAAGAAAAGCGAATTGGTGGCGCGGGCAATGTTGCGCTTAATGTTCAGGCGTTGGGAGCATCGGTTGCACTACTTACTATTTAGGGGATGATGAAGATGGGATACAGCTTACACAACTTATGCAGGAAAAAAATATTGATACCCGTTTTATTCTCGAAAGTAAAAAAAGAATTACTACCAATAAGATTCGCATCATAAGCCGCAACCAGCAAATGATGCGGCTGGATGCTGAACATACCGATGACATCGATGAAAGTGATGAAGCCAGGCTACTCGGCCAGGTAGAAAAATATATCCTTTCCGAAAAGCCCGATGTGGTGATTTTTGAAGATTATAACAAAGGCATTCTTACAAAAAATATTATAACGAACTCAATCGAGCCTTTGTAATAAAAACAACATACCCACAACAGTAGACCCAAAAAGAAAAAACTTTTTTTCTGTATAAAAATGCGACTGCTTTTTAAGCCAAATTTACATGAGGTATTTACAAGCCTGAATCTTCTTCCTGAAGAAATTTCCGCTGAATATCCTTTCCGATATTCATGATAGGTTAGAAGACAGATCTTCATCATTCTATTTCCCTGATCACTTTATCGGAAAAAGGGATTTTTTACCAGGAAAATAATAATAAAAATATTATTCCATCCCACCGCAGAAATATTGCAGATGTAAGCGGGGCCGGCGATACAGTAATTGCAGTTGCCTCACTTGTTTATGCATTGACAAAAAACATTCACTTGTCGGCCGAGGTTGCCAATATCGCCGGTGGCATTGTATGTGAAGAAGTTGGAACAGCGGCAATCAATAAAGAAAAGCTGCTAAAAGAATGTAAGGAGCTGATTTCTTCTCTCCCGCAATAATTTAATTTTGCTTGCAGGTTCTAAGACGTTCGTGTTTTGAATACGTATTTGTGTGAGATTTTATTGATCATTACAATAAACTATTGATTTTAGTTTTGTATAATAATTTTTTGAATGAAAAAAATTTCGATTGCGATACACGGTGGTGCCGGTACTATTTTAAAAGAAGATATGACGCCGGAGCTTGAAGCGGCTTACAGGGATGGCCTCAGAGAAGCACTGGATGCTGGCTATGCAGTTTTAGAAATCGGCGGTACTGCAGTAAATGCTGTAAAGGCTGCGGTAGTAGTTATGGAGGATAACGCCCTTTTCAACGCCGGCAAGGGCGCAGTTTTTACAAAAAAGGGGGTGAATGAACTGGATGCCGCAATTATGGATGGAGGATACGCTCGATGCAGGAGCTATTGCCGGCGTAAGAAATATTCGCAACCCGGTTGAGCTGGCTGCAGAAGTCATGTTGCACAGCGGGCATGTTTTTTTAAGTGGCAAAGGAGCCAATGATTTTGCAATAAAGCAGGGAATTAAATTAGAGCCGGATGAATATTTTTATTCTGAATATCGATACGATCAGTGGCGTGAAATAAGAGATAGTGATTTGTACCAGCTCGACCATAAAAATGACAGGCTCGTCGGATTGATGAGGGACAAAAAGTTTGGAACAGTAGGGGCTGTTGCCTGCGATGGTGATGGAAATATTGCTGCAGCTACCTCTACCGGCGGTATGACCAATAAACGTTTTGGCCGCATCGGTGATAGCCCCATGATTGGAGCCGGCACTTATGCTAATAATAAGACATGCGCCATATCATGTACCGGCCATGGTGAAATTTTTATTAAAGCCGTTGCTGCTCACGATGTAAGCTGTCTTATGGAATATAAAAATATGAGCCTTCAGCAGGCATGTGAAGAAGTAGTAATGAAAAAACTTGTTGCCATGCATGGCGAGGGTGGGCTGATAGGCGTTGATGCCAAAGGCAATGCGGCCCTTGTTTTTAATAGCCCGGGAATGTACCGCGGGTGTAAAGGACAGTGATGGTATAAATATGATTGCCATTTATGGAAGCTGAACATCGAAAAGAGATGAAGAAAATTGCTTTAATAGTTGCCGGTGGAAAAGGATACAGAATGAACAATCGATCTCCCAAAGCAATTCCTGCTTTTGAAAAATAAGCCCGTTCTATATTATACTTTAAAAGCGTTTTTGGATGCTTATGAAGACCTTCAGATTATTCTTGTGTTACCGGAAGAGCATATTGGAAAGGGACAGGAAATTATTGACGGATATTTTGACCACTCACGGTTTCGTCTATGCGCAGGCGGAAGAACAAGATTTCATTCTGTGCAAAATGGGCTTGCTTTGATACATGAGGAAAGCATTGTTTTTGTTCATGATGGTGTGCGTTGCCTTCTTACCAGAATCTTGTAAAAAGATGTTATGAAGCTGCGGTAAAAAACGGAACTGCCATCCCTGTCGTGGAATGTACCGACAGCGTAAGAATGATAACTGATTCAGGAAATAAAATACTCAACCGCAGTAAGTTAAGACTCGTGCAAACTCCCCAGGCTTTTCACAGTAAGATTTTGTTACCTGCATTTAAAATTGATTACAAAGATACATTTACTGACGAGGCTTCTGTCGTGGAAGCATTTGGCATCCCCGTAAATTTAATTGAAGGAGAAGTAAACAATATAAAAATTACCACCCACGCTGATCTCCTTTTAGCCGAATCGTTACTTCTTAAATAATTTCAATAGGGCTGGCATTTTATTGAGTTTGATTCCCGGGTATTTTATTTCTGTAGCGCCAAAACTTTTATAAAACCAGGCAAGACTTTTAATATCACTGCCCTCAAAATCAAGTAATATCTTTTTACCCGCATGTTCCTGTATAAAATGGTCGATCATTAAATGAGAGGCTCCTGAAGTTCTTCCGTTAGGATGGTTCCCTACTAAAATATAATAAGCTCTGCCATGAGAAAAAATCCAACCACAGGATGCCACCAATTGTTGTTGGGAAGAATACACTCCATAAGTAACCGCCATGTTTTTTTTATGAAGGATTGCAAATAGCTTTGAAAAGTTTTTGTAATCTTTATTGGTAACAGGCGAAAAATTTTTTGACTGTTCTTTCGCAAGTGCAATAACATCATCAACCGGAATATTTTTTTTTACAATATTTCCGGCATCCTTAGCTCTCCTGATATTTCTCAGATGGCTCTTTGCATAATGACCGGTTAAATCTTCATGGCTTTTTTCAAGAGAAAGAACATAATTACTTCTTTCATACATTGTAAAATTCGGTATAGCGTACAGATTTTTTTCATTAAGGTAAAAATCCCAGTATTTAAATTTCACAGGGATGCTTTCCAAAAATGATTGTACAATCTCTGAGAAAGATTATTTCCAAATACGCCAAGATGTGCTGCAAAAAAAGGCTGGTATAAATAATATATTCCATATTTTTTATTCCATGTTAAGCGGCATTACTACTTCATAATCATTCATGATCAAGGCATCCCAGTTTTTACTCATTGCATCAAGATAAAATGAGTAGGCATAGATTAAACCGTTCGCTGCAGTATCAATACACCGGTCCCATTTTTGTTTATCAATTTCTGCCTGGTGTAGATAAGAGATTTTCAATTCCATCTTAAAATGAATTATTAAACCGTAGACCTAAAGATTTGGCTCGTTAAAAAATTTAGAAAACCTGAAATTTTGAATATCAATACTGAAAGAAATATTTTTCCAGAATCGTTTATCCGTAATGGTTGATTTAAAATAATCAGTGTATACTTTACTGTAAATAAGAGGGATGTATATATTAACCAGGTTTTTTAAAAAGGATAATTGAAAACCTGCATCATAAATAAATTTTCCTGTTGGTGCATCTTTTTTCCAGGCTTCTGCATAAGTGCCGATATCTAAAAAAACTTTCAAAGGAATTTTAACCGGCAGTACCTGCAAAGGATTAAATTGCTTTGGAAAATCTGTATTAAAATTTACTGCAGCAAGCCAGTCATCAGTTTTCCCAATTTTATTATTAAGCAGATCTGATCGCACTTTAAACCCACCATCCCGTATCATTATTTGCTGCGAGCGAAATCCCTGGAATTCATTGCGCCCGGCAAAATAATTACTGTAAGTATAATCTTCATAGCCATTTGCTCCGGTCATATTTAAATGATACCGGTCTGTTTCAAATTGTTTGAGAGAAGTTTTATCGCCCAGGTAAATAAATTTTCCTCCAAATAATCTTACGCTTATGCCACCACCTTTAGCATAATTAAAAAAATAATTTCCTTCAAATGCAAGCCGTACAAAATCTTTGCCCTGTTCGGCCTGCAGCTCGCCGGAATAGGGATATAATACCCGGTTATTTTCTAACTTTAATTGTACTGGTTAAGATAGCGGTCAATTTTCGGATAAGAAATAATATCAACCTGGTTTATGGTATCTCTTGTAAATAATAACCCCGTTTCCTCAATAAAATAAGTTTTCCATTGCATCGATTTTATAATGCTGCTTGTGGCATTTTTATTTCGGAAAATAATTTTTAACGACGGAACAATTTTTGAAAATCCAAGGTGATTCAGCGTTCCTGTTGAATCGGTAAAATCATCAGCGGTAAATTTTTCACCGCTCACAGAAAGTTCTGCTTTTCTAATAAATCCATAGCTTAAAAAATTGTAGCCAACTTTTCCGATTCCTGTAAAAGATTTGCTTCCGGTTGCATACATGGGTGCAACAAAAAAATGAAAGATCAGGTTCGGGCAAAGTATAATTATGTATAGGCCGCCAATCATAAATTTATCGTAATAATTATAGCCAGCTGATGGGGAAATAAAAATATAATTGTGCTTGTCTGTATCTTTAAAACTAAAGAATGGCGATAGCTTAATATCTTTTTTTATGGCCGGTTCAATACTTCCTTTTTGATGCAACATTGAAAAAATGGAATCTACATTTTTTTTACTTACATCTTCTACTACCTTTTTAAAATCTTCCGGGGAAGGATGCTTAAATTTCCACCGGTTATAATATTCATGAAGGCAGCTATCAAATAAGGGCTGGCCTATATAATTTTCAAGCACCTTCATCCATTTCCCGGTTTTGTAATAAACAATGTCGCTATAGTTTACTTCAGAAAAATATTCTGATGAAGTTTCAATCGGCTGATCTTTTTTAGCGGCCAGTTGTGTACGGTAATTAAGATCTGTTGACATATCCGGAATTCTCATTTGAATAAAATCTTTTTTTTCAGGATTACTTTGTTATCTGCATATTTTAATGCTTCATACCGGTTATCAAAATAAGTATTCATTCCTTCATCCATCCATGGATGTTCTCTTTCATTGCTTGCGAGAATTCCATAGTTCCAGTTGTGGCCCACTTCATGTTCGATCGTAAGATCCAATTCTTTTGCTGAAGGCATTGGAGAAATGCTGGTAATGGTAGGATATTCCATGCCGCCGTCGAATCCCATTTTTGCTTCAACAGCAGTTACAATATTATAAGGGTATTCGCCAAGCCAGGCGCTTCGTGTTTGTATAGCATCTTTAATAAACTGAATGCTGTTTTTCCATACCGGCAAGCCCTGCAGGAGTAAAAAATGAAAATACATCGATAATTTTTCCGGAAGAAAGCAGCATTGTATCGTATCGAACTAAAAAATTTTTATCAGCAAACCAGGCAAAGTCATGAACATCGTTTTGAATATAGGTAAGGTTTTTGTTTCAGATTCGGGCTGGATACCGGATGCGGATCTTGATTTCCGGAACTTTTTTCTTACCGGCAATTGATTTCTTTTTACTGGCCACTGGCTGATGGCTGATGGCTGATGCCTGGTACCTGATTGCTGATGGCTGATCGCTCGCGGCTGATAGCTGTTGCAGCCATTTTCTTTCATCGGCATTTTGCAATTCACCGGTTGCCGCAACAATATAATTTTTCGGAACTGTTATCTGCACATTGAAATTTCCAAACTCACTGTAGAATTCACCCTGGTCAAGATAAGGCATCGGGTGCCAGCCTTTTTTATCATACACTGCAGGCTTGGGATACCACTGCGTTATTTGATAGGTATGGCCGGCATAACCGCCTCTTGAAAAATTAAAAGGGATTTTTTCATGAAACGGAGTAGTGATTTTTATTGTTTTACCCGGCGGCAATGGCGCGGGCAAAATAAGTTTTGCAACATCTATATATTGCGGATGATCTTCGAGATTAGAAGTAATACCATCTACTTTAAAATCAAGCTGGTTTATATAGCCACGCTTTTCATTATTGCTAAAATAAAAATCGGTTCTGCCATTTTGTAAAAGCTGTTCACTAAAAGCAGTTCTGTCATTTTTATAGGCATTGGGCCAAAGATGAAACCAAATATAATGAAGTGTGTCGGGGGAGTTATTGGTGTAATCTATTATTTCAAATCCTGAAAGTGTGTTGTCTACTATCATTGAGCGTAACATCAATTTTGTAATTTACTTTTTGCTGAAAATAAGCTTTGTAATTATCACGGCTTAGATTAGAGGTTTGAGCAATTAGCAATAGAAAATTGGCAAAGAAATAACAACCCCATAATAACTTTTTTCACAAATAGGTGTTTGCTCAAATATAAAAAATATGAAGTGAGAGTTTGTTTTTCGAAATCAAAAATTATCCTTTTGAGATTTTATGAATGGCTTAGCTTCCAATGGCCATCATCATTTAATAAAATAAAGTTACGGCTAAAATTTTCGTATCACTTATTTTCTATCGGGAAACAAATGATATTTAAATGAAATGAATAAGGCGAAGCATCAAAATTGTATGAATGCTTTCTCATAAGTTGCATGAATTACAATAAAGGCGTATATATTTTCTTGCTGCATCAAGCCACATGGTTATTAAATTAAAATAATTAAACAGGCGAATTACTTTCCTTCTCCTAAAAAAATAATCCTGATCGTATGTATCATTATTTTAAAATCCAATGCAAGGGAAATATTTTCAATATAAATAATATCATACTTCATTCTTTCAATCATTTCTTCAATATTTTGTGCATAGCCAAATTTTACCATACCCCAACTGGTTAATCCCGGTTTTACTTTTAAAAGCAACTTATATTCCGGATGTTGCCTGGCAAGCAGGTCAATATAATATTTCCTTTCAGGCCTGGGCCCTACCAGGCTCATTTCTCCTTTTAAAATGTTCCATAGTTGTGGAAGTTCATCAAGTCGCCAGCGTCGCATTATTTTGCCCCAATTGGTAATCCGGTCGTCTTTAGCGCTGCTAAGCATTGGCCCGTTTTTTTCTGCACCATCTATCATAGAGCGGAACTTATAAATCATAAAAGGCCTGCCCTTATAACCGATTCTTTCCTGAAAAAAAAATATGTTTCCTCTTGAAGAAGATTTCGTTCTAATGGCAGTGTATAATATTAAAGGTAAAGAATAATAAGCCCGCCAGCCGAAACCAATACATCAATGAGGCGCTTAATATTTTGTTGCCAGGCATCCATCAATCCCAGGTGGATTTCAATAAGCGGGGTGCCCATTACATTAGTTGTACGAACCGCGCCACTAAGAATATCTACTTTATCGGGCATCATTTTTACATTAACTTCTTTCTCATTTAGTTCCTGTAATATTTTTTCCAACCCCGTTCTTTCAGTTTTTTCCATAGCGATAATTACTTCGGTTATGCCATATTCGTCGATGATTTTATGAACATCATCTATATTTCCGAGATGCTGTATGTAACCGGCAAGTTTGCCTGGCGTACTGGTTCCGGCTGTTACAAATCCGCTGATTCTATAACCCGCTTTTTCGTTATTAGTGGTAATAGATTTATAAAGCTCCACGGCACTTTCATTGCCGCCAATGATAAGCGTGTTGAACCAAATTTCTTCTTTTTGTAACTGATGGTGAGCTTTTGATAATAACAATAACCGCGAAAAATAAGTTAGCAGAAACTGGAGCGCCAGCATTGTAAAAAACTCTTTGTAAAAAATAGTATAATCCTTATTATTGCCGGCCAACATAAAAATAAAAAGAAGTAGCATGCATCCCGTAAATGTGCTTACAAAAGTGTTTAACATTTCAATAACGCGGGACTTGTAATAGATATTTTTATAAGCTCCAAAAAGGTGATACACTATAAGAAAGCCACCGGCATATAGCAGCACTCCGGGAAAAAAATTTTTTACAGTATCAAACGGCCCATTGCCGGGAATCTTGGTATAGAAGATAAAAAATTACCCAGGCAGTTATTGCAGCAATAAAATCCCCGAGCACATAAAAACTTATATGAAGGCGCTTTGCCAATGTAATAAGGAAATTTTTAGTTGATTTTATTGCGGCTTATTTTATCAAGAATCAGGTGAGCCACTTCCATGGCACGATACCCGTCAATGTCTGTTATTAATAGTAGGCTTATTATTTAAGATAGCATCGATAAAGCTTTGCAGCTCCAGTTTAATCGCATTATTTTCTTTTATAACCGGAGCGGCAATGGCAATCGTTTTTTTGCCGGTATTGGTTTCTATATCAAAAGTAAATACATTTTTATCGGAGGGTGATTTGTATTTTATTATTTCCGTTTTTTTATCAAGAAAATCTATACTTATATAAGAATCTTTTTGAAACAAACGCATCTTGCGCATTTTCTTCATGCTTATTCTTGATGAAGTAAGATTGCATACGCAGCCATTATCAAATTCAATACGCACATTGGCAATATCCGGCGTATCACTTAAAACATTTACTCCATTGGCATATACATTTTTTACACTGCTTTTTACAAGGCTTAGAATAATATCAATATCATGGATCATTAAATCGAGTATCACACTTACATCGGTGCCGCGTGGATTAAATTGAGCAAGCCTGTGTACTTCAATAAACATCGGGTTAAGCTCATATTCTTTCAGGGCAAGGAACGCCGGGTTAAATCTTTCCACATGGCCTACCTGGAATTTTATATTGGCTTCTTTGGTAAGCTTTACAAGTTCCTTTGCTTCGTGCATCGTATTGGCAAGGGGTTTTTCTACAAATACATGTTTGCTTTTGAGGATGGCCATTTTACACAGTTCATAATGTGCAATTGTAGGGGCAACAATATCTGCCACATCGCAGGCTTCGATTAAATCAGGTACATTCTTAAATCTTTTCAATCCATATTTTTCCTTAACAGCTATTGCATTCTCATCGGAAGGATCATAAAAACCAACTAGTTCTGCGCCGTCAATTTCTTTCCAGTTGTTAAGATGAAATTTGCCCAAATGTCCTACCCCAAAAACACCCACTTTTAGCATATTGCATAATTTAATAGCAATAAAGATAGAAAACAGAAATAACCCGGATAAATAAAAAATCCAGGTTTAGGAGTCTGGCAAGCCTGGCAGCTAGCAAAGTTTAAATTCATCGTACATCACGCATCGTACACCTACGTCTCTTGTGTTGCACATATATACTTATATACTAAGATGTCTGTTGTAAAAATGCGGAATGTGAAAGATAATAAGTATCAGGGCTGTAGAGAAAAAGGCAGGTACCGTTTTTTATTTTTTCAATAATCGGCTTGTAAATCTTTTGAGGTAAAGCCGGGCACCCAAGGCTCCGGCCAATATAGCCTTTGTTCCTGATAAAGTTTTCATTAACATAAGGAGCGCAATGCATTACAATTGCCCTGCTGTAAGCATTATCATTGATCCCTTTTTCTTCTCCTTCAAGATGAAGGGAAAAACCATGTTCTCCTTTATAAGTGTTTTGTGTAACGTAAAAACCAAGGCTGCTTTTATAACTATCAGGGTCATTAGAAAATTCTTTTGCATATTCGGTACCTGAGTTACGCCCATGTGCAACATAGGTATTGTATAAAATTTTATAATTTTTAATATCAATTACAAACAATCTTTTTTTAACCGATGAAAGGCGTGAAATCAATAATAGAAATAATAGAATCATTATTTAACTTTCCCATAGAGCGCAAGAGAATTGAAGCCTTTTAGAGCATACTCAAAAGCCTGTTTTGAAAGGCCCAGAGAATTCAATCGTAAGCTATCATAAACACCAGGCCTTTTAAGATTGGGAACTTCTCCGCCATGTATTGCCCGGTACACCGGACGTAGAGGGAACGGTTGACATACCGATTAGGTGAGTAAGGCCTTGTTTTTGCGAAAACAAAAAGAAGATGAAAAAGAAAAATGAAAACAGATGAAAAGAAAATAAAAAACTTCTTCAGCGATTTATTCATTATTGTATTGTTGTAAAAGTTAGATAATATTTTTTTTACAATCTCGCTGAATCTTAAGAAATCCAGGTTCTTCATATTATGGATATTTAAAAAATGCGTGCTTTATTAAATTAGGTTTAACTGTCATTAAAAAGGAATGCAAAAATACTCCGGAATGCATTTTTATTCCAACTAATACGATGAATTAAATATACACGTGGCTGTTTCTTTATGGCTTTTTTAACATTGCCGCATATGCCTAGGCTTTCGTTAAAACAGTTTTGCCGGGTTGCTTATTGTGTAAAAATGTGGGTTACATCTATAAATTTAGGTTAATTCTTAAATCGGCATTGATATATATTTAAATATTCAGGCCTGGTGAAATTAGATTTTTTTTATTGATGTTTTTCAACTTTGGAAAGAAACCAAAGCGAGAACAGGAGCCATACAAGGCCCACGGCAAATCCTGCCAGCACATCACTTGCATAATGCACCCGTAAATAGATCCTGCTTAGGCCAATGGCCAGGATAAGTAATATAAGGAAAACAGACAATGTCCATTTGAGCCACGTTTGTTTTATATTTTGCCATACAATTACCATAAGGAGGCCATAAAAAGTAACACTCATTAAAGCATGGCCACTAGGGAAACTAAAGCCTTTTGCTATCTGTAATAATGGGCTCACCGGCCTGTCGCGGTGAAAAATTGCTTTTAAAATAAACATCAATAATAAACTGCTGAGTGCGACTGACGGAATTTTAATAGAATACCAGCGCCTTCTTTTTATAAATAGAAACCAGGCGGTAAGAAAAGATTGGCGGGAATTAAAAATGTATGCGTTCCCAGAAAAGTAAAGCCTTGCATGACATCTGTATTTACATTGGTCACATATCGAAGAAATAAAGACCAACGCCCTGTTATCAAAATTCGGGTTTTTCCTTCAAACACCATTCTTGCGATGATGATAAATGTTGTCAATGCAATTGTAAAAAGTGCAAGGAGCACAAAAACTTCCAGTGAAAAAAGCTTTATTTCGGATAAAACCTTTTTGAAGCGTTCCTGTAACTGCCGGATCATAACTTAAAGATAAGATGGTTTAATGTTTATTGCATTTGTCAACAACTGTCAACAGCGTAACTGCCTGCTGCCTCTTATATTTGTATAAACATTTAAATATCGCTGATACAGCCTCCATATTAAACAGCCCGATTGAATATCTAAAAGGGGTTGGCCCTCAAAAAGGCGATCTTTTAAAAAAAGAGGCCGGCATTTTTACATTTAACGACTTACTTGAATATTTTCCTTTCAGGCATATTGATAAGACACAGATAACTGCAATTAGCGATATCAATGCCGAAACGGAATATGTACAGGTATTCGGCAAAATTACTTCCGTGGAAATACTGGGCCAAAAAAGCGGAAGGCGGCTCGTAGCAAGCTTATATGACGGAACGGGCGAACTTGAATTGGTTTGGTTCCGTGCGATCAGCTGGATCGAGAAAACATTGCAGGCTGGTAAAAAGTACCGGGTTTTTGGTAAGGCAGGCTTCTTTATGAATACGGTGCAGATAACACATCCTGAAATAGAAGAGATTACCGGGCGTAATATGCGGAAACAAAATTTTACCTGGAACCGGTTTATCCAAGTACAGAAAAATTGAAAGCGAGGAACCTGGGTGGAAGACAAATAGCAAAACTTACCTATGCGTTGCTGCAGATGCTGAGCGAAAAAGATATTCCTGAAAATCTGCCGGCATCTGTTACTTCAGCAATACCATCTTGTAAAAAGATATAATGCCTTCAGGCAAATACATTTTCCTGCCAATATGGATGAATATGCTGCTGCAGTTACTCGCTTAAAATTTGAAGAGCTTTTTATCTCGCAACTTCGTTTAGGCCTGCTCCGTTATAAGAGGCATTCATTTTCAAAAGGATTGGTGTTTAATAAGGTTGGCAATTACTTCAATGAATTTTATAATAACAATCTTCCTTTTGAATTAACAGGTGCACAAAAAAGAGTGCTTAAAGAAATAAGAAAAGATGTAGGAAGCGGCAAGCAAATGAATCGCTTATTACAGGGTGATGTAGGAAGTGGTAAAACAATAGTTGCATTAATGAGTATGCTGATAGCTGCCGATAATGGTTATCAAAGTTGTTTTATGGCGCCCACTGAAATACTGGCCCGGCAGCATTATGAAAGTTTAAAATCTTTATTGCAAAATATTCCTGTTAACGTAAAAATTCTTACAGGTTCTTCTTCTGCAAAAGAGAAAAGAGAAATATTGGAGGCAACTGCGGATGGTAATGTAACGATATTAACAGGTACACATGCTTTGATTGAAGATGTGGTACAATTTAAAAATCTGGGGCTTGCCATTGTTGATGAACAGCACAAATTTGGTGTGGCACAAAGGGCAAAGCTTTGGAAAAAAAGTGAAATAAATCCTCATATACTGGTAATGACAGCCACTCCTATTCCGCGTACCCTGGCTCTTACTGCTTATGGAGATCTTGATTATAGTGTTATGGATGAAATGCCGCCGGGCAGGAAGCCGGTAACAACCGTGCACCGAATGGAATATGCCCGGCCGCAGGTAATGGATTTTATTAAAAGTGAAATTAAAAAAGGCAGGCAGGCATACATTATTTATCCCCTTATTGAAGAATCGGCAAAGCTTGATTTTGAAAATCTGATGAAAGGATATGAAGAAGTAAAAGCATTTTTTCCTGAGCCGGAATTTTATATAAGTATGGTGCATGGGCGGCAAAAACCAGCTCAGAAGCAGGTTAATATGAACCGGTTTGTAAAGGGGATACACAAATTATGGTGTCAACCACTGTAATTGAAGTAGGGGTAAATGTTCCCAATGCAAGTGTAATGTTGATAGAAAGTGCTGAAAAATTCGGCCTTCCGCAGCTGCACCAGTTAAGAGGCAGGGTAGGAAGGGGAAGCGAAAAAAGCTATTGTATTTTACTTACCAAAGTGAAACTTTCGGGCGATGCAAAGCAGCGCCTTAAAATAATGTGCTCAACAAATGATGGGTTTAAAATTGCAGAAAAGGATCTTGAAATACGGGGCCCGGGAGATATTGAAGGAACAAGGCAGAGTGGTATTCTTAATTTTAAGCTGGCTAATATTATTGAGGATAAAAAGATTCTTGAAGCAGCGCAGGATAGCTGCAGAAAAAATTATAGAGAATGATCCGCAATTATCTTCAGAAGAAAATCGCTGCCTGAAAAATTTCCTCGTATCTTCAAAAGGGAAAAACAACCTGGAGTAAAATTTCATAGCTTCAATTAATGTACAATGTTAATTACATATTAAATAATAAAATGAGTTTTATTTTTCAAACTTCTGAAGTAATTGTTTCGTAAATTTATTTCTGAAAATTTATGAAATTTCCTTGTTGCTTTAAACCTTTTTTCTTCGTTTTTGTCATAATTAAAATATTTGCCTTGGGAATATTTAAGCGCTTTCCGTACCTGCTTTTATTGATCATTACAACTTTTTTTGTTGCCCAGAATGTATTTTCTCAAATTGAGTTTATTGAAAATAAAGGCCAGTGGGATAAGGAAGTAAAATTTATGAGCGTAGCCGGCAGCGGGGCTTTTTATCTTCAGCAAAATGGATTTACTATTGCTCAGCACAACCCGCATGATATACAAAATATAAAAGAAAGAATGCATGCGCAAATTCCTGGAATTACACGCAGGCACGCCAACCAAAGTGCATTCTCATGCTTATACTGTAAAATTTCTGAATGCCCAAAATCCGCAAATAATTCCGGACAAGCCTATACCCTCTGTTAATAATTATTTTATTGGCAATGATAAAAGTAAATGGGCATCTAATTGCAGAATTTTCCAGGGAATCACTTATAAAGATGTTTATCCGGGTATAGATGTCCGTTATTATTCTGATGGCGCCAGCAATTTGAAATATGATTTTATTATTCACCCCGGCGCAGATGTAAATAATATCGCCATGAAATATACGGGTGCCAATAAGATTGCTGTAAAAAATAAACAACTGGTTGTATCAACTTCACTTAGGTGATAATAAAGAGCTCTCACCCTATACCTACCAGGTTACAGATAATAAACGCGAGGAACTTGATTGCCGTTATGTTGTGGAAAGAGATGTGGTAAAGTTCAAAGTAAAAAATTATGATCATGATAAAACATTGATCATTGACCCCACAGAAATTTTCTTTAGCTATTCAGGCAGTACTGCCGATAACTGGGGCTTTACCGCCACTTATGGCCCCGATGGAAGTTTTTATGGCGGAGGAATTGCTTTTAATCTTGGTTTTCCTGTTTCATCCGGTTCTTATGATGAATACATTTAATGGCGATTTTGATATAGCGATCATTAAGCTTACTCCCAATGGTAAAATCAGGGTATATGCAACATATATCGGCGGAAGCAGTTCTGATCAGCCTCATAGCCTTATTGTGGATACACAGGGAAATCTTGTAATTGCCGGAAGGTCTAAATCAACAGGTTCTTCTGACCAGTCATTAAACTATCCTACTACGGTTCCTGTTTATGGAACCGGAGGTGGCTGGGATATTGTTGTTACCAAATTAAATGCAACGGGCAGCGCACTTATTGGGTCTATGCGAATAGGCGGCCAGCAGGATGATGGTGTAAATATCAAGAGATGAATCAGCTTCATCGGGCGGCAGTTCTCTCAAAAGAAACTATGGTGATGATGCCCGCAGTGAAGTGTTGCTGGATGCATCTAATAATATATATGTTGCTTCATGTACACAATCTTCAGATTTTAAAACATCGCCAGGTGCTTTTCAGTCTCAGCCTGGAGGAAAGCAGGATGGTGTAGTACTGAAGCTTAATCCTGATTGCAACAGCGTTCTGTTCAGTACTTTTCTTGGCGGAAGTGAAAATGATGCTTCTTATGTGTTAACTCTCGGAAGCACTAATAATATTTATGTGGCAGGAGGTACCGCAAGCACGGATTTGCATGGCATATCAGCATCAGGTGTTATCAGCCCCAGGTTTGCAGGCGGTGTTTGCGATGGCTTTGTAGTTGAATTAAATAATACAGGAACTGCAGCAATAAGAGGTACTTACCTTGGAACAGCCTGCTGCAGACCAGGTATATGGGATTGAAACAGATAAATTTGGTTTTATTTATGTAATGGGTACCACGGAAGGAACCTGGCCGGTAAAAAATGCTGCCTATTCAAACCAGAATGCAAAACAATTTATTTCAAAGTTAAAGCCGGATCTGGATAGTATGGTTTATTCAACCGTATTTGGCTCATCCAGCAGTTCAGCCGCTCAATTACCCAATATTTCTCCAACGGCTTTTCTTGTTGATCGCTGCGAAAATGTATATGTTTCAGGCTGGGGAGGAAAATCGAATACTGGCTTTGGCGAAGGTAATACCCGTGGCATGCCCACAACTCCCGATGCCATAAAGCCCCAGACAGATGCTTCAGGAAGTGATTTTTATTTTTTTGTCTTAAAAAAAGATGCGGCTTCACAATTGTACGGATCTTTTTTTGGGCAGGAAGATCCCCCGCTCGGAGTCAATAATCCCGTAACTTTTGGTGACCACGTTGATGGTGGTACCAGCCGGTTTGACAGAAATGGAGTTATTTACCAGGCAATGTGTGCAAATTGTTTTCGCACAGTTTCCTTTCCCGGTACTTTTGGTGTATGGTCACGGACTAACCAGGCAACCGCAGGCGGCGAATGTAACCTTGGCATGCTTAAAATTGAGATGAATTTTGCAGGAGTGCAGGCAGGGGTAAGGGCTTCTATAGATGGCGTAGCTTATGATACAGTAGGTTGCGTTCCTTTGCGGGTGGATTTTATAGATACACTTAATAAGGGTAAACATTATTATTGGAGTTTTGGCGATGGCTCCGGCGATACAACAACGAGCTCCCAACAATTCTCATATTTATACATCTACAGGCACTTTCAGAGTAAGGCTTATTGCGGTTGACAGTGCTACCTGTAATGTTTTTGATACTGCATATACCAATATAAAGGTTGGAAATAACAAGGTATTTTTGGATTTTATATCCAATAAATTACCACCTTGTACTAATCTGGGCTATATTTTTACAAATACTTCTGTTGCCACCCGCGGATCTTTTGGCCCTAACTCTTTTACGTGGGATTTTGGAGATAATACTGCAACCGTAACACAAGGGCAATCGCCGCCTGTAACGCATACTTATGCCGGCCCCGGAACTTATATTGTAAAGCTTACAATAAATGATACTGCTTTTTGCAATTCACCTGCCGATACTGTGAAAACAGTACGGCTTTCTCCGCAGGTTAAAGCACAATTTGAAACCCCCGCCCGCGGCTGTGTTCCTTATAATGCGGTTTTTACTAATAATTCATTGGGAGGCCTTAACTTTTCCTGGGATTTTGGAGACGGTAGCTACTTCAACAGAAGATAATCCTGCGCATTTATACAATAAGGCGGGAACATATATTGTAAAATTACGTGCATTTGATACAAGTTCCTGCAATAAAGTAGATTCTACAGCATTTACAATAACAGTAAGCCCTATACCTGTTGCTTCATTTACTTATAACCCAAATCCTCCGCAGGAAAATATATTTACTAATTTTGCAAACCAATCTACCGGTGCTACAAAATACATCTGGAATTTTGGTGATGGAGATACTTCAGCATTAGTAAATCCATCACATATTTTCCCTGCAACTGCCACCTACAATGTGTGCCTTAATGCTGCTAATGATGCGGGCTGCAGCGATGATACCTGTATTAGTGTAAGAGCATTAATAAAACCATTGGTTGATGTTCCTTCAGGATTTACGCCAGGCAAGTTTGGTGTTAACGGGCGTATAAAAGTAGAAGGATTTGGAATAGCAGAAATGCATTGGAGTATTTACAATCGCTGGGGACAGAAAGTATATGAAACGAATAACACGAAAAGTGCATGGGATGGAACATTCAATGGAAAAATACAGCCCCTTGACGTTTACGCGTATACGTTAGATGTTACTTTTTCTGATGGAACAAAATACAGGAAAACAGGAGATATAACTTTATTAAGATAATATGAATTGTTCATGACGAAGTTTTTTAAAATATTTATTAATCTTAATTGTTACATTTTTGCTAATGCAGGATGTGACTGCCCAGGATTTGCATTTTTCACAGTTCTTCAATAATCCTTTGCTTACCAATCCGGCAAATACCGGCTTTATACCTGATGCTGATTACAGGCTGGGCGCATCTTACAGAAACCAATATTCCAACATTATGCAGGTGCCTTATAAAACCATGAGCATTTTTGGAGATGCACAGGTTTTTAGAAATAGAATTGAAACAGGCTGGCTGGGCCTTGGCGGTGTTATATTGCGTGATGTTGCCGGAACAGGAAGCCTTACGTCAACAAAAGCATATGCATCGATAGCTTATCACCAGGAGTTGGGTCTGAGCAGCCTTCTTACCGCCGGTTTTAATGTGGGCTGGGCCAATAAAAGAATTGATCAGACGAAGCTTACATTTCCTGACCAGTTTGATGGTAAATTTTTCGATATAACCGAGCCCACGTCTGTAATGCTGGTAAATAATAATATAAGTTATTTTGACCTCCAGGTGGGTATGAACTATGCCTATTTTCCAACCCAGGATGTTTATATAAATGCCGGTTATTCTATTCAGCATGTAAACAGGCCTAAAGAAACGTTTTTTGAAGATAATACCAATGATAAAATTTCTATGCGGCACATTGCATTCATCAATGGAATTTTTAAAGTAAATGATAATGTGATTGTTAATCCTAATGTTTATTATACTACACAGGCATCGGCAAGTGAACTGGTGCTTGGCCTTAATGCAGCTTATAACCTGTCCGACCATGGCGAAAAACAAATAATAGCCGGGTTATACTATCGATTCCAGGATGCAGTTATTCCAATGATTGGCCTTGAAATAAAAAATACACGCTTCACTTTTAGCTATGATGTAACCACTTCTTCTCTTAAAAATTTCAATCACTCACAGGGCGCCTCAGAATTTAATCTCCTTAAAAAAGGATTTTACAATGATTTTGAAGGCGATAGAAGGCAATCTCTTTGCCCGACTTTTTAATGCGCTTTTCCTTCTGTATTCAGATTTTTTTTATATTGATGCTGTATTAAATACTGTAAAGGATAAAGGACATCTATATTTCATTACACAAATAATCTTTGGAAAGCGCGATGTAACCTTAGGAACCGGAAAGCTGATTAATCAGAATTGATCGTCCTTGCAATCCCGCCGCTCTCTAGAAACCGGTATTATAAATTATGGTGTTATTTTGTATCCTCAAATTATTTTGAAATTTGTTTGCCTGTACTAGTAAAAAAGAAGTTTCGAGCCGTTTTCGAAATTAAAATATAAATTTTTAGTTGTTATGAGAAAAAAAATTGCCATCATTGGTGGCGGAAACCTTGGAACTGCTGTGGCCGAAGGGTTGCTTAAAAGTAAATTTTGCAAAGCATCAGATATTACCATTACCAAAAGAAAAATTGTTACCCTGCAAAAATTAAATGAAAGAGGTGTAAATGTTACTGCCAATAACGCTGAAGCCGTTGGCAATAGCGAATTAATAATATTGGCTGTAAAGCCTTACCAGGTCAACGATGTTCTCAATAGTTTCAAAAAGCAATTAACCACTAAACATATTTTAGTTTCGGTGGTAACAGGAGTTCTTATATCGGAAATTGAGGAAATTGTAAAAATGAAGCTGCCTGTTTTCCGGGCAATGCCTAATACGGCCATTGCCATCCAGGAAAGTATGACCTGTTTAAGCTTTACAAATGCAGCTGCTTCTCAAATTAATTTTGTAAAAGATTTGTTTTCTCCTTTAGGAAAAGTGGTGATGATTGATGAGAAATTAATGGAAGCCGCTACCGTTTTGGGCGCATGTGGTACTGCCTATGCCATGCGTTACATCCGGGCCAATATACAAGGTGGTATTGAGATAGGTTTTGATGCGGCTACTGCCAGCCTTATTGCTGCGCAAACCGTAAAAGGCGCGGCAGAATTATTATTGCAGAAAGGCACACATCCTGAACAGGAAATCGATAAAGTTACTACACCCAAAGGCTGTACCATTGCCGGTTTAAATGAAATGGAACACCAGGGTTTTAGTTCTTCCCTGATAAAAGGAATTGCTGTGAGCTATAATAAAATTGCTAAAAGCTAAAAGAATACACTTGCGAGAATTCTTAGGATATTCGTTATAAGCTGGCGCAAGGTTCATAACACAAACCCTACGCAATATTAAGCTATAACTTGAACTTTGTACTAAATCCATGCAAACCCGGCATTTTCAGATCCATAGCCGTAATTTATCATCGCGGCATTTTTTGTCTCTAGTTCTTCTTTCATTTTTTGTAATTCTTTTTTCATTTGTTCGCGGCTTTTTTCAGCTTCAATTTTCGCTTTGTTATTTCTTCTTTTATTTTATTATATCAATATCTTTTATTTTTTGCATCGACTGGCGAAACTCTTTGCTGTTTAATTGCTTCTTTAAATGTTCCATATTTTTTTCAATTTCTATTTTCATTTTTTTATAATCTATTTTGTTCATACAGCTATCAATATTCCTGTTTATCTTTTTCCAGTCAATATTTTTTAAAGAAGCATCTATATCTTTTTGCATCTTTTCAAAATCAATCTGGTGCAGTGATTTTTGAATTTCTATCTGCATTTTTTCAAAATTAATTTTTTGCAAAGATTGCTGTACATCGTTCATAATTTTTTCAATATTAACTGATGCAATCGCTTTGTCTACATCGGCTATAATTTTGTCTACATCTATATTTATTTTCAGTTCAGGATCAGGAACCGTATCCGCTAAGCTGAACATTTGCATTTTCGTGTTGCATAAAAAACGGATTGCGAAATGCCATGCAGCTAAAAATTATTGCAGTAGCAATTAAAGCAATGAGGTAAGTTGGCGGGGTTGGAATAATCGTTTTCATTTTTTTAAATTTTATATTACGAATGATGTCGTACACAAATATACGATACAATTCGTATTTTGTTACTTTTTAGAATTATTTTTTCTAAAAATTTATATAAAAGAATAAGGCGCATCTTTAAAGCTGCTGTTTTATTCCGACTTTTATATAAATAATTATTCATGCCGTTAATAGCTGAAAAGCAAAATCTTACGGGCAGGACATATTGAACTTTTTGAAATTATTTGCGGCAAAAAAAATGTTCTCACAGAGAGCTTCGACTTACAAAATTATGCACGTGATGAAACTGAAAATTTATATTTTTTACCGGGGGTAGTTGTTAAAGCCCCGTACCGCAAAGGAAATAAGTGAGAATTCTAAAGATCTGTAATGAAGATAAAATTCCGGTTACACCCCGTGGTGCGGGAACGGGTTTAAGTGGTGGGGCATTGGCTCATTTAGGAGGAGTGCTTATTTCTACCGAAAGGATGAATACCATCCTTGAAATTGATGAAAAAAATTTGCAGGTAATTACCGAGCCCGGGGTAATTACCGAGGTGCTTCAAAATGCTGTAAAAGAAAAGGGATTATTTTATCCGCCGGATCCCAGTAGCCGCGGTTCCTGTTTTATTGGCGGTAACATCGCAGAAAATAGCGGGGGCCCAAAAGCCGTCAAATATGGTGTTGTAAAGGATTATGTCCTCAATTTGGAAATTGTTTTACCTACAGGTGAAATTATGTGGACCGGCGCCAATGTTTTAAAAAATTCTACCGGGTATAATTTAACCCAACTCATAACAGGCAGCGAAGGAACACTGGGAATCGTTACTACGATTGTATTAAAACTTATTACCACATCCACTGCATGAACTTTTAATGCTGGTTCCTTTCAATAGTGTTGAAAAAGCATGTGAAGCAGTCGGAGCTATTTTCAGGGCGGGGTATACTCCAAGCGCTCTCGAACTGGTTGAGGTAGATGCCTTAAAAATAACAAGCCGGTTTGTTGAAAGCAGCTGCTGTGCCAATAACAGACGATGTGGCGGCTCATCTTAATTATAGAAGTTGATGGTAATCAATCATGGGGATGCTGATGGAGGATATCGAAGCCATATCACAATTGCTTTTAGACTATGAATGCGGGGAGATCTATTTTGCTGATGACAGTGTTCAAAAAGCTGAGCTATGGAAATTACGGCGGCGGGTAGCTGAAGCTGTAAAGGCCGATGGCTATACAATTGAAGAAGATACCGTCGTTCCAAGGGCGCAACTTCCGGCTCTTATTAAAGGTGTAAAAGAACTGGCGGCTGAGTATGATTTCAAAGCAGTTTGTTATGGTCACGCCGGTGATGGAAATTTACATATCCGGATTAAAAAAGAGGGCACATCAAATAGCCAGGATGATCCGGAGATAATTAAATCACTTCGTGCATTATTTACGCTGGTAAAAAAATTGGGTGGTACTATAAGTGGTGAGCATGGAATTGGCCTTGTTCAAAAAGATTTTATGGATATTGTTTTCAGCCGGAAACAAATTGAATTAATGCGCGGTATAAAAAAAGTTTTTGACCCAAATAATATTTTAAATGCGGGTAAAATATTTGATTGATAATTTAAAAAAAAAATGATGAAAAAAATTGTTTTGTTGCTCTTTATTCCTGATGAGTTTTCATTCTTTTGCTCAGTCCGACGAAGAGAAACCGGATGAGGAAACAGGTGAAAAGAAAGGATTTAAAAAAGAGAAATTATTTACAGGGGGAAGTGTTAACGCAGGCTTTTCAAGCTATGCCACCATATTAGGTATTACGCCACAGTTTGGTTATAGCCTCACCAATTGGGCCGATGCAGGTATAACTTTTAATCTTAATTATACTTCCCAAAGAGATTATTATGATTATGGAGATAAATTACGCCAGACTGTTTATGGTCCCGGGGCGTTCGTAAGATTATTTCCTGTAAAGTTTTTATTTGCGTCAGCGCAATATGAATACAACATGATTCATGTAAAATATATTCCGGCAAATAATGGCAGTATTGAGTCTGATAAATACAACCTGAATGCAAACAGCCTTTTGCTGGGCGCCGGTTATGCGGGCGGAAGAGAAAGAGGCAGCAATACCTATTATTATTTTTCTATTTCATGGGACGTGCTGGGAGATAAAAATTCGCCTTATCTTGATGGCTATGGCAGAAGCAACCCGATTATCCGCGCAGGGTATAACATTGGTTTGTTCCAGAAGAGGTATCGTGATGACCGGTACCATCGTGATGACAGGTATCATGATGACAGGTATCGTTGAGCACGTTGGCCAAAAAAGTCATTGGTCAAAAGTCAATAGTCAATTACTTTGAAGTGGCACCTTGCTTAACGTAACTATAAGTATAACTATTTCAAATGTTGAATGGCCAATGACTTATTGACCATTGATAACAACAAATAATCCTGTTCCTCAGCGAACCAGTGTTACCGTTCCTTTTTGGAAAATTGTTTTATCAAGGTAATCTACGCCTTCCACAATCCATACATACACATCAGGATCCTGCGCTGCACCCTTAAAAGTTCCATCCCAGCCTTTATTTTGCACAGAAGTTGAAAATATTAATTGCCCGCGCCTGTTAAAAATTTTAAAATATTTTATTGATTTCATTCCAATAGGAATAGGCCTGAAGATATCGTTTAAGCCATCGCCATTTGGTGTAAATGCATTGGGAACATATAAGCCGGGATTCACTTTGTAAACAATCACATCAATCGTATCTGTTGCACTGCAACCTGCCTGGCTTTGCGACTCTTAAAATATATTGTTGATTATCGGACAATACCGCCACAGGATTTGCAATATTTGGATTATTTAATCCGGTTGCCGGTTTCCAGAAAAAAATTCCGTTATGGGTTCACCTGCGGGCTGATTCCCGATCCCAAAAAGTTGCAATGGCTGATTTACAACGATGCTGGTATCCCGTGGGCCGGCATCTGCAACAGGTTTTTCAACCTCGATGGTAATGCTGTCAAATGTGGCTTTCGGGCAACCCTGTACATCTTTTACCGCAACAATATATCTTATCGATTGTGAAGGGGTAGCAACAGGATCAGGAACATTTGGGTTGTTTAAGAAAGTAACCGGAGACCAAAGATATGAGCTGCCACCGGAAGCATGAAGCTGGTAGCTTCTCGGGAAACAAATGGTAGTATCCCGGCCCGCATTTGCATTTGGATATGGAACCACTCTAATAGTGACATCATCGGAAGTGCTGCATTTACCTATACTTGCGGTTACATGAAATGCCGTAGTTGATAAGGGCGTAGCCAGGGGATTTTTAGCAGTATCGTTGTTAAGTAACGCAGCAGGTGCCCATACATAATGCAGTCCATCGCTTACCGTGTTTAACCTTACAGGATCGGTCTGGCAAATTGTGGAATCATTTCCCGCATATAACGTAACCCTGTCAACCACATTTACCTGTACCGGGTGTGTTGCAAAACACCCCGGAGTTTCTGTTAATGTTGCAAGGTAAGTAGTCGTTACTTTTGGGCTTACCAGAGGAGTAAAGCTGGTTTGATTATTGATGTTATAAGCAGGCGACCAGGAAATGCTGCCGGTGCCCGTGGCCATGAGCTGTAAGGTATCTATTGAGCAAATAAGCGTATCGTTTGTAACTTTAAAAATGGGCTTATCAATTATTGAAGCGGTATCTGTAACTGTTTTAAGACAGCCTTTTTCATTGCCTACAATCAATTGAACAGGGTAGGTTCCAACGGCGGTATAAGTATACACAGGGTTTTTTTGATGAGAAGTGTCATCGGTTGCAGCCGGGTTTCCAAAATCCCATCGCCAGGAATTTACAGATCCATACCTTGATTTGGTAGTATCTACAAATTGAATAGCCGCATTGATACACCGCCCAACCGATTTGAATCCCGGAAAAAAACCAGGATAAACTTTCCGTATTTGGATGGCAGAATCGGAGCATTGCTGCCCCCTGTTAATAACCAATTTGTAAACAAATGCACCTGTGTCGGTATATACATGTGTTGGCGTCTGTAAGGTGGAAGTATCCAGAGGCCCGCTTTCAGGATCTCCAAATTCCCAGTAGAAAGTTTGATTTTGAGGTGAATTGTTGTCGTTTGAAAAATCCACGGAAAAACCATCGCAACTTACTGGCTTGGGATCCAATTCAACCCCTGCAAAATCACAATCGGTAACATTTACTATAAAATCTTTTCGATGCTCATTGATAAAAACTCCGTTTCTGTAAGATTGAATGGCAACACATACCACATACTTCCCAACGTCTGGCGCAACACCACTTATAATGCCGGTATGAGAATCTATTGTTGCCTTGTCCCCTAAAGGTGAGCCGGGATTAAAGCGATTAATATAACCTACGGAACTGTAGGGCGGGGAAGCGGGATTAATATTGGCTGAATTTTGAGTCGCCCCACCATTATAAGCAGGGGCAAAAGAATATACAAGGGAGTCCCCGTCGATATCTGTTGCATTGAATTTCAAGGTAAACCGCTTTTGCCGGCAAATAGCATCAATGCTTGTTGAAAATGCGGGAGAATTATCATGCACTGCTGGTATAGATGCAGCTATACGTAGATCCCGTACCACCCACGCCATTTGCATTAAAAACATTAGCGAGGGGATTTACCCTGCAGCATGTTTGATAAGTTGCTGTATAGCCTTTACTATTATATAGGCAATGTTACATTCAAAATAAATATACCTACATGATAGCTAAGTACGGGCGCGTTGCTGATACAGGGTGGGAAAGGGTCTACTGCTACCGGTAATTCACTGTTCCTGGTCACGTCATAAGGCTGGTTGGCGCCCGGGAACTGGGAATTGTTATCATTGTTAAAAATTCCAATAAAAACATCCTGCGGCATAGCAGCGCCTGTTGTTAGCTGATCCCGGAATAATTTAAGAGTAATGATATAATTACTGGTATTGGCAGTAGTTCCCGGCCCGACGTATTCGTATAACATTTCACCCCCTACAATATGTGCTGCCCGGCAGGGAAATACCACTAAAAATATTGAACATATAATAAGGAGGATTTTTTTCATTAAGAAGCTACATGCGCATATGCTATATCGTAACGTTAAATTACAGAAAAAAGCGGTGTAAGGCGCACAATTTATTTTTAAATTAATGTATAAAAAGGTCGTTGGCGCTGAGAAAATTTAGTAAAAGCGCGGTCGCCAGGTCTTTTTCTTCCAGCATGCCCATATGGCCGGAATTTTTCAAAATGTGTATATGAGAAACAGCGGGCATGTGACATTGTTCCAGGAATGATTGTAAGGGGACGGCGGTATCGTGTATGCCTGCAATAAAAAGTACAGGTTTTTGAAAAGACTTCAAAACTAAAGTTCGGTCCGGCCTTTGAATCATTGCTTCGTAATATTGAATAAGCACTTCTGAAGAGCAGTTTTGTGACCGGTCAACTAATGTTTCCACAACTTCCGGATTTTCCTTTTTTGTTTTTTCTGAAAATAAATTTGGCGTGGTATTCTGAACAAATGCGGCGGCGCCATTATTTCTAATAAACTCAATCCCTTTTCGCCTTGCTTCCTTCTTCGCTTCATCATCTGCATAAGCTGTTGAATGAAAAAGGCCAAAAGCATTTAGTAATTCCGGGTATTTTTCGGCAAAGGCAAGTGAAATATAACCACCCATGCTGTGCCCGATAAGTGTAAATAAATTTTTAGTGCCGTCTTTTTCTCGCATACCGCTTATTTCTACCGCGGCTATGGCTTTTACTACCTCGGCATAATCTTCCAGCGATGTTGACCATCCAGTATTTCAGACTTCCCGCTGCCGGGAAGATCGGGTACAATAAAATAAAAATGATCTTTAAGTTTTTCCAATTGATGATTCCAGATCGAATTATCTTCTGCAAAACCATGTAGCAACATCACAGGTTTTCCATTTCCTTCTGCACGATAAAATATTTTCTTATTCCGGAAGATTAATTCTTTCATGGAGCATATTTTTTCCGTGAAATATAGAATAAGCTTCTAAAAATTATAGGGCAATAATGGGTACCAGGCCGGGGTTCATGTGTTGTGGTAAAAAACCCCAACAAGCGAGCAAAACGAGATTAAAAACTGCATAAACTATGAAATATATTTTTACGGGCCGTTTCTTGGAATGGATGTAGAATGCTGCAATGGTATTAGTGGGCCACGCCCAAAGTAAGTTAAAGTTGTCCTTGCACATGATATGATCTGTGCCCAGCCACATAAAAATTAATAGAATGCCAAGAAGCCCGGTGATGAAAAACATAAAACCGTCCAATGCCGTAAGCAACCTTGTAATAAAAGGGTCTTTTGAAAAGCTCAACAATACAATTAGTAAAAAAATACAGGAGAAAACAAAAAAGGGATGTGTGGCTACATTGATTTTTTGAGATGGTAAAGTTGAATCAAAAAGATGATGTTTTTCCCGGACCAATTGCCTGTTGCCGATAATTGTGCTATCAAAAGATTTCATCAGGTAGTCGGGTAAAAACATAACCTCACGCGGTTTCATTTTTGCATCGAGGCGGCTTCCCAGCAAAATGTCAATCCCAAGCTTGCTCCATTGCTCGTCATTATAGTCAAGGTATTCATAAATAAGGTTCCGGAAGGTGGCCCTGGTATGTAATACTTTTCCAAATTGCACCGGTGCATCAGCTGTTTTCTCCAGCAGGTCACGCAGCCGCGTAGTACAATTGTCAAATGTGAAATCATATTTATAAAACATGTTTTGCCGCATCATATTTGTCTGAAGCAACAAAAGCATGTTATATTTTTCCCTGCAGGTTAAATTCAACACCTGCTCAATAACTCCCCGGTTTTCCTGCTGGTAAGAATATAAAAAAGAATCAAAATCTTCCCTTGACAAATAGAAAGTAAGTTTACCGCGGATAAATTTTGTATAAAACCCCGGCTCATCAAAGTTGAATGTGCCGTAATTGTACACAACATCGCTCTTGTTAACGCTGTCGGTTATGCGAATAGCGCTATGGCCAAAAGTTGAATAAAGTTCTTGCCCGGGAGCACAGGTTAAAAGGCTTACCCTCAAATGGCATGAATCATTTTGTGCAAATGCTTTTGCAGGCAGAAGGAAAAATAAAGCGATAAAGAATTTCAATGAGTGTGATTGAAGATATCCGGAATCAAGTATTCAGTATCAAGTATCAGGCATCCAGTATCCGTCACCTGCTGTAATTTGGCGCTTCTCTTGTAATTTCAATATCATGTGCATGGCTTTCTCTCATTCCTGCATTGGTAATTTTTACAAAAACTGCTTTTTGAAGTGAAGCGATATCTTTTGCCCCGCAATAGCCCATTCCGGCACGTAAACCGCCGGTAAACTGGTACACAACTTCACCCAAATAACCCTTATAGGCTACACGCCCTTCGATGCCTTCGGGAACAAATTTTTTCGATTGCTCTTCACCATTTTGAAAATAGCGGTCGCTGCTACCCTGCGCCATTGCACCCAACGAACCCATCCCACGGTATTGCTTGAATTTCCTTCCTTCATAAATAATAGTTTCACCAGGGCTTTCTTCAGTACCGGCAAATACGCCACCCATCATTACACAATTTGCACCGGCGGCAATAGCCTTAACCATGTCGCCTGTATACCTGATCCCTCCATCTGCAATGATGCCGGTTTCTTTATTTTTCAATGCCGCAACAACTTCCATAAGCGCCGTTATTTGTGGTACGCCTGCTCCTGCCACAATTCGCGTTGTACAAATAGATCCTGGGCCAATGCCCACTTTCACAGCATCTGCGCCCGCCTCAGCCAGAGCTTTTGCCCCATCTCCTGTTGCAATATTCCCTGCAATCACCTGGAGATCTTTGAAATCTTTTTTAGTTTTCTTTAATGCATCAATCACTCCCTTTGTATGGCCATGGGCGCTGTCGAGGCATATAACGTCCACGCCTACCTGCTGTAAAGCGTATACCCTGTCGCCCATATCTTTGGTAATGCCGATGCCCGCGCCTACCAGTAATCTTCCAAATGAATCTTTAGTGGCATTGGGATGGTTGTGCACTTTTAAAATATCCCTGTAGGTAATCAGGCCCTTTAAAATCCCTGCTTTATTTACAACGGGAAGCTTTTCAATTTTATACTTTCTCAAAATAGACTGTGCTTTTTTGAGGTCGGTTCCTTCCGGCGCTGTTATTAAATTTTCTTTGGTCATTAGCTCGCTCACTTTGCGCCGGAAGTTATCTTCAAATCTAAGATCCCGGTTGGTTAAAATGCCGACAAGTTTTCCGGCATTGTCAACAATAGGAATACCACCAATGCGGTTTTCTTTCATAAGGTGAAGGGCATCTCCAATGGTAGCATCAACCAATAAGGTAACCGGGTCTAAAATCAGTCCGCTTTCACTTCGTTTTACTTTTCTTACCTGGGCTGCCTGGTTTTCAATACTCATATTTTTGTGTAAGATACCCAGGCCGCCTTCCCTGGCCAAAGCAATGGCTAAAGCTGCTTCCGTAACCGTATCCATTGCCGCGCTCAGCATGGGAATGTTTAAGGAAATGGTTTTTGTAAGATTAGTTTTAGTGCTTACATCGCGGGGTAATACATCGCTATAGGCCGGCATTAACAGTACATCATCATACGTTAGTCCTTCGCCGAAAAATTTTTTGGAAGCTGCTGGTGGGTTATTTAATGTAGCCATGTGCAAAGATAAGGAAACACCCTTTACTCCAAATGCGAAAAAAAATTTGTATTTGACGTTTTAAAATCAGAGCGAGTTTTAAATTACGTTTGAGATAACAAAAATCTAAACACGAATTTTTGTAAACGAATTACGCGGAATAATTAAAAAACACGGTATCGGAATTCGGGTAAGGTGCTCATGTAATTACCGTATCAATTATTAGGATAGGAGCTACGATAGTTTATAGATTTTACCCGGCATTGAAATAAGGATGCCCTGCATTTCCAGCATGAGAAGCGCGGCAGCCACCGCACTGCTGTTGAGTTTGCTCTTTAAATATACTTCGTCAATGTGAGCCTGGTCCGGAAGTTTGCAAGATATCTGCAACAATTTTTTCATCAGCAGTAAGTTCTATAAATAATTCTCTTTGTTTTGCAGCGCTTTTGTCATTTTTATTTTTCCAACCCATATTTTCGAGGACATCGTTTGCGGAAGTTATCAGGCCGGCTTTATTATTTTTTATTAGAAAATTACATCCTTCGCTTTTGGTATCGTTTACCCTTCCCGGAAATGCAAATACATCTTTATTGTAGCCGTTGCCCAGTTCTGCAGTTATTAATGAGCCACCTTTAATTCCGGTTTCCACTACGATAACTGCATCGCTTATGCCTGCTACAATTCTATTCCTTGAAGGGAAGTTTTGCCGGTCAGGTTTTGTGAGGCTTCTGAATTCTGTAAGCAAGCCTCCCTGTAGAATCATTTGTTTTGCCAAACCTGAATTTTGAGATGGGTATACCCTGTCCAGCCCATGCGCCAGTACACCAATTGTTTTCATCTTGTTTTTCAGGGCGCTCTTATGAGCTATGCTATCTATTCCGAACGCGAGGCCGCTTACAATAATCACATCTTCACCAGCAAGTTCTTCCACCAGTTTCTCGCAAATGTTTTTGCCATATTCATTATTATTGCGGGTGCCCACAATGGCTATAATTTTTGAGGAATTTAGGTCGGCATTCCCTTTATAGTACAGCATGGAAGGGCTATCGTAGCAATTCAATAATCTTTGCGGATAATTTTTATCAGTAATAAAAAGCGGGGTGATTTTATATTTTTTAATGAACCGGATTTCGTCTTCTGTTTTTTCGAAATCGTGAAAGCTTTTTATTGAAGCAGCTCTTATTGTGCCGATACCATCCAGTGTTTCCAAATCCCTTTTACGGGCTGAGAAAATTGCTTTTGCATTGCCAAAATGATTGACAAGCGCTTTTGCATGAACGTCGCCAATATTTGGAATAAGCGAGAGAGAGATCCGGTATACAAGTTCGTCGAACAAACAATAAAGGTATGAGGGTAAAGTAGTTAAAGTTTTGTAATCTGCAACGCTTGCAAATTAATCTATATTATTTATCTGTTCAGGGCTCAGGGTGAACGGGCTGCGCCTTTAAGAAATAAAGTTTTGAATGACATACATAACTGATTATATATAGTGTGCCAGGGATTAACCGTCATTTGTTTCCTTTAACCCTGCTTAAAGTTTCATTCGCAATGCCCAGGTAGGAAGCGATATAATGAGAGGGTACCCTGAGAATTATTTCGGGAGAGGTGCGCAACAAATTTTGATATCTTTCTTTTGCAGATTGCATTCGTATCGAATATAATCGTTGTTCACACAACAGGTAATATTTTTCTGTCAATGTTCTTCCTACAAAATTAAACTCATGAAAATTACGATAGGCATACATTAACTCTTCATAGTCTATGTAAAAAACTGTTGTACTTTCTATCGCCTGAATATTTTCATAACTCGATGCCTGTTTAAAGAAACTTTCAACAGAAATTATAATATCCCCTTCTTTCATAAACCATGATGAGACTTCCTTTAAACCTTTTTCATAAAAACACCTTACCAGCCCCTGCTCAATAAAGTAAATACTTTTAGCTATATGCCCCTTTTTAAGAAGGAAAGCTTTTTTCGCAAATAACTTTCTTTTGATTGTATTTAAAAGATATTCCTGTAGCGCTGGTGTTAAAGGGTGTATTGAATTAAGGAAGTTTATTAAAGTTTCCAAGATTTTATTACTTAGATTGATGCGGCTCCATCGATACCTTATTGAATAAAAGTATAACTTTTTTCAGGCTGCTCTGGGCAATTTTTTGACAAATATCAATTTTGCGAGATATACCGGTGATTATTTTTGTTTCTTAAAATAATAAAATTATGAAACGTTTCTTCCTTATCTTATCCGCTTTGATACTTATTTTATCTTATTGGTCTTGCAGAAAAAATGAAAATTTTACAAGCAGTTTGAAATCTCAGGACCCTTTTGTTTCCAGTGCCTTAAAATATTTGCAAACACAAATAAGCAATGAAGAGTTTCGATCGTTAAATATTGAAGGGCTGAAAATTCTAAAGTCGGAGGGAATAAATCAAGGAATGATTATTCCATCTAAAGAAGAATCAGGAAATTCAGTCATACTGCAAATGGATCATAATGTGTTTACAGGCAATTGGCTCAGGTTTTCAATAAATGGAACGCCGGATAATGGTTTAATTAATACAAAAAGCTTCGACGGGGGTTTAAATAATGAAGTGACGTTTTTACATAACAGGCCGGTTAAACTAACGAAAGTTTATAATGGAAAAACGACCATAACCTACATAAAATATCCCAGCGAAAACACATTGAAAGGCACCGCAAAATACTCCACTACTGAAATAAGCATGGGTGTTCAGCGAACAGAAACGTCCGATCCTGTTTATACGCTAATGCCAGACATTAGTGTTTCCATATCATTAAACAACAATACAACTACTTTTTATAGCGTTTATTGGATTACCAACCAAAACCCAACTAACTTTTATAATTACACACCAACTCCGCCAACAGGTGGTGGGGGTGGCGGATCAACGGGAAGTTCGGGTTATGTCAGCGCCCCTACTTTTATAAGCCCTACGCATCCGGTGTTGAATATTAGTGATGAGATGAAGTGCTTTTCAAACATTGCAGGCTCAACTTATTCAATTACAGTGTATGTAAACCAGCCCCGGCCTGGCAGCCGTGATTTGGTGAATCTTGGTAGCCCCGAGCCGGTCGGGCACACGTATTTAACTTTTGAGCAGGATAATGCAAATGGTACTAAGATTATCAGGAGTGTTGGCTTTTATCCTGTCGATTTTGCGAAGCCAGGCCATGCTTCGGACGGGTCAATTTTTGGAGATGATTCAAACACGCCCGCAAGCGTATCTCTTAAAATAACCGTGAGCGGAAGCGATTTTAATACCGTAGTGCAAAAAACAAAAGGCGAAAATTCTAAAACTTATAATCTTGACTGGTTTAATTGTACAACCGAGGGGATTGATGCATTAAGCTCAATTAATATTCATTTGCCCGCAACTATACGGAATAATAACGCGATAGCTCCGTTTACAGGCAACGATCCCGGGGACCTTGGGGAAGATATAAAAGCATTAAACCTTACCACATTTAGCCAGCAAAATGGAAACAGGGCTATGGTAAGAAACAGCAGTAATACTGCTAACAGTTTAAAACCTGCTGCACGTACAGGAACCTGCCCATAATATTAACACCGGATATTTTATGGCTTTGTAATATGTTTAAGTTTAATCCGTTTAATACATGCATCGTTATAAATATTTTCTTTTACAGTTATTAATAATGATGTCCGGGCACACATTTTCCCAGGGTGAAAGTTCTTTTAATTCTGAGGAAAAGGCTTACGTTAATTTTTTTACCGGTTTTTTAAACCATGCAGAAAATTTTATAAGGATTAATAGTGTGGTTTTGGTTGATTCGTCCGGATCAAATTCAAATAGCGATAAAAAACCCGCGCGAGGAGATACTAATGAACAATTGAATGATAGTGCTCAGACAGAAGCTATTCTTTCAAACTATATTTTTTCGATTGACGTAAAGAATAATCTGAGTAAAACAGAAAGCTTTAGGTTGGCAAAGGAGGAAATTTATGACTTATGCGCTTTTTTAAATTCTAATAATTTCGGCGCCCTTCGTATCCGGCCACTGCGCCTTGATACAAGCCTTTTTTCGAAAAATGTATATAACGCACTTACAGAGTTCCAAAAGGAAAACACGTTTGTTTTGTTTAATAACAACTATCCTGGAAAATTATTGGGGTATATCTTGTTCATTCCCGGAAATACTATAAAAGCAACATCCCCGAGGATATTATCGTGGAAGCTAACTTTTTCTTATGGTCGCTATTGTTTTTTGGATATATTTGGAAGAGTTGGAACTGAATACCTTTGGGAAAAGGTCACAAAGCCGCGATACCCCGTTAATATAAAGGATGAGTTAGGAGCTTATGACAAGTAATCACACAGGGCTCCTGTTTAATTACTATTGTGATGATAAATTATGCGAAAACATATTTAGGCCTGAATTCAAATGAAAGCTGGATTGCAAATACTTTTTCTGTAATATTTTTAAGCATTGTGTATTATGTATTTTTATTTATTTATCCTTTCTCCTATAATTATCTGGTCGAGATAAACACTCATAATTTCATTTTTCTTGCGATATTAATTCTTTTTTCCATTTTTCAGATCGTTTGCTTTTTTTCAAAAGATTCCTTCTCATTTCATTTAATGGATCTTATACCGTGTATCAGTTTAATTTATTCATTCGGAGCAATAGTATTCAATCATCCTCTTTTAAATTTAAATAACGAATTTTTTATTTGCTGTTTTATGATTCTGCTGTTGTACTTTGTATTGAGACAGTGTTCGTCTTTTATTGTACACGATTTTCTTCCATTCTTAATATCTGTTTTTTTTTTATAGAATTATACATAGGAGTTCATCAGTTTTTTTTAAATATAAATTCTGCAGATGGGTTAGCGCTTGCTATCCAGGGAAGCTTAATGAACTCGGGAGTATATTCTTATTTTTTGGTTATAAATTTACCTTTTCTGCTGTATGCCTTAAAAGGTTTGAAGTGCAGTAGCAAAATAAGGCAGGCAATCTTTTCGGCCGCTATAATTTTAGTTTCGGCTATCTTGCTTGTAACTCATTCCCGGACCGCTATCCTTACTTTTATCGCAGGCGGAAGTGCCTGTTTATGGTGCAAATACCAAAATGGTTTCAAAAAATATTTTCAAGGAAATAAAAATAAGGTCTTCATTGCAGTAATTGCCGGTTTAGTGCTATCGGTCTTTTATTTTTTTTTGATAGAATTTAAGCAAAATTCGCTGTATGGCAGGCTATTTATATGGATTGTATCGTGTAAGCATATTTATGAACATCTATACATTGGAATCGGTGTAGGCCAATTTTCAAATTATTACCCGCTGTGGCAAATTGAATATTTTTCCTCTCATAATATTACTCAGGGTTTAAATTTTCTTAATGCTGACGAAACACATATTGCTTTTAATGAGCCACTCCAAATTTTATTGGAGACTGGTATCATTGGACTGGCATGTTTTATTGGCGTATTAATCTATTTATTTAGAATAAGGTCATTTGATAATAAAGTATATACCAATGCGGCAAAGAGTACTCTTCTCTTAATTATGATCAGTGCCGCAACATCTTATCCTTTACATTGCAACGCCATGATGTTTCTTTTTGCCTTTTGTGCAGCTTCGCTTTTGAAAAATAAAGCGAATATCAAAGTGCGGCAAATTCTTAAACCTGTATTTTTAAAATGGATTGTATTTATAGGTATACAGTGTTTATTACTTGTTGCTATTAATAAAGTGGTTAAACAATGTATTCTCATAGCAAGATGGAATGCTGTTCGGGAAGATGTATTTATGAAGCCATCCCGGGTAAGAGCCGAATATTATAAAATATATCCTGAATTAGTAACCAATGGAAAATTTTTGTTAGACATGGGCGAGCATTTATCTGACATCGGAGATACAGGGAATGCGATAAAAATATTTGAAAGAAGCAAAAAATATTATATCTCATCCAGAACATTTTTTAGTACTGCCAACGCTTATTACATTTCAAATAATGTTCCTGGCGCAATCATTAATTTACAGGCTCTTGCTAATATGATACCATCACAGTTTTTGCCAAAATACGAGTTAGCAAAACTTTACTATCAATCTAAAGATTCAATAAAGGGTGATGCAATAGCAAGACAGATATTGATAATGCAGGTAAAAAAACCTTCCGCTTCTATAAGCCGTATCAAGGGTGAAATGACAAACATTTTAAAAAACGAAGTGAAAAACAAGTAGCGGCATTAGTCAAGGGGAAAAATACGTTCTACTTTCTTCGATCTTCAGTAAAAAATTTAATTATTGAGGATGGTTTCCTATAAATTTCTTTGGTTGTCTATATAAAATGCAATTTTTATTTTTCAGTTGCTAACAACACTCAATTCCGTCCGCCTGTTTAGTGCCCGTCCCTCTTCCGTCTTATTATCTGCAACCGGGTTCGTTTCCCCGTTTCCTTTAAAACTTAAGCGTTCATTTTTTATTCCCTTGTTTAATAAATAATTTACTACAGCCACGGCACGGCCTTTTGAAAGAATAAGGTTATCTGCAGGTTTACCAACATTATCGGTATAACCGCTTATCAGTATTTTAATGGTTGGATTTTCATTCATCAGCCTTACGATATTATCAAGCTCAGTAACCGATTCAGGTTTTAAATTCGTTTGTTTGGTATCAAAAAAAACATTTTTTAAAATAATATGTGCATTGGCTTCGATAGGCTGCAAAGGAATGTCGGCTTCAAAAGTTGAGTCTGGGGCTGTTGCGCTGATGTTGTAATTCTCTGAATAAAATAAATATCCTTTGCGGTTAACATTAAACGCATAATCTTTCCCAACCGGGAGGGTTACGAGATAATTACCTTCTTCATCTGTTTGCAGTTTACTAATGAGTTGCCGGCTGTTTACATCGGTCAGTTCAACAGACGAAGGCAACCCGTTTTTTGTTTTTATATCATACACATGTCCCTTTACCCATAATGTTTTCAGCGGCCGTAAATCCTGCCGCAATTCAAAAGTATAAATGTCCAGGCCACCTTTTGTGTCGCTTCGGTCACTTGAATAATAAGCAGTTTTTCCATCAGCAGCTACAATCATTGAACCTTCATCATCTATCGTATTGATTGGGTAGCCGAGGTTTTCAGGCTTGCTCCATTTTCCATCGGGCAATTTTCGCGTAACAAAAATATCAGGTTTATCACTATAGCCCGGGTGCCCGTTGGAATTGAAATATAGCGTCTGGTTATCGGCATGAATAAATGGAGTGCTTTCATCACCGGAAGTATTTATTTCAGAGCCGAGGTTTTGAGGCTGGCTCCATTTTCCATTGTCGTTGCGATGGCACACCCAAATATCTTTACCGCCAAATCCCCCCGGAACATTGCTGCTGAAATACAGATCTTTTTTATCAGGCGATAATGATGGGGTAGACTCCCAGAATTCTGAATTTACATTTGGCCCAAGGTTCTCAGGTTCACTCCATCCTTTTTTGGTTAAATAAGAAATATAGAGGTCACAACTTCCAAGTCCTTCAGGAAAATTACACCCGGTGAAAATGAGCCATTGGCCATCCTGCGAAATATTTTGCGCCCCTTCATTAAACGTAGTGGAATTGATATTTCCTTGTAAAGGATATGCTTTGCCCCATTTTCCATTAATTAAATCGCTTTCGTAAAAATCTTCATTGCCTTTTATCCGTTTCGTAAAAATCAATTCTTTACCATCAATGGGCAGGGAGGGAAAGTATTCAAGGTCTGCTGTATTAATACTGTCGCCTAAATTCTGAGGTTTAAAAACATAATTTTTTTCAGGGTGTGTTTTATCATAATCAATTGCAAACTGGTAAGTAGTTCTTCTGAATTCGCCTGCTTTTTTGCTTCTTTCATTGAGGCCGGTATTGAGAAGAAACTTATTAACAGCGATCAACGCATCATTAAAACGACCCGTCCCTGCCAGTGAAATAGAATAGGGAAGTAAATAATCGCTGGTATAAACAGAGTCCAGGGAAAATGCTTTTTCAAACTGGCTTACGGATTCAGCATAATTTTTCATTTCTGCGTTTATGCCTGCCAGTGAGAGATAGGCATCTACATATTTGGGCTCAATTTTTAGGGCCTCATTTATCATTCTTATCGACGTAGCATATTCACTGCTTTGCGCTTTGTTTAAGGCGAGTGCATAAATGGTTGCCGCTTTATTATTAACTTTTTCCGGCTGGTACCATTGAGCATTTGATATATAAGAATGTAAAAAATATGCAATACGAAATAACCAGGAGTTTAGATATCAAAATGTATTTTTTATTTTAGAGAATAAAATTAACAAGAATTGCGCTTTTAACGGTCTAATGTACTGTTAAGAAGCGGGTGTGTCCATGTGGGATGTACGATCTTTGATGTACGATGTAAAAAATGCCGCCGATCCACATCGTACATCAAACATCCCACATCAAACATTTCTCATGGTACATTAATATATTTATGTATTTGCAGGGAAAGTTCCCATTTAGGATTTTCTTTGATATAATCAATTATAAAAGGGGTTACTACACTGGCTTTATCCCATTCAGGCTGAAGATACAATTTGCAGGCGGGAGATACCATTGAAGCATATTTTTCTGCCCAGGCAAAATCGGACTTATTAAATACGATTATTTTTAATTCATTTGCTTTAAGCAGAATGCCTGGTAACGGCGGTTTAAATTTTTTTGGTGAAAGGCAAATCCAATCCCATGTTCCGGTGAGAGGATGTGCGCCCGAAGTTTCAATATTTGTTGAAAAGCCTTCATTGTGTAGAGCCCTGGTAAGGTTTTCCAGATTGTGCATTGCGGGCTCCCCGCCGGTAATTACAGCCAGTCTTGCCGGGTGTTGCTTTGCACCTGTTACAAGCTGTTCAATGCTTTGTTGAGGATGTGAATCTTTATCCCAGCTTTCTTTTACATCGCACCATACACAGCCCACATCGCAACCGGCAAGCCTTATAAAATAGGCGGCTTTTCCCTGGTGAAACCCTTCGCCCTGCAACGTATAAAACGATTCCATTACAGGGAGAAGTGTGGTGATATTTGTAAGTTCTAAAATCATTTTATGGTCAATCAGGTCAATCAGGTATCAGGTATCAAGTATCAAGTATCCAGCATTCAGAATCATCCCGTCTCACACAGGCATTATAAGTATTCGTTAATAAAGCTGCAATGGTCATCAATCCCACTCCTCCCGGAACCGGGCTGATGAAGCTTGATTTAGGAGCGACATTTTCAAAATCAACATCTCCTGTTAAGGCATAGCCGCTTTTTTTTGTTTCATCTTTTACACGGTTTATACCTACATCAATAACCACAGCATTTTCTTTTACCATATCTGCTTTTACAAATTTTGGCTTACCAATAGCTGCAATAATAATATCTGCATCCCTGCAAATGTCTCCGATATTTTTAGTTCGGGAATGGCAAAGCGTAACGGTTGCATTTCCATAATCAGTATTCCTGCTTAATAAAATACTTATTGGAGTTCCTACAATATTACTTCTTCCAATTACCACGACATGCTTCCCCGTCGTTTCAATTTTATAATGCTGCAACAACAAAATAATTCCATAAGGAGTGGCAGAAATAAATGAAGGAAATCCAAGTACCATTTTTCCAACATTTACCGGGTTGAAACCATCGACATCTTTTTCAGGCAAAATCGCATTGATAACTTTTTCTTCAGAAATATGCTTTGGCAAAGGAAGCTGAACTAAAATTCCATCAATATCAGCATCTTCATTTAATTTTTTTATACATTGTAAAATTCGTTTTCAGAAACCGTTTCCTCAAATCTGAACAAGGATGAAGTAATACCAATTTCCTGGCAGCTTTTTACTTTCGATGCTACATAAGTTTCGCTCGCAGCGTTATTTCCAACAAGTACCGCTGCAAGATGAGGTATTTTCTTTGCCCGGGATTTTAGCTCCAGAATTTTGTTTGTAAGATCCTCTTTTATTGCTTTTGATGCCAGCTTACCGTCTAATATTTGCATCCCGCAAAATTAACCCGATGCGTTCACTTAATATTATTTTTTGTAGAATGAAAAAGAATGATATTACTATTAATCTTTATATTTATCGGATTACTAAAATTTGCTTTGAGAAAAATTTGCGTTCTTTTTATTTGTGTCATAATAAACGCAGAACTTCATGCGCAATCTCTTGAGAGGCCGGTAGCCGCATCTTATATTGGTTTAGGTGCTTACAGCCTCCATCATGTGGATGTATTTTCTTTTTCGTCGAACCAGGCTGCACTTGCCCAGATAAAAAACTTTTCTATTGGCGTTTATGGCGAAGACCGATTTTTGCTGAACGCTGCAAATATGTATGCTGCAGTAGTTGCATTACCTACGAAAGAGGGAAATTTTGGACTTGAAGTAGATTATTTTGGTTTTAAAAATTATAATGAATCGCAAATAGGCTTTGCTTATGCACGCAGCCTTGGGAAGTTGCTCGACATTGGAATAAAATTTAATTACTATTCTTTTCAGATACCTGCTTATCAAAATTCTTCATCCTTAAATTTTGAAATAGGAGCCATTGCTCATCTTACTGAAAAGCTGAATGCAGGGATTCACTTCTATAACCCGGTTGGTGGAAATTTATCGAAAACGAAAGATGAAAAACTAAGTTCTATTTACAAATTTGGCATTGGCTACGAGGCATCAGAAAGTTTTTTAATAAGTGCAGAAATTGTAAAGCAGGAAGATTTGCCGGTGAATGTGAATGCCGGGGTTCAATATAATTTCCTGAAGCAATTTTTTGCAAGAGCTGGCATCGCCTCAGAAAATGAATCTCCTTATGCCGGCGCGGGCGTAAGCTGGAATAATATACGTCTTGATATCAGTGCAAGTTATCATCCGCAGCTTGGTGTTTAGCCCGGGCCTTATGCTGGTTGTTAATTTCAAATCCAAAGAGATTGAAAAGAATTAATTATACAAAGCCTTTCCTTATTTGTTATAATATGTTTAATTGTATGTAGTTCGGCTGAACTTGTTTATGCGCAGGTAAATCCTTCACACATCACCGAGCCGCCTCCCGTTGTTGAGCAGCAACTTGAAAATTTAACCGAATCATCCCAGGATGTTGTAACAGAAGATGATTCTTACTTGCAGGAATTGGTTCATTTTTTAAAAGATCCTCTTAATTTAAATTATGCAGATGAAGGACAATTGCAGGAACTTAAATGTATTATCCCCTATCCAAATCAGCAATTTAATTTCTTATAGAAACTTACTCGGTAAGTTTATAAACATTTATGAACTTCAGGCGATACCGGGCTGGGATGTAACTTTAATAAAACTCATTCGGCCTTATGTTACTGTAAATACCAAAGCTGATGTTTTTAATAGCATTGGCAGCCGTTTAAAAAATGGAGAAAATACGCTTCTGGTAAGGGGTACACAGGTGTTAGAAAAATCAAGGGGTTACCTCATTGATAGTTCTGTCGCTACTAATTTTTACCCGGGAAGCCCTCAAAAAATATTAGTGAGATATAAGTATATATTTAAAAATCTTTTGCAATATGGTATTACAGCAGAAAAAGATGCCGGCGAACAATTTTTTAAAGGGGCGCAAAAAAATGGCTTTGATTTTTATTCAGCCCATTTTTTTGTAAGAAATCTCGGAATTATTAAATCTCTTGCAATAGGAGATTTTACAGTTAACCTTGGCCAGGGCTTGACACAATGGCAAGAGCCTCGCATTTAAAAAAGGCTCAGACGTATTGAATATTAAAAGACAATCGGATGTTTTGCGGCCTTATAACTCCGCGGGTGAAATTGCATTCAATCGGGGAGTCGGGATTACGTTGAAGAAAAATAACTGGGAAGCAACGGGTTTTGCAAGCTACCGCAAACTGGATGCAAATTTTAATGCAGACACCTTAAATTTCGAGGATTATGTTTCTTCTTTACAAAATTCAGGCTACCATCGCACTGCAAGTGAAGTTGCCAGATAAAGGCTCACAGGGCCAGTTAAGCTTTGGCGGTAACCTGGGCTATTCAACAGATCGTGTTCACATTGGTGTTAATGGCGTGCATTATAATTTTAACCACACTATCACAAAAGCCAACTATTTATATAACAGCGTATGCATTGTCTGGTAAAACCGCCGGAAATTACAGCATAGATTATAGCTATACTTTTGAGAACTTGCATTTTTTTGGAGAAGCAGCTACCGATGAAGGCTTTGATAAGGCTTTTATAAATGGTTTATTGATAAGTGTTGATGCCCACGTGGACATGAGCTTTTTATACAGGAATATTTCCCGCGGCTATCAATCTCTTTACACAAGCGCATTTACTGAAAATACATATCCTACCAATGAAAGTGGATTTTATTCCGGCATCAGTATTAACCCGGTTGATTATTTGAGAATCGATGCCTATGCTGATTTTTATCATTTCCCCTGGGTAAAATACCGGGTAGATGCTCCGTCCTCCGGGAACGATTATATGATCCAGCTAACTTATAAACCAAATAAGCGGGTAGAAGTGTATACGAGATATCATGCAGAAAAAAAAGCGTATTAATTATAATCCGTATGAGCCTCGCTTTAAACCCGGTAATAGTACAGCCGAAACAATCATTGAGAACCCAGTTTTCCTACAAGCTTAACCCCACATTTATTGTAAGGTCAAGAGTTGAACTTTCCTGGTTTGACAAAAAAGGAGCTGCGTCAGAAAATGGGTTTCTTACTTACATAGATATATTATATAAGCCCGTACTAAAGCCATATTCAGGAAATATACGTTTACAATATTTTGAAACAGACGGTTATAATAGCCGCCTGTATGCGTATGAAGATGATGTATTGTATAGTTATTCAATTCCGGTTTTTTATGATAAGGGATACAGGTATTATGTAAATGTAAATTATGATATAAACAGAAAGCTATCCCTTTGGGCAAGATTTGCCCAAACGTTTTATCCGGATAAAAATGTTATAGGAAGCGGCCTTGACCTGATCAACGGACATACAAAGTCTGAGGTGAAGCTCGAGGTAATTTTTACATTTTAAATTGAACATCATTGGTTCACAGAGTTCGTATATCGGTTCACGTTTTTTGTAATAAAAACAGTAAATCAGGTTAACAATCGATCCCCCTATAAAAAAATTTGTTGTAGAAGCAGCAGAATGAAATTGTTAATTGTCATACTGAATATGTTATGTTAAATTTTCTTTATTTAACAGGCTTCTGATTTTAAGGGTGGGGGATATTATAAATCAATAAAACTAAAAAATACACATGAGAAAATTCCTAATGTTTTTTTCCATGCTGATGCTCAGCGGAGTCTTGGCATTTTCGCAATCGCATACCGTATCAGGTAGTGTAAAAGACGATTCAGGTGCGCCGGTACCATTTGCAACCATTACTGAATCAGGCGTTAAAAACGCTACCACTGCAGATGCAAATGGCAATTTTGTAATTAAAATGAGAGGCAATGGTAGCCTTGCTTTTACCGCTACAGGGTATGATGCAACGCAAGTTACTCCCAGTAGCAATATTGTCAATATTTCTCTCAAGAGAAACGCCACAGAACTCGCCACGGTTGTAGTCAACACAGCCCTGGGCCTTACAAGAAATAGAAACCAGGTGGCTTATGCGGCCCAGACAGTTACGGGAAACGAGGTTAGCAAGACCAGGAATAATAATTTTATTTCAAATCTATCAGGAAAGGTTTCCGGCCTTGAAATAAGGCAAAATAACGCATTGGGAGCTTCCACAAACGTAGTATTGCGTGGTACAAAATCTATTACAAGTAGTAACCAGGCATTGTTTGTGGTAGATGGTGTGCCCTATAACAACTCAAATACTAATGGAGCTTCAGGAAGGCCGATAGGTCAAAACCAGGGGGCCGGAGGATATGATTACGGAAATGCGGCCGCTGATATAAATCCTGATGATATTGAATCAGTTACTGTATTGAAAGGCGCTGCTGCCAGTGCTCTTTATGGGTCTATAGGCGCTAACGGCGTAATTTTAATCACGACAAAAAAAGGGAAACGAGGTTTAGGCATTTCTATTAATTCTGGAGTGGGGGTCGGATCTGTCGATAAATCTACTTTCCCCAAATATCAAAATAAATACGGCGGTGGTTATGGCGCTTATTATGAAGATCCTACAGGAAGATTTTTTTACAGGGACATAAATGGTGATGGCGTATTAGACCTGGTGCAAACCACAAGTGAAGATGCGTCCTATGGAGCCCGGTTCGATCCAAATTTACTGGTTTATCAATGGGATGCGTTTGATACAACCTCTCCTTTCGCCGGAAAGCCTCGTCCCTGGGTTGCCGCCACGAATGGGCCTGAAAGCTTTTTCCAACATCCCGTTTCTACGAATAATAGTGTATTCGTAACAGGCGGCAGTGACAAAGGCTCGTTTAAATTAGGCTACACTAGAAATGATGATAAAGGAATACTGCCCAATAGTGATATCATCAAAAACCTGATTGATTTTTCATCTACCTATAATATCACCCCGAGATTAACGGCGGGTGCAAGCGTTAACTTTTCAAATATCAATGGAGTCGGACGGTATGGAACCGGCTATGATGGAGCCAGCGGACGGAACGTTATGACAAATTTCAGGGAATGGTGGGAAGTAAATGTTGACGTAAAAGAACTAAAAGATGCCTACAACAGAACCGGTGGTAGAAATATAACGTGGAACTGGCAAGATCCCAGTAATCTTGTACCTATTTTCTGGGATAATCCTTATTTTGTCAGATATAAAAATTATGAAAGCGATACAAGAAACAGGTATTTCGGCAATGTAAACTTAAACTATAAAATCACGGATTGGCTGAACGTTTTAGGACGGATATCTGTGGATAACTATGCTGAACTTCAGGAAGAAAGAAAATCCGTTGGTAGCGTAGGAGTTCCTTACTATTCAAGGTATGATCATCGCTGGAACGAAACCAACTATGACCTGTTAATAAGTTTCGATAAAAATGTAAGCCCCGACTTTAATGTAAAAGCTCTTGTTGGTACCAACATAAGAAGGCAAACCGACGAGGGAATCTATGCTGTTACCAACGGGGGATTAATTGTTCCGGGATTTTACTCCCTGGCTAATTCAATAAGTACTCCAAATGCTCCAACTGAAACTGATCTTCAGAGAGAAGTAGATGGTGTTTTTGCAGGGGCAACACTTTCCTGGAAAAGTCTCGTAACATTAGATGGCACCATCAGGCGGGATGCCTCCTCAACCTTGCCTAAAGGGAATAACAGGTATTACTACCCTTCCGCATCTTTAGGTTTTGTGTTTTCTCATCTTATTAAGAACGCAGACTGGCTCTCTTACGGTAAGCTGAGAGGTAATCTTGCACAGGTTGGTAACGACGCACCGATATACAGCGTGAATGATGTTTATACCATAGTGCCACCTTTTGGCTCTAATGCTCAAACTTCTGTTGCAAGTATTAAAAATAACCCCAACCTTAAGCCTGAACGTACTTCCAGCTCCGAGGTAGGGCTTGAAATGTCATTTTTAAAAGATCGGGTTGGGTTCGATGTAACTTATTATGCGAATACAACCAAAGATGAAATTGTTCCCGTTACGTTATCAACTGCTACCGGGTACACTTCACAGTTCCTGAATTCCGGTAAAGTTCAAAACAAAGGTGTGGAAGTGTCTGTAAATCTTACTCCTTTAAAGACCAAGGATTTTTCATGGACGTTAAATTTGAACTGGACGCGGAATAGAAATAAAGTACTTGCATTGTTTAAAGATGCAAGCGGCCAGCAGGCCCAAAACCTTGTGCTTGGGTCTTTCCAGGGAGGCGTAACCTTTAATGCCAGCTTAGGAAAACCTTATGGCACATTGAGGGGAACAGACTTTGTATACGATTCTATAACGGGCCAGAAAGTAGTGGGTAGTAACGGCTATTACGAAACCACTCCTACCTCGAATGTAACAATTGGCAATGTTAATCCGGATTGGATTGGCGGGATCAATAACACATTTAAATATAAAGAATTTTCATTCAGTTTCTTAATAGACATAAGGCAGGGCGGCGATGTATATACTGATGATATGTCTTATGGATTGGCAACAGGTTTGTATCCTGAAACGGCAACTCTAAATGACCTTGGCAATGAGTCAAGAAGCTCTATTGCTAACGGGGGAGGAGTTATTCTTGCAGGTGTAACCGAAGACGGTAAAACAAATACAAAAAGAGTAAGCAATGGCAACTATGGCCTTTATGGCTATGTTCGCAACCCCAATGCGGCCTTTGTATATGATGCAAGCTATGTAAAGTTGAGAGAAGCGGTATTAAGCTATTCACTACCACAATCGGTAATACAAAAATGGAAATATTTCAAAGGTGTTGATTTCTCTCTTATTGGAAGAAATTTATGGATCATTCACAAGAATTTACCATACTCTGATCCTGAAGAGGGTTTAACATCCGGCAATATCCAGGGTTACCAGGTAGGAGCTTATCCTACAACCAGAACCTTTGCCTTCAATATAAAACTAAACTTCTAATTTATAATTATGAAAAAACTTATTATAATTTGTTTGTCGCTTCTTTTATTTAATTCGTGTAAGAAAGACCTGACAACTAAAAACATTGATCCGAAGAACCCTCAAAGTGTTCCCTCGTATTCTTTGTTTACGAATGCTCAAAGGGTTACTTCCAATATTTTAACGTCAACTAATGTTAACCTGAATATTTTCAGGCTGATTGAACAATATTGGGAAGAAACGACTTATACGGATGAAAGCAATTATGACCTGGTAACAAGGCAGATTCCTGATGAAGTATGGGATGAATTTTACCGCGATGTTTTGCGGGACTTTCAAAGATCAAAAGAACTTATTCCGACGGATGTTGTCGATGTAACTACGCAAAAAAATGAGATCGCTACTGCAGATATCATGCAGGTATTTGTTTGGTACTATCTTCTTACAACCTATGGAAATATTCCTTACAGTGAAGCTTTAAACATCAATAATCAATTTCCAAAATACGATGATCAAAAAGCGATTTATGCAGATTTGGTGAATCGCCTTAATGCCGATATTACTGCGCTGGATCCTACCGGCGGAAGTTTTGGATCGGCCGATGTTATTTATGGTGGAGATGTGTCAAAGTGGGTAAAATTTGCGAATTCCTTCAAACTAAAATTGGGAATGCTGGTAGCAGATGTAGATCCCGCCACTGCTAAAACCACTGTGGAAGCTGCTGTGACTGGAGGTGTATTCGAATCAAATGACGATAATGCGCTGTATTCCTATTTGAGCAGCCCTCCTAATACCAATCCTGTATGGGTTGATCTTGTTCAAAGCGGAAGAGCGGATTTTGTGGCAAACAGCGTTATTATTGATACGTTACAAAGTCTTGATGATCCGCGACTGCCCAGTTATTTTACCTTAGATGCAAATGGTGGTTACTCTGGTGGTGATCCCGGTGCATCCAGTAACTTTGCTTCCCTTTCCAAACCTTCCGGTTTATTACGTTTATTGAATTTAACCGGTAAAGAAACAGACCAGGGAAAAATTGCCAACCAGGATTTTCCCGGTGACTTGTTAGATTATTCGGAAGTGGAGTTTTTATTGGCAGAAGCTGTAGAAAGAGGATTTAATGTTGGCGGAACTGCTGCAGACCATTACAATAAAGGTATAGCGGCATCAATTGTTTACTGGAATGGATCTTCCACCGGCGTTGATGCATATTTAGCCCGGCCCGATGTTAATTACGCTACCGCCCCAGGCCCATGGCAGCGGAAAATAGGTTTTCAAAAATGGCTGGCTCTTTACAATAGGGGATATGACGCCTGGATTGATACAAGAAGGTTGGATTATCCGGTATTAACGGCGCCGTCAGACGCTCAAAGTGGTTTCCCGCTTCGCTTTACCTATCCTATTAATGAACAAAATGTAAATACACAAAATTATGAAGCAGCCTCCCAGGCAATTGGAAGTGATGATGTATCTACCAGGCTATTCTGGGACGTAAAATAACGAGTATTCATTTTAGATATAAATAAAAAAAGGATGCCCTAAAAAGCAGCCTTTTTTGTTTTATATCATTAGCCATCTTAAATATTTATCGCTTAATAAATAAATAACGCTATATTTTTTCTTTTTTATAATTTGAGGCATGATGGCAAAAAAGAATATATTTCAGGGCTTTTACCTCGCCAACATTCTTCTTCTGCTTTTCATAAATAATACCTTTTCTCAAAAACAATATAACGTTTGGACTTTTGGCAAAAACGGCGGAATTGATTTTAACGGAACTCAGCCAAAGGGTTCAAAAAGTTTCAAAACCTTATCAGATAATGTAAATACAACCTATACTGCTTCGGTTTGCGACACAAGTGGCAAGCTATTGCTGTACACTGACGGAACAACAGTTTGGAATAGATATAGTTTGCCTATCGAAAGATACAAGGGCAGGTGGCCCTGGTCATTATATTGCGCTCCCCTTATTGTTCCACATCCTGAAAACGACTCCTTATTTTACATATTCGGGGTATCGAAGGGAAGCTATGCAAACCGCCTGCAATACCTGACGGTAAACGCGTTGAATAATATTGGTTATGGTGAAATTATTTATCCCCAGCCCTCCACTCTTGATAACTACTATACAGTATTAAAAGAGAATGCATCGGTGGTAATTGCCGGTACAGCACATTGCAATAAGAAAGACACGTGGATCGTTACTTATGCTAACCAATCTTTTTATTCCTATCTGATCACAAAAGCCGGAGTGTCGAAAATGCCTGTAATATCCCCAGTGCCTCAAAATATAATGGATAATGATATCGATGACGGTAACATTAAATTTTCCGCGAGTGGCGAAAAGCTGCTGGTAACTCTGAAATCGGAAAATGCAATGGCTGTATTGGATTTTGATAGCCGGGCGGGCACATTTTCTAACCCGGTGCGTTTAGCTATTCCGAAGGATACCATTTTGGAAGATGCTGAAATTTCACCCGATGGAACAAAGCTCTATGCAGGAGTCTATACTAATGAGGTTTTTGAAGATGGAGATAGTGGCCCCGAACTTCATTCGATTTATCAAATGAATTTAGAAGCCGGTAACGCTGACGCTATAGAAAAATCGTTGTATAACGTTACGGTACAACCCGACAGGGTGTCGTGTGGCCCCCATCAATGTTTTGGTATGATGAGAACCCTGCAATTAGGGCCTGATGGGAAAATTTATACCAGCTTGCGATATGTAATTTTTCCACCCAGTTTAAAATTAGATAAAACAGCAGGAGTTATCGAAAATCCGAATGATGCAGGGATAAATGCCCGCTATATAAGAAGTGGGCTGGAGATTGGAACTGTTTACTATAATATTTTTTATAATTATATTCGGTCAAGCTCATACACGCTTAAAAAGAATGGCATTCAATATCAAAAAAATGTTTGTGCCGATAGACCGGTTCAGTTTTCATTATTATTAAACAAGGTAGATTCTGTGCGTTGGAATTTTGGCGATCCCGGTTTAAACAATTTTTCTTCAGGCCTTACCCCTCAGCATCAGTATCCAAAACCCGGTAGCTATAAAGTGTCAGCGATTATTTATAATAAATGTATTTCAGATACTGCCTTTGCTGATGTAAGCATCGAAGAAGAAAAATCCATTCACATACCTGCGGTTGTAAAAGACTCAACTTTTTGTAAGGGAAATGCGCTGGAGATCGATGCCACAACCGGCGGGGCAATTTCTTACTTGTGGAATGGCGGAAACACGCAACCAGTACAAACTATAACTGTTACTGGCACCTATTCGGTGACCGTTACCAATAGCTGTTCGATCGATCAGAAATCATTTAGCGTAAACTTTAAAGAATGTACTTGTGATTTATATATCCCCACTGCATTTACCCCCAACGGAGACGGCTTAAACGATCACTTCAGGCCCATCATTAAGTGTGTTCCACACGAATTTACTTTTATAATTTACAATCGTTTTGGCAATGTTGTATTTAAAACCGCTGACTATAATAGCAAAGGATGGGATGGAAAAATAAAAAATGAATATGCTTTACAGGGCGCTTATGTGTGGGTGTTAAATTATACAGAAACAAATGGAATTTCAAAAGAGGAAAGATCTGGAACAGTGATTCTTTTACGGTAGGTAAGTCCTCACCCAACATAAATCTATGGCATCATAAATTGAATTGGTTAAAGCCAGCAATTCCTTTTTAGATCTGAAGCAGCGACTGGCATACATTTGTTGTCCTTAATTTAACAATTTCTTTGCTTCTCTTTATAAGAGGGCTATATTTGTGCATTCATAAAACTAAAACACACATGAGAAAATTTCTAACGTTCTTTTCAATGCTAATGCTGTGCGCAGTATTGGCATTTGCCCAAACCCATGCAGTTAGAGGTATCGTTAAAGATGATGCGGGCGCCCCTGTACCGTTTGCCACTGTTACCGAGAGCGGTACAAGGAATGCAACAACCGCAGATGCAAGCGGAAACTTTACAATCCAAATGAGAGGTAACAGTAACTTAAACGTTACTGCAACTGGTTTTGACGGGGCCAGGGCTACTCCCGCTGGAAATGAAGTTGTCAGTTTCTTTAAGAAGGAATAATGCTGAATTATCTACGGTAACAATTACCGGTTATGGTATCAGGCGTGATCCAAAATCCCTAGGTACTTCCGTTGCTAAAATCAGCAATAAAGATCTTACACAGGGTAAGGTTACTAACATTGCAACCGGGTTATCAGGAAAAGTTTCCGGCCTGCAGATTAACAATGTAAACAGCAGCGTTAACCAAAATACCAGAATTACTTTAAGAGGCAACAGGTCGATCCTCGGAAACAATGAGGCCCTTATAGTAATTGATGATATAGTAATGTCAAGAGAACAGGGAGGAACTATTATTAGCCCAGTTAAATCCTAACGATGTTGAAAATATTTCTGTATTGAAAGGTGGTAGTGCATCTGCAATATATGGATCAGATGGTTCTAATGGAGTTATTATTGTTACTACAAAAAAAGGAACCAAAGGCAAGCCTGTAATTAATTACAGCAATACTACCGAGATACAGGAGATTGCTTATTTACCTAAACTTCAAAATAAATTTGGTCGAGTACGGTGGTGAGCTGGATCTAATCAGTGCCCCGGTATTGTTTATTTTCCTGAAAACCCATTTGTTCCTTATGTGCCATATGAAAATCAAAGTTATGGACCTGCGTTATAATGGAGCGCCGATTACTATTGGTGCTCCTGTGAGATATTTTTAATGCCGGATGGAACTTTCTTTGACTCTTTGCAACATGGTATTTATTCGGCCAAACCGAATGCCAAATTAAATTTTTTCAATAAAGGAATAACCGAGCAAAATGATTTGTCTATTTCCGGCGGAGATGATAAAAGCAGGTTTTTTCTTAGTGTTCAGGATGTGAATATTGCGGGTACAATTCCTAAAGATAAAAATCACAGAGATGCATTTCGCATAAACGGATCAAGGGATTTTGGCAGGTTAACAGTTGGGTATCTGCAGATTATACTGTTCAACACTCGAATACTACACCGGGTTCTTTTTCAGTGAATACAGGCCCATCTACTACGACTGCCGGTTTTGGAGGTTCTTATTATCAAAACAGGGCGGTTTACTGGACTGTGTTCAATACGCCTGCTAATATTGATTTAAGCGATTATAGAAACTGGAGAACAGATCCTTTTGCCAATCCAAATGGATATTTCAATGCTTACTATGGAAATCCATGGTGGCAAATTGATGAATCAAGGTTTGATAGCAAAAGAAATACTTTAATAGGTAACATTAATCTTAAATTTTAAAGTAACAGATTGGTTTAATCTATCTGCAGCTGCGGCAATTACCCGGTATGATTTAACTCAAAAATTCACTCAGTGAGGCTTTTAAGTTTGCTGATTGGGCAAAAGCTGATGTATATGGTTCAGGAAGAAGCACCACCGATGCCCCGGCTACCGATTATGATGCTTTTGAATATAATCAGCGGCTAACAGGTAACGTATTTGCTAAATTTAATAAAAGATTTTAAACAATATTTCCGGCAAGTTGGTATTAGGCGGAACAACTTTTGATGAAACTCAAAGAGATATTAATACCTCTGCAGCCAGCAATTGGTAATACCGGATTTTTATAATATTTCAAACAGGGTAGGTGAACCGGGTGTATATGAAAATCTTACCGAATATCAGGAAAATCGGTGCTTTTGCTGATCTTACCCTAGGATACCACGATTTTCTTTTTGTTCATGGATCATTCCGTAACGACTGGGATTCAAGGCTTGATCCAAGCTTAAGAAGCTATAACTATCCTGCCGGCGATATTTCATTTGTATTTACCGATGCAATACCAGGCTTAAAGGATAACAGCTGTTTTAAGCTATGGAAAATTAAGCGCGCGCAATGGGTAAAACAGGTAATGTAAGCGTAGGTCCTTATAGCCTCGATAATGTATTTAATACTGCGCCTAATTTTCCTTATGGCAGTACTGCAGGCTTTACTGTTTCAAATTCTCTTAAATAACCGCTTAATTAAACCGGAATTTACAACTGAAAAGCAAGTAGCATTAGATCTTGGATTTTTAAAGAACAGGATAACACTTAAAGTAGCGGCTTACCAGTCTAATACGACCAATCAAACCTTGCCCGTACAGGTGAGTTCTGCAACGGGCTTTACATCAGCGCTTTTGAATAGTGGTGAAATGCAAAATAAAGGTATTGAAGTAGATGCTTAATGTAACTGCCCATTAGTAACCAGGAAGTGGATTAAGATGGGATATAGGAGCTAATTTTTCTTATAATAAGAATAAAGTTTTATCACTTTACCCTGGTATTGATAATTTTCTTTTAGCTGCCAATAGTTAAACAACAGCTATACAGATCTAATTAGTAGTAAAAGGTAGACGTGCATTTCCGCAAATAAAAGTTTCAGACTGGAAAAGAGATCCTACAGGGAAGAATTATTGTTGACAAGCAAATCGGGTTTTCCGACTCCCAATGATTCCTTATCAACTTTTGGTACTTCCAATCCTCCTTATATCACTTGGGCTTAAATACAAGCTATCAGTTATAAAGGATTACCTTATCTGTGTTGGCTGAAGCAAGATTTGGTGCTGTAATTTATAATGCTATCGGAAATGCGTTAGATTTTACAGGAGTTTCTGCCTATTCAGCACAAACCGACCGTCAGCCGTTTTATAATTCCTAATTCGTTTATGATGATGGAACTGGCAAATATGTTGCCAATAACGAGTATTGTTATTAAAAACGGTAATAACGATTTTTGGGCAAGTACCTGGAATAATGTAGGACAGCACTTATATAAATAGCGCAGATTTCTGGAAAATCCGGGAAGTATCACTTTCCTATACATTTCCCAGAGAGCATTTTCGGAAGCAAGTTCATTTATAAAACAATTATCCGTTGCGTTGGTAGGACGAAATCTTTTTACTTTTAGAGCAAAGATAATGTGTGGACTGATCCGGAATTTAGTAATACAACCGGAAACACTATTGGTACTACTGATATTAACCAAAATCCGCCTACGCGAATTTTCGGAGCCAATGTTAATATCACATTTTAAATAAATAGTTAATTGAAAAATCAATAAAATGAAAAAAATATTTTTAATACTTACAGCCATTATCTCTATAATGCAGGTATGGGCTGTAAAAAGGGGTACCTGGATGTAAACACAAACCCTAACCAATCTACTTCTGCTGACCCGAGCCTGGTGTTACCTGCAGCCCTGGCAGTAACAGTAGCCAACTGGTATCCCGGCCCTACTACCATTAGTGAATGGATGGGCTCATGGGCTGTTAGCGGAAGCTATGCAATTAATGCTAATGATCCCGGGTACAACTATAAAATGACTACCGATTTTGGAGATGCACTATGGCAATCTATTTATGATAATCTTGAGGATTATCAATATATAATTGATCAGCTGCGAATGCTACCGATCAGCCATTTTTAGAAGGGATTGCCAGGATTATGAAGGCATATAATTATCAGCATCTCGTTGATTTATGGAATGATGTTCCATACTACAGATGCCTTGAAAGGGCTGCTTTCTTTAAGGCCGGCTTATTCTAAAGGATCGGATATATATGACAGTTTATTTGTAGAAATTCAAAAGGGAATTGTTTAATTAAAAGTGCGGGGCTAAATTACCACGCCACTTCCGATATTATGTTTGGACTGGCGATAAAGACTTCATGGGTAAAATTTGCTAATACATTACGCTTACGAATGTTGTTACGAATGTCTGAATTAACTATCAAGCCCGGTTTTTTTCAGCCCAATCTCGATTTGACCAAAGCTGCAGAGCCGGCCGGCTTTTTAACGACCGATGCCTTGGTTCAGCCAGGCTATACAAATTCAACCGGTAAAGGAAATCCTTTCTGGCAACGTTTTTATGACTTAGTGGTGGCCAGGTTTCGAGCTTTGGAGATTTTTGGGCCCCAATGAGTATCGCAGTTAATTTTTACAAAAGTAATAATGATCCAAGGATGAGCCAGGGAATTTTTACCCGTTAAGTTAACCCAGCTCATAGGACAATTATGTGGGAACTAAATTAGGATCAACAAATGGAAATCCGACCAACGGAAAATACTCTTTATTTGGCCTGGAATTTTAAAAGGTAGCCATTACAAAAAGTACCGTAGATCCTACAAAAGATTCAGTTTAATACCGATCCGGGGGCTGGTTCAACTGCACCGGCGGTAATGATGTTGGCTGCGGAAAGTTATTTTCTCCAGGCAGAAGCTGTTGCTTAGGGGTATCTTACAGGCGATGATGAATCCCTTTATAAACAAGGAATTGTTGAATCATTCCGATACCTGGGCGTTCCTGCCTATGCAACTGCTTCGGTTGGCTATTATTCAGGAGCGGGCAATCCAAAGGTTGATTATTCCCTGCCACTACAGTTTTGGCAAAGCAAACAATTATACTTCGGCAGAAATGGGCTGCCTTAAACAGTATCAATGATATACAATCTTATGCAGATTATCGAAAATTTGATTATTTGCATACCGGTAACGCCACCTTATCCAGGGCCTTTAGGCGATACTCCTTTAAGCATTTCACCCTACATTGATGTATTAAAATACCTATACGCTGGAAATACCCGACAAGTGAATATTCCAAAAATCCGGATAATGTGTCTGCAGAGGGTTCTAATCAACCACCAGGCTGATAAAATATGGTGGATGCGCTAATAAACTTTCAATTAAAAAAGTCAAAATGAAAATAAAACTAAATAATTGGGTCAAATTAACGGCCGCCTTGTTAATATTGTTTGCCAGCCTTAGTTCATGCGTAAAAAATCGTAATGATTTAGCAACAGATTTTACTAAAGTAACAAATGTAATAGATTTCCCAAATTTACCTTCGCAGGATCCAAACGGGTTTTACTTTAAGGCCCTCGCTTTTAATGTAACACCGGATCCCCAGGAAGTAAAAATCTATGTTGAACTAGGTGGTCCGATACTTGATAAAGACGTTCAGGTTACCTTAGTATATAACCCCACAGCACTTACCGATTATAATATTGCGAATACTGATACGACGGTGACGCCTACAAACCCGACCCCTTCCGGTGCTGTGACACATTTTGTACCACTGCCAGATAGTGCATATACCCTTCCCAATTTAACAGTAACCATAAAAAAAGGAGAAAGGCTCGGTTTTACTACTTTAACCATATTTCCAAATAAAGTTGATTTGTCTGGTCAATATGCAATCCCTTTACAGATTTCCGATGCGCAAGGAATAGCTATAGCCGCCAATTTAAAATCTGTGATTTACGCTATCGTTGTAAAAAATGACTGGGACGGAGATTATACGGTTACAGGTTGGTTCTTTCATCCGACAGGTGGCCGTGCAATTAATACTGTAAAGCATCTTTCTACAATCAACGGAGTGAGGGTTCAGGGTGGGTTGGCAGACCTTGGAGCGACTATTCAATTTGATGTAATAAATAATGCGGCTGTTAATTATACAAACAATACTTATGCGCGATCTGGTTTTATGTCTGCTGACAATCCGGGTGGTGTTGATTACTCAGATCCGTCTAACGGTGGGCATGTACCAGGCGATGCAACCTTTAATAGTACCATATATAATAACACTTATGATCCCGCTACCCAAACGTTTTATTTACATTACGGATATGTCGCTGGTGCAGGAGCGCCAGATCAGAGTGCTTATTCCCGCCAGATTTATGAAAAATGGGTCAGGAAATAAATTGGTTAATGTATTTGAAAATTAGGGCTGGTTATTCAGCCCTTTTTTTTACTTTTAAAATTAAATGGAATTACCAAAGGACCAGCCCAACCAGCTAAATATTGAAATTTCAGAAGAAGTTTCAGAAGGGGTATATGCGAACCTTGCAATTATTACCCATAGCCATGCAGAATTTGTGGTTGATTTTGTAAATGTGATGCCGGGAACTCCCAAAAGTAAAGTTAAGAGCAGAATTATTTTAACGCCAACACATGCCAAACGTTTCATGAAAGCTATTATCGATAACATTAAAAAATTTGAGTCCGTAAATGGAACCATCCAGGATATTGAAGCGGTTGAACTGCCGTTAAATTTTGGGGGCCCGACGGCACAGGCATAATTTTCATTTATTATTTAAGGATATTAAATTATAGGTATGAATAGATTATTTTTAGTTGGGATATTGCAGATTGTTGCATCTTTTGGATTTGCGCAAACCAACATTTCTCCGAATGTTTTAGCGGCGCCTTTTCAAGGGCAACATTTGGCAGGGAAGCCCGAAAACAATGATGTAGAGGGAACTCCATTACTGTTTGATGATTGGAAGGCTGGCGAAGTAACGTTGAAGAACGGCGAAAATTATCATCTGGACAAAATCAATTTTGATGCGTCCGCAGGTAAATTTATATACTCAAAAGATGAAGCTGTATATGAATTTGCGGGTAATATAGACGCGATAAAAATTTATGGTGAAAATCACGCAGCTGATACTGTTTCTGATATGTTGTTTAGGACTGACTTATTGCCGGAAAATCCCGGGTTTGTACAGGTGTTATTAAAAGGTAAAATAACTATTATCAGGGAATTGTCTAAGAAAGCTGAAGGTGAGAACTACTCAAATGGTATTGTAAACAATACCAGGAAATATGTTTTGCGTGCACAGGACTTCGCTATAAAAGATAATAAGACCATTCCTTTTAAATACAGCGCTTCGGCTCTTGACGAGTTGGCATCAGATAAAAAGAGCCAGGTAGATTCATATGTTAAGTCAAATAATCTGAAACTAAAAAAAGAGAGTGATTTTTTAAAATCTATAAATTTCTATAATACCCTTATATTCATCTACCAACTAAACCTGGACTCCCAAACGGTAACTAACGCTTCGACTCATAACACGCAAGTGTGTAACATGCTGTACAATTGAGACTGCAAAACGGTAACTAACGGCTTCGACTTGCAACCGCAAGTTGGTTAACATGCTGTAGAATTACCGATCAAAGCAACCCTTCATCTGCAAAGCTAAAATATCCTTCATCGCTTACAATAAGGTGATCTATCACCTGTATATCGAGATATTTGGCAGCTTCTTTAATTTTATGAGTTAATTCTTCATCCTGCCTGCTTGGCTTTAAATTTCCCGACGGATGATTGTGGCATAATACGATTGAAGTAGCTTCTACTTCAAAGGCTTTTTTAAAAATAATTCTCGGATCTACCACGGTACTTGTCATTCCGCCTTTACTTATTATTTCAAAATGATTGATCTTATTTGCTTTATTCAGATATACTACCGCAAAAACTTCATAAGAATAATCTTTAAGAGTTGTTTTTAAAAATTCTGCAAGTTCATTACTTGAGCGTACAAAGATCTTGTTAAGAAAATTTGTTGCCTGGCGCCTTCGTCCCAGTTCCAGTGCTGCAGCCAATGTGATGGCTTTTGCTTCCCCGATTCCCTTTATCGTCATCAATTCTCTTAAAGAAACTTTTCCTAATTCATTTAAATTATTTTTTCCCAACGCCAGTACTTCTTTGGCTATTTCAACTGCGCTTTTATTTTTACTTCCTGTACTTATTAATATCGCCAGCAGTTCCGAGTCACTCAAACTTTCTTTGCCCTTGCCCAATAATTTTTCCCGCGGCCTGTCATCAACCGCCCAGTTTTTAATTGAGGTGGATGACTTGTTAGAACTTTCCATAAATTTGAGTTTATTGCAAGCAATATTAATTCTAAATTCGCCACATAGACTATTTGCTTTCATCAATCCTTTTCAAGATGCATCCCAACGTAAAAATTTTTTCAGGTACAGGTTCGCAATACCTGGCAAAACAAATTGCTTTAAAGTTTGGAGAGCCGCTTGGTAAAATCAATATTCAAAAATTTAGTGACGGAGAAATAGGAGTGGAATACCAGGAAAGCATAAGAGGCCAGTTTGTTTTTTTAGTGCAAAGCACATTTGCGCCTACTGATAATTTGATGGAATTGCTATTAATGATTGATGCCGCCAAACGGGCTTCGGCCTATAAAGTAATTGCGGTAATTCCTTATTTTGGCTATGCCCGGCAGGACCGGAAAGATAAGCCAAGGGTTGCTATTGGTTCTAAGCTGGTGGCAAACATGCTTACTGCGGCGGGTACAGACAGGGTAATTACTATGGACCTTCATGCACCACAAATCCAGGGTTATTTCGATATCCCCGTTGATCATCTTGATTCTTCAGCTATTTTCATTCCTTATATTGAAGAACTGAATCTTGAAAATCTCACTTTTGCCGCACCCGATGTTGGAAGCGCCAACCGCATCCGGGAAATCGCAAGTTATTTTGAAGTGGAAATGGTTATTTGCGATAAGCAACGGAAACGGGCAAATGAAATTACCAGCATGGTGGTAATAGGAGATGTTACAGACCGGGACATTATCCTGATAGATGATATTTGCGATACAGGCGGAACACTTACGAAAAGTGCCGGATTATTAAGAGAAAAAGGCGCCCGCAGTGTAAGGGCTTTTTGCACACACCCGGTATTAAGCGGCAATGCTTATGAAAATATTGAAAACAGCTCATTGGAAGAACTGGTGGTATGTGATACAATTCCTATTCACAGAATGATTGATAAATTAAAAGTGGCCTCCGTTGCCGAATTATTTGCCATAGCAATTCGCAATGCTTTCGAAAATAAAAGTATCAACAGCCTTTTTCTTAAGAGTAAAATACTTAAGAAAAATAAAGCGGAGTATTTTATAGTTCGAAGTTCAAAGTTTGTCAGTTCAAAGTCCAGCTAGTTCAAAGTTCAATCAAGACTTTCCAACTTAAACTCTAAACTCTAATTACTAAAATAGTTTCCCTACCTTTGCGCCTCAAAAAAATACATTAATGAAAACAATTACAATCGAAGGACAAATCAGGACCGAATTTGGCAAATCAGCCACCCGCCAGCTTCGCTCTGAGGAAAAAGTGCCAGGTGTAATTTACGGAGGTGCAAAGGAAATTAATTTTTCTGCTCCGGCAACTGCTTTTAAAAGCATTGTTTATACACCTGATTTTATGCTCGCAGAAGTTAAAGTTGATGGCACACCTTACAAATGTGTGCTGAAAGATCTGCAGTTTGATAAAGTGAGCGACCAGCTCATTCATGTTGATTTTCTGGAACTGGTCGGCGATAAAAAAGTAACTGTTTCTATCCCCATCAAATTTACAGGCGTACCTGCCGGCGTAAAAGAAGGTGGAAAATTAGCGGTAAAAATGAAGGCATTAAAAGTAAAGACAATCCCGGAATATTTGCTGGAAAATATTGAAGTTGATCTTACGGATCTTAAATTAAATGAAAATATCCGCGTGCAGGATGTAAAGGCGGAGAATATGGAAATTCTTAATTCTCCCCGCATTCCCATTGCATCTGTTGCAATGACACGCCAGCTCAAACAGGAAGAGGCTACCGTTGCCAAAGCTGCGCCTGCTGCCGATGCCAAAGCTGCACCAGCTCCCGATGCCAAAGCTGCCCCTGCCAAAGCGTGCCCCTGCAAAAAAATAATTTACATTTTATTATAAATGCCTTCATTAACGAGGGCATTTTCTTTTATGTGCGCCATGCTTCGGTTTTTAATAGAAGCTATAAAGTTTGCGTACATTTGCCACCTAATTTTTCAAATATGGGAATGGATAGAAATACGGTTATAGGATTTGTATTATTGGCTCTTTTGTTTTTTGGATATTTTTATTACACACGCCAGGGCCAGTTGGCTTTAGAAAAAGAAAAACAACATGACAGGATTCAATCAACAGGTTACAACCCAAAACTGACAGCGTAACAACAATATCAGCAACTGAGCAATAACTTCTCAGCAGATTCCTCTTTAAACGTAAAGCAGGATACAACCGGCAAAGAACAATTTATTACTCTTGAAAATAAAGTACTTAAAATTGCTTTTACCAATAAAGGCGGGCAGCCGCAAAAGTGTAGAGCTTAAAAATTTTAAAACCTTTGATAAAAAACCACTCATAATCCAGGATGGCAATTTTAATAATATCTCTTATGCGATAAATACCGGTAGTAATCAAACTGCGCAAACTTCAGACTTGCTGTTTACTCCGTCAGCTCGTACAAACAACAGTGATGGAAAACAAATAATCAGTTTTAGCCTTCAAACAAAAGACGGGCAAACGATAGAACATCAATATACTTTGAGCCAGATGATTACATGATTGGGTTTAATATAAAGCTTGACCGGTGCAAATAAATTGGTTACACAAAATACGCTTAACCTTACCTGGCAGCGAAGGCAAATAAGCTGGAAAAAGATATTGAATGGGAAACCCAGCAATCGCATGTAGCTTATGTAGAAAATGGGGATTATGATTTTGAACACCTGGCAGTAGGTAAAAGCGATGATAAGAAACTTGACAAGCCTGTTGAATGGGTTGCTTTAAAACAACAATTTTTTGCAAGTTCAATTGTTGCAAAAGATAAATTTGAAAATGCAGAATTAAAATGGGAAGTTCCGGCGGATACCAACCTGCATATCATTGCAAAGTTAACTGCAAACCTGAGATTGAATGTTCCGGCAGGGCAGGATGCATTAATTCCTTTACAGCTTTTTTATGGCCCCGGCGATTATAAAATTCTTAAATCATATGGAAACCAAATGTATAATATGGTTCCGTTGGGCAGTGGCATTTTTGCTTTTGTAAAATATATAAACAGGGGATTTGTTATGCCTGTTTTTAATTTTTTGAGCAGCAAAATTGCCAGTTTCGGCCTTATTATCGCGCTTCTTACTATTATCATCAGGTTACTGATCTCTCCGCTTACTTACCAAAGTTATTTGAGTGGTGCAAAAATGAAACTTCTGAAGCCTGAGATTGACGCGCTGAAGGCAAAATATGGAGATGATAAACAGTCATTTGGCATGGAGCAAATGAAGCTTTTTCGAAGTGCAGGCGTTAATCCGTTAGGAGGTTGTATTCCTGCATTATTGCAAATACCTATCTTTTTTGCCCTGTACAATTTTTTTAATTCCAATATTACTTTAAGAGGGCAAAGTTTCTGGTGGGCCAAAGATTTATCATCTTACGATTCAATTTATAATTTGCCTTTTTCAATACCATTCTATGGAAGTCATATAAGCCTGTTTACTATTCTTGCTGTTATCACAAGTCTTCTGATATCACTTTATGGAATGAGCAATATGCAGGATAACAGCAATCCGGTAATGAAATATCTTCCTTTTATTTTTCCGGTTGTTCTTTTGGGAGTCTTCAACAGGCTTCCTTCTTCTCTTACATGGTACTATACAGTTTCTAATGCTATCACACTTCTTATCCAGTTTGTAATACAGAAATATATTATCAATCATGAGAAAATACTGGCTCAACTTCAGGAAAATAAAAAGAAGCCGGTTAGCCAAAAATAAATGGCAGGAACGGATAACGGCTATGCAGGAAAGCAATAAAAAATTACAAAGCATGCAACAGAAAAAAAATACAAATACAAAAAAGTAGCTATGATTACAGGCCTGTGAGAGTCTGCAACTATTACAGTAGCAGATAGTGTCTTTATAACAGAACTTGCCCATGAGGTTAAAAAATTATTAATGAAATTTTACAAAACAATACTATTTACTATATGTCTTTTTGTTAGGATTGGCATCGCAGGGCCAAAAAACCCTTACTGAAGGCAGCACTTGTATATAACATTTCCGTAGAAACCGGCAGTGCTGAACCAAAAATGGCAGATATGCTCGATGGCGCTACTACAACTGTTTATTTAAAAGAGCAACCAAAGCCGGACTGAAATGATAAGCGGCCTTGGCAGTGAGGCTACTATTTACAATGCTGCAACTGGAAATGGTGTTATTTTGAAAGATTATAGCGGCCAAAAGCTCATGATTAACTCTGACGCCACAGGAATGGGATAAAAACAATAAAAAGTATGAAGGAATAACTTTCGAAAATACCGGTGAAACCATGGACATTGCTGGTTTCAGTTGTCACAAAGCAATTGCAAAACTTAAAAGATGGTTCTACATTTACCGTGTATTACACTACCGATGTAAATGTTGCTAATAAAAATTATGATTATCAGTTTAAGACATTGCCGGGCCTTGCAGTACAATATGAAATCGCAAAACGGCAAAATGAAATTTAAGTTTACCCTATCTCAAATCAACTACAGTGCAGTTCCACCTGCCAAATTTGAAATTCCAAAATCAGGTTATAGGGTTTTAACATACGATGAAACAAAAAAATAGTACTTATTTAAAAGCTCTAATTCTTAAGCAGGCCTGCGTTACCAGTGTTATATAATCGTAAATTGTCGGTGTTATTAGTTGAGTTCACATGGTAACGGCGACAATTCGCGTTCAAAGCACAGCTTTTTAATTAACATAACACAAAGATTTTTCGCAATTACATAAAAAAACCCGCTTTATGCAGGTTTTTTATAAATTAAATGCCGGAAAAATTATTTTCTGGATCTAATAATAAGTTTATAACCATCCTTTTGAGAATATTCCGGTATTACAAGTTTTTGCTTATAAGGAAGAATATAAATAGTATTTCCTTTTTTATAAGAAACAAAAGCATCGCTCATAAAGGTATTTCCAACCTGTTGTGTATTTAACAAAAAACTTCCTTTATAGCTGATTCCTGATTTAAGATTGAATGCAATTGAATTTTTTAAAGTTCCCTGCACAGCAATATTCAAACGTGTTTTACTTTTCTTTACAAAACCACCTCTGTCTGCTGAAGCGATAAACCAAACACCGCAAGCAACTAAAACGCCCATTGCTATTTTAGCATATTTGTTCATTATTGAAAATAGTTTAATCTTAACAAAGCTACAACAAAAGTATGAGATATTAAAGCCATTCATCATTTTTATTAGCCTTAAGTGATTTGACTTAGGAAATGTACGGCTTCCTGCTGCGAAAATAAATTTTATTGGCTGTTAAATTTATCTTAATAGCCTTTAAGCAGCCTCGCGGCCAGGGACATTATCAGGCCAGGTAACGCATTTTAAAAAAATTCAGTAATTTGGCTCAACAAATTCATATGAAAGAAAACCCATACCGGCAGGACAGAGAAGAAATGAAAGAACTGCTTTTGCAATATAATAATTTCAAAAGCGGTAAAAAATTCAGTTTTATTGAAGAAGATTCTTTTGAACGTATAATTGATTATTTTGATGAGACGGATGATATCCCTTCGGCTGTCGAGGCTGTAAATTATGCAGTTGAGCAATTTCCTTATTCAGCAAGTCTTCACATAAAAAAGGCGGATCTTTTAATTGCCTCAAGGCGATACAGGGAAGCGCTTGCTTTGTTGGATAAGGCCGAACTTCTTGACAGCAATGACATCAATTTATATATCCTTAAAACTGATGCACATCTTGCACTGGATAACCAGGAAAAAGCAGCAGCATTATTGGAGAAAGCGATACATGTGTTTGAAGGCGAAGAAAAGGCTGAATTACTTTTTGAACTTGCAGATGTATATGATGACTATGAGGAATTTGATAAGGTTTTCAATTGCCTGAAACTGATACTTGAGCAGGATCCTGTTAACGAGGAAGCATTATATAAAATTTGTTTCTGGACCGATTATACAGGCAGGAATGAAGAAAGTATAAAGCTTCATCAAAAAATAATTGATGAATTTCCTTATACACAACTGGCCTGGTTTAACCTTGGGGCGGCCTTCCAGGGTTTAAAACTATATGAAAAGTCAATTGATGCTTATCAATATGCCATTGCTATTGATGAAAAATTTGATTATGCATATCGTAATATGGGCGATGCTTATTTGCGGCTGCATAAATACCGCGAAGCAATAGAAGTTCTGCAAAAAGTTTTGGAGCTTTCCATGCCTGAAGAAGTTATTTATGAAGCGTTGGGCCATTGTTATGAAAAGTTGAAAAATTATGCCCAGGCAAGATTTCATTATCGTAAAGCTTCCCATCTTAATTCAACAGACAGCCATTTGTATTTCAAAATAGCAGGAACTTATATGAATGAAGGGCATTGGGAAAGTGCGGTAAAAAATCTTGAAAATGCAATGCGGATCAATAAGTCTCAGCCCGACTATCATTTTGCATTGGCTAAATGTTATGTACAGCTTAACCGGATTAAAGATGCGGTAATTCATTTTTCAAATTTTATCAAGGCACGGCCAAAAAATGCAAATGGATGGAAAGAACTTATTAAATGCCTTTACGATGCAGAATATTTTGAAGAGGCTCTTGAGCAGGTATATAATGCTCAAAAAAATACGCACTATAAGCCGCTTTTTACTTTTTATAAATCTGCAATTTTATTTTCATTAGGAAAATCTAAAGAAGCATTGTTACAATTGGAACTTGCCATGCAAAAATCTCCTGCGCTTATCAAACAATTCATTGAATTAAACCCTTCTCATCTTCAGCATCAGTCAATAGTTGAATTGATTGCTGCCTACAAAAAAAAATCAAAGAAAAAAAAGTAGAGATATAAATTCATGTTTTGAATTATTGGTGGTACAAAACTATCTTTGGCACTTCTCAAAAGAATATAAGTATGAATTTTAATCTCTCCCAGATTCCTGAAAGAATACCCAAGCCACGGAAATATGGTTTAACGATGATAATGGATAAAGGCCTGAGCCTTGAAGAAGCAAAAAATTTTTTGAGCGCTGCCCATCCTCATATTGATATCATAAAATTAGGTTTTGGAACTGCTTTTGTAACTCCCAATCTTAAAGAAAAAATTGATTTCTATCAATCTTATGATATACCTGTATATTTTGGAGGTACTTTATTTGAAGCTTTTTTAATAAGGAACCAGTTTAATGATTATATAAATATTTGCAAAGAGTTTCAATATTAAATATATGGAAGTGAGTGATGGATCAATCACTATTCCCCATGCTGAAAAGTGTGGCTATATTGAGAAGCTTACAAAATACGGAACGGTGCTTAGTGAAGTTGGAAGTAAAGATGCGGCGCATATTATTCCGCCTTATAAGTGGATAGAATTGATGAAAGCCGAGCTTGAAGCCGGCGCCACTTATGTTATTGCGGAAGCCCGTGAATCGGGTAATGTAGGAATATATCGTGGCACAGGAGAAGTAAGGGAAGGGCTTGTTCAGGAAATTCTCACACAAATTCCCCATGAAAAAATTATTTGGGAAGCGCCTCAAAAAGATCAGCAATTATATTTTTTAGAATTGATAGATTGCAATGTAAATCTTGGAAATATAGCTCCCTCAGAAGTAATACCCCTGGAAGCAATGCGTATTGGGTTACGTGGTGATACTTTTCATTTATACCTCAATAAAGAAAAGGCATAATGAAAATTTATGGATTGATAGGAAATCCTTTAAGCCATTCATTCTCACAAAAATATTTTACTGAAAAATTCAGAGAAGGAAAATATTAAGGATTGCAGCTATCTTAATTTCGAAATAAAAGATCTTAGCAAGGAAATCGGGCAGCTAAAAAATGATCCGCTGCTTTGCGGATTAAATGTTACCATCCCTTATAAATTGGAAATAATTTCATTCTTAGATGAGATATCCGAAGAGTGCAAAGAAATAAATGCCTGCAATTGCATTAAGATATATCAATGAAAAATGGAAAGGGTTTAATACAGATGTAACTGGTTTTGAAAAATCATTTGCTACCTCATTTGCAACCACATCATACAAAGGCCCTGGTACTTGGAACAGGCGGTTCTTCAAAGGCTGTTGCGTATATTCTAAAAAAACGGGGTATTGAGTTTTTATTTGTAACCAGGGCAAACGAAATTAGCCGCCGCAACTATTCATTACGATGATATTTCACCAACCCTTTTACAGGAATTCACCGATTGTAATTAATACAACACCTGCCGGGATGTATCCTAACGTTAGACGCTTATCCGAAATTACCTTATGAAAGTATATCCGAAAAAAATTATTTTTTTGATTTAATTTATAATCCAGCCAAAACTTTATTTCTTTCCAAAGCGGAAACGATGGGCGCTGTTGTTAAAAATGGCGGCCAGAATGTTACAAATACAGGCCGAAGAGAGCTGGAAAATCTGGAACAGAAAGTTAAACAATAAGAATCTTTTTTAATTTTTCCGGAAGAGCTATCAACTTTTTTTTCCTGGTAATTAAAACACACCATTCCCGTTTTGGCATTGGCAATAATTGTTACAATGTCATTTCTTAAAGCAGATATGGAATAAAACAGTTCAAAGCTTACCCTGGAAATTTCACCTGCAAATATTTTTACTTCGAGTCATCTTTATAAAACGATTCATTTTTAAATTCAACAGCGAGGTCACTCATAATCAGTGCAGAACCGCCGGCCTCCAATTCTGTAAAACCATGTTGCCTAAGGAACTGCATGCGGCCTTCATGAATAATTTCAACCAAAGAATTATTGCCTACGTGATTGCCATAATTTATATCAGTTATTCTAACAGGGATGGTGAAGGCTGCAATACACTTTTCCGGCAGCTCAATTTTTATTCTGGCCATAAAAAATGAGCATGTTATTCGTTATTATCTAAAGAAGAAGAAAGCTGGGCAATATCAAGAAGGCTTGTAGAAGTAGGAGAAAATGTGTGCTTAGCATAATTTGTTTCCATTTATCAATTTTTTTATTCCACACAGCTTTGGGAGGATATTCATTATCGGCAGATTCAATAAGTGTGGCAACTTTAGAAGAAATTTTTACAGGCTGGCATTCCGGGCCTTCAATCGTTATATATTTTTTCACTTTTGTTTCCGGGCTTTCATAATTTTTAACAAGCTGGTTTTTATTTTTTGAAGATTTAATTATTGCTTCCAGTGTTTTATTATTAGTTAACAAGGAATCTTTAACCTTTTGTGGAATCGGGTTATTAGATTTTGAAGAAGAAGACAGAGAATTGGTTGCCTTCATATTTTGCCTGTTTTATTTCCCGGCCTGTTAAAAAGCACCGAACTTACAAAAATTATGATAAGGGCTGCCGCCGCAGTTAATCCATAAAAACTAAATTTAGACCGTCTGCGTATTACCGGCATGTGAAACCCTGGGTTTACACTATCAAGCTCTTCGGAAATATGATCCCATATTTCAGCGGGCGGTGTAGCTTCGTGATTATATAATCGTTCTTTGAAATTCTGCATACAGCGCTTAAGTATTTAATCGTATCCCCACTTGTTTTATTCATCCTTTTTTCCAGGGACTTTTTTAAAACCCCTTTAGCTCTTGCCAATTGTGATTTACTGGTCCCTTCGGTTATGCCAAGAATCTCTGCAATTTCTTTATGCGAATATCCTTCAATTACATGCATATTAAAAACGGCTTTATAACCCGGAGCCAATTCATTACTAAAAAAATAATATCTTTCTCGGCCATTGAATCCAATACATTCAATTCCACATCTTCAATCGTATTTTCCTGTACTTCAGTCACATTATATAACTTCACTTTCTTCCTAAAATGTTCAATCGAAGTATTAACAAAAATCCTTCTCATCCAACCTTCAAAAGAACCATCCCCTCTAAATTTACCAAGATTTTTAAAAATCTTAATAAAACCTTCCTGTAACAAGTCGTTTGCATCTTCAATATTTCCGGAATAGCGCAGGCACACTCCATACATTTTTGGGGAAAATTTCTTGTAAAGAATCTCCTGCATTTGCCGGTTTCCGTCAATACAGCCTTGTATTAAGTCGCTTTCAGATAGAGTATGGTTGCTTGGTTCGTTCAATTTCCTGGTGTTTAATCACATGCCGGCATCAATATCAACGTTTTTTAAGGTAGCGTATTAATTTTTCGGTAGCTTTTTTGCGGTGGCTAAAGATGTTTTTTTCCTGGAAGTTCCATTTCTGCGAAGGTTTTTTCCGCGCCATCTGGTATAAATACGGAATCATATCCAAATCCATGATCACCCCGTCTTTCTGCAATAATAGTGCCTTCACAAATCCCTTCAAATATATTATGTTTTCCTTTAACAATTAAACATATAACAGTTTTGAAGCGAGCCGAGCGGTCAGCCACATCGATTAAGCTTCTCCAGTAGTTTATCAATATTTTTTTCAAAGGACCGTTCATCTCCCGCGTAACGCGCGCTTTTTACCCCGGGTTCGCCATTAAGGGCTTTTACTTCCAGGCCGGTATCTTCAGCAAAACAACTTACCCCCTTAAGTTTATAAATAAATTCGGCTTTTCCGATTGCATTCTCTTCAATCGTATCAAAGGGTTCGGGTATATCAACATAAATGCCCGCTTCAACGAGTGAGAGTATTTTGAAAGAGTTCATTTAAAAGGCTCCTGACCTCGATAACTTTATTGGTATTATTTGTAGCGAATATTAAGGTCTTCATTCATTTTTGAAGATTAAAAATTTTTTGAAGGCATCCCCAGAGCTGTTTTCTTAATTCTACATTTGTCTGAAGTTCCGCAATAGAAGGGCTGGTCATATAAACCTGCTCCTGGAAATTTTGCATTTGAAAAAAGGGAATGGTGAACGGAAGATCCAGGTCGTTAGCTGATAGCCCAAATATCAAAACCTTCTTTGGTTGTAACCGGAAAATCAATTCACGATAGCTAAAGGTATTTTCAGAAGAAAAATTTACAAGGGCAATATCGGCGATGGTCAACTGGCATGCGGTTAAAAGATCATTAATAAATTTCATTTGAATATCTCCCAGAAATTTATAGAGGATTGTTATTAACCAGGAAGATTATTTTTTTCTCATTTCCTCCTAAAAAATCTATGGGTGCTTCTTCCTGGAAAGCAACAGGCGCTTTGCCGGCTTTTGAATCTAAGGCTATTTTTAAATAGACGTTGATGTAAAAATGCCGGTAAAGGAATGCGATCGATAGCTCATTTTTGAAATTTTGGCTCCTTTTTTTCGTTTCTTTGCTGCAAATTTAATGATATGATTGTAGCTGCGGGTTTTAATGTTACTAAAGCAGAAAAAAGCAAATTGTCTTCATTGACGCTGGAGAATATTCCCTTTGGAAAATATTTTACTGATCATATGCTGGAAGCCGATTATGAGGAAGGCGAATGGAAAAACGTTGAAATAAAACCTTATCAGCCTTTACTGCTTTCTCCTTCACTTACAGCGTTGCATTACGGGCAGGCAATTTTCGAGGGAATAAAGGCTTTCAAAACCCCCGAGGGTGAAACGCAAATTTTTAGGCCATATGAAAATTTTAAGCGCTTTAATATTTCTGCCGAAAGAATGGAAATGCCCAAAATTCCGGAAGAAATTTTTATGGAAGGAATGAAACAACTCGTTAAACTTGACGAAAATTGGATTCCAGCCAAACCGCACCATTCATTATACATCCGGCCCTTTATGTTCGGAAGCGATGAGATGATTGGTGTAAAGCCGAGTGACAAATATAAATTTATAATCATATTAAGCCCAACCGGGCCCTATCATAGTTCGCCAATGAGAATTTATGTTGAGGAAAAATATCGTAAGAGCTGTGCCGGGCGGAGTTGGTTATGCTAAAACCGCAGGAAATTATGCAGCCGCAATGCTTGCTACTGCTGAGGCCAAAAGAAATGGATATGACCAGGTACTTTGGATGGATGCATTTGAACATAAGTATGTACAGGAGTTTGGGATGATGAACATTTTTTTTATTATCGGCGATAAAGCAATTACACCGGGCTTGAACGAGGGGACTATTCTCTCAGGTGTTACGCGTGAAAGCGTCATCCAGCTTTTACAGGAAGCCGGAATGGTTGTAGAGGAAAGAAAATTAAGTATCGATGAAATTGTTTCCGCCTACAAAGAGGGTACTCTTTTGGAAGTATTTGGCACAGGTACCGCAGCTACCATTTCTTCAATTAAAGAACTGCGTTACAGAGAGTTTGTAATGAATTTTGATGTAGACAAATGGAAAATCGCTCCTGCAGTTAAAAGCCGTATGAGTGCAATAAAAGAAGGCCGTGAAAATGATAAGTACAACTGGATGATGAAATTATAAATCAACACTGCATCATTATCTGCGTATAATCTGGTTTTAAGTCAAGTTTACTATGACGGATTTATTCTAAGTTAGAAAGTATATATCGTTTAGTAAATTAAAAGACCATTCTAAACCTATCCACAATTTAAACGGCGCCAGGTATTCAAATAATTTTGGTATTTCGCAATCACGCACTTACCTTTGCCGTCCAAAAAAATCAGGGGAAAGTAATGCCTACAATACAGCAGTTAGTAAGAAAAGGGAGAACAATAATAAGAGCTAAAAGCAAATCAAGGGCTCTTGATAGTTGCCCGCAGCGCCGTGGCGTATGTACCCGCGTATACACAACCACTCCGAAAAAACCTAATTCAGCTTTACGCAAAGTGGCTAAGGTAAGGCTTACCAATAAGCTGGAGGTTATTGCTTATATACCTGGCGAAGGGCACAACCTGCAGGAGCATTCTATTGTCTTGATCAGGGGCGGAAGGGTAAAAGATCTTCCTGGAGTGCGTTATCATATTGTGCGCGGAAGCCTTGATACTGCCGGGGTAAAAGACCGCAAGCAAAGTCGTTCTAAATACGGTACGAAAAAGGAAAAAGCAAAGAAATAAAGCTTAGAAAGCCAGGTCAATTAAATTTAAATAATAATAAATAATTATTAATGCGTAAAGCACAAGCAAAAAAACTTCCATTAGCTCCAGATCCCAAATTCCAGGATAAGCTGGTAACCCGTTTCGTAAATAATTTAATGTGGCAGGGGAAAAAAAGCGGTGCGTATAGTATTTTTTATGATGCGCTGGAGAGAGTAACAAAAATTTCGGGTGAAGATGGGTACGAGGTGTGGAAAAAAGCGTTGGCAAATGTAACGCCCGGCGTGGAAGTAAAAAGCCGCCGCATTGGAGGGGCAACGTTTCAAATTCCTGCAGAGGTGCGTGCAGACAGGAAAACATCTCTCAGTATTAAATGGCTTATAAAATATAGCCGCGACAGAAATGGGCGCAGCATGTCTGAAAAACTCGCTAATGAAATTGTTGCTGCAAGCAGAGGAGAAGGTGCGGCATTTAAAAAGAAGGAAGATACCCATCGTATGGCAGATGCCAATAAAGCATTTGCACATTTCAGGATTTAACTTTACATAAAATGAACTGCGAGCCCTTTCTGTACAGGAAAGGGTTTTTTATTTTGAAGAGATATACCGTTTGTATTCATAAAGTTGCTGAAGTTGACTTCAGTTGACTCATATTTCCGGGGCTGTCTTCCACCTCTGTTTCTTCGTCAATGGTTATAAGATTTCGTATATCGCTGCCATAAACTTAAGATCCACCACTTTGGCCGGATCAATGGGGCATCAAATAATAGATAGAATTGGTACCTCATATAATAATAATTGCAGATACACTTCTTTATTTTTTGTAATTGTGAAAACGATGTTATACGAATCCACCACGCTTAAAATGCCTGTTTATTTACACATATTATTTGTAACTTTGCGCCTCCAAAAAGTATGGGTTGACAATATGTGGTTGATATAACGGCGTGATAACTCTCTCATACAAATTTTAATAACAAAAAATAAAAACAAGGCAATGGCCGATTTAAGATTTCAAAGAAATTTTGGTATTGCTGCTCATATTGATGCAGGCAAAACAACCACTACAGAACGAATTTTGTATTATACAGGTGTAAACCATAAAATAGGTGAAGTGCATGATGGTGCAGCAACTATGGACTGGATGGCACAGGAGCAGGAAAGAGGTATTACCATTACTTCTGCTGCTACCACCTGTTTCTGGAATTTTCCAACAACACAGGGTGCAAAAAATGCGGACAGCAAAGCAATATAAATTTAATATTATTGATACTCCCGGCCACGTGGATTTTACCGTAGAGGTAGAACGTTCACTTGCGTGTATTGGATGGCTTGCTTGCATTGTTTGATGCAGTAAGTGGTGTTGAGCCACAAAGTGAAACCGTTTGGCGCCAGGCCAACCAATATAAAGTTCCCCGCATTGGTTTTGTAAATAAAATGGATCGTGCAGGAGCTGATTTTTTAAATGTGGTTAAGCAGGTAAAAGAGATGCTGGGTGCCAAAGCAGTGCCTTTGCAATTACCAATTGGTGCAGAAGATAATTTCAGAGGTGTTGTTGATCTTATTACAATGAAAGGAATGGTTTGGGATGACGAAACGCAGGGGATGACTTATAAAGAAGTGCCCATTCCGGAAGATATGATGGAAGAGGTAAATGAATGGAGGCAGCACCTGATTGAAGCTGTTGCGGATTATGATGAAAATTTATTGGAAAAATTTTTTGATGATCCTAATACCATCACCGAAGATGAGATACATGCTGCCATGAGAAGGCTACAATTGATATTTCCATCATTCCGATGATGTGTGGTTCATCTTTTAAAAATAAAGGTGTGCAAACTGCATTGGATGCCATTGTACAGATATCTTCCCGGCCCTTTGGACCTTGAAGCTGTTAAAGGAATTAATCCTGATAATGGTGAAGAAATTGAACGTAAGCCTGATCCTAAAGCGCCGTTTGCCGCTTTGGCATTTAAGATAATGACTGATCCCTTTGTTGGGCGTCTTGCATTCTTTCGTGCCTATTCAGGCCACCTTGATTCCGGATCTTATGTATTAAACACACGAACAGGAAAGAAGGAAAGAATTTCAAGGATCATGCAGATGCATGCCAACAAGCAAAACCCGGTTGATTTTATTGAAGCGGGTGATATCGGTGCGGCAGTTGGCTTTAAAGATATTAAAACCGGAGATACGCTTTGTAAGAAGATCACCCAATTGTATTGGAAGCGATGACCTTCCCGGAACCCGTAATTTCAGTGGCGGTGGAGCCAAAAACCCAGGCTGACGTTGATAAAATGGGTATGGCTATTGCGAAACTGGTTGAAGAAGATCCTACTTTAAGGGTAAAGACCGATGAAGAAACAGGCCAAACCATTTTAAGTGGTATGGGAGAACTTCACCTGGAAATTATTGTGGATAGGATGAAGCGCGAATTTAAAGTTGAAATTAACCAGGGAGCCCCCCAGGTTGCTTATAAAGAAGCGTTTAAACAAACCATCGAACACCGGGAAGTATTGAAAAAGCAAACAGGTGGGCGTGGTAAATTTGCCGATATTATTTTTGAAATCGGCCCTGCAGATGAAGAATTTTTGAAAGAAGGAAAAGGTAATTTCCAGTTTATAAATGGATTATTTGGGGGCTCAATTCCAAAAGAATTTGTGCCGGCCATTCAAAAAGGTTTTGAAACTGCAATGACAACAGGGGTATTGGCAGGTTACCCGATGGAAAGTATGAAAGTAAGGGTATTTGATGGCTCATTTCACCAGGTCGATTCTGATGCGATGTCATTTGAGCTTTGTGCCAAACAAGGATATCGCGAATCAGGGCGTAAGGCAAAGCCGGTATTACTCGAGCCGATCATGAAAATTGAAGTGCTTACTCCCGATCAATATATGGGAGATGTAACGGGTGATCTTAACCGTCGTCGGGGAATGCTGGAAGGTATGGATAGCAAGCATGGCGTTCAGGTAATAAAAGCTAAAGTGCCCTTGAGTGAAATGTTTGGGTATGTAACTCAATTGCGTTCGCTTTCCAGCGGCCGTGCTACTTCAACAATGGAATTCAGCCACTATGCTCCGGCACCTAATAATATTGCTGAAGAAGTAATGGCAAAGCAGAAAGGTAAAGTAAAAGTTGAGGATTGATTAATAAGCTAATTTGCTAATAAGGCAATTAGCCAATTAGCTAATTAGCCAATGGCAGGAGAAACAGTGTAACTGTAGGGATAATTTGTGATAATAACAAAATTTAGATTTATAATCCGCTGATTTTTTTCTATGAAAACTAAACATTTTATTGAGCATACTTTATCTTTTTATAGCCAGGCCTTAAAAATCGAAGGTTTCGACTTTTGCAACTCATAATTTTTAAAGTCTAATTACGGCTGTTACTTACGATAGCTTCCCATTGGCACATTGGCTAATTAGCACATTGGCTAATTATCATTGCAATTAGCATAACTATTTACTTTGTTTGAAATCTCCGCGCTTCCAGGCTTTGATAAATTCTGCCCAAGCAAGCGGATTAAAGATATTTTGAGGGGGGACCTGTCCGGCGGAATAATATTTCTGGGCATTTTGCTTCAGGTAATAATTGGTAGCCTCACGTCCGTCTTTTGGATAAGCTGCCCTTAGTGCCTCGAGATTTCTTTCGGAAAGATTCTCCCGTGCAATTTCCTGCTGGTCATTGGGTACAGATGCGGTTACAAAATCTCTTTCAAATTCTTCGCGGGTTGGGCGCTTCTTTATAATTGTTGCCGGTAGATAAACAGTATCTTCAACCATTAGTTGTATCATACTTTGCTCATTACCTACAAGGTTTTGTGGAATGGTCACCAGCTTTGGCTTATACCCTACGCTGGTAAATTCGATCACGTCACCTCTTAAAATGGGAATGGAAAACACGCCTTGCTCACTTGAAATAGTTGCCCTGGTTACGGCCCTTTACAATGATACTTACTGATGGCAATGCTTTAAGGCTATCTGCTGACATAACAACGCCGTATACCTGCACCACCGAATCTTTATAAGTTTCAAATTGGGCCTTTGCGGCTACAGGAATCAGAAACAAGAAAAATAAAATGTATTGTAGAATTTTTTTCATATACCAAACCCTAAAGTAAGTTTTTATTTTTTTTTAATTATAATTCTTGATTTTGGGATTTGCTTTAATTGACGGTCAATCCCAACAATGGGTTTAGATTATTTTATTTAAACAAAGTAAGGGTATCAATGTTTAATTTTGCAGGTATACATTCTTTTTAACAAAAAATTGAACCATGACGCAGGAAGATATTTTGCAGGCATTGAGCAATGTACAGGAGCCGGATCTTGGCAAAGACCTGGTGACACTAAATATGGTGAGGGATATCAGGATTGAAAATAAGAATGTTTCTTTTACGGTCGTGCTTACTACACCTGCCTGCCCGATGAAAGATCTCATAAAAAATGCATGTATCAATGCAGTGCATTTATTGGTTGACAAAGAGGCATTGGTAACCGTAAATTTCAGCAGCAATACAACCTCATTGCGAAGAGATAATAAAAATGTATTAACTGGTGTAAAAAATATTATTGCCGTAGTAAGCGGCAAAGGGGGTGTAGGCAAAAGTACGGTTGCCGCTAACCTGGCCCTTGCCATTGCAGAAGGAGGCGCCAAGGTAGGTTTGATGGATGCTGATATTTATGGCCCAAGTGTACATATTATGTTTGGCGTACGTGGAGAAAGGCCTGTAATGCGGGATGTAAACGGCAAAGGAATGATCGTTCCACTCGAACGATATGGAATAAAATTAATGAGCATCGGGTTAATGGTCGACGAAAAACAGGCGGTAGTGTGGCGGGGCCCTATGGTAAGCAGCGCGATACGGCAATTTGTTACGGATGTTGATTGGGGCGACCTTGATTATTTAATAATTGATATGCCACCGGGTACAGGCGATATTCACTTAACCATTGTGCAAACAGTTCCTGTAACGGGTGTTATTGTGGTTACCACCCCCCAACTAGTTGCCCTGGCCGATGCAAAAAAAGGAATCGCCATGTTTAACCAGGCTGGGCTCAAAGTTCCTGTAATAGGCCTTGTAGAAAATATGAGCTATTTTATCCCTCCGGCTGACGGCAAAGAATTACCGGGTAACAAATATTATATTTTTGGTAAAGAAGGCGGAAAAAACCTGGCTGAAGAATTTGACATTCCTTTCCTCGGCGAAATTCCGCTTATACAATCTATTCGTGAAGGAGGAGATTTAGGCATACCCGTTATGATGAGTGATGATGAAATTTCAAAAAAAGCTTTTATTGAGTTTAGTGAAAATGCTATAAGAGGTATTGCCATGAGAAATGCTGAATTACCGGCAACCGAAGTAGTTGAAGTATTAGAAGTGAGTGGCAGTTAATAATTTAAAAGTTAAAGTAAATCAAGGTGATCTCTTTAAATATCTAAGTTAGGTAAGTGTTGGCTGATATTTTTACAAAGGCTTATAATAACTTATTACATCAGAAAAATATCTTTCTTTCTTTTCTGTAATTATATTTTTCAACTGCGGCGCATCAACTCCATTTTCTATAAACAGGTCTTTCGTTGGTAATGACTCTCGCTTCGTCCCATAAATTATCATCGATAAAAGATTGCAGGGTTTTTGCGCCACCTTCAACCAAAATACTTTGAATGTTCATTTCAAAAAGTGACTGAAGCAATTGCTCCATGAAATTTTCAGGACTAAGCTGGATATAAAAAAGATTTTCTAAATTAAAATCCCTTATGCTATTATAAATGATCGTCTTCGCTTCATGATTGAATGTCCTTAATCCGGAAGGTAATTCAGTTCTTTATCAATAATAATTCTTATCGCATTTTTTCCCGTCCAAAGCCTTGTTGTTAAGAGAGGATCATCTTGCAATACTGTATTGGTACCCACCAAAATTGCCGCTTCTTCGCTTCTCCATTTATGCACCAGCCGGTTGCTGTAATCATTGCTGATGAAAGTTCTTTTATTGATCGCCTCTTCAGTTGTTGAGGAAGATGTTTTTGCGGCAATTTTTCCGTTAAAACTTTGTGCCCATTTTAAAATAATATAGGGACGAAATTTTTGCTGGAACGTAAAAAAACGTTTATTGAGATCAATACATTCTTTTTCTAAAACTCCCGTTACAACCTCCACACCTGCATCCTGTAATTTCTGTATTCCCTTACCTGCAACTTCTTTATATACATCTATACATCCGATGACCACTTTCTTGATTTTATTTTTAATAATAAGATCAACACAGGGAGGTGTTTTACCATAATGGGAGCATGGCTCGAGCGATACATACAGCGTACTTTTTTCAACTAAAAATTTATCCTCCTGCCGTACACTATTAATACAATTCACTTCTGCATGTGCTTTGCCATATTTCTGATGATAACCTTCACCAATAATTTTATTATCATATACTAATACAGCTCCTACCATCGGGTTAGGCGCAACATTTGCCTATTCCCTGTTTTGCAAGTTGAATGCAGCGGTTCATGTATTGCTCGTGTATATCCAAAGTAACAGGAGTAGATTTATTGCATCACAAAATAATTAAGTTTGCTGTAATGACAATCAGACGACGCTTTTAATGATTTTTCGGGAAGGCTTGCCCAACTCTATGAAAAAAGAGAAGCGGCTAATATTGCAGACTGGGTATTTGAAAATGTAACAGGCTTTAAAAAGATTGGACGGCTTGTTCTCAGAAAGGCTGAATTAAATGAAACAGCTCAGAAGCAAATAGAAAGATTATTTGCGGTAAACTTTTGCAACACAAGCCTGTTCAATACGTGTTGCAGGAAGCCTGGTTTTATAAAATGAAATTTTTTGTGAATGAAAATGTATTGATACCCAGGCCGGAGACTGAAGAATTGGTAAGCTGGATTGTAGAAGATGTACGAAGTGCGATGTTTGATGTACGAAGTAACCGGCTTCAAATTCTTGACATTGGAACCGGCAGCGGCTGTATCGCGGTATCTCTTAAAAAAGAATTGCCGGATGTAGATGTAATGGCTATTGATGTAAGTAAGCAAGCCTTATCCGTTGCTAAAAAAAATGCAGACGCACTGCAAGCACAAATTGATTTCCTGGAAATTAATTTCCTGGATGAAAAGCTTTGGCCTTCTCTAAGCAAGTATGATGTGATTGTTAGCAATCCCCCATATATCCCGGAAACTGAAAGAGAAAAGCTTGCAAAAAATGTTACTGACATTCGAACCCGGCATCGCTTTATTTGTTCAAAATAATAACCCCTTTATTTTTTATGAGAAGATTGCAAAATTTGCAGAGTTACATTTAAAAGCGAATGGAAAGATCTATGTGGAAATACATGAAGATTACTCTTCATCGATAGAGCAAGTATTCAACGGGCTATCAATTTAAAACCGAAATAAAAGAAGACATGTACGGAAAGAAAAGAATGATAAAAGTTATGTAGCAGAGAGAAATGAGGCAAAGTATAAGGGCATTTTTCAATATTTAACTTCCTGACTTGCCATAAAAATAACATCGACTGCGAAAAAATAAAGAAAGGAGGAATACGTTTAGTAGCAATAACTCTTGTATTTTATGGTTTATATTCCTTACGGTATTCTTTGCATTGCAATAACCATTATAATAATGAATGGTTTGAAAAAAGTCCGTGATAACAAAATAACCAACAGGAAGATTAGAAACAGTGAACGATTTCAAAATACGATTTCAGTTATAAAAGACAGGAAAGAAAAAGATAAATTAAACGCAGGCGAATAGTAAAAAAGTTGCCTCGCTAATGTCAATAAATAACGGTGTGATTGGGAGAAAGTTACTTGACTCCGCGCACCGATGCAGATGTGGTAGCACCCAGCTTTTTGGCAACCTGCATAACTCTTACAATATCTCCCCAGCTTACAAGAGAGTCGGCATTAATAACCACCGCAGGTTTTATGATGCTGTCACCAACGCGAAGCTGGCGCTTCAATGATGATTCCAATGAATCAAAAATAATTTTTTGCTGCCCCAGGTAAATGTCGCGGTTTTTATTAATACTTACGATCACACTTTGCTTTGCCTTTGTGTCGCTTGTGGCCCGCGGATTGTTCATTTTAATCACATTGGGGTTGGCCAGTGTTGAAATGATTAAAAAGAAGAACATAAGAATAAACAAAATATCATTCAGGGGGCCGGTATCAACCTCCGTATTTTCCTTTGTGTATTTTTTTCTTATGCTCATAGTAAAATGCTAATAGTTATACCATTTTCTCAACGTGTGGGCTCCTGCAGGATATCAGCAAATTCTGCACTGGCAATTTCCATTTTGTTTTCAATCCTGTTAATCTGTGCAGTAAGATAACTGTGGCCGATATATGCCAGTATACCAATGATAAGGCCCGTGGCAGATGTAATCATCTTAATATAAATTCCATCTGCAATAGTATTAGGCGTGTATTCTGTGCTGGCAGCGATTCCTTTAAATAATGCAAGCATCCCGATAATAGTTCCAAGGAAGCCAAATAAGGGAGCAATACGTGCAACGATGGAAATTATAGAAAGATTTTTTTCAAGTTTATACAATTCGAGTACGCCCACATTTTCCATGCTTTTCTCAATAGCATCAATTGGCTTCCCGATGCGTTGTATGCCTTTGTAGATAATTTGCGCTACCGGGTTATCATTGTTCTTTGAAAAACTGCTGGCTGCGGCCACATTGCCGGTAACAATGTGGTCGCGTATAATGCGCATGAAGTTGTCATCAATCTTCGAGGCTTTATTTATGGCAATCAATCTTTCAAAAAAGAAATAGACCGCAGCAATAAATAAAATACCGAGGGGAATCATTATAATACCCCCGCTCACAAGCACTTCCCATAAATTTTGCACTTTAGGCGCAGCCTTGGCCACACCGGTAGTATCCGCCTGAAGAAAAAATAGATCCATTTTGGTGAGGTTTGAACAAATGTAGATAGTAATTTGATAAATGATTAATAAGTTGAAACTCGCGATGAAAAATTTAACTTAATTGTTAACGGTATACTGATGCCTCATAACTTAAATTCATGCCTATCCGAATCTTTTACCGCTATTGATCATATTAAAAACTGGTTAATATATTGTAAAGGGTGATAAACCGGAATTAACGATTTTTTAAAATCAAAAAAGTTTTTCGTTATAATAATATTCACCCTGGAATCTTCCGCCGAATAATATTGTAATGCATCTTCAAGGTCTCTGAAATCTGATTTATTTACTTTCTTTATTATTACATCATCTTCTCTTGTAAAATTAAATTCGGAAAAAAATCTTTTTGTTTTTTCGTTCAGTAATTGGTTATTTTTTATTGCCTTGCTTAAAAAATAATAGGTGATTGCGAAAGTGGTAGGAGAGCAATATAAAAGTTCTCTATTTTTTTTGAAACTGTTAAAAAGAAAGATGGTTTGTCTATTCAGTTTGTTGTCTGCATTAATTAAATCGATTACAATATTTGCATCAAAAAATATTTTTTTCGGCATTGTTGTCTTAACGGGATTTTACATCTTCATTTTTCCCCGAGTGAATCATACCTCCAAATTCTTTTACAAAAGGATCCAGTTCTTCTGTTGCCAGTTGCTTTTCGATCCTTTGTAATAAATCCAGGTAATCATCTATCATTTTAGACATACTTGTTCGTTTTTTCTTTGCATTTTTCTTTGCAAACAGCACATTATTAGTTTTTAAAAGTAAGGTTACTTTTTGTGTCATAAAAGATTTAGTCGTACAAATTTATGAAATCGTACGGACAAGGAATTTATACCTGTTATCATGCGTGGAGTTAATAGGGAATTAAATTTTATACCAAGTTTTCTTTAGCGCGCCTCTATTGCTTTTTATCCATTTGCTGCATCGCCATAATCTGGCGCATTGTTTTTTCCATGCCTTCGCTGCTGCCATCAAGAAAAATTACATTCCCCCTGCCTAGCTCAGCAAAGTTTTTAATAGATTCTGTCCACATGCTAAATAAAATGACATTGGTATCAAGATTAGCCTGTTTCATTTGTTCTGCCGCCTGGCTCATGCCTTTGGCAACTTCTTCACGAAAAAGCGCAACGCCCTGTCCGCGCAATTGTGCCGCAAGCCTTTCGGCCTCAGCGGCAATTTTTATTGCATTTCCTTCGGCTTCTGCTGCTTTTGTTTTTGTAATCAATAAAGCCTGCCCTTCATTTTCTGCTGCCGCCTTCAGGTTATTGCTTGCCACCACTTTACTCATGCTGGTCATAATAGCTTCATCAAAAGTTATATCATTTATTTGTAAATCCTGCAGGTGATAGCCCCAGCCTTCCAGGGTAAGGTCTACCTGGTCTTTTACATTTTCAACAATGTCACGCCGCACGATTAAAATTTCCGATTGCTTTTTAGTAGCGACAAAGGCCCGTATAGAACCTTCCACAGTTCTTACAAGCGCCTGCATCAAATCTTTTTCGCTTATGAATTTAAATGCTACATTCTTAATGGTATTTTCATCAATGTTTAAAACAGAAAACAATAACATTGATTTGAAATATACATTTGCCTGGTCAATAGTTACTGCCTGGAAAGACAATTCCACCGAACGGTTTTGAATGCTGATCTTTTTATAGATCTGTTCAACAAAAGGAAGTTTAAAATTTAACCCGGGCCTTAATATCCTGCGATATTTTCCAAACATGGTAACAACCCCGATCATTCCCTGGTTAATGGTGACGAAACATCCAAAAAAGGCAAGCACGATAATGATAACCCACCAATAGTCTCTTAATAATTCCATATAAATAATTTTTGATTGAAGGTAGGCTATTGTTGTGGCTTGGTTTTATAGCATTAATTTGGAATATGTGTACTCATTTTAAACTCTTCACACTGTTTCTTCTTCCCATATCATACACAAGTGAACAATAGTTTCTGCAGCTTTTGCCATATCTTTTACGCCAATCCACTCCAGTTTTGAATGAATGCCCTGCATGCCGGTAAAAATATTCGGGCAGGGTAATCCCATATAACTAAGCCTGCTTCCATCTGTGCCTCCGCGAATGCTTTCCGTCTTTACATCAAGGCCTGCGCGATTGATTGCTTCGGCTGCATACGCGGCCACCTGGGGATTTTCATCCAGAACCTGTTTCATATTTCTATACTGTTCGGTAACGGTAAATTCCATGGAAGCGCCCAGGTAATGGCTTACAATGTCTTCGGCAATACTTTGTAATCTTTCGCCATGTTCTTTTAATTTATCGGTATCAAAATCTCTTATGATAAATTCAAGTACTGCTTTTTCTGCAATGCCTTCCAGCCTCACCGGGTGAACAAAGCCTTCCTTATTTTCTGTTGCTTCAGGAGCCCATTCAGTGGTCGGAAGGGCATGAAGTATTTCACCTGCAATTTTAAGAGCATTTACCAGTTTATTTTTTGCGTACCCGGGATGTGAAATCACACCATGGATGGTTATCGTTGCGCCATCTGCGTTAAAGGTTTCATCTTCCAGGCTGCCAGCCTCACCGCCATCAAGTGTATATCCGAAATTTGCCCCTAGTTTTTTCATATCTAATTTCGCAGTTCCCTTTCCTATTTCTTCATCAGGGGTAAATAAAATTTTTATATCTCCGTGTTCTATCGAAGGATTTTTCATAAGAAATATTGCAGCCTGCATTATTGCCGCGACCCCGCTTTTATCATCAGCGCCTAACAGGGTTTTTCCACTGGCAGTAATAATATCTTCACCGATATGCTCCCGTAAATAAGGATGGGCAATAGCCGATAAAACCTGCGAGGTATCATCCGGCAATATGATATCTTCCTCATCATAATTTTTATGCAGTATGGGTTTTACATTTGTTCCGCTGCAATCAGGCGCCGTATCCACATGGCTGCAAAAACAAATAACAGGTATGTTTTTCTTTTTCGAATTGGAAGGTATGGTGGCATATACATACCCAAATTCATCCATTTCTGCATCTGTAATTCCGGCCTGCTGTAATTCCTTTGCCAATAAGATGCTTAAATCTTTTTGTTTTTCTGTTGATGGATGACTATTGCTTTGCGGATCACTTTGCGTATCAATTTGAACATACCGCATAAAGCGTTCTGCAATTGCATTTTTATTAATTTCTATCATAGATCAATATTAAATACAAACATAATTTTAATTAGCTAATTAGCCAATGTGCCAATTAGCTAATTAGCCAATTGCCAATTAGCTAATTAGCCAATAGCCAATTAGCTAATTAGCCAATTAGCTAATGTGCTAATGAAAACAGTAAATGTTTACATAGTTGCCAATCTGCTGATGAGCTAATGAAGAAAACCACTGTAATAAAATGCTTAATTGGCTAATTAACTAATGTGCCAATAAAGCCAGAGGCTTCATTATTTGCCAGTTTAATAAAACTCCGGGCCTGGTAATTGGCTAATTGGCTAATTAGCAAATTGGCTAATTAGCATAATTTTTCCAATACATAATAAACGATCGGGCAAAAAGTCGAATTCTTTAAAGTTAGCTGCGGCCGTTTTAAAAGAACATCTTCATCAGTATAAGGAAACCGGTGGCAATCAGATGGCCGGTTTTCATAAATACTACAATAATTATCATCACCAAGGAACGGGCATGGTGCCTTATTGGCTACATAATCCCCATCATTATCGAGCCGTAAATAAGTTTCTATAAAAACGCCCTCTTTCATTTTCAAATGCTTGGAAATTCTTTTAATATCCGGTGTTTTAAAACGGGGAGAATAATTTCTGCAGCAATTGGCGCAATTCAGGCAGTTGATTTTTTCAAATGCTTCTTCATGCAAAGCCGGCAAGGCGTTTAAGCACTTTATTTTTATCTGCTCTTCTTTAAAAAATTTGCATATTTTTTTTGATTTTGCGCTGATTTCTTGGCCCAGTTATGCAGCAAATCTTCTTTCATTTTGTAAATATACAAAGTCAGCTGTCTTCTTAATTTCATTACCATTTTTTCTCCCTTTTGCACCGTAACTTTGCGCCTTCATTTTACATACTAGAAAGGAATGCGCCCTGAACAGGGTATTCACAGAAAACTACAGAAATATGAATCTTTTTGAAAAACAATCATCGGAATTTGCTGCAAGGCACATTGGGCCTGACGAAGAGGAAACAAAAGAAATGCTGGATGAAATAGGAGTCGGTTCGCTTGAAGAACTCATTGATAAAACAATTCCGCAGGATATAAGACTACAGGGAGAACTAAATGTACCATCGCCCGTAAGCGAGTTTGAGTATTTGAATGAGCTAAAAGAAATTGCCAACCTTAATAAAGTGTATAAGTCTTATATCGGCCAGGGATATTACGATACCATCGTGCCCGGCGTAATTTTAAGAAATCTATTTGAAAACCCGGGATGGTACACGCAATATACACCGTACCAGGCAGAAATTGCACAGGGCGGCTGGAAAGCCTGTTGAATTTTCAGACTATGGTAAGTGACCTTACAGCCTTGCCCATTGCGAATGCAAGCCTGCTCGATGAAGGAACTGCTGCTGCTGAAGCAATGGCGATGCTTTTCAATCATAAGAACAAAGACCATGATCATATTACCGCCCCAAGTTTTTTATTGATGAAAAGATATTCGCGCAAACAAAAGATATTTTAATAACCAGGGCAAAACCTGTCGGAATTGAACTGGTTTTTGGAAATTTTGATTCAGTTCAATTTGATGAATCTTTTTTTGGCGCCATTGTTCAATATCCCAACAGTGAAGGGAATATTGCGGATTACCGGGATTTTATTGACAGGGCACATGCAGTAAATGCACAAGTAATAATGGCTACAGATTTGCTGGCCCTTACCTTATTAACGCCTCCCGGCGAGCTGGGTGCAGATGTGGCTGTAGGGTCATCACAACGCTTTGGTGTGCCGATGGGTTTTGGCGGGCCGCACGCTGCATTTTTTGCAACCAGGGACGATTTTAAAAGAAGTATTCCGGGAAGAATTATTGGTGTGAGTGTGGATGCACAGGGCAACCGCTGCCTGCGTATGGCGCTTCAAACAAGAGAACAGCATATACGCCGCGAAAAGGCTACTTCAAATATTTGTACCGCGCAGGCATTGCTTGCTAATATGGCTGCCATGTATGCGGTATTTCATGGCGCGGCAGGACTAACGGATATGGCTAAACGAATTACTTTGTTAACACGAACACTTGCGGCAGAATTGCAGGATGCCGGTTTTGAATTGCAGAACGAAAATTATTTTGATACTCTTACTGTTAAAAGTCAATGATCCCGGTAAAATCAGGGAAATTTCAGAATTGCATGAAATGAATTTTCATTATCCATCCGAAAACCTCGTTACTATTTCCCTAGATGAGACAACTAACCAGCAATGATGTGCTGAATATTATTAGTGTTTTTGGTGCGTCGGCAGAAATTGATACGATCTGTTGCAACATTTGACCACGAAAGCGGGCTGGAAAATATCCCTTCTTCACTTACAAGAACCTCTCCATTTTTATTACATCCCGTCTTCAATACTTACCATAGCGAAACTGAAATGATGCGGTATTTAAAAATGCTGGAGAATAAGGATTTGTCACTCACTACTTCTATGATCCCATTAGGCTCATGTACCATGAAACTGAATGCGGCCTCAGAACTGATACCCGTAAGCTGGGCTCAATTCAGCAGGATACATCCTTTTGCGCCATGCAAATCAAACGGAAGGGTATCAATATATACTGAAAGACCTTGAAAAATTATTATGTAGCATCACAGGTTTTACAGCGTGTAGCCTGCAGCCGAATAGTGGCGCCCAGGGCGAATTCGCGGGCTTATTAGCTATACATCGTTATCATGAAAGCAGGAACGAAACACACCGGAACGTCATTCTGATTCCAATTTCTGCGCATGGTACCAATCCTGCATCAGCAGTGATGGCCGGCTTTAAAGTAGTGGTCACAAAATGCGATGAAGAAGGAAATATAGATATCGAGGATTTAAAATTACAGGCCGAAAAATATAAAGATTCTCTGGCGGGATTAATGGTTACCTATCCCTCAACGCATGGGGTATTTGAAGAAGGTATTAAAGAAATATGCAGGCTTGTACACGATAACGGCGGATTGGTTTATATGGATGGCGCCAATATGAATGCACAGGTAGGCTTCACATCCCCCGGTATAATAGGTGCCGATGTTTGCCACCTCAATCTTCATAAAACATTTGCCATTCCGCATGGCGGTGGCGGCCCGGGCATGGGGCCTATTTGCGTAAATGAAAAGTTAGCTCCTTTTTTACCGGCGAAAGATGGTGGCAGCGGATCAGTAAGTGCTGCGCCTTTTGGTTCAGCAAGTATTTTACTGATCAGTTATGCTTATATAAAATTATTGGGCGTAACAGGCATTCGCAAAGCAACGGAATATGCGATATTAAATGCTAATTATATGAAGGCGCGGCTGGAAAAATATTATAAAATTTTATATACCGGCAAAGGTGGTACGTGTGCGCATGAATTTATCGTTGACCTGCGCCCTTTTAAGAATACGGCTGGTATTGAGGCGGAAGACGTTGCCAAAAGATTAATGGATTATGGATTCCATGCTCCAACACTTAGTTTCCCTGTCGCCGGTACTATTATGATCGAGCCTACAGAAAGTGAAAACAAGGCAGAACTTGACAGGTTTTGCGAAGCTCTTATAAACATTTACGATGAGATAAAAACAATAGAAAATGGGGATGCAGACAGGAAAGATAATGTTCTTAAAAATGCACCACATACTTTGGCCGTGATTACTGCTGATGAATGGGATCATGCTTACACACGCAGCCAGGCTGCTTTTCCGTTAGAATATTTAAGGCAAAATAAATTTTGGCCAGGTGTAAGCAGGGTGAATAATACTATTGGCGATAGAAATTTAATTTGTACCTGCGAACCTGTAAGCGCTTACGCAGAGGTTGACGAATAGTTGCCTGGTAAAATATGTTATAAAGAAGTTCCTTTTACACGGAACTTTTTTATTATGGGGCTGTAATTATTCAAAAGCGGTTTATGTATGATATAATAGTAATTGGCGGTGGTGCCGCTGGGCTAATGGCGGCAAAACTACTGTCGGCTAAAGACAAAAAAGTTTTATTAATTGAGGCAAGAAAGGATTTAGGGGGGCGAATATGCCGCAGTAAAGATTTTCTGGCTGAGGGCGGCGCTGAATTTATTCATGGAAATTTGAAGACAACCTTTGCGCTGTTAAAGGAGGCTCATCTCAAAAAAGAAAAAGTAAAAGGGCATTTTTGCAGGGTTGAGAGTGGGAATTGGAAAGTAAACGATGATATTATTCCGCATTGGGATCGTTTACTAAAGACTATGAAAGATTGTAAAAAAGACACAACCGTTGAAGATTTTCTTCAGCGTTATTTTCACGCGGAAAAGTATGACAAGCTAAGGAGACAGTTTACAAAATATGTAGAAGGGTATGATGCCGCAGACATAAAGGACGCCAGCATGTTTGCGATAAGAAAAGAAATGGAGGAAGAAGACGAACTGCAATACAGGCCCCGGCCTGATTATTTCGCGCTCATTGACTTTTTAAAGAATGAATGCCTCGCATGCAATACCGAAATAAAAACGAATGAGCCGGTATTGAAAATAACCCGCGGGAAAGATATCGAAGTGATTACACCAGTAGCAAAATACATCTGCAGGAAAATAATAATCGCAGTTCCTCTTGGTATATTGAAATGTAGCCCTAAAAGTAAGGGGTTTATCACGTTTCCACGGTCTCTGAAAGCCCATATAGATGCTGCAAAAACGATTGGGAACGGCGGCGTAATAAAATTTTCAATGCAATTTGATGAGCCTTTCTGGCTTGATAAAAAGTTTTTGCGTGATAGAAATATTCCACCACCATCTTTTATTTTAACCGATACAATGATCCCTACCTGGTGGACTCAATATCCATCGCCCAACCCGCTTTTAACGGGATGGCTTGGAGGCCCTGCATCTCATAAACTAAAAAATTATTCAGAAAAAAAGCTAAAGAAAGTTGCGATCGAATCACTTTCATCTGTTTTTTTAATTCCTGTTGTGCATCTCGAAAATAAATTGAAAACTTGCAGCATCATAAACTGGATAAACGAGCCTTATATTTTGGGAGGGTATAGTTATTCAACCTTACCTGCAGAAAAAGGGCGCGCGTTATTGGCGCAGCCTGTTGAAAACTGTTATTATTTTGCAGGAGAATATGCTATTGAAAATTCGCTGTCAACAGTAGATGCAGCCCTGCAAAGCGGAAAAAAAGTGGCTGAAAAAATATTGAAGGATGAATGAAAATAAAATTAGGTTATTGATTGGTAAAAACTATTTGCTGATCGGTAAGTAATGGTAGATTCCTAAATCTCAATATGACATTTGCAACTGTTGCAACATCTTTCTGGCAATAAAGCGCGATCCGCTTTAAATCTTTTTCGGTCCAGAACACTTCGCCCACCCTACTTCCATCAATATCATTTTTAGGTGAAGGAACTCCGAGAACCGCTGCCAGTAATTTCAACGAAGTATAATGTTTATAATCCCCGAACCTCCACAGGTGAAGCGTATCTATCACTGGCGTTTCCCAGGGCTTCATATTTTGGAAATCAATATAGCGCGGAATTTCAATATTGTTGATGATCATTCTCCGGCATAAAAAAGGAAGATCGAATTCTTTGATGTTGTGGCCCGCAAATATCCATTTTGAATTTTTAGCGAAACATTGGTCAAGCGTTGTAATAAATTCTTTCAGAATTTCTTTTTCATTTTCTGAGTACAAAGATTTTATTCTTAGCTGCCATTCGTTGTTTTCTTTTTTAAAATATCCTATGCTGATGCAAATCACTTTAGCAAATTCTGCAAGGATAGCCGCACGCATTGGGTAATATTGTTCAGCAGTCGTCTCGGCGGGAAGGCTTTTGAAAACTTTCTCCGTCCATAGTTCCTTCCATTCATCATCTAATAAGTGATAGTGCTGTACTCCCGATACTGTTTCAATATCTATTAGAAATAAATTTTCAATATCAATCTGCTGCATGAGGTATTGTTGTACAACGTTGAAAATACAAAAAAAGCCCCGTTAGGCAACGGGGCCAAAAAATAAAAACTGATATATATGCGGAGTTAAAATGTGTCCTTCAAATTTACCAGGGCTACTCTTTTTTGATGCCCCGTTACCACCTGATTGAACTCAATATTATCCTTGGAACAGCGCAATTAATATTCACAAAAACCTTGCAAAAAATTTTAAACATTTATTACCGGCTCCAATGGCCAGGAACCCAAAACCAACCACCTCTGCGGCGGTGGAATTTCCAATGGCCAGGTATCCATCTCGCTCCCGGACGGACAGGTTCCATCCATTTTCCTTCGCTATACACATATTGATTATTACGCCAAACCCATTCACCGTCAACCCAAACATGCCTTGGGCCTGGTGCTGGTGGCCTCGTTCTTACAACAACCGGTGCGGAAGGCCTTATCTTCACAACAAATTGCGCCTGTAATTCAGCCTGCATAAAAAGGACTGCAAAAAATACCAGGCAACTCTTTATAATAGTCTTTTTCATAATTTAATATTTTAAATGAATAAGTTTTATGAAGATTATTTAAAATGGAATTAATTCCAATGGCCGGGAACCCAATACCACCCTTGCCTTTTTTCCTGCCAGTGGCCGGTTATATATTGATGATATCTCTTGTGCGGCGCAGCCCAATAACCCTGCTGGTATACATAACCATGCCCACGCCTGATCCATTCGCCGTCAACCCAAACGTAATTACCGCGTGGTGGCGCTGGCCGTACATATACAGGTGGCGCAGGTTGTGTCCTTACAACTACCGCAGCAGGGCCACATCCCGTAAGAAGAACTAAAATGGTAAAAAGAGTACTTAGACTGGAAATTATTTTTTTCATAAGAAAGATTTTAAAATTAGATTGAAAAGGATGTCGAAGGTTTAACCGATATAAAGTGATTTTATAACCGTCTGCAAGTTTAGCGGAATTCATCTGTTAGCCAAAAGATACGAATAGATATTCCGTTAATATGAGAACCTCACAATTTCTGTTATTTTTACACCGAATTTATAAGGGCCAAAATGATTGAAAAAGTAGCAATAATAGGTGCAGGCACTATGGGAAACGGCATTGCACATGTATTTGCCCAGAACGGCTTCAGCGTAAATCTTATTGATGTATCACAATCACAACTTGATAAAGCGGTTGAAGTAATTTCAAAAAATCTAGACAGGCAACTTTCCAGGGGCATTATATCACGCGAAGTTGAAAAAAAGACGTTAGAAAACATTACTACATTTACTTCCTTAACTGCAGGCGTAGGAAACGCCGGCCTTGTCGTCGAGGCAGCCACAGAAGATATCGCTTTAAAATTGCAAATTTTTAAACAAATTGACGAAGCCGCACCTGCAAATTGTATACTGGCAACTAATACTTCTTCGATATCAATTACCAGGATAGCATCTGTCACCAACCGTCCGCAACAGGTAATTGGCATGCATTTTATGAATCCCGTCCCTGTAATGAAACTTGTAGAAATTATTAATGGCTATAGTACCGGGAAGGAGATAACGCGAAAGATAATTGACTTGAGTAAGCGATTAGGTAAGGTGCCTTGTGAGGTAAATGATTACCCCGGCTTTATAGCGAATCGTATTTTAATGCCCATGATCAATGAGGCCATTTGCAGTTTGCATGAAGGCGTTGCCGGGGTTGAAGAAATTGATACAATTATGAAACTGGGCATGGCGCATCCCATGGGGCCTTTACAACTCGCGGATTTTATAGGCCTTGATGTTTGCCATTCAATCCTGAAAGTGCTTTATGAAGGTTTTGGTAGCTCAAAATATGCGCCATGCCCATTATTAACTAATATGGTGCAGGCAAATTTTTTGGGAAAAAAGACGGGTGAAGGTTTTTATAAATATACAAAGGATAGCAAGGAATTAATCGTGAGCGGGAGATTTAATTAGGCTTTCTTCCGCTTTGTGTGCGACAATTTTTAAAATACATTTTGCACGACGCAAGTTTGGACAGCTTGATTTAGGATAATGATTACATTGTTACCGTCATTGATCTTGGCCGACTGCTGGCAAAGCGCCGTAATGCGAGCATTTTCAAAATAGTAGCAAAAGTAATAAGTCGTCGGCTAATTATAGATTTCCTTACTGTTTAGCGGTACTTTTGCAAAATATTATTTTGATTAAATGATAATTAGGAACGTGTACCAATGGAAAAATCAACAGTCAGTACCGCAACAGGAAGCAAAGTAAACTCTTTTAAAAATAGTCTCGATTTCGCAAAGGAACTTGATCACGATGATCCGCTAAGCAGCTTTCGCGAAAGGTTTTACATTCCGATTATTCATGGAAAAGAAAGCATCTATTTTACCGGCAACTCATTGGGCCTGCAGCCGAAAACAGCCCAGGAATATGTTTTAAATGATTTGGAAGATTGGGCAAATTATGGTGTGGAAGGCCATGTTCATGCAAGAAATCCATGGACTACTTATCATGAGATGTTTCCGCGAAAGCTCATTTCAATATTAGGGGCGCTGGAAGAAGAAGTGGTGGTAATGAACCAGCTTACGATCAATTTGCATTTGTTACTCATTACTTTTTATCGCCCTGTGAGGGAACGTTACAAAATTATTTGTGAAGCGAAGGCATTTCCATCTGATCAGTATGCTCTTGAGTCACAGGTATTACTATCCGGCTTCGATCCTCAAAAATCAATAATTGAAATAAGCCCGCGTGAGGGCGAATATACTATAAGAAATGAAGACGTTGTTGCCACGATTAAAGAGCATGGCGAAGAAGTAGCAGTAGTATTGATTGGTGGTGTGAATTATTACACGGGGCAGGTGTTTGATATGGAGGCAATTACTAAAGCCGCACACGAAGTGGGTGCGTTTTGTGGATTTGATCTTGCCCACGCAGTGGGTAACGTACCCTTGTATCTTCATAGCTGGAATGTTGATTTTGCATGCTGGTGTTCTTATAAATATTTAAACTCAGGCCCGGGCGCAGTTGCAGGTGCGTTTATCCATGAGCGTCATATTAAAAATAAATCGCTTCCAAGGCTCACAGGCTGGTGGGGTACCAACAAAGAGAACCGGTTTAAAATGGAAAAGGAATTCGACCCTATTCCCACGGCAGAAGGCTGGCAACTCAGTAATTCCCCCATACTTAATATGGCTGCGCATAAAGCCTCTTTGGATATTTTTGAAGAGGCAGGCTTTGAAAATATTTTGCAGAAAGGTAGAAAATTAAGTGCTTACCTGATATTTGTTTTGGATGATATCAATGCTTCATCTTCAAAAAAAATAATAGAAATAATTACGCCGCGCAATGAAAATGAGCATGGTTGCCAGGTATCTGTTTTGATGCTGGAAAGAGGAAAAGAAATTTTTGAATCGCTGAAAAGAAATGGTGTAATTGTAGACTGGCGTGAACCTAATGTTATTCGTTTGGCCCCGGTACCCCTGTACAATACGTTTGAAGACATTTACCAATTTGGCGCGATCGTAAAAAGCATGCTTTGATTAAACAATGTTTTTAAAATGTATAGCCTTCCATACTTTAAAGAAGCAAAATGAAGAAGTGGTCTTTGATTTCATGCAAAGAAATTCGTTTGCAATTATTACCGGAATAAATATAAACGTTCCTGTTGCAACTCACGTTCCGCTGGATATCAAAAGAGAGGATGATAAAATTATATTCACGGGGCACATGATGAAAAATACGGATCATCATAAAGCATTTGCGCAAAATGAAAATGTACTGGTAATTTTTACCGGTCCGCATTGTTATGTAAGTGCAAGCTGGTATGTTAAAAAGCAAGTTGCTTCAACATGGAATTATATAGATGTTCATGCACATGGTACCTGAAGTTTACTGATGAAGAAGGAAACCAAACGAATAATCGAAAACATCACAAATAAATATGAACCTCCGGAGAGCCCGGCTGCCTTTAATAAATTGCCCGAAGAATATGTTGACAGGTTGGTGAAAGCTATCATTGGATTTACCATTGAAGTATCCACTGTTGAAAATGTATTCAAACTAAGCCAGAATCATGATGCTCTCACAAGAGAAAGTATTATTGAAAACCTGGCAGGCCGCCATGATGCTGGTTCACATGCGATTGCTATGGAAATGAAAAGCAGGTGACGAATTAAATGATATTACATGACAAGGCAGCAACTTATTAACCATATTAAACAAAAAAAATCATATCTGTGTGTTGGCCTTGATACTCGTATTGAAAAAATTCCAAGGCATCTTACAATCAAATCCTGATGCAGTTTTTGAATTTAATAAACAAATAATTGATGCAACAAAAGATTTGTGCGTTGCTTATAAAATCAATACGGCTTTTTATGAAGCAATGGGTTTAAAAGGCTGGCAGGCGCTGGAGCAAACAGCCAGCTATATTCCTTCAACACATTTTAAAATTGCGGATGCCAAACGCGGCGATATTGGCAATACATCTTCTCAATATGCAAAAGCTTTTTTTGAGGTTTTAAATTTTGATGCAATAACTGTAGCGCCTTACATGGGTTACGATAGCATCATGCCTTTTCTCGAATATGAAAATAAATGGACGATAGTGTTAGGGCTTACCAGCAATAAAGGAAGCGAAGATTTTCAACAACAAAAAACAGGAGAGAATTATTTATATGAAGCTGTCTTTAAAAAAGTAAGTGAATGGGGAACTAAAGAAAATCTCATGTTTGTTGTAGGCGCTACAAAAGCAAATGACCTTTCCTCTATAAGAAAAATTGTGCCTGATAATTTTTTACTGATACCGGGCGTGGGTTTCCAGGGAGGAAGCCTCGCAGAAGTTTCAAAATATGGTCTTAACAGTGATTGTCGGATTGCTTGTTAATGCTTCGAGGGCTATCATTTATGCGTCAGGAAAGAGAAGATTTTGCAGAAGAGGCACGAGCTATAGCACTTCAGTATCAAACAGAAATGATGAACTATCTTTGATGTTATTACACGAATAAAAAAGGAAACACGAATTTTTTGTCACGAATTACACGAATTAACCTTTCAAAGGAAACACGAATTTTTTGTTACGAATTACGAAGTGACTTTTAAAGGAAAACACGAATTTTTTATCACGAATTAACACGAATTGACCCCAAAAGCGAAAGGCGAATTTTAGCACGAGTTACACGAGTTAACCAATAAACCAATAAACCAATAAACTAATAAACTAATAAACTAATAAACCAATAAACTAATAAACCATTCAACCATTTAACGAAATTCAACAATCAATGGCACAGGATCTCTTTCAATCGCCGGATTATTATAATGTCGATGAATTACTTACTGAAGAGCATAAACTGATAAGAGAAAGTGTACGGAATTATGTAAAAAAGGAGATATCACCCATCATAGAAGACTATGCACAAAGGGCTGAATTTCCTGAACAAATCGTAAAGCAATTGGGTGAATTGGGTTGTTTTGGCCCCACAATTCCGCAGGAATATGGCGGCGGCGGCCTCGATTATATTTCTTATGGATTAATGATGCAGGAACTTGAAAGAGGGGATAGCGGTGTAAGGTCAACTGCGAGTGTGCAGGGATCGTTAGTAATGTTCCCGATCTATCGCTTATGGAAGTGAAGAACAAAGAAAAAAATATTTACCCAAACTTGCCAGTGGCGAATGGCTTGGTTGTTTTGGCCTTACAGAACCCGACCATGGAAGCGATCCCAGCGGCATGCTAAGCAATTTTAAAGCGGCACGGCGATCATGTTATTTTAAATGGAAGCAAAATGTGGATCAGCAATGCCCCTTTTTCGCAGGTTGCAGTTGTGTGGGCAAAAAATGAAGAGGGTGAAATCCGGGGATTGATCGTGGAACGCGGAATGGAAGGTTTTACGACTCCTGCAACGCATGGCAAATGGAGCCTTCGCGCAAGTTCAACAGGAGAACTGGTTTTTGATAATGTAAAAGTTCCCAAAGAAAATATTTTGCCAAATATAAAAGGCTTGAAAGGTCCCTTAAGTTGTTTAACAAAAGCGCGATATGGAATTGCCTGGGGTGCCATTGGCGCGGCTATGGATTGCTACGATACTGCTCTTCGCTATTCTAAAGAAAGGATACAATTTGACCGGCCAATTGGCGGGTTCCAGTTACAGCAAAAAAAACTTGCTGAAATGATTACGGAAATTACCAAAGCGCAGTTGCTTAACTGGCGGCTTGCGGTTTTGATGAATGAAGGTAAAGCGACGTCCGCAACAGGTAAGTATGGCAAAAAGAAATTCCTGTGAAACTGCGGCTAACATAGCCCGTGAGGCGCGGCAGGTACTTGGTGGCATGGGTATTACAGGCGAATATCCTGTAATGCGGCACATGATGAATATGGAAAGTGTGATCACTTATGAAGGCACGCACGATGTTCATCTTCTTATAACCGGGATGGATGTTACGGGGTTGAATGCATTTAAGTAACAGGTCTTTTAAGCAAATAATTTTAATACAAAAAGTTAAAGGATGTGCCGGAAAAAAAATTATTAAAAAGAGATCTCCCTTTAAAAGCACAAAGAGAGCAAAAAGTAATTAGTTTGCCCCACAAATTATTCCTTATTGGATTTATGGGAACGGGTAAAACGCACTGGGGCCGGATTTGGGCATCCAAAACAGGAGTAGCTTTTTTTGACCTGGATAGCAGGATAGAGAAAGCATTCAGGATGAAGATCTCTGATATCTTTGAGAAAAAAGGAGAGGAGAAATTTCGGGAATTGGAAAGATATCACCTGCGAAAATTTGAAAATAAAAAAAATTTTTTACTTGCTTGTGGCGGAGGTACTCCCTGTTTTTCTGATAATATGGAATGGATGAAACAGCAGGGAAAGGTTATTTATTTAAAGGCGAACCTGAATTGATCCTGCAACAGGTGATCAATGAAACAGAACAGAGGCCGGTTTTAAAAGAGATAAATCCCCCGGAATTATTAACCTTTATTCAAAAAAAATTAGCAGAAAGAGAGCCTTATTATTCAGAGGCGGATTTTACACTGAATGTTAAAGACTTAAATGAAAATTCTATCTCCGGTTTTCTTTAAAAAGAATAAAAAGAGAATGAGACAAGTTATCTCAGCTTCAAAAATTATAGTAAGACATGCATAAAGGCTTTTTAAAAACGGCAACTTTATTAGCAGTAATATCGGTTCGTTAGGCGCTTTTGCCGCTCATTCATTGAAGCAAACTATTTCCGATTATGCGGTAAGTATTTTTGAAACCGGTGTACGCTACCAGTTTTATCATGCGTTTGCTTTATTATCATGCGGAATTTTATATAAGGAATTTCACAATAGATTTATAAATGCCGCGGGCAGATTATTCATAGCAGGAATTATCTTTATTCTGTGGCTCACTTTATGTTCTTACTTTTATTAAGGGTGCTGTAATGCCAGGTTATGACTGGATCGGGGCTATTACTCCAATAGGAGGAGTGTGTTTTATTGCCGGCTGGATTTGTTTGTTCCTGGCGATAGTAAAAAAGCCCAACCCATAAGTTAATTATAAGTGAAGTTTGATCATTCACGGAACTTAAATTTCAGCTCTAACTTTGAACTTTGAACGATTACCATTTCTCTATCTTTGCAGCCAATGGCTACCAGTAAAAAAAATAAAAAGAATAACGCGGCAGACCCAAAAAAATTCAATGCTGATATTGAAGAAAAAATTGAGGTAAAAAAATTACTTAAGGATGAGCGCACTCATAAGATTGCAGGTACGTTCCTTATGTTAATAGCATTTCTTCTTTTTGTATCGTTTACCTCTTATTTATTTACATGGCAGGAAGACCAGTCTAAAGTTTTTAAAGGAGCAAAAATTTTGTTGCCAAGCCATGCAGAACCTATGGCGAATTTGCTGGGCACATCAGGCGCATATTTTTCAGACCTTTTTTTCAGGTGTGGCTTTGGGATTGCCTCCTATTTATTTTGTACTTTCTTTTTTGTTGCCGGAATAAATTTGTTTTCTCCAAAGAAGATATTTTCTATAAGCCGTAACATCCGCTATGTAATCGTTGGCCTTTTAGTAATAAGTGTTTCCGCATCTTTTGTAATGAGCGGGCATCCGTTTCCCTGGGGCGGTGCTGTTGGTGACATGGAGAGCCAATGGCTTCAGCAGGAAATTGGCAGAACCGGTACTGCTGCGGTTTTGATAGTGGCAGGGCTTTGTTATATTATCTGGCGCTTTAATCCCTCTTTCAATTTTAGAAAAAAAATAATTCCAGGCGCGGAGATAAAAGCAACAGAAAATGATGAAACCATTGTGCAAACAGACTTTGCCAGAGCAGGTTCACTAAAAAGCGTAAATGAAGGTTATGTTCCCCTAATGAGTATACCGCCGAAGGAAGAGAATGGTGTAAACTACGATTTGCAAATTATTGAAAAGCCGGTCGATTTTCCGGCGCGAGCCGCTAATAAACATGCTTACCAGCAGGAAGAAGAAAAAATTAACAAATCCTGTTACCAATCCCTTACCTATAAATGGCCTTACACTTGAAGTAAAAACAATTCCGTCCATTATTGAAAAGGAAACGGATGTTGTCCTGAAACCAAAACTACAACAACCTTATGACCCTATACTCGATCTCAGAAATTATAAATTTCCAACAATTGATTTATTGGAAACTCACGGAAGTGAAAAGATCATACAGGATGTTACTGAACTTGAAACTAATAAAAACCAGATCATCAATACACTAAAGAACTATGATATTGAGATCCAGAAAATATACGCTACGGTAGGCCCCACCGTTACCTTGTATGAAATAGTTCCTGCGCCGGGTGTACGCATTTCACGAATAAAAAATCTTGAAGATGATATTGCTCTCAGCCTTGCTGCACTGGGTATCCGCATCATTGCACCCATTCCCGGAAAGGGAACTATTGGCATAGAAGTTCCGAATGTGAAAAAGACGGTGGTCAGTATGCGGACTTTACTAAATTCAGAAAAATTTCAAAACAATAATTTTTCATTGCCTATTGCGATCGGTAAAAAAATTGACAATGAAAATTTTATTGTTGATCTTACTACGATGCCTCACCTGTTAATGGCAGGTGCAACCGGCCAGGGTAAATCCGTGGGATTAAATGCAATTCTTGTTTCCCTTCTTTACAAGAAACATCCCTCGCAACTAAAGCTCGTGTTAATTGATCCAAAAAAAGTGGAACTGAGTATTTACAGTAAGATTCAAAAACATTTTTTAGCAAAGCTTCCGGGCGAGGAGGATGCTATTATTACAGATACAAAAAAAGTAATTCATACACTTAATGCGTTGTGCACGTTAATGGATATAAGGTACGACCTCTTAAAAGAAGCGGGTACCCGGAACATAAGAGAATACAACGAGAAATTTGTTGCCAGGAAATTAAATCCTGAAAAAGGCCATGAATATTTGCCCTTTATTGTGTTGGTCATTGATGAATTCGCTGATCTTATCATGACTGCGGGTAAAGAAGTGGAAATGCCAATTGCCCGGCTGGCCCAGCTTGCGAGAGCTGTAGGCATTCATCTGATCATAGCGACACAGCGGCCTTCGGTTAATATAATAACCGGAACTATCAAAGCAAATTTTCCTGCGCGTATCGCGTTTAAAGTGACCAGTAAGATAGACAGCCGTACCATTCTTGATGTGGGCGGCGCAGAACAATTGATTGGAAAGGGTGATATGCTGATAAGTTATAACGGCGAACTTACCCGCCTTCAATGCCCGTTTGTGGATACACCCGAAGTGGTTAAAGTAACTGACTTTATAGGCGATCAGCAAGGTTATCCGGAAGCATTTAAGTTACCTGAATACGTCGATGAAAAAGAATTTGAAAATAAGGAGTTTGACTTAAATGACCGCGATCCCCGCTTTGAAGATGCCGCCAGGCTTATCGTTCAAAGCCAAAGCGGAAGTACTTCTTTGTTACAACGCCGCATGAAGCTCGGATATAATCGCGCGGGAAGGTTGATGGACCAGTTGGAAGCTGCTGGTATAGTTGGCCCTAACCAGGGCAGCAAGGTGCGGGATGTACTTATTAAAACAGATGTTGAATTACAGCAATATCTTGACAGGGTTTAGAAAATTCGAAAATTTGGCAATTCGAAAATCAGCGATTCGCAAATCGACAATTCAACCGTCAAACCATTTTGCAAACTCTATCTTCGTTATCAAATGTCGAAGTATTTAATTGTAGGTCTTGGTAACCCGGGAAATGAATATGCGCATACCCGTCACAATATTGGCTTTGACGTTGTAACGGCTTTTGTTATGAAACATGGCGGATCTTTTAGAACCGACAGGCTCGCAGAAGTATCAGAAATAAAATATAAAGGTAAAATCTTCGTTTGTATTAAGCCCTCCACTTTTGTGAACCTCAGTGGAAAGGCGGTGAAGTACTGGCTTAATAAAGAGAAAATAGATGCTGAGAATTCGCTTACAATTGTAGATGAGCTGGCACTGCCTTTGAACAAATTAAGGTTGCGTAAAAGCGGTAGCGATGCAGGGCATAACGGCTTGCGGGATATTCAAAATGCACTGGGAACAAATGCTTATCCACGGCTTAGGTTTGGTATCGGCAATAATTTTCCAAAGGGAATGCAGGTTGAATTTGTATTGAGCCGCTGGCTTCCTGAAGAAGTTCTCCTTGTAAGGTCTAAAATCGAAAAATGTATCGAAGTAATCGAAAATTTTGCAACAATTGGGATTGACAGGACAATGAACATAAACAGTTTTACGTTTAATTCCGAATCTAAGGATTGAGAATTCTTTTTTTAATTTGTTTTGTATATTTTCGCCCTTAAAACCCTCTGGCACTTAAAAGATAAATCTGGCTGAGTATGAAAATTTTTTGTATCGGACGTAATTATAAAGATCATGTAAAAGAAATGGGTAGTGAACTACCTGATGAACCGGTCATTTTCATGAAGCCCAAAAGTGCCCTTGTTCAAAATCATACACCATTTTATTACCCGGAATTTACGAATGAACTTCATTATGAATGTGAGCTTGTAGTTCGTATTAGCAAGAATGGAAAATATATCCAGGAAAAGCATGCTTCAAATTATTATAATGCGATTAGCGTTGGAATTGATTTTACGGCAAGAGATATTCAGAACCAGTTAAAGGAAAAAGGCCTTCCCTGGGAAAAGGCGAAGTCTTTTGATAATTCTGCGGCTGTTGGCACTTTTGTAGATATAACACCTGCGCTTAATAAAAATAATATCAATTTTTCATTTGCAAAAAATAAAGAGATTGTACAAAAAGGAAACTCATCAGATATGATATTTTCTATCGATACGATCATTTCAAATATCTCCAATTATTTTTCGCTTAATATCGGCGATCTTATTTTCACGGGTACTCCCGCAGGAGTTGGTGAATGTATGGTTGGCGACTCGCTACAGGCCTACCTTGAAAAAGATTGTCTTCTTACCGTTGAAATAAAGTAGGCAGAGAAGTTTAAAGTTCAAAGTTCAAAGTTGAAGGTCAACTTCAACTACCAACCCGTTAACTTGTAACTCTATGCAAAAACTAATTTACACGATTGGCCATTCTACAAGAACCTTAGAGGAATTTATTGGCTTGTTACAAACCTTTTCAATAGAGATGCTCGCGGATGTAAGAAGTTTCCCGGGATCGCGCCGGTATCCGCATTTTAATAAAGAAAACCTCTTAAAGGAATTGCCGGGAAAAGGTATACTTTATGCTCATATGCCTTTTTTAGGTGGACGAAGAAAAGCGCTGCCCCAGTCAAAAAATACTGCCTGGAAAAATGCCGCGTTTAGGGGTTATGCTGATTATATGGAAACTAATGAATTTAAGATCGGAATAAAAGATCTTGAAAATATGGCCACCGGTTATCGAACAGCTTTTATGTGTTCAGAAGCGGTATGGTGGAGGTGCCATCGTTCATTGATTGCTGATGATCTTAAAATAAAGGGATGGAAAGTGTTACATATTTTGAACAATAACAAAGCTGAAGAACATCCGTTTACGGCTGCTGCTAAAATTGTAAATGGCCATCTGTCGTATACTTCCGCGCAACAGGACATATTTTAGATAGGCCTTAGTATTAGGTTAAATGTAATATGACAAAAGGATGATACGAATTACACTGATTTTAGAACTCCATATTTAATTCGTGGAATGTGCCCTTTTATAATTCGTGTAATCAAACAACAATCGTTTTTAAAAAAATTTCCCTCCCGAGGAATCAGGAGGGATTCTCTTTAACCCTTAAAACAATCAACATCAAAAGCTGTTGATTTTGTTTACAATATTATTTACGATGATTTATGAGTCCTGGTTTTTGAAAAGAAAATTATGATAATGCAAGGTCAAGTACCTGCTGCATTGTTTTTACATAACTCACCTTAAGGCCTTTTATAAAATTGGGATTTATTTCATTTACATCTCTTTCATTTTGCACGCACATAATGATTTCTTTTAAACCGGCTCTTTTTGCGGCCAGCACTTTTTCTTTGATTCCGCCTACCGGTAATACCTGTCCTCTCAGGGTAATTTCGCCCGTCATGGCAAGATAGGGCTTTACTTTGCGCCCGGTAAATGATGAGGCCAAGTGCAGTCATCATGGTAATCCCGGCACTTGGGCCGTCTTTTGGCACAGCACCTTCCGGCACATGAACATGAACATTTTTCTTATTGAAAAGTTCAGGGTCAATACCATATTTTTTTGCATTTGCCTGCAGATAGGTCATAGCCGTTGTGGCGCTTTCCTTCATTACATTTCCAAGATTGCCGGTAAGTTTTAATTCGCCTTTCCCGTTATCGCTTGTGGTAGTTTCAATAAACAGAATGTCTCCTCCAACATACGTCCAGGCAAGGCCCACAGCCACTCCCGGCATATTGGCGGTTTTATACATTTCGTTATTGTACCTGGATATCCCCAAAATCTTTTCTACATCTCCAAGGCTAATAGTAGGCTTCAGTTTTTCTTTTTCAGCATATGTTCTTGCAAGGTTGCGCATAACGCTGGCGAGTTGCCTGTCCAGTTCACGCACGCCACTTTCTCTTGTAAAGTCTGAAATAATTTTTTCAAGAACAGCATCACTTATTTTAAACGGAACATCTTTTAAACCATGTGCATCTTTTTGTTTGGGCAAAAGATGGCGCTTTGCGATCTCAATTTTTTCTTCAATCGCATAGCCGCTCAGGTCAATAATTTCAAGCCGGTCGCGTAATGCCGGTTGAATATTTTGAAGATTATTGGCCGTCGCAATAAATAGCACCTTGCTCAGGTCATATTCCATTTCAAGGTAATTATCATAAAAATTATTGTTTTGCTCGGGATCAAGTACTTCAAGCAAAGCAGAAGAGGGATCGCCACGAAAATCGGTTCCTACCTTATCAATCTCATCCAATATCATTACAGGGTTGGATGATTTTATTTTCCGGATAGATTGTAAAATTCTTCCCGGCATTGCGCCGATATAAGTTTTGCGATGGCCGCGTATTTCACTTTCATCATGCAGGCCGCCAAGGCTTACCCTTACATATTTGCGGTTAATTGCATTGGCAATACTTTTTCCCAAAGACGTTTTTCCAATTCCGGGAGGGCCTACAAAACAAAGAATAGGGCTTTTCATATCACCTTTCAATTTCAGCACGGCGAGGTATTCCAGTATTCTTTGTTTTATCTTTTCCATTCCATAATGGTCATGATCCAATATTTTTTTTGCCCTTTTAAAGTCATATTGATCTTTTGTATAATCTTCCCAGGGCAGATCGAGCATCAGGTCCAGGTGATTATACACAACTGAATAATCGGGAGTCGAAGGATGCATTCTTTCCAGTTTTTCAATTCCTTTATGAAACATTTCCTTTGCAGTTGCCGGCCATTTTTTTGCATCCGCCTTTTTCTGCATTTCTTTTATTTCTGCAAAATTATCTCCACCCAATTCTTCTTTGATCGCTTTAAGTTGTTGCTGCAGAAAATAATCTTTTTGTTGCTTGTCAAGCTCTGCACGGGTTTTATTGGTTACTTTATTTTTTAGCTCTGCATATTGCAATTCTGTTTGCAAAAGGTTCATCAACACTTCTGCCCTTGCTTTTATATTATGAATTTCAAGCAACTTTTGTTTTTCAAGCAAGCTGCTGTTTAAATTGCTGCTTACAAAATGGATTAGAAATGAAGGATTTTCTATATTTCTTAAAATAATAGAAGCCTCGGAAGGAAGGTTGGGAGAAAGTTGAATTATTTGCCCGGCAAGTTCTTTAATAGAAGAAACCATTGCATCAAAATCATTATCATTTTTAAGCTCTTCTTCAGCAAGTACTGTTATTTTAGCTTTAAAATAAGGATCGTCAGATGTGATTTCATCAATCTTAAATCTCTTTTTTCCCTGTATAATTACGGTAGTGCCGCCATCAGGCATTTTTATAAGCTTAATTATTTTTGCGACAGTACCAATATCGACAAGGTCACTTACTGTGGGCTCTTCTACCAAACTGTCTTTTTGCGAGACAACACCTATCAATTTGTCAGCTTTGTAAGCATCACTTACAGCTTTAATACTTTTATCCCTGCCCACTGTAATCGGTATAACGACCCCGGGAAATAGAACCGTATTTCTTAAAGGAAGCAGCGGTAATTCAACAGGAATGGGCTGATCATCATTGTTTTCACTTCCATCTTCGTTCAAGGGAATTATAGGCATAAACTCCATTTCCTCTTCCGACCCGCCAAAAAAATAGTCTTTATTCATAAGTTGTCAATCTGTCAATACTTCATCAATAAAACGAAATTTTCAAAGAAAAGGTATATGGTTCAACATTAATGCCACATAAATCTCGACGTAGATATAATTATAATACGAGTAAGATAAAGTTAAGCGTGCATAGTTAAGAACATGCTATAATTAATTTTCGCACGATTTATAGGTTTCTTATGCCGCATAGGTTTTGAAAACGTGTGAGGTTTTAGCGCACCGACTGAATTTTTAAAATCTATTTTTGTAACATGGATATTACATGTAGTGATGAAGAGCTTTCTATTTTTAAGAAAATCGCCGACGCAGCCCACCAAATCAAAATACCAGTATATTTAATTGGTGGGTTTGTAAGAGATAAAATATTGGGCAGGCCCACGAAAGACGCAGATATCGTGTGCCTGGGCGACGGCATAGAGCTCGCAAAAAGAACAGCGCAAAATTTTAACCCGGTGCCCCAGGTCAATATTTTTAAAAACTTTGGAACTGCACAAATAAAAATATACACCCGTGCTTCTAACCAATCTGTTCTCTCTCCTCCGGACATGGGTTGGGCGGATGAGGCCTCCGATAAACAAGATCACGATAAGGCTTCTAACAAGTCTGTTCCCTCTCCCCGGGAGAGGGGCTGGGGTGAGGTTCCTGATAAGCAAGATTACAATAAACCTTTTAACCAATCTGTTCCCTCTTCCACGGAGAGGGTTTGGGGTGAGGCTAATGAAACATCTAACAAGTCTGTTCCCTCTTCTCCGGAGAAAGGTTGGGGTGAGGTTTTTTTCGAAATTGAATTTGTAGGTGCACGAACGGAAAGCTATACTTATGATAGCCGCAAACCGCTGGTGAAGCCGGGAACACTTGACGAAGACAGGATGCGGAGGGATTTTACAATAAACACACTGGCGGTTAGTCTTAATAAAAATGATTTCGGAAAGCTAATAGATCCTTTAAACGGGAAGGCAGATATTGAAAAAAAAATTATCAAAACCCCACTTCCTCCCGATCAGACATTTATTGATGACCCCCTTAGAATGATGCGTGCCATTCGGTTTGCGGCGCAACTGCACTTTAATATAACTGCTGAAACATTTGAAGCGATCAGAAAAAATGCCCAAAGGATAAACATTATAAGCGCTGAGCGAATAACGGAGGAACTCAATAAAATTATTTTAAGCCGAAAAGCCTTCAGTTGGGTTTGATCTGTTATATAAAAGCGGCTTATTGAAAATTATTTTTCCACAAATGGTTGCCCTTGCAGGTGCCGAGTATATTGATGGTAAGGGGCATAAAGATAATTTTTACCATACCCTACAGGTGCTTGACAATATTGCGCCCCACACAAATGATTTGTGGCTCCGTTGGGCTGCCGTTTTACATGATATTGCAAAGCCGGTAACAAAAAAATTTGAAGAAGGCCATGGCTGGACGTTTCATGGTCATGAGGTAGTCGGTGGAAGGATGGTTCCAAAAATATTTGCTCAATTGAAATTGCCACTGAACGAAAAAATGCGGTTTGTTAAAAAAATTGTAGAACTGCATTTACGGCCGATCAGCCTTACAAAAGAAAATATAACGGACTCGGCTATACGAAGACTTATTTTTGACGCAGGAGATGATATTGAAGCTTTAATGACTTTATGCAAGGCTGATATTACTTCAAAAAATAAGTATAAGGTTCAACAATATCTATCGAATTTTGATATGGTAGAAAAGCGATTGAAAGAAGTGGAAGAATCAGATCATCTTCGCAATTGGCAACCACCCATAACCGGCGAAATTATTATGAAGGAATTTGGGCTGCCTCCTTCAAGAAAGGTAGGCGAAATAAAAAACGCTGTACGTGAAGCTATTTTAGACGGGGTAATTCCCAACGACTTCCAGGCGGCCTTTAAATACATGACTAAAATTGCAGAGGATTTAGGAATATCTAAACAATAATACTTTCGGTATTTATTCAAATATTTTTAAGAAACAATTGTTCCGCCGGGAATATCTTAATTGATTAGTAAGCCTTAATTTCGTGATATGGCAATATTAAAATTCAGGGTTTATTGGGAAGATGACGACAGCGTTTACAGGGATGTTGCAATTAAACACGTGCAAACTTTTTTTGAATTGCATAAGATGATTTTAAAATGCTTTGAATTTGATAATAAGCACAATGCGACATTCTTTAGAAGCAATGACAAATGGCAACGGGGTAAGGAAATAACCCTTGAAAAATATGAAAAGAAATATGAAGTAACACCGTTACTTATGAATGAAGTTACTATAGGTTCACAAATCCGTGATCCAAATCAGAAATTTATTTATGTATATGACTTCCACAAAAACTGGACTTTTATGGTGGAACTTATCAATGTCAATAAAGAAGAAGACAATAAAGTCACCTATCCATTCTGCACGCGTAGCGAAGGAATTGGCCCCAGCCAGTATGGTACTAAAGGGCTGATCAACGAAAAACTTGCAGAAATTGAGGAAAAATATGACCTGAACAGCGCTGTAATGCCTGATGGCTTTAGCGAAGAAGGCGATTCGGATACAGAAACCGGGGCGGGCCCCGATGAAGATATTGAAGAAAGCAGTACTGAAGAAATATAAATAAGGCTTGATGGTTCTTGATAAATCTTTGCCGTGAAGTATATCATTAAGTTAAGAGTACCACACTTGAATATTGATTGTTGAGTATTGAATATTGAATATTTGTGTCTTTTTCTTATTCAAACATGAATATCAAGACCTGCATCATAATAACAGGCCCTACTGCTATTGGCAAAACTTCTTATGCAATAGAACTTGCTCATCAGCATAATACTCAAATCATCTCTGCAGACAGTCGCCAGTGTTTCAAAGAACTCAATATTGGTGTAGCAAAACCTTCAGCAGAACAACTCGGAAGCGTGCAACATTATTTCATTAATTCGCACTCGATTCATGACGAAGTGAATGTAAAAGTTTTCGAGCAATATGCGCTGGATTCTGTTTATAAAATTTTTGAAACAGAGCAACGTTGCGATTATGGCTGGCGGTACCGGGCTTTACATTAAAGCCTTTTGCGAAGGCCTTGATGAAGTTCCAACGTAAATGAAGAAATCCGCAATAAAATTAATGAGGCCTATAAATCGAAGGGGCTGCAATGGCTGCAGGATGAAATTAAAAAACAAGACCCTTCGTATTTTTCGTCAGGGGAAATACAAAATCCGCAAAGAATAATAAGGGCACTGGAAGATAAAGTTATCGACCGGAATTTCTATTCTTGATTTTCATTCGGGAAAGAAAACTAACAGGGACTTTAAAATAAAAAAAATCAACCTTGAAATTTCGCGGAATGAGCTATACAAAAGAATCAACAAGAGAGTGGATGAAATGATGGAGAAAGGCCTATTGCAGGAAGCAGAAGCTTTATTTTCCTACCGGCATTTGAATGCATTGCAAACGGTAGGCTATAAAGAAATATTCGATTTAATGGAGGGAAAAGATTTGCCCGGTGGCAGAAAAAATTCTTTACCGTACACGATTGAGGAGATAAAAAAAAATACCAGGCATTTTGCAAAAAGACAAATTACCTGGTTTAAAAAGTTCAATTAAGGTTGTGGATTATTTCGGATGGGCGCTAAATCTTAAATCCAATCGTAGCAATAACATTACTTGCATTATTTTTTACAGAAGCAGGTGAATTAGGTTTGTCCTGCAACAGGTATGGATAATGAATATCTTTATTAATTGAATATACATAAGTAAGGTCAATAAAAATGCCCTTGTTTCTGTAACCTAAGCCCCCACTAACTTTATATAGATTGGCCGTTTCATTTTTATAAGGGTTGCCATAGTAAGCGCCTCCAAGCCTGAACATTAGCGTATTAAATTTTACTTCACCACCTACCCTCAAATTGAAGGCATTTTTATATAAATTATCTATTACTTTATTTAACGAAGAATAATAATCCGTGGCGGCTGCATCACTATTATCGGTGGCTTTAAAAGACGCTCCCTTATAATTTACATACTCAATATCTGCAGTAATAAATCCACGTTGATTTTTTACATCTTCAACTTCACGGAAAACATAGGAAGCGCTTGACAGCAGCTTTAAAAGGAGAATTAAAATTGTATTTCGATTCAAGAAGTTGCCCGTTATTCAAATCGGTGGAACTTTGTTTTTTGATGCCGGCGCCACCATAGCCTTCCAGGTCGGTTATTACTTCTGACGAATATTTATCGGTAAGTTGGTAGTTGGTGGGCACTTGCAGGGTAAGCCCAAGCCTTACATCTTCAATTGGTTTATAAATCATGCCAAATTTTGCCGTAGCGCCAATTCCTTTTGTGTTTAATGTTTCATTGGATTCGAAATAATTAAAGTCATTTGTGGAGATACCTGAAAGATCACTTTCTTTATAATGAGCATCACGGTCATAATTTAAAAAATCGAAACTCAGCGTCAGGCCAAAAAAAAGTTTTTCTTTCAAGTTGAGGCCGCCTCCCAATGATATATCTGTAATACCACCGGAAGTATTAATTGTATTTTCCTGCAGTAACCCTGAAGTCGGATTGGCGAGGCTCCTGTAACCGGAGACAGAGCCGTCTGCCGCCTGAACCGTATCTATAAGATATGTATTGAATGCAAGGCTGGAGCCGGAGGGATAATCGGCAGCAGCGCTATTGGGATCAGTAACATTATTATTGGCCAGTTCTTCCAGGTATTTTTCTGAATAAGAACTTGTTGTATTTTGGCCTTTGTAATAAATATGTTTGTTGAAATCTGCAATCCTGTTTACGCCTATTGCAAATGTGAAGCTTTTTATTTTTCTGTCAGGAGTAGATGTTGAAAATAAAAGGCCGCTTGCTCCAAGGTTAAAATTATTATTGTTGCTGGAAGCCGGGTTGTTTTTATAAGTTGATTTGAAATTCTTTAATGAATAGCCGGGTGTTATAACAAATTCACTGGTTTTATAAAATCCCAGGCCGGCAGGGTTAATAAAAAGGGAAGAAAATTCGCCACCTAAAGAAACGCCGGCTCCCCCGATTGCCTGGTTGCGGGCTGTTCCGTTTTGTGTTAACCATGAGTACCGCAACGCATCAGCAGGTTCCTGCGCATATACCTTTGTGATAGCAAACAAAGCGATTGCCAGTAAATATATTGCTTTCATTGTACAATAATTTGGAAGGTATATAGAAAAGAAGACCCCAAAAAAAGTATAATTATTTTTTAATAATCTACTTTAATGTAAAATTTGTTTTATCACTCCTGAGGAGAGTTATAAAAATTTATCTTCTGAAAGTTCTTACAGGGGCGCCGCTGCTTCCGGATGAAGACGAGTTGCTGCCGGATGTATTCGATTGTATGGTTCTTGCAGGAGATAAAGTGTTGTTGTGTTATTGTTATTCGTTATTGTAAGTACGGACATTGTTATCGGAGGAGCTAAAAACTCTTCTTATAAAATTTCCCACACCACTGTTCCTGTTCACAGGCTGCTGTGCCGGAAAAGTTCTTACAGGTGCAGATATTTGTTGCTGGTTGCGCCTGTTCAATATAAACCCGGTTTGTACTACTGGTACTGCTTCTGTTAGCATTGTTATAGGCGCCGAGGTTATAGGTCCTTGGCCCTGTAGGATAATTGCTTGCCGGGCTGCCATGGCCATAAAAAATAGGTGTATAATAATAGTCACTAAAGGGCGAATAATAGTTGTTATTAAAAGGCGAATAATAGTTGTAACTGTTATAACCATTAAAATAATTATAACCATGGGAATAAAACGTAACTCCATTATTTCCATAGGGATTATAATAATACGGAGAATAAGGGCTGTAAAAAGAAGATCCATAGTAATCATACGGGCTATAGCCAGACCCAAAATCCAATGAAATATTACTCCGGTACCGTGGATCGTTTATGCCTCTTCTGATGGCAAGGTCTTCACTGTTAGTGGCATTGTTATATGCATAAGAATCCTTGTCCTGTTGGTTCTCGGTTGTTACATAGTCACAGGTGGTGGAGGCGCAGGTGAGTAATAAACATCATCAGGAGTTTGGCCGATGCGGTATGCACTGCTGCAACTGCTAAATACAGCGATTAATATAAGTAAGAGTAAATGTTTTGTTTTCATGATTTTAAGTTTAAAAAATTAAAAATGAAGTCGTTACTTTTGCGCCGTTTACTTATGTAAATTTAAGCATTAATTAAACTTTATGTAAGGTGTTTAATTTTCAGCAAACGATGTTAAAGAATAGCTAAGATAAAATGGACTGTTTTCGCATAATAAAATTAATACAAATTTCAAAACTATAATACAATATAATGAGCAAAGAAATTACAAGCAGGGAAAAGGATTATTCGCAATGGTATAATGATATCATTTTAAAGGCCGGCCTTGCAGATTACAGTGCCGTAAGAGGTTGTATGGTTATAAAGCCTTACGGATTTGCACTTTGGGAAAACATGCGGGACCAGCTTGATAAAATGATTTAAAGAAACCGGCCACCAGAATGCATATTTCCCTTTATTTATTCCCAAAAGTTTTTTAAGCAAAGAAGCTGCGCATGTAGAAGGATTTGCCAAAGAATGTGCCGTGGTAACGCATTACAGGCTTAATGAAAGATCCCGACAGCGGCGGCATTATTGTTGACCCCGATGCAAAACTTGAAGAAGAACTGATTGTAAGGCCTACATCAGAAACAATTATCTGGAATACTTATAAAACATGGATACAATCTTACCGGGATTTGCCCTTACTTGTAAACCAGTGGTCCAACGTGGTAAGATGGGAAATGCGCACACGCCTTTTTTTGCGCACAACAGAATTTTTATGGCAGGAAGGGCATACTGCCCATGCCACCTCGCAGGAAGCTATAGACGAAACAATTCAAATGCTAAATGTGTATGCAGAGTTTGCAGAAGAATGGATGGCATTGCCCGTAATAAAAGGAGTTAAAAGTATCAATGAGCGTTTTGCCGGAGCAGAAGATACTTATTGCATAGAAGCGCTGATGCAGGATGGTAAAGCTTTGCAGGCAGGCACTTCTCATTTCCTCGGTCAAAATTTTGCAAAAGCATTTGATGTACAATTTACTGATAAAGAAAATAAGCTGGACTATGTATGGGCAACAAGCTGGGGCGTAAGCTGGCGATTGATCGGCGCATTGGTAATGGCGCACAGTGATGATGACGGGCTTGTACTTCCGCCAAAACTGGCGCCCATACAAGTAGTAATTATTCCGATTTATAAAGGAGAGAGCAAAAACAAATGATTGATGAAAAAGTAAAATCATTTATGGAAGATTTTAAAGCGCTGGGCATACGGGTTAAATATGATAGACGATGATAACAGCCGCCCGGGATGGAAATTTGCAGAATATGAATTGAAAGGTGTGCCTGTTGCGCATTGCTATCGGTGCAAGAGATATGCAAAACAATATCGGTTGAAATTGCACGCAGAGATACAAAAGAAAAAATATCAGTTTCTATGGATGGGCTGGCAAATACAGTTGCAGTTTTGCTGAATGAAATCCAGCAAAATATTTATAACAAGGCAAAAGTTTACCGGGATAACAATATTACAAAGGCAGATACCAGGGAAGATTTTGAAAAAATTCTTGATGAAAAAGGCGGGTTTATTGCTGCGCATTGGGATGGAACTGCAGAAACAGAAGAAAAAATAAAAGAACTTACCAAAGCGACTATTCGTTGCATTCCCTTAAATAATATAAAGGAAGAAGGAAGTGCATTTTAACAGGTAAACCAAGCAGAGAAAGAGTTTTATTTGCAAGAGCATATTAAATTCATTATCTGAAAAATCTTTATACTTTAAATTAAAATAAAGACAGTTGGAAAATCTTGATTTGCTAAGTAATGATTTGGAAGTTTCTCCGCTGGCGCAAAGCTATTTAACGGAAGCGCCAGATGGGGAAAATTTTTGGCAATCATGGGATTTATACTTTGCGCAATTACGATAGTATTATCTTTTTTTATGCCTGTTTTTATTACACAGTTGCCTCCTTATAATACCATGTCTGTCGAATTTAGCTCAGGTGATGAAGGTAACGATGACTATCGTATATTTGTTATTGGCCCTTTTATTCTTTTTTCCATGTTTTTATTTATATAGGTTTTCCGTAAAAATGCAGTCTGCCGTAAAGGGAGTGAGCCAGGAAAATTTTGATGAATCATTGATGAACCTGAAATCCCTGTTTAAATTTTATGGGATTTTTACAATTATTATTCTTTCTTTTTATGCATTGGCTATTTATTATTGGTACTGATTGCAGCGGCAATGCATTGATAAGTGTTTTATAACTTATTATTTTGTAGCAAGATAATTATAATCGGCCAGCAGTTTTTCTAAAAAATCAATCGCATATAAATCGGTGTGGATTTTCAAAACTTCCTGAACTTTATAGGCAACACGCACACAGGTTTGGGTATTGTGATTTTTGTAAAACTGGTTAATAACATTTTTTATGGTATTAATATCCCGGTCGGAAAGCTTTAAAACTTCAGGAAATTTCACCACATAATCATTTTGCTTAATTTCCATAAAAACGGTATCCTGTACTGAAAATAGAGATTTGGTATTTACAACCACCGTATTGGCTGCAAGATCTCCAAGGCGTTGATTTCTTTTTGTAACGGCAATAATAATCACTACAATAATTCCCAGGAAACCGGTAATCAAAATGTAAACAATCAGGCTTTCGCGTGTAAGAATAGTATATCCAAAAAAGAAAGGCCATTCGTATGCTTTAAACATCCATCTTATTATAAACTGGTTTAGTTGCGGCTCGCCGCCATCAAGGCTTATCACCCTTATATTCATCAGTTTTTTACCGATAGTTTGCCCATGCATCATCACTTCTGTTACCAGCGAATACAAAAGCATCGGCATAGAAATAGTAAGAATATCGATGCCCACATGGTTTTGCAATACTTCATTGCTGACCATGTCAAATCCTCCGTAATAGAAATATTTCATGCTTACGAAATATAAAAGCAATAAAGTAAAATCAATCAGGTAGGCAAAAAGCCTTTTATGAAACTCGGCTATTTCAAATTCAAGGTCAATATTAAAAGGAGTAGCTATCTGGATAACGCCCATAAGGCAAATTATTATTTTAAAACAAAATCTGTATTTTTTATTTTTTGATTGGTAAGTATCGTTTGAAGTCGGTTATATTTGTAAATGGCTCTTATTTCCTGGCAGTATCGAAGGAATTTGGAAAAGGCTCTTAATTTTATGAAATGCGTGAAGCGAGGTTTATTAAAAAAAATGTTGATAAATGGAATCAATATCAGCATGAGGAATCAAAAGATCCTGATGAAATGGCCGACAGGTTTATTACCCTGCTTGACGATCTTTCCTATGCAAAAACTTTTTACCCGCAAAGTAAAGTTACCCGTTGGATTAATGGAATTGCCGCAGGAATTTACCAGAGTATTTACCAAAACAAAAAACAAAAATATTCAAGAGTTTTGCTCTTCTGGAAATATGAGCTTCCGTTGTTGTTTCGCCGTTACCACAAGACTTTTCTTTTTACCCTTATTTTATTTGTAGTGTTTGTTACTATCGGAGTTGTTTCTTCCTCAACAGATCCGAATTATGCTCCAGATTTTTTCAACCATAAAGTGCAGCCGGGTTATTATGATGAAACAATTGCACGTATTCAAAAAGGAGATCCGTTTGGTGTATATAAAGATGCTAACCCATTTTCAATGTTTGTTCATATTGCTTACAATAATATCAGCGTTGCTTTTAAAAGCGTAGTATTCGGTGTTTTGTTTGGTATAGGAACTATATTTTTAATGTGGAGTAACGGACTTATGCTTGGCTGCTTTCAATATCTTTTCTTTTCACCGAGCAGCTCGGTGTGGGTGCCACGGGCTGGTGATCCGTCCGTCCTCGAGGTGCAGCACCTCGTCGGCCAGCCCGATGGTGGCCTTGCGGTAGGCGACCACGACCAGCGTGCTGTCCGCATCTCCGCTGCGCAGGCCCTCGAGGATCCGGGCCTCGACCTCTGGGTCGACCGCCGAGGTCGCGTCGTCGAGGATCAGCAGCCGTGGCTTGCGGACCAGCGCCTGGGCCAGTGAGATCCGCTGCCGCTGGCCGCCCGAGAGCGAGGTGCCGCGCTCACCGAGCTTCGCGTCGAGCCCCTCCGGCAGGGCGGCCACGAAGCCGTCGGCCTGGGCGGTCCGCAGCGCGGCCCAGACCTCGGCGTCACTGACCTCGGCGCCCAGCGTGACGTTGCCGCGCACCGTGTCGTCGAACAGGAAGGCGGTCTGCGGCACCAAAGACACGATCTCGGCCAGCTCGCCCCGAGCCAGGTCGCGCACGTCGACCCCGTCGATCATGACCCGCCCGCGGTCGGGATCGACCAGGCGGGTCAGCAGGGTGGTCAGGGTGCTCTTGCCGGACGCCGTCGCGCCGACCAGCGCAACGGTCCGGCCCGGCTCGACGGTGAAGTCGAGGCCGTCGAGGAGCTGCTGGTCGGGCGTGTAGGAGTAGCCGACGCCGGTCACCGCGAGCTGGGCGCCGGTCTCTGCCGTCCGCCGCCCGCGCCTCGCCGTACTCCATCTCGCCGCGGCGCCGAGCACCGCGCTCACGCGGTGGTAGCCCACCACGCTGCGCGGGAACTCGCCGAGCAGCCAGCCGATCGAGCGGATCGGGAAGGACACGATGGTGAGGAGGTAGGCGACGGTGACCACGTCGCCGGGGTCGGTGGCGCCACTGAGCACCCGCGAGACCCCGACCGACAGCACGATGAGCACGCCGAGGTTGGGCAGCGCCGCCAGGGTGGGTCGAACGCCGCGCGGATCCGGCCGACCCGGATGTTGACGTCGCGCAGCTCCTTCGACTTCGCGGCGAAGCGGGCGGTCTCCTCGCCCTCCCGGCCGAGGGTCTTGACCACCATCGCGCCGTCGAACGACTCGTGGGCGATCTCGCTGACCTCGCCGCGCAGCTGCTGCGCCCGGGTCGCCCACCCCGTGCCTTCCGCTGGTAGATCACGTTGACCGCGATCACCGCCGGGAAGACCAGCAGCCCGACCAGGGCCATCACCAGGTCGGCGATCAGCATCTGGCACGACCGCGATCACCATCATCGCGACGGTGCCGACGGCCATGGGGAGCGGCGCGATCGGACCCCACGCCGCCTCGACGTCGGAGTTGGCGTTGGAGAGGAGCTCGCCGGTCGGGTGGCGCTGGTGCCACTCCATCGGCAGCGACAAGGTACTGCCGGGTGACCGCACGGCGGGTGGAGGCCTGCATGCGGTACTGCATGATGCCCGCGCCGAGTCTCCGCGCCACGATGCCGACGGCCCGCAGGATCGCCACGCCCAGGAAAGACGCGAGCACCGCCCACAGCAGGCCGGCGCCGATCTCGCCGTTGTCGAACGCCGGCAGCACGACGTGGTCGGTGGACCAACCGAGCACCCAGGCGTCGGCGACCGTCAGCGCGCCGAACAGCAGGCTGCCGAGCGTCGACACCGTGAAGACCCACGGCTCGCGCTTGATCGCGACCAGGAGGACGGCGAACCCGGTCGGGTCCATCCCCGGCCCTCACTCCTCGCCTCGCTCATGCTCCCAAATCCTGTTGTGGCCGGACTCACTCCGTCTGGCGCCAACCTGCGCCCCCAGCAGGCTATTCCCCAGGATCAATCTACACGCCGTCCTTTCGGCGGCCGCTCTAGCTCCGCTCGCCGAGGAACCGGACGGCCCGGCGCTGAGTGGAAGGTCGACATGGCTCCCTGGATGACGGTGAGGAACCCGTCGCCGTCACTGAACACCCGTCGTCCCTGAGGCGCCAGCGGATCGGGCGGGTCGAAGCTGTACGCCAGTCGCTCGGCCTCGACCAGGGCCTCCTCGCGGCTCGCGCAGAAGCCCGACGGGAAGTCGATCTTGGTCGGTGGCTTGCGATCTCCCGCGTTGGAGTACTCGACGAGCACGTACCACCGCTGGCTGCCGGCGCTCTCCGGTTGACCCTGGTAGACGTCGTAGGTCTGGCTCACCTGGCCCAGGGTAGCCACGCTGCGCCGATCTCTTCGAGCACCTCCGGCACTGTCCGTCGGCTGACGTCCACAACAGCGTCGTCATCGCCTGCGGCATCCAGGACGGTTTGCTCCGCGAGAGCATCGGCGACGACGGCTGCACTGATGCTCGAGGCTGGCCCCGAGAAGGTCGTCGCCGGCAAGCCGCGCCTCGCTGCCCGCTACTCGTTCGCGAACGTGCGCTTCGATGGTGGCGCGGCTGGCGCGAAGGCGGATCACCGTGACTCGCGACTGCCCCAGAGCGGTTCGGAGCGCTCCCCGGCCGGCCACGCTCAGGTGTCCACTGACGATCACCAGCTCCGCTCCGCGCGCGGCCAGGTGGGCATGCATGGTCTTGAACTGCCGTATCCCGAGCGCTCCGATTCCTCGTCCGTGGAACCGTTGCCTCCGAGAAACCCGAGCTGCTGCAGGTCGAGGAACCCCGTGCGTCGGCCCTCGCGCCACCGCTGCGACGCCAGGCCGAAACCGATCGTGGACGAGCCAGCGGCACGGGGCCCGGTGATCACGATGGTGTCCATCGGCGTTGCGGCTCCGTCTGGCCCGCAGATCTCACCAATGGGCTGCGCGCCCGTTGTCACCATGGCAACGAGGCGGTCGACTGTCTCGTGCACCGTGAGCCCAATCGTCTCGATGGTCGCGTCGGCGAAGTCGGCCGCCACGAGCTGCTTCTCTTCGGCGATCGCCTCCGCTACGTCCTCCTCATCGCAACCTCGGGCAAGGATTCGTATCCGCAGCGCCGCTTCGCCTGCCCTGAGGAGGCAGACGGTGACGTCGGCTTTCTCCAGTGCCGACGGCTTCGTGTGGGATCCACCACTCCCGAGACAACGACGACCTCAGCCCCGGCCAAGCCGTAGCCCGGCACCAGGGCCGCCAGCGCCTCCGCTTTGAGGAGATGGCGCTCGCGTTCATCGGGCTCTGGATAGAGCATGCCGAGCTGGTCGATGTCGACGTGGGCGACCTTGGTGCCCCGGTCGGAGAGTCGTTGAAACAGGGCCCAAGCAACTGCTGACTTGCCTGCTCCGGGCGCGCCGCAGATCCAGACCACCCGCGGACCCGGTGCACGCACGAGCCGAGCGTAGGTGGGGGTGACGAGCACGAGCACGCCGATTACCCCGGCCAGGTCGTTCGTGGCCGGGGTGTGGGGCGTGGTGGTCAGGGTTCGCCCGGGAATGAACTGGTGCCGCGGTGGTCGCGGATCAGCTTGATGCCGTTGGGGGTGGTCCAGAGGTAGGTGCCGCGGTCGAGGACGGTGTAGTCCCACGCGGAGTGGGTTTTGGCGCGGTGGTGCCGGCGGCACAGCGGCGCGGTGTTGGCAGCAGGTCGGCCGCCGGGGTCGGCGACACGTGGTCGGAGTCGCAGCGCTCGGCTGGTTTGGTGCAGTGCGGGAACACGCAGTGCACGTCGACCAGGGCGTTCGCGTCTTTGAGCCGGTCGGGGGCTTCGTAGGCCTCGACATGGATGTGCCCGGCCAGGTCGATGACCGGCTTGACGGTCACGTTCGCGTTGGGGTTGCCGCACCATTCGCGGATCTGGTCCACGCTGATCGGGGACCTGGTGTTGCCGCACCGGCCGACGGTCTCGCCGCCGGTCAGCGCGTCCTCGGAGATGTGGACGACCAGGTCAACGCCGCGGCCGGGCTCGGTGTTGTCGAACCCGAAGGCGAGCTGGCGGCGGGCGAGGTCACCCAGGGCCTTGGCGCGGCGAACGTTCAACGACTCGGTCGAGCCCAGGTCGGCCTGCTGCTTGGCGCCGGCGCGGATCACGTCCTCGAAATCCAACCCATCAGCCAGGTCGACCTCGGCGTCGATGTGGACGGTGCCGTCATAGGAGACCTGGTCGACCCGGACATCGACGTGCTGACGCTCTGCTGCCTCCCGCCGTTTCGCTTCGGCGGCTGCGGGGTCGAACCGCACCATCGCGTCCTCGACCGTACGGTCCAACTGGGCCCAGGAACACGAGTGCGCCACCGGCGCGAGGTGCCGGTCGACATGCGCGGCACCCTCGACCGGGAGGGTCATGGTCTGGTCGGCGATCCGGAACGCCCGCCACACCGCCAGCTTCCCGGCGATCACCCGGTCCCACAGCCGCGGGAGGCGGTAGCGGAGCTCCAGTGCGCGGCCGAGGTAGGTGTGGCCGGCGTCGGTGGACAAGCCGCGCGCGGCGGCGTACTCCATCGCCGCGAACTCCGCGACCAGCGGCGCACCTTCACCGGCGAGCGGGATCGGGCGGTCACCGAAGAACCCGTGATCGGCGTGGCCTTCGTCGGGCTCGACCTCGTGGATGATTGCCCACTCGATGGTGGTCTGGAGGATTGGATCTCCGCCGCATCGCGGTCGGCCTGGTGACCACGCAACCCCGACAGCACGGCAGCAGCAGTCGTGCTGTCCGTGGTCTCGGATCGGGTGCTGGTCATAGAAGAATCCAAGCACTCGCCACCGACACTGACGGCCCAGATTCGGGGGCTATCCACCGATCCCATGGTCACGGTCCGGTAACGACTTTCCCGCTCAACCAAACGGGTTTCGAGGGCTCGTCGCTGGCGCTCCTCACACCTCAACCACCGTCCCCGACCTTCAAACCGCGGAAGGCCGTTGCCCGGAACGAACTGTCCCACCGATCACGCCTTTGAGATGTCTCGACACGGACTCGGCTAGCGCCTCGCCCGGCTCGACCACCTGAACCTCCAGGTGGTCGAGCCGACAGGAGCGCCAGCGACGAACGCGTCGAAACCCCCCGGACCCCACCCCGCGAAGCCGACCACCCCGAGTTCACGTGCCCACTACCGGAGCTCTCGACACGGACTCGGCTAGCGCCTCGCCCGGCTCGACCACCCGAACCTCCAGGTGGTCGAGCCGACAGGAGCGCCAGCGACGAACGCGTCGAGACCCCGGACCCCACCCCGCGAAACCGACCACCCCGAGTTCACGTGCCCACTACCGGGGGTCTCGACACGGACTCGGCTAACGCCTCGCCCGGCTCGACCACCTGAACCTCCAGGTGGTCGAGCCGACAGGAGCGCCAGCGACGAACGCGTCGAGACCCCGGACCCCACCCGCGAAGCCGACCACCCCGAGTTCACGTGCCCACTACCGGAGGTCTCGACACGGACTCGGCTAACGCCTCGCCCGGCTCGACCACCTGAACCTCCAGGTGGTCGAGCCGACAGGAGCGCCAGCGACGAACGCGTCGAGACCCCGGACCCCACCCCGCGAAGCCGACCACCCCGAGTTCACGTGCCCACTACCGGAGGTCTCGACACGGACTCGGCTAGCGCCTCGCCCGGCTCGACCACCTGTACTCCAGGTGGTCGAGCCGAGAGGAGCGCCAGCGACGAACGCGTCGAGACCCCGGACCCACCCCGCGAAGCCGACCACAGGTCTGCGTCGTCCCGATCGGCGGGCATCCTTGCGCCTTCGGGAGGACGACGACCGCCCCGAGACAACGGTCAGCGGACGGGGAGGCCGGAGTCGGCGAGGCCGGCTTTGACGTCCGCGATGCGCAGGGTGCCGAAGTGGAAGACGGTGGCGGCGAGGACGGCGTCGGCGCCTGCGTCGACCGCGGGCGGGAAGTGCGCGACCGCGCCGGCGCCACCGCTGGCGATGACGGGGATGGTGACCTCGCGGCGTACGGCGCGGATCAGCTCGAGGTCGAAGCCGTCCTGGGTGCCGTCGGCGTCCATGGCGTTGAGCAGGATCTCGCCGGCGCCGAGCTCGGCCGCCGCGGCTGCCCATTCGACGGCGTCGAGCCCGGCCGACTTGCGGCCGCCGTGGGTGGTCACCTCGAAGCCCGACGGCGGTGCCCGGACGCCCGGCGGGCGTCGACGCGAGAGCACCAGCACCTGGTTGCCGAACCGGTCGGCGATCTCGGCGACCAGCTCCGGCCGGTGGATCGCCGCCGTGTTGACCGCGATCTTGTCGGCGCCCGCCCGCAGCAGCGGGTCGACGTCGTCGACCGAGGACGACTCCCGCCGCCGACGGTCAGCGGGATGAAGACCTGCTCGGCGGTGCGGCGAGACGATCTCCAGCGTGGTCGCGCGGCCCTCGTGGGAGGCCGAGATGTCGAGGAAGGTCAGCTCGTCGGCGCCCTCGGCGTCGTAGAGCCGGGCCAGCTCGACCGGGTCGCCGGCGTCGCGCAGCTCGCGGAAGTTGATGCCCTTGACCACGCGCCCGGCGTCGACGTCCAGGCAGGGGATGACGCGTACGGCGAGGCTCATGCGCGCGGGTCAGCGCCAGGGCGTCCTCGAGCGTGAACCGGCCCTCGTAGAGCGCGGTGCCGATGATGGCGCCCTCGACGCCGTCGGCGACCAGGCCCATCAGCGCCGCGAGGTCGGCCAGCTCGGTGATGCCGCCCGAGGCCACCACCGGCCGGTCGGTGGCCGCGCAGACGTCGCGCAGCAGCTGGAGGTTCGGACCCTGGAGCATGCCGTCCTTGTTGACGTCGGTGACGACGTAGCGCGCGCAGCCCTCGGCGTCGAGCCGGGCCAGCACGTCGTAGAGGTCGCCGCCGTCGCGGGTCCAGCCGCGCGCGGCCAGGGTGCGGCCGCGGACGTCGAGGCCGACCGCGACCCGGTCGCCGTACTCGGCGATCGCGGCCGCGCACCACTCCGGCTGCTCGAGCGCCGCGGTGCCGATGTTGACCCGGCGGCAGCCGGCGGCCATCGCCGCCGCCAGCGACTCGTCGTCGCGGATCCCGCCGCTCATCTCGACCTGGATGTCGAGGGCGCCGACGATCTTGGCCTGGAGCTCGCGGTTGTGGCCGCGCCCGAACGCCGCGTCGAGGTCGACCAGGTGGAGCCACTCCGCGCCGGCCTCCTGCCAGCGCAGGGCCGCCTCGACCGGGTCGCCGAAGTGCTTCTCCGAGCCGGCCACGCCCTGCACGAGCTGGACCGCCTGGCCGTCGGCGATGTCGACGGCGGGCAGCAGCTCGAGGTGGCGGTCATGGGGATCCTTGCTGGCGGTGAAGTTGCGGACGAGCATGGCGTGGAGCAGGAGCAGCGGTCAGCACGGCGAGGACGGCGACCATCGCCGCGCCGGACCAGTCGCGGCAGGAAGATCCAGACCACCACGTTCACAGCGACCAGCACCGCGACCAGCAGCCGCAGCCGGCTGGCGCCGGCGCTCGGCCAGGATGCCGGTCGGGACGCGGCGCGGGCCGCGGGCAGCCAGCCGGGTCAGCTGCCTGCCTGCGGGCGCGCCGTGCGCTCGGCGCGCTCCTGGCCTCGGCCGCCCGGGCGGCCGCCCGCAGCGGCCGCCTCCCGCTCCCGCTCGGCGCGGCGCTGCGGCGCGCTCCTTGCTCATGCCGGCTCACAGGCTCTGCCACCCAGTTGCGCAGCAGGCCGCGCGCCGGCGTCGCCGGACTTCTCCGGGTGGAACTGGGTCGCCACAGCGGGCCGTTCTCGACGGCGGCGACGAACCGGTCGCCGCCGTGCTCGGCCCAGGTGCACCAGCGGCGCCCGGGTGCGGCTGTGGGTCACCAGGTCCCAGCGGCGGACGCCGTAGGAGTGCACGAAGTAGAACCGCTCGTCCTCGACGCCGGCGAAGAGCGCGGTGCCCTCGGGCGACGTCGACGGTGTTCCACCCCATGTGGGGTACGACGGGCGCCTGCAGCCGCTCGACCGACGCCCGGCCACTCGTCGCAGCCCTCGGTCTCACGCCGTGCTCGACGCCGCGCTCGAACAGCACCTGCATGCCGACGCAGATGCCGAGCACCGGGCGACCGCCGGCGAGCCGGCGGCCGATGATCCGCGCGCCGTCGACCGGCGCGCAGCCCGCCCATGCACGCCGCGTACGCCCCGACGCCCGGCACGACGAGCCCGTCGGCCGTCCAGCGCCGGCCGACGTCGCGCGGTGAGCGTCGACCGTCGGCGCCGGCGCGCTCGAGCGCGCGGACGGCGGAGCGGAGGTTGCCCGACCCGTAGTCGAGGACGATGACGACTTCATCGACGGCCGGCGTCAGAGTGTGCCCTTGGTCGACGGGCACGCCGGTCTCGCGCGGGTCGATCGCGACCGCGTCGCGGAACGCCCGGGCGAACGCCTTGAACTGCGCCTCGACCAGGTGGTGCGGGTCGCGGCCGGCCAGCACCCGCACGTGCAGGGCGATCTGGGCGTGGAACGCGAGCGTCTCGAAGACGTGCCGGGTCAGCGAGCCCGAGGTAGCTCGCCGTCGCCGCCGATGAGCGACGTACTCCTGGCCCTCGGGCTCGCCGGTGTGCACGCAGTAGGGCCGGCCGGACACGTCGACGACGGCCTGCACCAGCGCCTCGTCGAGCGGCACGGTCGCGTCGCCGAACCGGCGGATGCCGGCCTTGTCGCCGAGCGCCTCGCGCAGCGCCTGGCCGAGCACGATCGCGGTGTCCTCGACGGTGTGGTGGGCGTCGATGTGGGTGTCGCCCTCGGTCTGCACGGTCAGGTCGACCAGCGCGTGCCGCGCGAACGACGGTCAGCATGTGGTCGTAGAAGCCCACGCCGGTGGAGACGTCGTGGCGGCCGGTGCCGTCGAGGTCGACCTCGACGAGCACCTTCGACTCCTTGGTCTGGCGCTCGATCCGTGCGGTCCGGCTCATCGCGTCCTACTTCCGTCGCTTGCCATCACTGTCCGTCCAGTGCCGTCCCGGAATGCCGCCATCTCCTCGGCGGTGCCGATCGAGACGCGCAGCCAGCCGTCGGGTCCAGTCTCGCGGATCAGCACGCCCGCGGTCGAGCAGGCCCTGCCAGACAGCATGCCGGTCGGCGAAGGTGCCGAACAGCACGAAGTTGGCGTCGGAGTCGGCCACCTCGTAGACCCTGCTCCCGCAGCCAGGCGACCGTGCGGTCGCGCTCGGCGCGCAGCGTCGTCGACCGTTGCCGAGCAGCTCGGCGGCGTGCCGGAGCGCCGCCGAGCGCGGTCGCCTGGGTGACCGCGGAGAGGTGGTAGGGCAGCCGGACGACGCGGATCGCGTCGCAGATCGCGGGCGTCGGCGGCGAGGTAGCCGAGCCGGGCGCCGGCCAGCGCGAACGCCTTGCTCATGGTGCGGGTGACGACCAGGTTGCGGTGCGCGCGGCAGCAGCTCCAGCGCGCTCGGGCGTGCCCGCCGCGGCGGAACTCGCCGTACGCCTCGTCGACGACCACGCACCGCCGTCGCCGGCCGCCTCGCAGAGCGCGTCGACCGCGTCGAGCGGCAGCGCGGTGCCGGTCGGGTTGTTCGGCGAGGGCAGCAGCACGACGCGACGGCCGGTGCTCGCGCGACCAGCTCGCGCGCGTGGTCGAGGTCGAGGCTGAAGTCGCTCTCGCGGTGGCCGGCGACCCAGCTCGGTCATGGTGTCGCGGGCGTACTCCGGGTACATCGAGTACGTCGGCGCGAAGCTCAGCGCCACCCGGCCCGGCCCGCCGAAGGCCTGCAGCAGCTGCAGCATCACCTCGTTGGAGCCGTTGGCCGCCCACACCTGCTCGGGCGCGTGACGCCGTGCGCCGAGGTAGGCGGCCAGCGCCGTCCGCAGCTCGGTGAACTCGCGGTCGGGGTAGCGGTTGAGGGTCGCGCGCGCCTCGGCGACCGCCGCGCGATGTCGGCGACGCACCGCCGCGCGGGGCGGGTAGGGGTTCTCGTTGACGTTGAGCTGCACCGGGCACGTCGAGCTGCGGGCGCCGTACGGCTCGATGCCGCGCAGCTCCTCCCGCAGCGGAGGAAAGCGTGTCACTCGCTGCGAACCGGACGCTGACCGCGGCGCCGTGGCCGGGCAGGTCCTCGGCCTCGGCCAGCGCCACGACGTGGTCGGCGACCTCGGCCAGCGCGTCGCGGGTGTAGTCGACGACGTGCACCGACTGCAGGAACGCGCGCACCGACAGCCCCGAGGAGTGGCAGGCGCAGCCGCCGGTGGGCAGCACGTGGTTGGAGCCGGCGCAGTAGTCGCCGAGCGAGACCGGCGCGTACGGGCCGACGAAGATCGGCGCCGGCGTTGCGGACCCGGGCGGCGAACGCCGGCGGCGTCGGCGGTCTGGATCTCCAGGTGCTCGGCGGCGTAGGCGTTGACCACGTCGAGCCCCTGGTCGACGTCGTCGACCAGCACGATCGCCGGACTGGCTGCCCGCCGAGGGCGGTGCGGATCCGCTCGGTGTGCCGGGTCGCGGCGACCTGCTTGTCGAGCTCGGCCTCGACGTCGTCGGCGAGCCGCTCGCGAGTCGGTGACCAGCACCGCCGCGGCCATCGGGTCGTGCTCGGCCTGGCTGACCAGGTCGGCGGCGACGTACGCCGCGTCGGCGCGTGTCGTCGGCGAGGATCGCGATCTCGGTCGGGCCCGGCCTCGGAGTCGATGCCGACCACGCCCTTGAGCAGCCGCTTGGCGGCGACGGTGTAGATGTTGCCCGGGCCGGTGACCAGGTCGACCGGGCGGCACGGGCCGGCGCCGTAGGCGAACATCGCGATCGCCTGGGCGCCGCCGACGGCGTAGACCTCGTCGACGCCGAGCAGCGCGCAGGCGGCCAGGATCGTCGGGTGCGGCAGGCCGCCGTGGTCCTGCTGCGGCGGCGAGCGTAGCGCGATCGAGCCGACGCCGGCGACCTGCGCCGGCACGACGTTCATCAGCACGCTGGAGACCAGCGGCGCGAGGCCGCCGGGCACGTAGAGCCCGACCCGGTCGACCGGGACCTTGCGGTGGGTGACCGTGGCGCCCGGGCCGAGCTCGGTGACCACGTCGTGCTCGAGCTCGGCCTCGCAGGTCGCGCGCAGCCGGCGGATCGACTCCTCCAGGCCGGCCCGGACCGCCGGGTCGAGCGCGCTCGAGGGCGTCGGTCGATCGCGGCCGCGGGCACCCGGATGTCGTCGTGGGCGACGCCGTCGAACCGCTCGGAGTACTCGCGGATCGCCTCGACGCCGCGGGTCGCGGACGGCCTCGCAGATCGGCGCGCACCACCGCGAGCGCGGCCTCGACGTCGAACGTCGGCGCGCGGCACCACGGCGCGGTAGTCCGACGGGAGCCGTCGGCGGCTGGCCCCGCGGAGGTCGATGCGGCGAATCATGGGACAATTCTACGGAGCCGGCGCGCCGCGTGCGCGCCGACTCCGCGGACGCGTGGCTGGACTACTGTTGACAGCGTGAGCGACACGCTGCCGATGTTCCCCCTGAACACGGTGCTGTTCCCGGGCGTGAGCGTGCCGCTGCACGTCTTCGAGGACCGCTACCGGGCGCTGGTCCACCACCTGCTGCGGGTCGACGACCCGGCCGAGCGGCTGTTCGGCGTCGGTCGCGATCCGCGAGGGCTACGAGGTCGGCGACCACGGCGCGCAGTCGCTGCTACCGCGTCGGCTGCCGGGTGCAGCTGACCGAGGTCGAGTCGCACGCCGACGGCACCTTCGACATCGTGGCGGTCGGGCTGGACCGGATCCGAGCTCGACGCGGCTCGACACCACCGGGCCCTTCCCGGTCGGGCACGTCGACGACCGCTCCGGAGCCGGACGCCGACGTGCCCGACGAGCTGCGTCGAGCGGGCCCGCGCCACGTTCACGGCCTACCGGCGCGCGCTCGCGCGAGATCCGCGGCCGACCCGTACGCCGGCGACCTGCCCCGCGACCCGACGTACCTCTCCTGGACCCTGGCCGCCGTGCGCGCCGCTGCCCATGCCGGAGCGCCAGGCGCTGCTGGAGGCCGAGGACGCCGCCGACCCGGCTGTCGCTGGTCACCGACCTGCTGCGCGCCGAGCTGCGCGCGATGAAGGTGATCCCGTCGCTGCCGGCCACCGAGGTGGCCCGCACCCGCTGGTCGCCCAACTGAGCCGGCTGGCCCAGGCATGGCGAAGAAGCAGTGCCGGCGGCACGCCGGCGACGGTCGCGCTGACCGCGGGCCGGCGTCGACTTCACGCTGCACGCCTACGAGCACGACCCGCGCGCGCGACGTCGTACGGCGCTGGAGGCGGCGGAGGCGCTCGGCCTCGACCCGAGCGGGTGTTCAAGACCCTGATGGCCGCCGTCGACGGCGGGCTGGTGGTGGCGGTCGTGCCCGTGTCGGGGCAGCTCGACCTCAAGGCGCTGGCGCGCGCGCTGCGGCGGCAGCAGGCGGCGATGGCCGACCTGGCCGACGCCGAGCGGGCGACCGGCTACGTCGTCGGCGGCATCTCGCCGATCGGCCAGAAGCGGCCGCACCCCACCGTGGTCGACGAGTCGCGCGCTCGGCCACCCGACCGTCTTCGTCTCGGCCGGCCGGCGCGGGCTCGACCTCGAGATCGCCCCGGCCGACCTGGTCGCGGATCACCGAGGCGATCACCGGCCAGGTCGGCCGGCTGAGCTCAGTCGGTCGTCACCGCAGCACGACGTGGGCGACGTCGCCGTCGGTCCAGGTGGTGACGCCGAGCCCGGCCAGCGGCTCGAGGTTGTCGCGGACTCCTGCGTCGTCGCCGGCCAGCTCGGCCAGCCAGTTGTCGCCGGCGTCGAAGTCGACGAAGAAGACCGCGCCGGCGTCGTCGGCCTCGCGGACCACGTCCTGGAAGGTGTCGGTGTCGCCGAGGCCGCCGTCGTCCAACAGCTCCGACAGGTAGTCGGCGTCGGGACCGATCGCGATGAAGTCGTCGTCGGCGTCGCGAGCTGACGATCTCGGCGTCCTCGGGCGTCGGCGCCGTCGGCCTCGACCTTGTCGAGCACCTCCTGGATCGCGTCGGGGTCGCCCTTGATCTTGACGCCGATCGGCAGCTCGCCGGTGCCGTCGTCGGAGCTCGAAGAAGGCCTCCGGGTCGAAGTCGCTGCCCGACCGCGAACGCCGCGGACTCACCGAACAGGGTCTCGCGCGTCCTCGGGCAGGGTAGAGCCCGAGCTCCGCCTCGCCTGGTCGAAAGAACTCGTCCAGGGTCGGCTCCCGCCGGAGCACGTCGTCCACGCTGGTCGAGCGACGTCCGGTCGAACCAGCCCGGCTCGAAGCCCGATGCCGACCGCGGCGGCGGTGTCCTCGGGGAGGGTCGGACGATCACGTCGGCGCCCTGGTCGCTCGCCGTCAACGAGCCGCAGGTCCTGGCGCCGGCGTCGCCGGCCGACCTCGAGCTCGAGCGCGCCGTCGTCGAAGCGCAGCGTGGCGGCCAGCCCGCCGAAGTCCTCCAGCGTCTGTGCGGCCTCCTCGGGCAGCTCCTCTTCGGCGTCGCCGCCGTCGTCGGCGTCCGCCGAGGCAGCCGTCGAGATCTCCGCTCGCGCACTCGGTGATGTCACCGCCGGTCAGCCGACCGCTGAGCCCGCCGAGCTCGTCGGCCAGCACCTTGCCAGCCTCCGGAGCGGCGTACACGTCAGGATGCCGGGGTCGCCGGCCGCCTCGGTCCACTTCTGGAACTCGGAGTCGTCGGCAAGGCTGGCCGTCGGCGGCGTCGTCGGCCACCTGCTCGGCGATCTCGTCGGTCTCCGCGATGATCAGCCAGTCGCCGTTGACCGCGAGCCGACCGTCGTCCGGGTCGCCGCCGCAGTCCTCGATCAGCTGCTCTGCCTTGCTCTGGGCGTCGCCGTCCTTGACCTGGACCACGCCGACGGGAGCCGGCACCTCGCCGTCGCCAAGGTCGATGGCCGCCACGGCGAGCCGGTCGCCCAGCCAGGGCTTGATGTCGTCGTCGAAGTCGACGCCCTCGCAGGCGCCGTCTCCTCCTGGATCTTCGTCGAAGAAGAACTTCCGCGGATGTCGTCGCCGGAGCCGAGCCCGCCTCGTCGAGCCACTCCTTGAGCGCCGGGAACTTCTTGAGCGTCCTGATCGCGTCGATCTTCTGGCTGCCACTGGGGTCGAGGTCGACGCTGACGTAGCCGAGCGTGTTGCCCGGGAGCGCCTCGGCGGGCTGCGGCGCCGGTCGACGGTCAGCCAGGTGTAGGCGCCGAACGCCGCCGCCGCCGAGGGCCAGGCCACCGACCACACCACCGACGATCAGCCACTTGCGGCCGCCGCCGCCCGACGCTGCGGCGGCGGGGCGGAGGCACGGGCCGCCGCCACCCTGCTCGAGGTACCTCGGCCGGCCGCGGCGGCGTGCCGGACGGCGGCCCGACGGCGGCGGCCGCGGGGGCGGGCCGGACGGCGGACCGGTGGGAGGCAGGTTCGTGGACATGGGTCCCCGTCGTCGTGACGGAGCAGCCGCCGCGCGTTGTGCCGCGCTGACCGTGTTCGGACGGGAGACTACCCGTCTGTTCCTCGTCAACCGCGGGTTCGGTGCGTTTCGTGATTGCGAACAGGGCGAGCGCCAGTCCGGCCAGCGCGCCGATCGGGAACGCGAGCATCGGACTCCGCACCTCGTCGTAGAAGCGGCCGCCGGGCGGTCCAGCCGCGCCGGCGAGATCGAGCCGGCCGGGCAGCTCCGTGCCGTCCTTGGCGGTCGTCGCGATCGGTCGGGGTCGGGAGGGCTGAAGTGGAGTCCGACCCGGAGCATCAGCCAGGCGGCCAGCACGGTGCCGACGGCAACCGCGGCCAGGGTCACGAGCTCGTCGCGGTCGAGCAGCAGGCGGCAACGAGGCCGAGCAGCAGCCCGGTGACGAGCGCGACCACGACGTACCAGCCGGTGCCGGCGAACTCGCGGCCGCAGCCCCCGGCGGCCGGTGCGGGTACCACTGCCCCTCGAAGACGACCCCCGGCGGCGCCGGCGACCACAGCTTCCACCACACCCAGCCGCCCAGCCAGCCGGCGCCGGCGAACAGCGGCGAGGATGACGGCGCCCAGCACCGCGGGCACCAGCCCACCGAGCGACGCGGGCGACGCGGTCGCCCCCGGTGCTGGTTCGGTCATCCGGTCAGACATCCGGGCCCGAGCAGCTGCTTGAGGTCGGCGAACAGGGCGGGGCTCGGAGTGACCCGGAGCCGGTCGTCGAGCCGCATCACCTTGGTCGCCTGTCGCGTCATCAGCCGCAGCCGCACCTCGGTCATGCCGGGGTGGGTGCCGAGGACGTCCTTGAGCTGCTCGATCACCGGGGCGGTGCACCGGGTGGAGGGCAGGCTGATCACGACCGGGCCGGACGGGCCGTCGGAGAGGTCGGGCACGGTGACCTCCTGGCCGTGCAGCTCGGGCTGGTCCTTGCTCCGCGAGAGCCGGCCCTTGACGGTGAGGATGGCGTCCTCGACCAGGAGCGTGCTGGCGAGCTGGTAGGAGCTCGGGAAGAGCAGCACGTCGATCGCGCCCTCGAGGTCCTCCAGGGTGACCATCGCCCAGGCGTCGCCGCGCTTGGTGATCTTGCGCTGCACCGAGGTGACCAGGCCGCTCACCGTCACCGGCGAGCCGTCGGCGCGCTCCTCGTCGAGTCATCAGCTGGCCGATGGTGCAGTCGCGTGCCGCTGGCGAGCACGTGCTCGAGCCCGAGCAGCGGGTGGTCGGAGACGTAGAGGCCGAGCATGTCGCGCTCGTGGCCGAGCAGCGTCATCTTGTCCCACTCGTCGATCTCGGGGATGGCGACGGTGATGCCGAAGCCGCCGCCCTCGTCGTCGAGGCCGCCGAACAGGGAGTCCTGGCCGATCGCCTCGTTGCGCTTGATGTCGACGTACTGGTCGACCGCCGTCTCGTGGACCGCGACCAGCGCCCGCCGCTTGTGCTTCATGTCGTCGAAGGCGCCGGCCTTGATCAGCGACTCGATCACCCGCTTGTTGCAGACCAGCGCCGGCACCTTGTCGATGAAGTCGTTGAAGTCGTCGAACCGGCCCTTCTCCGCGCGAGCCGCGACGATCCCGTCGACGACGTTGGCGCCGACGTTGCGGATGGCGGTGAGCCCGAAGCGGATGTCGTTACCGACCGGCGTGAAGTTGGCGTCGACTCGTTGACGTCGGGCGGGAGCACCTGGATCTTCATCCGCCGGCACTCGTTGAGGTAGATCGCCGACTTGTCCTTGTCGTCCTTGACCGAGGTCAGCAGCGCCGCCATGTATTCGGCGCGCGTAGTTGCTGCCTTGAGGTAGGCGGTCCAGTAGGAGATCAGGCCGTACGCCGCGGTGTGCGCCTTGTTGAAGGCGTAGTCGGAGAACGGCAGCAGCGATCGTCCCACAGCGCCTTGACCGCGCTCTCGGAGTAGCCGTTGGCCTTCATGCCCTCGGAGAAGGGGACGTACTCGGCGTCGAGGATCTCCTTCTTCTTCTTGCCCATCGCCTTGCGCAGCAGGTCGGCCTGCCCCAGGGAGTAGCCGGCCAGCTTCTGCGCGACGGCCAGGATCTGCTCCTGGTAGACGATCAGGCCGTACGTCGGCTCGAGGATCTCGGCGCAGAGGCTCTCGAGCTCGGGGTGGATCGGCGTGATCTCCTGCTTGCCGTTCTTGCGGAGGGCGTAGTTGGTGTGGGAGTCGACGCCCATCGGGCCGGGCCGGTAGAGCGCCAGACGGCAGAGATGTCGGCGAAGCTGTCGGGGCGCATCAGCCGCAGGAGGGACCGCATCGGGCCGCCGTCGAGCTGGAAGATGCCGAGGGTGTTGCCGCGTGCCGAGCAGGGCGTAGGACGCCTCGTCATCGAGCTCGAGGTCCTCGAGGACCAGCTGCTCACCGCGGTTGGTCTGGATGTTCTTGAGCGCGTCGTCGAGGACGGTGAGGTTGCGGAGCCCCAGGAAGTCCATCTTGATCAGGCCGAGGGCCTCGCAGGTGGGGTAGTCGAACTGCGTGATCATCGCGCCGTCGGCCGGCCGCTTGAGCAACGGGATCACGTCGGCCAGCGGCTCGCTCGACATGATCACGCCGGCAGCGTGGACACCCCACTGGCGCTTGAGTCCCTCGATGCCGATCGCCGTGTCGACGACCTTCTTCACATCGGGGTCGTTGTCGTAGAGCGACCGGAACTCCCCGCCCTCGCCGAAGCGCTTGTGCTCCGGGTCGAAGACGTCCTTGAGCGGGATGTCCTTGCCCATCACCGCCGCCGGCATCGCCTTGGTGATGCGATCACCCATGGCGAACGGGTAGCCGAGGATGCGACTGGAGTCCTTGACCGCCTGCTTGGCCTTGATGGTGCCGTAGGTGACGATCATGGAGACGCGGTCGTCGCCGTACTTGTCGCTGACGTAGCGGATCACCTCGCCGCGACGACGCTCGTCGAAGTCGATGTCGAAGTCGGGCATCGAGATGCGTTCGGGGTTGAGGAACCGCTCGAACAGCAGGCCGTGCACCAGGGGGTCCAGGTCGGTGATCCGGAGCGCGTAGGCCACGATCGACCCGGCGCCCGAGCCACGGCCGGGACCCACCCGGATGCCTTGCTGCTTGGCCCAGTTGATGAAGTCGGCGACGACCAGGAAGTAGCCCGGGAAGCCCATCTCGAGGATCACGCCGACCTCGAAGTCGGCCCGCGCCCGGGCCTCCGGGGATACGCCGCCCGGGTAGCGAGCGGCCAGCCCTCGCTCGACCTCCTCGAGCAGCCAGGTGTGCTCGGAGTGGCCGGGAGGGCAGGGGAAGCGCGGCATGTAGGTGCCGTTGCCCTCGGTGAACTCCACTTCGCACCGCTCGGCGATCAACAGCGTGTTGTCGCATGCCTCCCGCAGGTCGTACTTGTCGACCCACAGCGCTCGCATCTCGGCGGCGGACTTCAGGTAGTAGCCGGTGCCCTCGAAGGCGAACCGCTTGCCCGCGCCCGACCCCACCGGCATGTCCATCGTGCTGCTGGAGTTGATGCACAGGAGATGCTCCTGCGACGGCGCGTCCTCCTCGAGCACGTAGTGGGAGTCGTTGGTCGCGAGCAGCGGGATCCGGAGATCCTTGGCCAGGCGCAGCAGCCCGTCGCGCACCCTCGTCTCGATGTCGAGGCCGTGGTCCATCAGCTCGAGGAAGTAGTTGTCGCGGCCCAGGATGTCCTGGTAGTCGGCGGCAGCCTGGCGGGCCGCGTCGTAGTTGCCGTAGCGCAGGTGCACCTGCACCTCACCGGACGGGCAGCCGGTGGTGCCGATAAGACCCTTGGCGTGCTGGGCGAGCAGCTCGCGGTCGGCCCGCGGGTGCTTGAAGAAGCCGTCGCGCCAGGCCCCGCTCGAGAGCCGGAAGAGGTTGTGCATGCCCTCGGTGCTCTCACGAGCAGCGTCATGTGGGTGTAGGCGCCGCGCGCCGAGACGTCGTCGTCGCCGCCGTCGTAGAAGTTGACGCCCTTGCGCTCGAAGCGAGAGCCGGGAGCGAAGTAGGCCTCGATGCCGATGATCGGCTTGACCCCGGCCGTCTTCGCCTTCTTGTAGAACTCATAGGCCCCGAACACGTTGCCGTGGTCGGTCATCGCGATCGCGGGCATCTGCAGCTCGGCGGCCCGCTCGGTCAGCTGGGTGAGCCTGGCGGCACCGTCGAGCATGGAGTACTCGGTGTGGACATGCAGGTGGACGAAGCTGTCACCGCTGCTGGCCGAGCCACCTGACGTCATGAGTGTCGAGACTCCTCAGCGATCGAAACGGGCATGCAGCAGCGGCCACGGCGTGGGTGCCGTGCGACCTTCTGGGGGAAGGTCGCCAGCCTACGGGACGGGTTGGGTCCATGGTGGCAGGGCACACCGACAGAGTCGGATCGGAGAGGGTCCGGGGGCTCGAACGGTACCTTCAGTGGGGATGGCCTGCGCCAGGACGCACCTCGCGGGGGACAGGCTTGGGAGAGGGTCCGGGCTCGAACGTGGGCTCCAGTCGGGCCGGGCTGCGACCCGGCTCGCCTCGCGGGGGCTAAAAGCGAGGCGTGGCGCGGCGCCAGCCCAACCCGACCACATGGCTCACAACGCACCGCGACACGGGGAGCCTGTCCCCCGCGAGGCGCGTGCCGTCGCAGGCCAACCCAACTGGAGCCAGAGTTCGAGCCCAACGGAAACTCCTACTTCGCCGCGTCGAGACTCTCGGTGATGATCGCGTGCACGATCCGGTGCAGCCGCTCCGTGCCCAGGGCTGGGGCTCGTTGGGCCATGGTTTCGGCGATCGCGTGCTCGCGGGCGGGGTCGCGCTCGGGGTCGTCCTTGAGCGGCTGGACGGCGGCGGTGAGGGCCGCGCGCCTGGCCAGGAGGTCGCCGAGGTGGGCGTCGACGTCGTCGATCAGGCCCCGGAAGAAGGTCAGCGGGTCCGGGCCCGGCCACGCCATTCGTACGTCGGGGGCGCGCTCCTCGTTGCTGGAGCCGTCGGTGCGCTCGAGCGCGACCAGACCCTGCTCGGCGTAGAACCTTCGGGCCGGCTCGTTGCTCTCGAAGACCCACAGGCAGAAGCCCTGGGGCCGCTGGGCCTTGACCAGGTCGAGCAGGGCCGAGCCGACTCCCTGACCGGCGAACCCGGGAGCCACGTACAGGTCGTCGAGCCAGGTCTCGGTCACCCTGGCGTAGCCGCCCGGGACGCCGCTCGATCTCCGCCACCCAGACCTCGTCGTCGCTCTGTAGCCGGCCCTTCAGCCACGACGCGGACCTCGTCGTCGGTGTGCACGGGAGGCGGCATCGCGGCCTCGCTGCGGGAGGCCAGGTGGATGTCGGCTACCGCTGCGGCGTCGCCCTCGTGGGCCGGCCGCAGCACCAGATCGTCAGTCGGCACCACGGATGACCTCGAGGGCGTGGGACAGGTCGTCGGGGTAGGTCGACTCGTACTCGACGTGCTCACCGGAGTCGGGGTGCTCGAACCCGAGGCGTACGGCGTGCAGCCACTGGCGGGTGAGCCCCAGGCGCTCGGCGAGGGTCGGGTCGGCGCCGTAGCTGAGGTCGCCGACGCACGGGTGCTTGAGGGCGGCCATGTGTACCCGGATCTGATGGGTGCGACCGGTCTCGAGGTGGACCTCCAGCAGGCTGGCGAAGCGGTGCGCCTCGAGGGTCTCGTAGTGAGTGACGCTGGCCCGGCCGCCGTCGAGCACCGCGAACTTGTAGTCGGCGCCCGGGTGGCGCGCGATCGGGGCGTCGATGGTGCCCTCGAGCGGGTCGGGGTGGCCCTGGACCATCGCGTGGTAGACCTTGTCGACCGTGCGGTGGCGGAAGGCGTTCTTGAGCCTGGAGTAGGCGTGCTCCGACTTGGTGATCACCATGACGCCAGAGGTGCCCACGTCGAGCCGCTGCACGATCCCCTGTCGCTCCGAGGCGCCGCTGGTGGCGATCCGGAAGCCGGCGCCCGCCAGATGAGCCACGACGGTCGGGCCCTTCCACCCCGGCGACGGATGAACGGCGACGCCGACCGGCTTGTCGATCACCACGATGGAGTCGTCGTCGTGGATGATCTTGATCCCTTCGACGATCTGCGGGACGACCGTCAGCGGGTCGGTCTCGACCGGGATCGTCACCGAGATCACCGAGCCGGGCAGCACCCGGTCGCTCTTGGCGACGTTGCTCGCCGTCGACCTGGACGAGGTTGCCGGAGATCAGCTCGGCGGCCCGGCTGCGCGAGAGCCCGAACATCCGCGCCATCGCGGCGTCTACGCGCTCCCCTGCCAGCCCGTCCGGCACGTGCAGGCTGCGGTAGTCGGCCTGGCTCACTGCGTCCGACTCCGACGGGGTCTCGGTCGTCGGCGTTCGCGCGAGCCGTCGATCTTGATGCCCGCGGAAGGCCTGCAGCAGGACCAGGCCGGCGCCGAGGTTGATGCAGATGTCGGCGATGTTGAAGACCGGCCAGTTCGGCAGCATCAGGAAGTCGATGACGTGACCGCGGAACGGGCCGGGATCGCGGAGGAGCCGGTCGGTCAGGTTGCCGGCGATGCCGGCGAGCAGGGCACCGAGGGCGATCGCCCAGGCGGTGCTGCCGAGGCGCCGGCACAGCCACAGCACGACGACCGACCGCGATGACGGCGACACAGGACAGGGCGGGGGTGAACGGCGTGCCGGTGCTGAAGGCCGCGCCCGGGTTGCGGGCCAGGTGGAGCTGCGAACAGTCGCCGACGACCGTCGACGTCGGCGCGGCCGGTAAGCCGTGTCGACGGCCAGGCTCTTGGTGACGACGTCGACGGCGTAGGCCGACGAGGGCGACGGTCGGCGAAGAGGCCCCGAGCCGCGGCCGAGCCGGGGCGCGGGCGGTGGTGCCTGGTCGCGGCGCTCAGCGACGCTCCTCGCGCTGCTTGCATGTCATACACAGTGTCGCACGCGGGAAGGCCATCGACCGCATCTTGCCGATGGGGTTGCCACACGACTCACAGACGCCGTAGGTGCCGTCGTCGATGCGGGCCAGCGCCCGGTCGATCTGGGCGAGCTTGTCGCGCTCGTTGTTGACGACGGTCAGCTCGTGGTCGCGCTCGAAGCTGGTGGCGCCCATGTCGGCCTGGTCGTGGCCGGCACCGTCGCCGGCGTCGCGCATCAGGCCGGCGAGCTCGTCCTCCTGCGCGTCCAGGATCTCGGGGCCGGTCCGCGGTGGCCGTGCAGGTCGTCGAGGACCTCGTTGATCTCGGCCTTGGTCCAGGCGCTCTCGCCCTCCTTGACCGCCAGCGCGCTGACCTCGGCCTTCTTGCCGACCGCCTTGGCGGCCGGGTGCGCCTTCTTGGCGGGCGCGCGCCTTCTTGGCCGGGGCGGCCTTCTTGGCCGGCGCTCCTTCTTGCGCGGTGCCGCCTTCTTCGCCGGCGCCGCCTTCTTGGCCGGCGCCGCCTTCTTGGCCGGCGCCGCCTTCTTGGCCGGAGCCGCCTTCTTCGCCGGAGCCGCCTTCTTGGCCGGCGCGCCTTCTTGGCCGGGAGCCTTCTTCGCGGGAGCCTTCTTGGCCGGGCAGCCTTCTTCGCCGGCGCGGCCTTCTTGGCCGGGCAGCCTTCTTGGCCGGCGCCGCCTTCTTGGCCGGAGCCGCCTTCTTCGCGGGAGCCTTCTTGGCCGGAGCCGCCTTCTTGGCCGGTGCAGCCTTCTTCGCGGGGCGGTCTTCTTCGCGGGTGCCGCCTTCTTGGCCGGAGCGGCCTTCTTCGCTGGCGCCTTCTTCGCGGGGCGGTCTTCTTCGAGCGATGGCCTTCCGCGCGGCAGTTGCGGTCCGACCAGCCAACGACCTGGTGCTGCGAGCCATGAAGGGGCCTCCCTCAGGTGGCCGTGACCACAAAACCGGAGTCACGGGCTGCGCGGGAGGGTAGCCGCTTACCTGTGACCTCTCAAACAGGCGCACCGTACAGATGCTGACGGCCGGCCCCGAGGGGCCGGCCGCCGTGCGGTGCTGGGAACGGACTCAGCCGTCGTCCTCGCCCAGGATCGAGCGCAGGCGCTTGGGCGCCGGAGCCTCGTCGCTGGGTGCCGGCGACTCGGCCGACCCGGTGAGGGCCTCGAGCTGCTGGGTGAAGTAGGTCTTCAGGCGAGAGCGGTACTCGCGCTCGAAGGAACGGAGGTTCTCCACGTCGAGGTTGAGCTTGTCGCGCTCCTTCTCGAGGTCACCGAACAGCTGCGCGCGACGCTCCGAGGTCTCGGCGTCGAGCATCTGCGAGCGGGCCCGGGCGTCGGACTCGAGGCGGTCCGCCTTGCCCTTCGCCTCGCTCTCGAGGCGCTCCGCCTTCGTGCGGGCCTCGCCCACGATCTTGTCGGCCTGGTTCTTCGCGTCCTCGACCAGCTCGTCGGCGTTCTTGGTGGCGATCTCCAGCAGGCGGGCGGCGGCGTTGGAGGCCTCGGGAACGGTCTCCACGCGGATCGTCTGGGGGACCTCAGCCGCGACGACCGGGGTCGGCGTGGGGATCGGCACGGGCAGCGGCTCGGGCTCCGGCTGGCGCTCGACCGGGGGTGAGTAGACCTCGGTCTGGGTGAGCGAGCCGCTCTGAGCGGAGGCCAGCTTCGACCTCAGGTCGTCGTTCTCCTTGGTCAGCCGCGCGAGCTCGGCCTCAACCTCGTCGAGGAACTGGTCGACCTCGCCCATGTCGTAGCCCTCGCGGAGCCGGACAGGCGTGAAACGCTTGTTGCTCACGTCCTCAGGCGTCAGCGGCATGACCTCACCCAATTCATAGATCGTTTCTGCGTACGTGCGAACAATAGCGCTTGCGTGGGACTGGTGTGACCCCGGTGACATGGGCGCTCGGCCAAGTGCGAGGCGGGAGGCAGGCGCCGAGCGCCTCAGCCAGATCCGCGTGTTGATGTACAGAAGAAGGTATGCGATGACCATCACCAGCAGGAAACTGAGGTCGAGCGCGAAGTTGCCGATGCGCAGCGGCGGGATGACCTTCCGAGCGCCTTGATAGGCGGGTCGGTCACCGAGTAGACGACCTCGAGGCCGACCAGCAGCGCTCCGCGCGGGGTCCAGGCGCGGGCGAAGACCTGCACCCAGTCGACCACGAAGCGCACCCAGAGCATGGCGATGAAGAACCACAGGACTCCTTGGATGATCTGTCCGGCTATGGGCATGGGCGATCCATCGAAGGTGACTCCTGCTGGGTGGTGCTGGCTCGGGAACTCTGTTGAGTTCTGGGGAGCCTAGCTCTGGTTGAAGAACCCACCCTGGACGATCCGCTCCTTCTCCTCGGCGGCGACCGAGACGTTGGGCGGCGAGAGCAGGAACACCTTGTTGGTGATGCGCTCGATCGTGCCACGCGTGGCAAAAACCAGCCCGGCCGCGAAGTCGACCAGACGCTTCGCGTCGGCGTCGTCCATCTCCGAGAGGTTCATGATGACGGGCGTGCCCTCACGGAAGTTCTCGCCGACCGTGCGCGCCTCGTTGTAGGTGCGGGGGTGCAGGGTGGTGATCTGGGAGAAGGCGGCAGCCACCGGAGCGGTGCCGGTCACGGGCGTGGACGACGGCGCTCGGCGAGGTCTGACCGGCGGCGCCGGCCGCTTCTCCCGGGTGCGGGTCGACCGGCCGCCTGCACCGGCTCGGTCTCCTGGGTGTGGTAGTCGTCACCGTCGTAGTCGTCGTAGTCGACTCCGGTGTCCTCGAGCAGGCCGAGGTACTCGCCGATCCTGCGCATCGCACCGCTCATGACAGTTGCCTTCCGGAGTTGCGGGCGCTCTCGAAGAGAGCGCTCTCCTGTGATCGACCCTACTGGACCTGGGGCCTCGAACCGAGCACCGCGGAGCCGAGCCACGTGTGTCGCGCCCCCCTTTATCGCCTGCTCGAGGTCGGCACTCATGCCGGCCGACAGCCACTCCGCGGCGGGGTACGACGCCAGGAACTCCGCGCGGATCTGGGCCAGCCGGCCGAAGGCCTGGGCCGGCTCAGCGTCGAGCGGCGCCACCGCCATCAGGCCGCGCAGGCGCAGGTGCGCTGCGGCCTCGACCTCGTCGGCGAGCTCCGCGAGATCGCGGGGTCGACGCCGTTACGGTGGTCGACCCGGCGGGTCGAGGCTGACCTGCAACAGCACGTCGAGCGGCGCCGACCGCGCCGCGGCCCCGCGGTCGAGCGGCGCCACGAGCTTGCGCGGTCGACCGAGTGGACAGCGTCGGAGTAGGCCGCGACGGCAGCCGCCTTGTTGCTCTGCAGACCGCCGATGAAGTGCCAGGTCAGGCCGAGCCCGGCGCATTCGGCAGCCTTGGCCTCGGCTTCCTGGTGGCGGTTCTCCCCGACGTCGGTGACCCCCAGGTCGGCGAGCAGCCGCACGTCGGTTGCGGGGAAGAACTCGGTCACCACGACCAGCCGGACCTCGTCGGGTTCCCTGCCGGCGTCGCCGCAGCCGCGAGCCGGATGCGTTCGTGGACGGCCGCCAGGCCGGCGGGCGATCTCCTGGCGGCGGTCGGCCGCGGTGATCGGACGGGCCTCTGCTCATCCTGATCACGCCGGGCAAGCCGGCCCGCTCGCGCGCCGTCACGCCGGTCCGGAGTCGAGGTCGGCCGACTCGCGGGTGCAGCGCGACACGTCATGCACGGTGACCCCGACGCCTGCTCAGCTGGGCGCGCACGCCGGCTCCGAGGTCGAGCGGACCGGGTGACCCACGACGTGGTGGCCACCGCCACCGGCACCGAGGCTGCCGACCTCGTCCTGCATCGCGGCCGGCACCTCGTAGCAGGCGCCGCAGATGTGCGGACCGACCCAGGCGTCGATGTTTGCCGGCGCCGAGGGTCGCGAAGGCGCGCCACAGTTGGCCGGCACCACACCGGCGACCAGGCCGAGCCGGCCACAGTGCGCCGACCCGATCACCCCGGCGTCGACGTCGGCCAGCGAGCACGGGCACGCAGTCGGCGGCCCGGACGACCAGCGTGGTGCTGGCCTGGTCGGTGACGAGTCCCATCGGCCTCGGGGCGGGCCGGGCCGGCGCCGGCCGCCACCTCGGCAGCCGTGCACCTGCCGCAGGTCCGCCAGCCGAGTCGTTCGGGCCCGAAGTCGGCGAGCAGCAGCCGCAGGTTCTCCTCGCGGGCGCTCGGGTCGTCGTCGCCCTCGATCGCGAGGTTGAGCTCCTCGAAGGGAACGCAACTGACCCCGCCGTACCTGTCCGTGAAGGCCCGGTCGACGGGGCCGGGAGCTGGTGCGAAAGGAGTACAAGGCGCCTGGCTACTTGAGGAAGTCGGGCACGTCCAGCTCGTCGTCGTCATCGACGGGCTGGCGCGGGGTGGGACGCGGCGCCGTGGGCGTGGGCTGGGTGGCGTCCGCGCTCGCCGGAGTGGTCCGGGCTCCGGCGAGGGCCGTCTCCTAAGTCTCTCCGGCCGGCTCGCCCTCGCGCCGGGTGGCAACCGCGGCCGCCGCAGCGCGGGGCTCCTCCTGGCTCTGGGTCGGGCGGGCGTCCTTGCGCAGCGAGGAGCCTTCGTTGCAGCGCTTGGGCACCCCACCGTCGAAGCCGGCAGCGATCACTGTCACCCGCACCTCGTCGCCCAGCGCGTCGTCGATGGTCACCCGAAGATGATGTTGGCCTCCGGGTGTACGGCGTCGGCGACCAGCGGCGGCCGCTTCGTTGATCTCGAAGAGGCCGAGGTCGGAGCCGCCCGCGATGGAGAGGAGTACGCCGTGTGCTCCGTCGATGCTCGCCTCCAGC
>CAWDCB010000015.1:0-186866 GCA_963800635.1 uncultured Chitinophagaceae bacterium
GAGGAAGACCGACTTCAGGTTCACCGCGATGGTGACGATCGAAATCCTCCTCGGTGAGGTCGTCGACGCAGCGCACCAGAGCCGACACCGGCATTGTTGACCAGCACGTCGACCGGCCCCAGCTCGCGCTCGACGCCGGCCATCAGGCCCGTCACCGCTGCGGCCTTGGAGACGTCGGCCTGGACCGCGATCGCCTGCCGCCCTTGGCCTGTGGATCGCGCGCGACCACGGCCTTCGCCTCGGCCGCTTTCTCGCGATAATTGACAGCCACGGCGGCGCCCGCTTCGGCCAGCGAAATGGCGATGGCACGCCCGATGCCGCGCGACCCACCGGTGACCAAGGCCACCCGCGCTTCAGACCACCATTCAGCCCTCCCGTATCGACCCCGCCAGCCCGGCATGTTACCCGTTTACCAACTGATTCAGGAGCATCCCACATGGCCCGCTGGGCTTCGGCGCCTTCCTCGCCCCGCATCATCCGATCGGCGAAAACCCGATGCTGCAGTTCCGCCGCGACCTCGACGCTCGTCGAGCATCTCGACGAGCTCGGCTACGACGAGTTCTGGTGCGGCGAGCACCATTCCTCGGGCTGGGAGATGATCGCCTCGCCCGAGATGTTCCTGGCCGCCGCCGGCGAGCGCACCAAGCGCATCAAGCTCGGCACCGGCGTGGTCTCGCTGCCCTACCACCACCCCTTCAACGTCGCCCAGCGCATGGTGCAGCTCGACCACATGACGCGGCGGCCGCGCCATCTTCGGCTCGGGCCCGGGCGCGCTGCCGTCCGACGCCCACACGCTCGGCATCGACCCGATGACGCAGCGCGACCGCCAGGACGAGGCGATCGGCGTCATCCGCCGCCTGTTCAGCGGCGAGCGCGTCACCCAGAAGAGCGAGTGGTACACGCTGCAGGACGCGGCCCTGCAGCTGCTGCCGCTGCAGGAGGACATGCCGTTCGCCGTCGCCTCGCAGATCAGCCCGTCGGGCATGACGCTGGCCGGCAAGTACGGCATCGGCATCATCTCGCTCGGCTCGATGTCGAGCGAGGGCCTGCCGGCGCTGCCGACGCAATGGGGCTTCGCCGAGGAGCGCGGCCGAAGAAGCACGGCACGACGGTCGACCGCAAGAACTGGCGCGTGCTGCTCAGCTGGCACATCGCCGAGACGCGCGAGAAGGCGCGCGAGGAGGCGCAAGCACGGCCTGATGCGCTGGCACAACGAATACATCGTCGGCACGCTGCAGCGGCCCGGGCGCACGGCCGTTCACCTCGCCCGACGAGGCGGTCGACAAGATGGCCTTCGCGGCGGGCTCGGCTGCGGTGATCGGCACGCCCGACGACCTCGTGAAGGTGATCAAGGACGTGCTACGACAAGAGCGGCGGCTTCGGCACGGTGCGTCGGCTTCGTGCACGACTGGGCCAATCCCGAGAACACGATGCGCAGCTGGGACATGGTCGCGCGCTACGTCATCCCCGAGATCAACGGCTACGTCACCAAGCTGCGCGAAGTCGCAGAAATTCCTGATCGAGAACCGCGACGTGTTCGAGCGCGCGCGGCCAGGCGATCATGGCCAAGATCATGGAGAACGAGGACGCCGCCGAGGCGCTCAAGGTCACAGAATCGCCGCGCTTCGCCGCCGCCAACGCCGCCCTGCCCAAGCTCCTCAAGGAGAAGGAGGAGCAGGAGAAGAAGGGCAAGCAGCAGGCGGCTGAGTGACGGCCCTTGGCCGTCATCCCGAGCATTTGCGAGGGATCTAGTCTCTAGCCCTCAAGCCGCCGCATCCTCACCCGGTGTCCTGGAAGGCAGCGTCACCGGTGGGCGGCACCGGCTCGGCCTTGGTACCCAAGCTCGATCCGGTAAGCAGCCGGCGAAGTAGGCCTGCCGGCGCGGCTCAAGCTTGCAAACCTCCCTGGCGGCGCATCGCAAAGGCGACGCCAGCACGAAGCTCTATCGGCGCCGCATCGTGTCCGACGGACGTTCGCCGAACAACGTGCGGTAGCCCAGTGCGAAGCGGCCCATGTGCTCGAAACCCCAGCGGGCCGCGACGTCGGTCAGGCGCTCGCCGGTGCCGGCCAGCAGCTCGCGGCGCACGCGCTCGTAGCGCGCCTTGCGGACGTAGGCGAGCGGCGCCAGCCCGATGGCTTGGCGGAAGTGCGCGTAGAGCGTGCGGCCCGGCACGCCTGCGGCGGCCACCAGCTGCTCGGCGGTGATCGGCAGATGCAGGTTGGCGTGGATGTAGTCGACGGCACGCCGCACGCTACGCGGCGACACCGTGGAGCGCCCGTCCAGCAACTCGCTGTAGTTGTGCGGTTGGCCGCAGACCAACCCCGTCAGCAGGAGCTGCTCGAACTGCGCCATCGCCAGCGGATTGGCAAGCAGCGCGTCGCTGTGGTTGAGCTCTTCGACCGCGAGCATCACCCAGCGCCGCAGGCTGCGCCCGGCGCCGCGGGTGAGGTCCAGGGCCGGCTCGAACCGCACTTTGTCAACGATGGCTTCACCGAGCATCGCGCTGAGGTGGCGGGTGAGCGCCTCGCCGGCGAAGTACATCATCAGGCGTCGGGAATCGGCTGCCGAATGGATCGTCTGATCGCAGACCGGCGAGCTGACGACCCCCTGCGTGTCCGCGCAGGCGAATTCCATCCGCCCCATCACGGAAACCGACCGGCCGGCCAGCGGCAGCTGGATACGGTAGTCGGGGCGTGCCGGCGTCGTCTTGGCCACCGCTTCCGTGCCGTAGCCGACATAGCAAAGATGGATACTGGGCAGATCGATGGCGTTGATCCGCATGCCGCCCGCGCCTTCGCGGTAGCGCGGCAGGATCAGGTCGAACCCCTTGCTGGCCAACAGGTCGGAGACGCCCGATGCGTCGCGGCAATACAGCTCCGGGTGACGGTGCAGGGGGCTGCGATCAACAGGCGCGTCCACAATCACCTCCGGCCCGGCAAAGCGGCAATCGGCGGACACAGGGTATGCCGGCGCCGGATAGATGCAAGCGGGCGTACGTGAATTTTCCGTCTACGTGATCGCCGCCGTAGTCTGCAGTCCTGCGCAGATATGCCGTCGGAGCGATGGCACGATAAGCCGTGGCGATGGGCTGTCCAGTGTCTCGCGCGAGACGTGTCGGGCTCTCCGGTGATCGTGGCGGGGTGGCAACTCAACGTCGATCGTCTCGGCGATCTGCTTCAGCGAGAGGGCGCCGGCCGCACGTCGGGCCGGAAATTGACCGGGACGGCCGTGTTGGACATGAGCACCTGTTCGAAAGTGGCAGTCGCCGGATAGGCCTTGCCACCCGCGGATAGACGCCGAGCGCCGGACGCGGGTACGTCACCGTGCGAAAGCGCGATCACCTAGAGATACGGGGCAAGGACGATGTCTCGCCGACAATCGTGCTCGCGGCCACGCCGTGCGAGCGGAGCGGAGCTGATGATGGCGCTTCAGCGCGACATCACAATACTCCCGCGCCGATGGCAGTGAGGTGGTCCGCCCCTCGAGTTCGACACGATGGTTCACCGTCGAAACGACGTCTCCCTTATGGCTCGTCGATCCCGGAGGGATGCAATGCCGATATACGCAAAGTTCATTGATCCCTATCGCGGTTTCAGCGGCGGCGTGACGGTGGGCGCTCACGCCGGTTGGAGCAGGCTCCAGACCTTCGCGTTCGGCCTGGCGCGACCGGCTGGCGGCCCGCAGGCCGCTCAGGGGTCGGGCGGGGTGTCAGTGCACGAAATCGTCGTCACGAAGTCGATGGACGCCGGATCGCGAGGGCTGTTCTCGGTCGGGGGCTGGGACCCCGTGAAGAAGGCGAAGATCACGGGCGAGGCCGAGGATCCCACTGTCAGGATCGACTTCACCCGCGCGGATGGCAGAGGCGGCGAGGCGACAGAGTTGAGCATCACGCTCCACGGCGTCGTGATGGAAAGGGAATACACGAACCCATGGAGTGGCGGGAGGAGCGCCGCCGCGGAACGATACCGGATCCGCTACAGGAAGATGACCTATTCGAACATGCCGCCGTCCTCTGCGGACGTTTCGTACATCGTAAAAGGGGCACTGATGAGGCCGGGTGGCACGACAGTGCAGCAAAGCGGGTCCGAAATGTATTAGGCAGGAGTTTGGGACAAATCAGACTGGATAGGTTGAACATTTCCGCGGCCAGATTTACCCCCATGGGATGACGATCTCATTCATGAACAGGACCGCCGATCCGCGGCACGACACAGCCACCATGTATTGGCCGTCACTTGCTGACAAGAAACTGATTCGGCACGCACAGATGAGGTCAGATTAACTTGTTCAGCGTGAGTCCATCGATTCTGATGCATCGCCCGATGGAGCTCATGCGGCCATGGCCTTCGCTGGTTGTGCATGCCGCGACCAATGACGTGCGATCGGCGGGCGCTCGGACCGTGCGGCTTGTGGCCTGCTCAGGGTTGCGGCCGACCGTTTAATGGGAAGGTGAGCACGGAGGAGTAAATGCCGCGAAAACTGAATCCGACCTCAGCAACACAGCTGGCTTGACTGGCGGACGGCAAGTCGATCCGAAGTGTCAAAGCCAGCCTCAACGCAGACGGCTTGTTTTTTTGCCATCAACTAACCGCAAAGTGTTGATGATCCCCAGTGGCTTTCTCCGATGGAGGTCGACAGTGTCAATCTACTTAAAGTATCCCGAAATCCATGGTGAGGTGACGACAGAGGGGTACAAGAACTGGATCGAGTTGAACTCTTTCCAGTATGGAGTTAGCCGAAACGTCAGCAGCGGCGCCGGTGGCAACACGCGCGAGAGTTCCGCGCCCAACATCGGCGAGATCGTTGTCACCAAGCATTTCGACAAGGCGTCCGCGAAGCTCTACCAGGACTCGGTGGCCGGGACGTTCGACACCACGGTAGTGATCAAGATGACCACGACCACCAAGAACAAGACCGAAACGTTCCTTACCTTCGAACTGTCGGATTGCGGCGTCAGCAGCTATTCGCTCAGTTCAGGCGGCGACCTTCCGATGGAGAGTCTGTCGCTCAACTTCCTCAAGATCATGGTCACGCCCACGCCGCTCGACAAGTCGGGCCAGATCAAGAAGGGCGACGTCGTCTCCTACGATCTGCTGGCGATGAAGGCGAGCTAACGCACCAACCAGCGACGTCTGCAAATTGAGACAGGCCGGTGCCTTCCTGGCACCGGCGAGGGGCTCCGATACTGCCTACTGCTGAGGTTTGGTGGATGGCGGCTTGATACCGGCGCGCTCCTTCGTCTCGACAGGATGGAATTCGACGCGTTGCACGCCTTCGTCGGAACAGGCGGCGCGCAGTCCGGTGCGGGAGGCGATCCTGAAGGAGCCCGAGGCTATGCCGCCTCTCGGCGCAACAGCCGCCGCTTCGCCCTGACGATCATCACCAGCCTCGGCTGCAATCTCGACTGCCCGTATTGCTACGAGAAGGAGCATCCCTCGATCCTGGCAATGCGGTGCAGGCGGCGATCCTCCGGTTGCTCGACAAGAGGCTCAAGGCGGCTTCGCCGCCACTGGAGTGGCGCGCCCCCAGCACTACGCCGCGCGCATCCAGATCGCTGTGTCGTGGAACGCGGCGCCGCCGTTGGGCGGGACCGGGTCGGCGCCGATCAGCGTGTTGATGCCGACGCCGCCGGGGTAGGCGTCGCTCGGCCAGTTGCCTTCGACGATCACGACGCCGGGCTGCGCCGTCAGCGCCGGCCGCGCGCGCAAGCGGACATCGCCGCGCGCATTGCCGAGACGCACCAGCGATGCCCTCGACGATGCCGAGCCGCGCGGCGTCGCTCTCGTGGATCAGGGCGCGCGGCTCGCCTTCGCGCTTCTTCGAGCCCGGCGTCTCGCTGAAGGTGGTGTTGAGGAAGCCGCGCGCCGGCGGCACGACCAGGCGGAAGGGCAACGCCTCGCTCGCCTGCTCGTAGTTCTCGAGGTGGTCGGGCAGGGCGCGCAGGCCGGCATGGTAGGGCCCGACCGCCTCCCAATCGGGCTTGAAGTGGAAGCGGCCGTCGCTCGACGGGAAGCCCGAGTGAAATGCGACGCCTCGAAGCCTTCGATCGCAATCGATCCAGCCGCGCTGCCGCTGCTTCCGCCCAGGTGCCGCGGCCCGAGGCGCGCAGGGTCGCGTCGAGCAGGTCGACGGCGCTCATGTCGAAGCGCGTCGGTCGGCGCCCGAGCCGCTGGCCCAGCGCGCAGACCAGCTCGTGGTTGGTGCGGCAGTCCTCGTAGCGGTCGAGCACCGCCGGCCCGACCGTGAGATGGGTGTGGCCGAGGCCGTAGTAGATGTCGTCGTATTCGAGGAACATCGCCGCCGGCAGCAGGATGTCGGCGTAACTGCGCCGTCGCCGTCATGAACTGCTCGTGCACGCAGAGGAACAGGTCCTCGCGCGCCAGCCCGCGCGCCACCGCAGCGCTGTCGGGCGCGACGTTGGCCGAGTTGGCGTTCTGCATCAGCATCGCCATGACCGGCGGGCCGCCGGCCAGCGCGTCCGGCTCGCCGCACAGCACCGGGCCGATGCGCGACTGGTCGATGATGCGCGTGGCGGGATCGATCAGGTCGAGGCCGTGCGCCAGCGTGGTATCGAGGCCCCAATTGTCGAGATCGCAGGAAGAAGGCGCCGCCGCCCTGTGCTGCCAGGCGCCGGTGATCGCCGGCAGGCAGGAGACGGCGTGCATCGCGGCCGCGCCGTTGCGCGAGCGCGTGAAGCCGAAGCCCAGCCGCAGGAAGCTGCGCTGCGGTGCGGCCGTAGAGCCGGGCGAAGTCGACGATCTCGTCGACCGCCGAGCCCGGTGATGGCCGCGCCCATTCCGGCGTCTTGTCGGCGAGATGCGCCTCGATGTCGGCGCCGAAATCGGTGTGGCGCGCCAGATACGCGCGATCGGCCAGGCCCTCCTTCAGCAGCACGTTCATCATGGCGAGCGCCAGCGCGCCGTCGGTGCCGGGCCGCAGCACCAGGCCGATGTCGGCGGCCTCGACGGTCGGCGTGCGATAGACGTCGATCACCGCGAGCTTGGCGCCGCGCTTCTTGCGCGCCTTGGCGACGTGGGTCATCGACATTGACCTGGGTCGAGACCGGATTGCCGCCCCACACGACGATGAGATCGGACTCCGCCATCTCGCGCGGATCGGCGCCGAGCAGCTTGCCGACGCCGGCGCGCCAGCCCGATTCGGCCGGCGTGACGCAGATCGTGGTCTTCTGCCGCGAATAGCCCATGGCATGGCGCAGCCGGTCGATGCCCCAGCGCTGCACGACGCCCATCGTGCCGCCGGAATGGTAGGGCCATACCGTCTCGGCGCCCATGGCGGCGCGTCGCGCGCTGCAAGGCCTCGGCGACCTCGTCGAGCGCGTCGTCCCACGGAGATCGGCCGGAACTGCCCGCTGCCCTTGGCGCCGATCCTCTGCAGCGGCTGCTTCAGCCGGTCGGGATGATGAACCCGCTCGGCGTAGCGCGCGACCTTGGCGCAGACCACGCCGTCGGTGTAGCTGTTCGCCGCGGCGCCGCGGATGCGGCCGATGCGGGTCGAGGACAGCCGCTCGACCTCCAGCGAGCAGGCGCTCGGGCAATCGTGCGGGCAGGCCGACTTCCAGAATTCTTTTCCCATCATGCTCCTCGGCGTTCGTCGACAACGAAGTCTACACTTATCATGGCCGACGCGAGGAGCAGTTTACTCGAAGGGCAACCGCTGCCTGCTGTAGCGCGAAACGGCGACGGGCAGGAATTGGCTGGATATCCCGCCCATCATGCGCGGCAGGCTCGCCTTGTACTCCCACGGCTTGGGCAGCATGATCTGGCGCGCGCGGCGCTGCCGCCCGCTATCGTCGATGATGTAGACCGCCTTCTGGACCTGCGTCTGGGAGGCGTCCGGCGCGTGATCGCCCTCGCCGTGATAGGCTTTCAGCGCCACCGCAAGCTGGACGGCGAAAAACATTCCCAAATGAAGCGGGCTGTTGGCGGCCCAGTCGTGCCGCACCGCCAGAGTGGCGTGGAGGATGCCCTTGCCGCTGGCGCGCCCCGTGTCAAAGGCCGCCCCGCGGCGTCCGAAGTAGTCGGAGATCAGCCCGAGTTCACGCGGCGTGGCCCACCACTCCCCATAGTCCCTGGTGGGATCGTGATACAGGCGGAACAGAATTGTGCCGGCCGGCAGCTCGACGATCTGGGGCGCTTCGATGCCGCCCGACCGCAGGCCGTTCGCGCTAAATCCTCGGACGCGCAACAAGGTCTGCGTGGCTTCCGGAGGGACAAAGTATTTGTCGTTTGCCGCCATCGACATGCCTCCAACTCGCGACTAGCACGCGATGGAGCATGATCGGCAATTGAGGCAATTTCTCGCTCGCATGCGCTGTGATCACACCGACGCACGCCTTTGCATTGAAGGTGCGAGCGACGCCATCATCATGGCGCTTCGTACGCCATGTAGCGAGAGATCCGCCACTTCCCGTCCGTCTGGCGGCGGAACACGTCGAGGCCGGGCTCCTTGGTCTCGATCGCCTGGGACGAGCCGTCGCGAGAGAGCCGTGAAGTCCAGACCAGGCGCACGATCGCCATGTCGCCCGAGACGATGATCTCCTTGATGTCGAACGAATAGATCAGCGTCTTCGACCGGTCGCCAAGCGCACGATGCAGCGCGCTGCACATGGCATCGTAGTCGCGTTCCGGAGATCCGCGAAAATCGTAGCGCAGGTCCGGCGCGAAGAGGTCGCAGATGCGCGTCGCATCGCGGGCGTTGAAGTCATCGGTCCACTTCGCCAGAGCGTCGCGAATGGCCTTCTCGGCCACCGTGTCCGCCCTCGCGGGCGATCCCGTCAGCGCCCAGCAGCCCGCCAACAAGATCGCGAGCGCGCGCCCCCTCATCGCGAGAACTCGACCACCGTGAGATCCAGCGGCAGGACCCGCGACAGGACCTGATGCGGCGACACCGGCGTCAGCGTGAGTGGCGAGCCGGTCGCCTCGGCCTTGTCGAAATCGGCGGTGCCCGCCTTGTCGATGGCCACGAGCTTGAACGAGTCGAAGACGTAGGGAATGCCGTTCGACTGCAGCGGCGAGGGACCGTCCATCACATGCAGATGAAGATGCGGCGCCTGGGTGTTGCCGGTATTGCCCACCTTCCCCAGCACGTCGCCGCGCTTCACCTTGCCCCCGGCCTTCACCGTCACGCTGCCGGGCTGCATGTGGGCGTAGAGCACGTAGCTGCCGCCGCCGATATCGAGCACGACGAAGTTGCCGTCGGCCTGGTCGATGGTCATGCCCTGGGGCAGCGCGCCCGGCACCTGCTCCGGCAGGTCGTTGCGCGAGCGACACCACGGTTCCGTCGGCGACGGCCAGGGCCTCCGTCCGTAGATCACGTAGTTCGACAGGCTCTTGGTATCTCCCTTGACCACGCGGTTCTCCGCATCGATCTGCTCCCAATCGATGGCGAAGCGCTGGGCCAGGGTGAAATGACCGTTCAGCGCCAGCAGGGCGCGCACATGACGAATCGAATCGCAGCAGCCGTCGGCGGCGACGTAGCCTGCGCCGATGAGCGGCGGTCCCAGCACCACCAGAGGTCGCTCGACGACCGGTGTGCGGGCAACCGTCGCGCGGGAAGTCGATCCCGGGCTGTGCGAGACGCAGCGAGATGCGGTGGCGCGATCGCGCGCGGCAGGGCGTCGCCCGGCTCGAGCGCCACGTGCAGGAACAGCACGCCGAACTGGCCGACACGCGAGGTCCGTCGCTTCGGCGCCGCGCCGGCCGCCGATCGAGAAGCGCTTGCCGAGACCGTCGCGGTCCAGGCTCAGCAGCACCTTGCCGGACGGCTCGTCGAGGACCTCGACCTTCTTGAGCTCGAGGCCGCTTCCAGTGGTGTTGGCGATGCGCAGCTCGTAGACCAGATGGCGCCGTCCATCCGAGCCGGAGGCTGGATTGGGCGCCCATAACGCCTCGGCGACGAACGGCGTGAGTTCCGGCTCCGCGGCCATCGCCGGTGCCACAGCCAGCGCCAGGCACCAGACAAGGACGGAGGCAAGGGCGCGCGTCGGCATGGCCGTGCTCAGACTTCGTCCACGCCAAACGCCTGGCGCATGGCCTTCACGCCCTCCTGGTGCGGCGTCCACAGGCGGCCGCCGACCACGCCGCCGTCGACCACCAGGTCGTGGCCATTGATGAAGCTCGATTCGTCCGAGGCCATGTTTTCCTCGCAAGGATCGATTTTCTCTACGATGCAGCGCTTCGAAAAAATCGCGCAGGGTAAGTTCAGCAGCGAATTCCCAATCGTCGGAAAGCGAAAATTTTGCCCACTGAGCCCGCGGGTTCATGGGTCAGCACCAGAGCGAACGCGAAAGAGCGGGCGCTCGCCACACGGTTTTGGAGTAGCCAAGTGCCGCGCTCTTCGCCGCCGCATAAAACGACGCGCGGCGGTTTCGGCGAGGACAGCGCGATTTGCGAGCGCTTGCGCGACCAGTCGGCGTGAGTCCGGTCATGGGAAAAAAAGTGCGCACCGGTTGTTGACGCTGAATCAGAGTTTGCTGGACCGCGCTGGGATGGATCGAGGTTTGAAACAGCGTTGGGCTCGGCGGTGGGAAAACTGTCGAGATAGCCTTCGAGCGCTTGGGTTTCGGCAAACTCGGAGGCGTAGACGAGCGTGTCGTTTTCTACCGGCTCGAGCGGAGCAGGACGCTGCCCGACTAACAAGCCGAGTTGAGTCATGCGCCGCGTGGCGCCACGGGGAAAAAGATCTTTCAGGCGCTCGCGCGTGGCCGCCGTGGCTTCCAGGTCGGCGGATCGGTCGGCTGTGAACGTTGATGGAGATAAGCGTGAGCATGGTGGAGCGTCGTGAGGTGGCAAATGGGACTTACAGGCCGCTCTGACAGGAGGGCGGCGTGGGCGCCGCCGAAAGCGTTGCTGGTGCAGACGACGCCGTCGAAGGACTGATTGTCGAAAACGGTCGAGGGCGACATCAGTCGCGTAAACCCGGCGCCGGCTACCGACGGTGCCGGGCGTCGCGGCCGGTGCGAAGCGATTCGCGGCGATGGCGAGTTCGACGACCCGCAGCTGCCCGAGCGTGTGTCCGAGACTGCCTTTCCACGCGACGAGCGGCGCGTCGGGAAAGCGCGGCGAGCGCCGCGCTCTCGAGTCGGCCCGCTTCGAGCGTGCCGGTGCCGTGGCCTTTGAGCCAGACCCGGCGACCGGCTGGCGCTGCGCGCAGCGGCGCGAGGCACGCCGCGAAACCGGCGCCGTCGGCGCGGTTGGCGGTGAAGTGATGCATCTCGTTGTGCAGGCTTTGCGCCGTGATCGCGAAGTCGCCGCGGTCGCGCGTCAGCACCGCGAACGCCGCGCCGTCGCCCAGCCCGATCGAACCCGTGGGCCGGTCGGCGTAGGGCGCGGGAAACCGGCGTTGAGAATTTTCAGCGCGTGAAATCCGCCGGCGACAAACGGGCTGATGAAATCGAAAGAGAAAACCAGCGCTCGTCCGCGAGCCCCGCCTGCGAGCGCGCGCGTCGCCAGCAGCAGATCCGAGATGCGCGGAGACACACGCGTGCGAAACGGTGGTGACATTCGGTCCCCAGCCGAGTTCGGCGCGCAGCCACTCGACGCAGGCGCCGGCGTGCCGTAGAGCGAGATGCGCGGATTCTCGTGCGGCGATAAGCGTAGAGGCTGCCGACGCCGAAATTGCTGCTCGTCACAAACACCGGCCGTCGCGCCGTGCCCCACGGCTCGCCGGATCAAGGCCGCCAGCAACGCGCGCACAGCGGGCAGCCAGTTCGGCGGAGCCGTTTCGTCGAGCGCGCGTCTCGGCGCAAGGGCGAGCGGCACGGGTTCGCCGCCGTCGCGGCCCGAGCACGGGCTGGAGCGCAAGCGCCCGCTCCCCGCGCAGCAGCGCGGCGTGCGTGCGCGCGCGTCACCGAGAGCGGTGAGGCAGCCCGATCGTCAGCGAATGGACGAACGAGCGGAGGGGCGCGGAAGCCAAGCGGCGGAAACGTCAGCTGCGGCAAGCGGCGCGGGATCGGCGCGGGCGCGAATAAATTCGGCGAGATGCGCGATGCTCGCCAGGGCGTGCGCGACTCCTCGCTGTTGCGATCTTGATGCCGAATTCCTTCTCCAGCGTCACGACGAGTTCGAGCGCATCGATCGAATCGAGGTTGAGGCCGGAGCCGATGAGCGGTTCATCGTCCGCGATATCGGCCGGACAAACATCCTCGAGCTTGAGCGCGTCGACGATCAGGTGCTTGAGGCGCACGATAAGAGGATTCGGACATGCGAAGAAGAGTGAATCGACAGCAGGAAAAAGAGTACTCCGCAAGCTTTGAGAAGGCTGAAGGCGGAAAGGCTGAAGGCTGAAAACAGAGCGAAACCGAAACTCTCATTTTGGTTAACCTTTCGGGAGGCGCTGAAATTCAATCAAACGCGCCGTTCGTTCCGCCATTATCCTTTCAGACTTCCGCCTTTTTCAGAATGTGGCAAACATTGCTGCCGCCAAAACCGCTGCTATTATTCATTGTAATGTCAAGGGATGCAGGGGTGGCGGGACTATGGCAAATTCAAGCCAGCACACTCGGGGTCGACCGTGCGAAGTTGGCGTTTCAGGTGCAAAACCCTCGGTGAAAGCGAGAGGACGCAAAAGCGGCCTCCATTGCGCCCGCCATCGAAAGTCCATGGCCGGTGTGTCCTTTCTTGCTGCTGACCAGAGTGCGCGCGTTCAAACCGAGAACGGCTTTAAGGGCGATGGCTTCAGAGCGATCACCCGCCGGGGTGGAGGTCGCATGGGCGTTGATGTAGTCAAGTTGGCTGGCTGAAATTTGGGCGTCGCGGAGTGCTCGTTCCCATCGCTCGTTTGAGGCCCAGCCCCTCAGGATGTGACGTGGCGACGTTTAGCGTCGGCTGCTTGGCCCCAGCCGATTAGCTCGGCTTAAACTCGTGCGTGCCGACTTCGAGCCAGTTCCGGCGATTCAAGAATCAATGCCACCGCTCCGCCGGTCGGTACAAAACCATCGCGGCCAGCATCTGAAAGGGCGGTAAGCGGTATCCGGGTCAGGGTCGGTCGACCGCCGCCCGCATTCCGAAAAGGGGAGATCCGCGTGAGCGTTTAAATCTTCTGCGCCGACCACGATCATCCGCTCTTGTCGGCCTAGGCGAATTTCGTCCAGCGCATAACCCAAAGCGTGGCTGGAAGACGTGCAGGCGGAAACAAAACCGGCAACCGCGCCCGTGATGTGGTAATGCGCGGCCAAATTGAAATTTAAAGTTCCGGCGATCGACGAAACCACGCTCATGGGGTGGCCCCGTTCAAAGCGGGTCGCCTCCATTTCGCTCATGTAGTGATAAAGCAAATACGGAGAGCCTGCCGAAGCACAGAGAGAGACCCGTTTCTGGTCCATACAAATCCGCGGCCGCCAGTCCCGCCTCCGCCAACGCCTGTTCGATCGCGCAGAGGGCGTAGACGCCATGAGGCGCGAGGCCGCGAATCGTTTCGCGCGGAATTTGATACCGCAAGGGCCATTGCCAATCACGCCAGCTGGGCCCTTCCACCTGGAAGCCGGGCACCGGCGCGGCCACCTGCACCGGATGTTGGGGATTGCCGCAAAAATCCAAGCGCGCCACTCCCTGCGGCCGGAGCGCAAGCCGGGCAACGACTTCGGTCAGTCGATGCCGATGCTGGTGACAAACCCGAGACCGGTGATGACCGCGTTACGAGGCATGCGAGGGCCTCGGCGTCAACGACTGGGCGCTGACAAAATTGCCAGTTTGTGCCGAACGAATTGGCGGAGTTTGTCGCCCACGGTTCGCACACCCATGATTTCTGCGTTGGTGATGCGAACCTTGAAAAGATCTTCGAGAAAAAAAACGGTTTCACTTAACGCGAGGGAGTCGAAGCCAAGATCAGCCATCAGGCGGGCCTCATCTCGCAACGGTGCATCGCCCGGAATCGCGCTGATTCTTGGAATATAATCCCTCACCACGGCCATAACCACGATATCGAGCGCTTCAATATCGGCTGTTTTCAAGTAGCGCGCATAAGCATTCCGAACCGTCTCTGGAAATTTTCCGAGCGGATCGAGTAAGCGGCGAGGTGGGGTGGAAGCAGACATTTCGGGACAGGCTCTCGGGTCGATCGTCCGGGTTGACGGGGTCGGACGAATTCACCGCTGCCAATGAAAAAAGAGGATTAAGCGGTGTGACTTTCGGAAGGAACGGCCAGGGGTTGGTGACTCAGCCGAGGGAGTCTTTTCGCGTGGGGTGCAGCGGCCGTTCTTCGACAGCTACGCGGTTGCCTAAACCAAGTGCGCCAACCTTCTTTTATTTCGAGCCAAAAACCGCCCGGCCCGATGGCATTCAAAATCCGGGGCACGAGCACGTTGTTCAAATTCGTAACTGGTGAACCCGCAATATTGTCCCGCATTCTTTCGGCCCCAAACCCCGCGCACCTTGCGGGAGCGGCCAATCTTCGCCACATCGTATAAAATGAAATAATCTGCCAGGGTAATTTCGAATAACGTGAGGCGAAAGAGGGAATTTCCAAAATGCGCGCTCCGTATTTAAAAGGCTGCGACACCACCCCCAAGTAGTAGAGTCCTAAGTCGAGCCGGAAAGCCAACGTCATCGATTCAAAGTCGCCGAGATAGTAATTGTTCTCCCGGTAAATCGCATCGAACCAGCGCTGGTAGCTGATGAGAACCGCCCCGTGGCGGTCAATGCGGAGCTTCGCAGGCTTGCCGCGGCTGCAGTCATGGATCAGCGCGGCCGCGGCGCTGGCACAGTGGCTGAATTCAATCCATTCCCGGTGAATAAAACGGGTCCATGAATGCAGCGGCATCGCCCACTAAGACAAAGCCATTGCCTGCATACGTGCTCGAACTGTACGCCAGGTTTCTCCGAAAATGAACATCGCCCTCGTGAAAATGCGCATCGGCGAGCAGTTCCCGGCCGGCCCTTTTTTCCCTGTTTTTATTTGTATAAGTTTTCTGTAAAAATGCAGTCTGCTGTAAAGGGATGAGCCAGGAAAATTTTGATGAATCATTGATGAACCTGAAATCGATGTTTAAATTTTATGGATTTTTACAATTATTATTCTTTCGTTTTATGCATTGGCATTTGTAATTGGATGATTGCGGCTGTGCAATAACAGGTTGTATATATTTTATTTTGTAGCGAGGTAATTATAATCAGCCAGTAGCTTTTCTAAAAAATCAATTGCATATATATCGGTGTGTATTTTCAAAACTTCCTGAACTTTATAGGCAACACGTACGCAGGTTTGGGTATTATGATTTTTATAAAAAGGCTGATAACATTTTTTATGGTATTAATATCCCGGTCGGAAAGCTTTAAAACTTCAGGAAATTTTACAATATAATCGCCTTGCTTAATTTCCATAAAAACGGTATCCTGTACCGAAAAAGATGATTTGGTATTTACAACAACCGTATTGGCTGCAAGGTCGCCAAGGCGTTGATTTCTTTTTGTAACAGCAATAATAATTACCACAATAATTCCAAAAAAGCCGGTAATAAAAATGTAAACAATAAGGCTTTCTCGTGTAAGAATGGTATACCCAAAAAAGAAATGGCCATTCAAATGCTTTGAACATCCATCTTACAATATACTGGCTAAGCTGCGGCTCGCCGCCATCAAGGCTTATGACCCTTATATTCATTAATTTTTTCCCGATTGTTTGCCCGTGCATCATAACTTCTGTTACCAGCGAATACAAAAGCATCGGGATAGAAATAGTAAGAATATCAATGCCTACATGGTTTTGCAATACTTCTTCACTTACCATGTCAAATCCTCCATAATAGAAATATTTCATGCTTACAAAATATAAAACCAATAAAGTAAAATCGATGAGATAGGCAAAAAGCCTTTTATGAAATTCAGCTATTTCAAATTCGAGGTCAATATTAAAAGGAGTAGCTATTTGGATAACGCCCATAAGGCAAATTATTATTTTAAACAGAAATTTTTTTTATTTTTTGCTATTAATATCACAGTTGAAGTGGATATATTTGTAGCATGGCTTATTTCCTAGGATAAGAGATAATTGCAAATAGTCATTTAATTTTATGCAAATGCGTGAAGCAAGATTTATTAAAAAGAATGTTGATAAGTGGAACCAATATCAGCATGAAGAAACAAAAGACCCCGATGAAATGGCCGACAGGTTTGTAACCCTGCTTGATGATCTTTCCTATGCAAAAACTTTTTACCCGCAAAGTAAAGTTACCCGATGGATAAATGGAATTGCTGCAGGAATTTACCAAAGCATTTACCAGAATAAAAAACAAAAATATTCAAGAGTGTTACTGTTTTGGAAATATGAGCTTCCATTATTGTTTCGCCGTTACCACAAAACTTTTCTTTTTACATTTATTTTATTTGTGTTATTTGTTACCATCGGTGTTGTTTCTTCTACCACCGATCCTAATTATGCTGCAGATTTTTTCAATCACAAGGTGCAGCCGGGTTATTATGATGAAACAATTGCACGTATTCAAAAAGGAGATCCGTTTGGTGTATATAAAGATGATAATCCATTTTCAATGTTTGTTCATATTGCTTACAACAATATCAGTGTTGCTTTTAAAAGTGTAGTATTTGGTGTTTTGTTTGGCATCGGCACTATATTTTTAATGTGGAGTAATGGACTTATGCTTGGATGCTTTCAATATATTTTCTTTTCCCAGGGACTGGGCTGGCAATCGGTAATGGTTATCTGGATTCATGGTACACTTGAAATATCATCTATTGTAATTGCAAGCTGTGCCGGCCTTATACTTGGTTTTGGGTGGCTGTTCCCGGGCACGTATACACGAAGGCAATCATTTTTAAGATCGGCAAAAGATGCTATGAAAATTTGTGTAAGCCTGGTGCCTTTTTTTATTGTGGCGGCTTTTTTTGAAAGTTATATAACACACCTCATGAGCAATACATTTCAAAAAGATTCCCATGATATCGGGCTTCCTGTTCCTGTAAGCATTATTATTCTTACGGGTTCATTCTTTTTTGTTTTATGGTATTTTGTATTGTATCCGATTCAATTGCATAAAAAAGGTGTTGTATTGGAAGATGGAAAAATTATAAAGAATGGAATAACCTATGAACTGTAAGCTTTTAAAATTTTACTGGCTTTCTATTCTGCTGTTTTTTTTCAATAGCTATTGTTTTGCGCAAAATAATAACAGGCTGCAACGGATTCTTCTGCTGCTGCCTGCATAGAAGATTCGCAGACTATGTTATGAAAATATTGCTGATACGCTTATTACTAAAACGGTTTTTGATGATGCCAATGATTCCATATTAAAATGGAAACAAAGCAGGGAATTTGGTTATATGGCTTACCTTGATAGCCTGTTGAGAAAAAAAACAGGTCTTAGAATAGATACTGTTAGCATCGATAAAGGCATGGTAAACAAAAACAGGATAAATCAATTCTGCAACCGCGCAATAATTCAAATAGCTTTTCTCAACAGTTTTCCTGTAAAGATTTTTTTCTGGACAATTGCAATTTTTTTTATTGGATTTATTTTATATAAATTATTTTTTACAGGCGGCTTGTTTGCAAAAGAAATGCAAAAATTGTAATGAACCTGCAAATGAAGAACCGGAAAGCCTAAATGAATATTCAGAATATAATGTGCTTATTCATGAAGCCGAATCGAAAAATGATTTCAATTTGTCAATAAGATATTTGTACCTGCAATCGCTTAAAAAGCTTGCCGATCATGAATTGATTATTTTTTCTCCTGATAAAACAAATAATAAATATGTACAGGAATTATCCGGCAACAGTTACCAGCAGGAATTTGCATCTTTAACCCACAATTATGAATATGTATGGTATGGAAGATTTCAATTGAGTAACACGATATCAAAAGCTAAAACAGGAATTCATTATATTCAATAAAAAAATATAATACTTCTTGAAAATTTTTGCTACATATTTTTTATTTTTTATACTGCTCGGACTATTATTGGCTGCAGACAGAAAAACGTGTGCTTCCATCACTAAATGAAAGCTACCGTAAATCTGATAAGCAGCCATTTGGATCATTTATAGCTTATAAAGGTTTCAGAATTTTTTCAAAAACCGTTATGTTGAAACCGTTACTGATCCTTTTGATGAAGAATGGAACAGCATAAAGGAATATTCTGCTGATAAAAAATATTCTCTTTATTTTCTTATTACTAAAAATCTTGTGCTTAATTATACTGAAGTAAATGCATTTATGGATTATGTAAAAGCAGGGAATGATCTTTTTATTTCTGCAGATTATATAGATAGCAGGTTGCTGGAAAATATAAATTGTAACACGGAAAGAGATGGGTGAAATTAGTAGATGAAACCAAAGGCATAATGCACCAGACGAAGGTGAGCATGTATTTTGGCGATAATTTTAATGCGCCTGCTTATGGATATTATTATTATCCTTTTCTCAATGCATTATCGGGCTACGATACGGCATTCGCAAGAGTTTTGGGCGTAAATGAAATTAATACGCCTAATTATGTTATCTTATTTGTAGGCAAGGGCCGTATTTATTTCATGTTGCGCCGCGTATTTTCAGCAATTATTTTTTACTTACCGGGGATAATTATAAATATTTCGAAAATGTAATTTCTTATCTCCGTTCTGATCCAAAAAATATTTATTGGGATGAATATTATAAAAATACCAATTCGGGCCGCAGGAAAAATAGCAACAGCCACAATGCTGAAGATAACTTTTCATCCCTAAGTGTTATTAAGCCAGCATCCGCCATTGCTTTGGGCTTTTTGGCTTGCTGTTACGGGGTTATTGCTTTATCTACTTTTTAATATAAAAAGAAAACAACGAGTTATTAATATTATAAAACCTAATGCCAATACAACCGTTACTTTTACTGAAACGGTTGGGCGCCTTTATTTGCAGAAAAAAAATAACAGCCATATTGCTGAAAAAATGATTACTTATTTTTATGAACATATCCGTAATAAATATTTTATTGCTACAGCAACCATAAATGATGAATTTATAAATTCCCTTTCCGGGAAAAGCGGTGTTTCAATTGAAAAAACGCAGCAGTTATTTTCATTAATAGAACGCATACAATCGGAAGAAAATGTAGATGATGCAGAATTGCTACAGCTAAATACAGAAATAGAAAACTTTTATAAAAATCAAAGATGATGGAAGAAAATTTATTTGAACAGAGAATTGATCTAAATCCATTAAGAACTGCTGTTGCTGATATAAGAAATGAGATAAGTAAGGTAATTGTTGGCCAGCATGAAATGGTTAATATGCTCATGATAGGCTTGTTGTGTGATGGCCATATTCTTATAGAAGGCGTTCCCGGGGTTGCAAAAACATTAACTGCCAAGCTGATGGCGAAAATTATTAATGCAGATTTTTCCCGCATTCAGTTTACGCCCGATCTTATGCCGAGCGATGTTTTGGGAACATCCGTTTTCAATCCTAAAGAAGCAGACTTCCAGTTTAAACGGGGCCCCATCTTCAGCAATATTATTTTAATTGATGAAATAAACCGTGCGCCCGCAAAAACACAGGCTGCATTATTTGAAGTAATGGAAGAAAGACAAATTACCATTGATGGCACAACCCATATAATGGATTTTCCTTTCCTGGTGCTGGCAACACAAAATCCTATAGAACAGGAAGGAACTTACCGGCTTCCGGAAGCCCAGCTTGACAGGTTTTTATTTAAGATCAATGTGAAATATCCGTCTCTCGAGGAAGAAATAAATATTCTGCTCAACCAGCAGGCGCTTACCCAGAATGCATTGCTGGAGGACGTGCAATAAAATATTATCACCGCAGCAAATTGCCGAATACCGGCATATCATACACCAGGTACTTATTGATCCAAAGCTGGTAGAGTTTATTGCAAAAATTGTAAATGCAACAAGAAATAATCCTTCTTTGTTCCTAGGGGCATCACCCCGGGCATCGCTTGCTATATTAAGGGCATCAAAAGCAAATGCGGCAATTAAAGGCAGGGATTTTGTAAAGCCGGAAGATATATTGGAAATGGCTGCGCCGGTTATGCGGCACAGGATAATTTTAACTCCTGAAAAAGAAATGGAAGGGATTACGGCTGATGAACTTATTCAAAATATTATCAGCAATATTGAAATACCGAGGTAGGATAAAGTCAGTAAGTCAATAGGTCAATAAGCAATGAGCATTCAAATTAATTAACAACGATACTATAAAGAAGAATGGATTTTATAAAAAAATATTTTGGCGACCTGTTTCTTACTTCCCGTTTTTATGGCGGTTTGTCGGCATGTATATGTTTATTTATTGTAGCATTTTATTTCCCTGCTTTCGGAGCAATAGCGCCAATAGTTTTTTTTATATTTATTATTTTTTGTATCGCCGATTATATTTTTTTATTTTTTACAAAAAAATTTCCCTTCGCAAAAAGAATTACTGCGGAGCGGCTGAGCAATGGTGATGAAAATAAAATTGAAATTATTGTTAAGAATGAATTTTCGTTTCCTGTAAACGTTGATATAATTGATGAATTGCCGGTAGCAATTCCAGGAGCGCAACTGGAAAAAGCGACTTGTTCTTAAAAGGGAAGACAGCAAAAAAAAATTCATATATTCTTCGGCCCCTGCAAAGGGGTGAATATAATTTTGGCAATATTCATTTGTTTATTACTTCACAATTAGGCTTGGTTTGCCACAGGTTCACAACAGAAGCCGTTGAGACCATTCATGTATATCCTGCTTTTATGCAGCTTCATAAATACGAGCTGCTATCGAATGCAACTATTCAACACGAAAATGGAAGCAGCCGAATGCGCAAGATTGGCCAGAGCATGGAGTTTGAGCAAATTAAAGAATATGTATCCGGCGATGATATCCGTACACTTAACTGGAAAGCTTCCGCAAGAAAAGGAGGGTTGATGGTAAATAATTTTATGGATGAAAGATCGCAGCAGGTCTATTGCATCATTGATAAAGGACGCCTTATGAAAATGCCTTTTGCAGGATTAACCTTGCTGGATCATGCAATTAACAGTTGTTTGGTTCTTAGTAATGTATGCCTGAAAAAACAGGACAGGGTAGGAGTTATAACTTTTTCAAATATGCTGGGAAGCGTACTGGCTGCAGATCGAAAACCGGTGCAAAAAGAAAATATTTTGCAGTTGCTTTACAACCAAACTACCGGGTTTCTCGAAAGTGATTTTGAAATGCTTTACATGCAAATAAGAAATCGCATCAGGCATCGAAGCCTGCTGATACTTATTTACAAATTTTGAATCTTTATCAGGATTGCACAGGCAGATTGATTATTTGCGGTCTATAGCAAGCCATCATTTATTACTGGTAGTATTTTTTGAAAATACTGAACTGGAAAAACTTACCAATTCACATGCAGGCAATATCGAACAGGTATATATCAAAACAATCGCAGAAAAATTTGCCTTTGAAAAAAGACTGATTGCAAAAGAATTAATGAAATATGGTATTTTATCTCTGCTTACTGCTCCGCAAAAGCTTACTGTAAATACAATCAACAAATACCTGGAACTAAAAACGAGGCAGGCTATTTAATTTTTTTCTGATGACTGAAAATACTTATTGAAGAAGGACGGGTACTGCTGATAAATAAACCGTTGCAATGGACATCTTTTGACGTGGTAAGGAAAATACGCAATACCTTCAAAATAAAAAAAGTAGGCCATGCCGGCACTCTTGATCCCCTGGCTACAGGCCTTTTAATTGTTTGTACGGGCAGGTTTACTAAAAAAATCAATGAGTATATGGCGCAGGAAAAAGAATATACCGGCACTTTTATTCTGGGTGCTGTAACTCCTACATTTGACCTGGAAAGTGAACCGGGAAATTTTCGCTCAATCGATACAATAACTGAAGAAATGATTTATGAAACGGCAAAAAAGTTTACCGGCGAAATAATGCAGTTGCCTCCTGTTCATTCTGCTATCAAGCAAAAAGGAAAGCCGGTATATCTTTTGCCCGGAAAGGAATAGATGTTATTATGGAACCCAGGAAAATTACCATTCAGAATTTGAGATAACCAGATATAAAAATGCCGGTAGTTTCTTTTAGAGTGGTATGTATAACGGGTACGTATATACGCAGTTTGGCACATGACTTTGGGCAGGCGCTTGGATGTGGTGCTTACCTCGGTAGTTTATGCCGAACACGAATTGGCAGATATAGCCTGGACGAGGCCTTAAGTATGGAAGAATTTATGCTCCGGGGCAAGGTGATTGGAAACTAATTTACGGATTTAAAACAGTTGGACATGGTTCGGCTTAAAAGATTTGCGCCTGATGTGCATCCCCGGGGCACGTTGCAGCCGGTTGTATATAATTTCGCCTTGGAATTGCAATTGCAGCTTTTGAGGCGTCTGGCTTAAACATGCTTTAATAATTGAAAATAGACGTTTATGAAGAAAATTATCTTAACGATAATATTGCTTATTTGCTCTAACACATTTATGACATTTGCCTGGTACGGGCATTTAAAAATGAAACAATTGAATTGGCTTCCAGGGGCAGGTTTGTTTGTGATTATTCTCATTAGCTGGGGAGTTGCATTTTTTGAATATCTTTTCCAGGTGCCAGCCAACAGGATTGGATTTATTGACAACGGGGGGCCTTTTTCCTTATGGCAACTGAAGGTGATCCAGGAAGTAATCACTCTTACGGTATTCACTGTATTTACTTTAGTTTTTTTTAAAGACCAGCCGCTTAAAGATGAACCATCTTGATTGGTTTTGGATTTCTCGTACTCGCCGTTTACTTTATTTTCAAAAAATGAGTTTTGGGCAAAATGTGTTTTGCCCGGTTTTAAAAGAAATTATTTTTGCTGGCAAATTTGTTTAACGATAACATAGCAGGAATAGCAACTTCAATAATAAGTTCCGGCACATGGCATAGTGAACAGAATTAATTCATAAATTATGGGCAACGAAAATCACTACGATTATTTTTGATTTGGGAGGCGTTCTTATTGACTGGAATCCACGTTATGTATACCGCGGAATTTTTGATACTGAAGAAAAGATTGATTGGTTCTTTGAAAATATATGTACCAATGAATGGAATGAAAACCAGGATGCCGGCAGGTCGTTAAAGGAAGCTACTGAAGAATTGGTAGCGAAACACCCGGAATATGAACAGGAAGTGAGGGCCTATTATGACAGGTGGGAAGAAATGCTGGGTGGCGCCATTCCTGAAACAGTAGAAATTTTGCGTTCATTAAGGAGGCCGGAAAATATAAAATGTATGCACTTACCAACTGGAGTGCTGAAACATTCCCGGTTGCATTGCAGCGCTATGATTTTTTGAAATGGTTTGATGGCATCGTGATGAGTGGGGAAGAAAAAATAAGAAAGCCTTTTCCGGAAATATACCAGTTACTTCTCGACCGGTTTAAGGTTAATTCTTCCGAGGCGATTTTTATAGATGATAGCCTTCGCAATATTAAGGGCGCGGAAGCTATAGGAATTACCGGTATACATTTTCAATCGCCACAGACAATTATTGCAGGATTTAAAGCAAAATCAAATTATTGCCATTGACGTCGTGCCATCTAGATGCAGAAAACATAATGAATTCTGAATCAATAATTTAATTACAATGAATAACCACTTACTCGGCAGAAATGTATTTGGAGATCCTGCTAACCAGGGCAACGTTCTTACAAAGACGAAGCGATTTAATTGCTGAACAATTGGGTGCTGAATGAAAAATTGAAGCTGCATATGCTGCAGGTGGCATACCTGATGCAACGATGGGCGGCAGAAAAAGAACAACTTGATGAAGCAGGCCAATGGCGTTGGGAGATGGCAGGTTTATTGCACGATGCAGATTGGGACCAGTGGCCTGATCAACATTGCAGCAAAATAATAACAGAACTGGAAGAAAGAAATATTGATCCGGAAATTATACATGCAATTGCTTCACACGGGCCGAATTATTTCGGAGTAGAGCCTGAAACAAACATGGACAAGATGTTATATGCATTTGATGAATTATCCGGGTTGATCCATGCTTATTCATTAATGCGTCCTGAAGGATATAAAGGAATGGAATTAAAAGGAGTAAAGAAACGGCTAAAGGAAAAATCATTTGCAGCCAATGTTTCCCGCGAAGAAATTCAGGATGCCTGTGACCGCGCGGGCATTCCAATTGATGAAGTGATTGGTTTTATTATTCAACATCAACCGTCTGTACCATAAAGTATTTATAGTTGTAGCGTAAAAATGCGTAGAAACAATCACAGCTGGCAGGAAGGTTTGAAACTTCTTTTAATTAGAAATGTGCGGATGTTTTCATATAATTGATTTTATAATAAAATATTATGGCTGAACTAAAAACGAAACAAACTAATGAAAGCGTCGTAAAGTTTTTAAATACTATCGGGGATGAAACCAGACGTAAAGATTGTTTCGAAATTATTGAAATTATGAGGCGCGTATCGAAATACGAGCCAAAAATGTGGGGTGCCGCTATCATTGGGTTTGGAAGTTATCATTATAAATATGAGAGTGGCCATGAAGGAGATACGTGCCTGATCGGGTTCTCGCCGAGGAAAAAAAATATTACCTTATATATTATAGGCGGTGTTGCTGAACACCAGGATTTATTAAATAAACTTGGAAAACATAAAACAAGTAAGGGATGCCTTTATATTAATAAGTTAAGTGATATTGATACAAATATTCTTGAAGAGCTTATAAAAATTTCAATTGATTTTTTAAAAAATAAATACAGATGATCTATTTTTTGGCAGTAAGTGTCAGGTGATGTAAACCGAGCATTTTTTATTGTAATATTCTCTTCGGACCTATACCTATACCAGGGTATTCATATTCATAAAAAAATCATTTGCTTGATTGTCCGGATTTTCGAACTTCAAACGTCATAAGATAATATTCTAAATTCTCAACTAAAAAAATTAAAATTATGGACAAAAATTCAAATTCACTCAACTGGTTTGAAATCCCGGCGCTTGATATTGCAAGAGCTCAAAAATTTTATGAAGCCATTTTTGACGTTAAAATGGAGCAGATGCAGGAAATGATGGGAATGAAAATGGTTGGGTTTCCTGCAGATATGGGAAACGGCAAAGCGAGTGGAGGCGCTTGTAGAAAGCCACATGCATAAACCTTCAATGGATGGCGCTGTTATTTATTTAAATGCCAATCCGAAATTCAAAAGGTTATTGACCGTATCGAAAAGGCAAATGGCAAAGTATTAATGCCCAAAACACAAATCAGCCCCGAGATTGGATATATGGCTTTTTTTGCTGATACTGAAGGAAACAAGTAGGCCTTCATGCGCAGAATTAAACAAGTATCGCTTAACATATCTGCAGGGTATTTGATTTCTTCCGGAATATTTATTTTCAAAATGCTTTTATAACTGTCCGCATTTATTAAAGCCGTTCGTCATAGGAATAGAATTTTAAATTTTATTCATTTTAAAAATTAAGCAATGAACAAATCAATTTATCATCAAAATTATTTTCAGTCTCAATGACCGTCTTTTCAATAATGCGCTGCAAGGGATTAGTGAAGAACAGGCAAAAGAAAGAATAACCGGACATGTAAATCCTCTAAACTGGATAGCGGCACATACCGTTTGGGCAAGATATAATGCACTGGTGTTTCTTGGTGCTCCCGCCAAAAACCCTTACAATGACTTATTTGAAAATTTTAAGGCTACGATTCATCACTGAAATTATCCTTCACTTGCGGAGGTAAAAGATGAATGGAAGAAAGTATCCGGGCTTACTTAATGAGGCTTTAAGTCAGTTTCTGAAGAACATCTTGCCGGAGGTGCTCCGATAAAAAACCCTGGCGGGGATTTTACAAATGGGGGAACTATTGCTTTTTTCGCCCAGCATGAAAGTTATGATATCGGCCAAATGGGATTGCTAAAAAAATTCTTTACCAAAGAAGCAATGAGTTATAATTAAAACATAACAAAATGATCATTTAATAAAAAATTAAAACATGAAAGAATATTTATTATTATTCCGGGGCGCCAATACAAGGGGAATTGAGCAACCACCGGAACAAATACAGGCCCACATGCAGCGTTGGATGGAATGGATGGGTAAACTGAGCAAAGAAGAAAAACTGGTAGGCGCGCAACCCCTCACCGGTAAAACGGTATCCGGCACTCAAAAAGTTATTTCCGACGGCCCGTTTGCGGAAGGTAAGGAAATGGTGGGCGGCTATCTTATTTGCAAAGCCGCTTCTTATGATGAAGCAGTTGAAATTTCAAAAGGATGCCCTATTCTTGAGTATGATGACGGCATTGTTGAAGTGAGAGAAATCCAGGAATTGAAGATGTAAGATCTGTTAGGCTTTAAGTCATTTAAGTTGGCCAGGCAGATACTAACAGGTTTATAATCAACGGCAATCCTGAAATACTTTTGATATTATTTACCAAGCAGTTTGTTTTCTAAAAACGTAGTTACTGCTTACAACAGCGTATGCAATTTTGTTTTATTGTTTAATTTGTATAAGTAAATAAAAAATTATGGCAAAAATAAAAAGTGACGACACAGGAGGGAACAAAAGAAAATCCCTGGAAATTAAAAACACCTCCCGGTTCATCAGAATACATCATGTATAAAGATGATACTGTAGATCCGCCAATGCTTGTTTGCAAAGTGGGTAGCACTACACTGCATTACCAATGGAGATGTATTGAAGATTTACATGCGATGCTAAAAAAACATGGTGATTGGATGGAGCTTGGCAGCGCTGATGAACAAAAGCCCGCAAAGGAAGGAACAGTGGAAGCATGGGGGCGTTCAGATAAAAATCCTGTTGGTGGCTGGTATGGTTTAAAGAAAGGTTTTCGCGGAAGATTTGGAATGTATGTTCCCCCGTTGATGGAAGCATTGGGGCTCGCTGAAGTGGAGCATAATCCGAAGAACAACCGCATGAAAGCATTGTAATCATTATAGTGAAATAATATCCTGTGCCTTCATCTCCTGAACCAGTTAAGCAACTTACTGACCATCTTTTTCGCAACGAAGCGAAAAAGATGGTTTCTGTTTTAACCAAAATATTTGGGACTGAAAATCTTCAAACAGCAGAAGATGTAGTACAGGATACCCTCATCCAGGCTATGCAAGTATGGAAGCTCAAAGGCATTCCCGATAATCCTTCAGCATGGCTTTTTCGCGTTGCAAAAAATAAAGCAATTGATATCATCAGGAGAAATAAACATTCAGTACAATTTGATTTCAGCGATAATGAAAAAATTCTTCTTACGTCTGAATATACGCTTGCGGCTACCATGGATAATTTTTGGAAAGAAGAAATAATAAAAGATGATTTGCTCAGAATGATGTTTGCCTGCAGCCATCCGGAAATTTCAAAAGAAAATCAAATCACACTGATGCTGAAAACACTTTGTGGATTCAGCACTACAGAAATCGCCAAAGCATTTCTTACCACACAGGAAACTATTTCCAAAAGATTGTACAGGACAAAAGAATTTTTCAGGCAGCATAAAATAAAATTAATCATTCCGTCAGTTGATGAAATAAAAAACAGGACCAGATGCTGTTTTAAATACCATCTATCTTATTTTTAATGAAGGATATAATTCAACAAGTTCAGAAGAATTAATCAGGAAGGATGTAATTGATGAAGCCATGATGCTTTGCAGGTTGCTTACGGAAAATGATCACACACAACAACCGGAAGTATTTGCATTGATGGCGTTAATGTGTTTTCATTCGTCCAGGAGCGACAGCCGCTTAACAACTGAAGGAGAAATTATTTTACTTCCCATGCAGGACAGATCAAAATGGAATTCAGCCTTAATTGAGGAGGGAAATGAATACATGAATAAAGCTGCATTTGGAAATACAGTTAGCACTTATCATATTGAAGCTGCAATTGCATATGAGCATTGCACTGCAGAAAGCTTTAAAGAAACCAACTGGAAAAGAATTTTAGATTATTATGAATGGTTGTGTAAAATTGCTCCCTCGCCGATAAATGAATTAAATAAAGTGGTTGCGGTAATGGAACTATATGGAGCAGCTATAGCTTTGGAGGAATTAGAATCCATTAAAGAAAAAAAGAAGCTGGAATCATATTATTTATACTATAGCCTGCTTGGTGAAATTTATTCCCGGCTGGATAATTTAGGACTGGCAAAAAAATATTTTGAAGCTGCCATTAAACTAACGCATTCGGAAACGGAACGGAAAATGTTAAGCAATAAAATCGTTGCCTTATTGAATTAGCATTTTGTTATCCCCGCGGTCGCTTTGACCGATCCATTTGTTGCAAATAATTATATAATATTTGCAGCGAAAGGATATTTTTACAGGTCATTCATATATGTTTCAAAAATTTATTTCGGTTTTATTTTTTGTTTTATTTGCATACATACAGGTAAATTCCAACCCTGTACTACGCTCGGGCAAAATCCGTCTACTGCTTTTCCGGTGTGCGGGACCGATACTTTTAGCCAAAGTACCGTTCCCTATTGCGGCGGAAAAATCATACCCGGTACTTGCAGCAAGGATGGAGTGGCAGATTACAACCCATTCTGGTATAAATTTACCTGTTTCAGTGCGGGCACACTGGGCTTTTTAATAACGCCCAATGACCTGAACGATGATTATGATTGGGAAATATTTGACATTACCGGGCATAATCCAAATGATATTTATACCAATACTTCCTTATTTGTTGCCTGTAACTGGTCCGGCAATACTGGGCCTTACCGGTGCATCTTCATCCGGAACCTCCCTGCAAAATTGTGCCGGCCCGGCTTATCCAACTTTCAGCGCCATGCCTTCATTAAAACTACTGCATAATTACCTTTTATTCGTTAGTCATTTCACAAGATATACCCCTTCACAAAACGGGTATAAATTATCATTTGGTGGTGGCACAGCCAGCATTACTGATCCCTTACTGCCGGATTTATCAGGCGCATAATTCCTCCTGCGATGCAACCCAAATAATGGTTGAAACTGAACAAGAAAATGAAATGCAGCAGCCTTGCTCCCAATGGAAGCGATTTTAGCATTTCACCGGCAGTTTCTGTCCATCACCGGCGCCATTGGAATTGGATGTAATAATGGGTTTGACATGGATTCAGTAATGTTAACAATGAAAACCCCTCTGCCGCCGGGAAATTATACCGTTACTATAAAAAATGGTACGGATGGTAATACTTTGCTGGATAATTGTGACAGAAATATTGCACCGGGAAATAACATGCAACTTGTTATTTTACCCTTGAAGCCAACCCCCATGGATAGCTTAACCGCTGTTAAGTGTGCGCCCAAATCATTCCAATTGGTGTTTAAGAAAAATATACAATGCAATTCCATAGCCCCGGATGGAAGTGATTTTATTGTTACAGGCGCTCCTGCAGTTTCCGTAATAGGCGCAGAGGGAAATTGTAGTAATGGAGAAAGCAGCAATGTATCACCGTTACATTGTCTGATGCAATTGTGCAGCAGGGAAATTACCAGCTTACGCTTGTAAAAGGTAGTGATGGAAATACAATTATTGATGAGTGTGGACAAGAAACCCCGGCCGGCTCAACTTTAAATTTTATAACAAAGGATACGGTGTCTGCAGCATTTACTTATAGAATTTTTCCGGGTTGTAAGACAGATACTATCGCTTTTGCTCATGATGGCAGAAATGGAGTTAATCAATGGCTGTGGACAATTGATTATTCAGGGTACAGCCACTTAAGAAATCCAGTGGCATATTTCACTGACTTTGGGCCGAAGCAAATTACGTTATCTGTATCCAACGGCGTATGCAGTGATACAGTTACCCAAACCATTTCATCTTGATAATGAATTAAAAGCAGCTTTTGAAACAAATAATTTATTGTGCCCTGAAGATGCGGCAACATTTGTAAATAAAAGTATTGGAAACATCACCAATTACTATTGGGATTTTGGTGATGGAAATACAAGTCAAGTCGCAAACACCGGCTCCACTGCATTATCCTATATTAAGTAATGAAAAAACATATCCCATAAGTTTAATCGTTAAAAAAGTTGCCGGCTGTTTTGATACTGCAATTAATAATTTAAAAGTGTTGAAGAGTTGTTATATAGCCGTTCCAAATGCGTTTACGCCTAACGGTGATGGCTTAAATGATTATCTATATCCGCTAAATGCTTACAAAGCGGATAACCTCGAATTCAGCGTATATAACCGGGTTGGCCAATTGGTTTTTCATACGAACGACTGGACAAGGAAATGGGATGGAACCATAAAGGGAAATCCACAGGACTCCGGCATTTATGTGTGGATATTGAAATATACCAATCGTGATACCGGGAAAAAAGTTTTTCAAAAGGGCTCAACCGTATTGATAAGATAACAGTTTGCCGTAATGAGGCATGCTTTGCAAAGCAGGAAACTTAAGGGTTCACCAAAGAACAAAAAGGTTCATGGATTTTAGAAAGCGCTAATTTGCTTCAGCACATTTTCCACAATCTTGTCGCACCTGGAAAGATGAAAATTGAGGATGTCTTCCTTTTGATAATAGGCAGCTAATGAATTTTTTAGCATAGCCTTTGCTCGATTAAGCCTCACTTTTACATTTACCACGCTAAGGTCCAGGCATGCACAGGTTTCTGCCACATTCATGTTTTCGATTTCGCGCATTATAAAAACAGCCCTGTACTTTTCCGGGAGCCGTCGTATTGCCTTTTCCAGTATTGCTTTTAATTCCAGGTTGACAACATTCATAAAAGGTGTTTGAGAATCCACGGGGTGATATTGTGAAGTTTTATTATCAGTAATGTCATCGGTTCTATTCAACAGATGTTTCCTTCTCTTCAGCCGTAAAGGCTTTCATTAATAAGTATCCTGGTTATCCAGGTTGAAAAAGCTGATTTGAATTCAAACTTATTAAGATTTTCATAGGCTTTTATATAGGCTACCTGCATTACATCTTCCGTTTCTGCATCATCATTTATAATTGCCATACCTACACGATAAAGTCTTTGATTGTACTTGCGCATTATATGGGCATACAGGTTTTTTTCACCCAGCAGCACCCTGGAAATAATTTCGTTGTCTGAGATCGTGTTTGTTATAACTGCAGTTTGATTGTTCATTTTTCTCCGCGAATCGATAATTAGATTACCATGTTACAGGAAGGTTACAAAATTACCTGAATATTTTTTTGTAACCTTTTAAATGGGTTCTACTCCAATAGTTACAATAACACATTTACAAAGAAATATTATGAACACAACGATTAAAAATGCAGAAAACGTTCAAAAAATTTTGCAATACACTTACGGGATTGTACCTATAGTGGCCGGATTTGATAAATTTACTAACCTTCTTACCAGGTGGGAAAATTATTTAAGCCCATCAATTATAAACATGTTGCCGTTTAGCACAGTAACATTTATGCATGTTGTTGGCATCATTGAAATTGCGGCAGGAATACTGGTTGTACTACGCCCACGCATTGGTGGTTATATTGTAATGGCATGGCTTATAGCAATTGCACTTACTTTGATTTTTGGAGGCCACTACTTTGATGTAGCCGTAAGGGATATAGTAATGGCTATTGGTGCTTATTGTATGGCAAAACTTTCAGTCAGTGATAGCAACCTAAACACGAGATCAGGAAAATAAATACAAAATTCCTATCCTGTTCCTTACAGGCCGGTCGCAAAAACTGAAGATGTTGTAAAAGGATTTTTGCCGGGCGGAAATGATTATACCAGGAAGCCTTTCAGTATTGAAGAACTTATAGCCAGAATCGAGAATGTCCTTCCTGTCCGGGATCAAACTTTCCCGGACAGGAAGGACATTTGAACATTGGCAATTTCAATTGTAATACAGCACGGCAGGTTCGTTCCGGTACCGAGGAAAGAAAGAAAACTTTCATATAAGGAATTTAAACTATTAAAGTGCTTTACCTTAATATGTATCAACTCAATCCCGGGTCTGTAATTCGATAGAAAACTATAAACGGGGAATTTGGAATGGGTTTCTTCTCAGGTTTATGTAACGGTCAAATTTTTCTTTTCCATCAAATCCTGGGAATATACAACTCCACCATCGGATTAGCCGATAGCTGAATTGGATAAGAAATTTCTTTTACTTGAGTTTCCGTGGTTTTTTTCTGATTGCCGTCTGAAATTCCGACGAAAAATAATAATGGCAGGGCAATTCCTACAATAAGCACCTGGAATGCATAAAAAACGCGTTTTAAGAATTCCACTTTTACTGATTCTTCGTTCTTATTAATTGTGTTCATTTTTTAGTTTTTTTATTGTTTTAAGAGTTAATTACATTGCAAAGATATAGTTTAAAACATGATCTATGCAATACATAGTACATTGAATGGCATAATACCGTTGGTGAATGGTTAAAATAAAAGGACTAGCGGTATTTAGACCTTTATGAGAGGGGATGAAAACCGGTTAAAAGAGTAATTCCTGTTCCAGGCAGATGTTTATAATTAGGTAGAATTCTAAAATGGATAGTCAATACCGATGGTGGCATTAAAATTTTCATACCTCCACAAGCGGTTTTCAAGTGCATTTCCAAAAAGATTTTTAAAAGTAATATCGGGAATTTGCCACCCATCGTTTTTTATAACATCCGGCCGTTTAAAACGAAAGCCGATATCGAATCTTATCAGGAAATAATTAAAATCGAACCGAAGGCCCACACCGGAGCGAGACACCCAGTTGCTTATATAAATTTTGAAATTTAAATTGAGTGGTATCAGCGCTTCCATCAGGCTTTGTATTTTTGAAATTCCAGATATTTCCGATATCGGCAAAAAGTGCCATTTTGAAAAGTATCGCATTAGAGAACAACGGCGCTACATTAAAACGATATTCTGCGTTTCCTTCCAGTTGGATGTCTCCGGTACGGTCATTAAATAAGCCATTACGGATAGGGCGCCAAAGGTTGGCCGCCAACTCCTATTCCTCTCACAGGCCAGCCACGCATACTATTAGGCCCGCCCCCAAAATATTGCTTGAAAAAGGGAAGAGTAGTATCACTTTTCGAAAGAGGAATACCAACCCCGGCAAATGCGCTGAAAGCGATTGCTGATTTGGGAGAGCTTATAGTATGGGTAAACCTGACGTCAGTTTTTATAAATTCTTTTAAATAATTGATTGAAAAAATTGCCATTTCGTGAATTTTTGTCTCTTATTTTTAACAATCCCCAGATGAGCCCTGATTCTTCCAGATTGGCTTTAATAGTATTTACAATCTTAGGATTTTTCGCATTTATATGAACGGAATTGTAGCTTAAGCTTTGCCCCATAACCAACGCCGTATTAAATGAATACCGTAAAAAAGGAAATGAATCCAATGTTCTGTTAAAGCTATCCGACCGGTTATAGATCCTGTGGTAGTCGAAGTTGAAAGGTTTATAGCTCCAGATATGATTTTCTTTATTTGTCCAGTTGTACCCAAAGGCAAAATTAAACACCTGCTGATCAAAAAAATCAACCCTGTTTATCAAGGAAATATTTGTGTTAATGAAAGATTGTTTTGTAAGAAGCCTTTTTCCGTTAAGGTTTTTAAAGGGCGTTATGAATTTTGGAAAAAGAATATTATTAGTATAGCTTATCTCCCGTGAATTGATTGAAGTACCGCTGCTGTTGCGATGTGCAGTATTAAATTCCACTCCCACCCGCACAGCGTTCGTCATACGGGCAGCCTGTTTCCAAAGATTTCGGTTGGTTACAGAAAGGTTGCCGGCCACACCGAGAAGGTTTCCTGTATTTGCAGTGGTGATAGCACTGGTGGTATTATTTGCCGAATAACTGAGCTCGATATTACCTTCAAAGGCATACTTTTTTACTGGTATTAGCTTGATAATAAGATCAAGAAGGTTGGTATCTTTTTTTTCAATTATATCAATGGTAGGGCTTTCCCATACACCAAGCTTGTAAAAGCTATTAATGGTTTTGAAATAATTATCCTGGCTGAATACATCGTCTTTTTTTATAAATAGATTTGAAGCCGGCAACCGGAATTTAAAAAGCTTCTGATGATACCTGGTAATGTAATTTCTTGAGATATGTTCTTTCAACGTACTGTCGGTGTATAGTTCTCCCGGCGCATAATCGGGTAAAACATAAATATTATTAATGTAGAATTTTTTCAACTTAGTGCTGTCTGGTACCCTGTTAAGCTGGTATCCCAGCCTGATCGTTGGCTTGTTTCTTTTTTGATTGGCTTCTGCGAGTAAGCGCAATTGTTCAAAAGGATCTTCTGCAATTGAAGTGAGGGCTTCAATGGAAGTATCGCCAGTTACCCTGATTTCATCGGCAGTAAATTTATAGTAACCGTTGTTGCGGTATAAATCAACAAGCCTTGATGATTCCTGTTGTATGGCGCTTTTGGTAACGGGAGTATTTTTTTGTAAAAGAGATGTTTTCTTTGTCGATAAAGCCAGTGCTTCCAATTCAGGGATTTCAAAAAGATAGGCAAGCGTATCAACAAGAGTTCGCTTTCCTGCAATAACTGAATAATTGATGATGATTCTTTTTTGCGCTTTCCTGTGTAGTATGGTATCAAAAGTATAAGATACCTCGGGGTGATAATAGCCAATGTTTACCAAGGCAGTCTTCATATTTTCGGCCGATTGTATAATTGCATTGAGATCAAAAACGGGTGGCTTCGTAATATAATGGAACACAAAAGCGACGTCCTTTATCCTTACTCTTGCGCTATCGTCGAGTTGTGTATTGAGTTTTGAATTAACAGCAATTTTTTCTCCGCTCTTTAAACCGGGAGCCTTAAGAGTTATATTGTTTTTATAAACAAAAGGAATATTTTTTTGATATTTACGTACTGTAGTAAACCCTGAATATTTCTTAGATGATCCACAGCCGGTTAAAAGTATAAAGACAAAAAAAAGAATAAAAAAAACGGGGAATTTATTACCACAGATTAGTCCATTCATAAAAACGCCATGTTGAGCAAAAGGATTGTCAAATATATTCAAAGTTTAAGCCATAAAAAATTAAGGAATGAACCCGGAGAATTTATTGCAGAAACACCGAAAGTGGTAGCCGAGTTTTTATCCGCCGAAAATTTTACATGCGAAATATTATGCGCCGATAAAAAATGGCTTTTGGAAAATGAACACCTTTTAAAAAATGTTTTGCCTGAAAATATATATGAAGTTGATGAGGCGATGCTGCAAAGGATATCTTTTTTAAAAACGCCGAATAAAGTATTAGCTGCCTTTGATAAAAGAATACCGGATACGAAACCGGTAATTACGGGAAAATTAACATTGATGCTTGATGACATTAATGATCCGGGTAACCTGGGAACTATTATCCGTAATGCAGATTGGTTTGGTATTGAAAATATAATTTGCAGTGAGAATTGCGCAGACTGTTATAATCCAAAAGTGGTTCAGGCATCAATGGGAAGCCTTGCCAGGGTTAATATTTTATATATTTCCTTGTTCGCATTTATTGAAGCAAATAAAACTGTGAGCGTCTATGCGGCCACGTTATCAGGCACTTCAATATTCACATTAAAAAAAACCGCGGAAAGTATTGTTTTGATTGGCAACGAATCGCGCGGAGTCCGCAGCGAGCTATTAGACGTGGCTTCATTACATATAACTATTCCCCGTTATGGATATGCTGAATCGCTCAATGCTGCGGTGGCCACGGGAATTATTTTATCGCATATGAAAAGCTAGTGTTATGTTAATCGTGAATTGTCGCTTGTAAATAATGAATTACAGCTCATTCGCGGCCGACAATTTACGATTGAGACTGGTGGCATCCAGGTATTCGATACACAAATTGATAACACGAATTTCGTGCATGAATTACACGAATTAAAAAGGGCAGATGTTAATTCCTGTTTTATAATTCATGAAATAAAATAAGCAGCCTCACCGGGCTTCCTGAGTTGAAGTAACTGGCATATATGGATAACAAAAAACCCGGCGTTTGCCGGGTTAAATGTTATAGTATCAAATCTATACTGATGATTTTTCATGCCTTGAAGCCTCGTTTCTAAATACTACCATTCCATCAAACACATCCACCAATACGGGATGGGTTTTATCTATCGAGCCTCCGAGTAATTTTTTGCTTAACTGGTTTACAATTTGCTTTTGTATAAGGCGTTTCAAAGGCCTTGCTCCAAATTGGGGGTCAAATCCGTTTTCTGCCAGGTAATCCACGGCATACTCGCTAAATTCAAGAATGACTCCATTTTTCAATAATTCATTTTTAAGGTCATTGAGCTGTATTTTTATAATGTTCCTGATTTCTCTTCGCATCAAAGGCTGAAACATAATCACTTCGTCTATCCTGTTAAGAAATTCAGGGCGTATCGTTTGTCTTAGTAATTCAAGAACTTCACGCCTTGTATTTTCTACTACCTCTTCTTTATTCTCTTCGGTAACATTATCAAAGTTTGACTGGATGATATGGCTGCCTATGTTGCTCGTCATGATGATAATGGTATTTTTAAAATTTACCACTCTTCCTTTGTTATCGGTAAGCCTTCCATCATCAAGAACCTGTAATAAGATATTGAATACATCGGGGTGCGCTTTTTCAATTTCATCAAGCAGTATAACACTATAAGGCTTGCGTCTAACCGCTTCCGTTAGCTGGCCTCCTTCATCATACCCTACATAACCCGGAGGCGCGCCTATCAACCTGCTCACAGAATGTTTTTCCTGGTATTCGCTCATATCGATACGGGTCATCATCCTGTCGTCATCAAAAAGATATTCAGCAAGCGCTTTTGCCAGTTCCGTTTTACCCACGCCCGTAGTTCCCAAAAAAATAAAAGAACCAAGCGGCTTTTTAGGGTCATGTAAACCGGCACTGCTCCTGCGTATAGCATCTGCGACAGCTTCTATGGCCTCATCCTGTCCTACCACACGTTTGTGCAATTCTTCCTCAAGGTTGAGTAATTTATCTTTTTCACTTTGAAGCATTTTATTTACCGGAATGCCTGTGGCTTTGGCGACACTTTCTGCAATATCTTCTGCATCCACTTCTTCTTTAAGCAATCTTTTTTCACTTATCTCATCAAGTTGTGCAGTATAATCAGTAATTATTTTTTCCTGGTCCTGGAGTTTTCCATATCTTATTTCAGCAACCTTTCCATAGTTCCCTTCCCGTTCGGCTTTTTCAGCAGCCATTTTTAAATTTTCGATTTCTGCCTTCGCATTTTGTATCTTTTCAACAAGCTCTTTTTCCTGGTTCCATTTAGCCCTGAAAGTATCCCGCTGTACAGATAGATTTGAAATTTCAGTATTTAGTTCTTTTAGTTTTGCTTCATCTTTTTCTCTTTTTATTGCCTCCCTTTCAATTTCCAGTTGCCTGATGGCTCTTTCAAGCTTATCAAGCTCTTCCGGCATTGAGTTCATTTCAAGCCTTAATTTTGCGGCGCTTTCATCAATAAGGTCAATTGCTTTATCCGGTAAAAACCGGTCGGTAATATAACGATGCGACAATTCCACAGCCGCAATAATTGCTTCATCTTTTATTCGCACATGATGATGCGTTTCATACTTATCTTTTATACCTCTTAAAATGGAGATAGCATCTTCCACGCTGGGTTCATCCACAATAACTTTTCTGAAATCTTCTTTCAAGGGCTTTATCCTTTTCAAAGAATTTCTGATATTCATTTAAAGTAGTAGCGCCTATTGCTCTGAGTTCGCCTCTTGCAAGAGCTGGCTTTAAAATATTCGCAGCATCCATAGCACCTTCTCCTGCACCGGCACCTACAAGCGTATGTATCTCATCAATAAACAAAATGATTTCACCCTCACTTCCTGTCACTTCTTTCACTACAGATTTTAATCTTTCTTCGAATTCACCTTTATACTTTGCGCCGGCAATTAACTGGCCCATATCCAAAGCAAAAATTATTTTAGATTTCAGATTTTCAGGAACATCGCCATTTACGATTCTATGAGCCAAACCTTCTGCTATAGCGGTCTTACCCACGCCAGGCTCTCCAACTAAAATCGGGTTATTTTTTGTTCTTCTTGATAAAATATGCAACGTTCTCCTGATTTCTTCATCTCTGCCAATAACAGGGTCCAGCTTATTGCTCCTGGCAAGTTCATTAAGGTTTTTGGCATATTTATTTAAAGCATTAAACTGTGTTTCCGAAGTCTGCGAAGAAACCGTAGACCCTTTTTTTAATTCTTTTATAGCAGTGACAAGGCCATTTTCAGAAAGGCCGGCGTCCTTTAATATTTTAGCTGCATTATCATTTCCCTGTACAATGGCAAGCAATAAATGCTCAACACTTATAAATTCATCATTAAATTTTTTTAAGGTGGCGGCAGCACGGAGCATCACATTATTAAGGTCGCGGCTTATTACCTGAGCTGGTTCTCCTTCACCCATTTTAGGGAAGTCTCTGCAAACTTTCATCAATTTTACTTTCAACAAAATTTACGTTTACATTATTTTTTTTAAGCAGGTATTCAACGGGGCTATCCTCATCTGAAAGCAAGGCTTTCAATAGGTGCTCCACTTCTATATTTGGATTTTTTCCATTAAAGGCAAGCTGTTGCGCTTTTTGAAAAATCTCCTGCGATTTTATGGTTAAATTATTAAGATTCATATTTAAGATTCTATTTTAAGTGACATTGAACCCGCAAATTTTAATCCAACAAAATGCTCAGGATATTATGTCTTAAATTTAAATGTAACCTGTCGCAAATGCAGTATAACGGTTGTATCCCTGTTATTTTTACAGTCTGTGGCTAGCAGGTTTTGGGCCCCGGCGATGAATTAAGAGCTAATTCTGCTGTGATAAGAATAAATAGTAAGGTGTTAACATTTTATAAAAAATAAATGCGGTGCGATAGAGCATTTGCATTTCAACTTTAAAAAAACGAAGGCAACATTAGCCGGAAATAATATAATTTAGAAAGCCCTCCATCTTTCCGAAAAAAAGAAAAGTACATTTGTGAATTTGTTACATGCTTGCTAAAGATAAACATACATCATTTATAAAATCAGTTGCGCGGTCTTTAGGTTTTGATTACTGTGGAATTGCTGTGGCACAACCGCTTGACGAAGACGCGAGGCGACTGGAAAGCTGGCTAAATAGTGGTTTCCATGGAAGTATGGATTACATGAGTCACTACTTCGATCTGAGAATCGATCCCGGCAAAACTGGTTCCGGGCGCAAAGTCGGTGATTACATTGCTACTCAATTATTTTCCTTTACGAGGGCAAAAGCCGGAAGCTCCGGAGATTTCTAAATATGCTTATGGAAGTGATTATCATGAAGTGATCAGGGAGAAGCTCAAAGAATTTCTGCAGGTTAATAAAGGATAATATAGGCGACGTACACGGCAGGGGTTTTACAGATAGTGCACCAGTTCTCGAAAGAAGCTGGGCGCAAAGAAGCGGGTTGGGATGGGTAGGGAAAAACGGGAACCTTATTACAAAAGATAGCGGCTCATTTTATTTTATAGCAACCCTAATAACTGATCTTGAGTTAGAAGCTGATGATCCGTTTATAAAAGATTATTGCGGTACCTGTACCAGGTGTATTGATACCTGCCCTACCGAAGCTATATTACCCGACAAAGTGATCGATGGCAGCAAGTGTATCTCTTATTTCACCATAGAACTAAAGGAACTATTAATTCCTCAGGAGATGAGAGGGAAATTTGAAAATAGGCTATTTGGTTGTGATGCCTGCCAGGATGTATGCCCCTGGAATCGTTTCTCAAAACCAACCGCGGAACCGGCCTTTAATCCCCTGTTTCAGATATTAAATTTTACGCATGACGACTGGGAAGACCTCACCGAAGAATCTTTTAAAATAATTTTTAAAAACTCTCCTTTAAAACGGGCGAAATTCGACGGAATAAAAAGAAATCTGAAATTTATCTCCGAATAGGTGGGGTATCAGGTAACAGGTATCAGGTGGTGTCAAAAATCAACTCCGGCTTTCAGAACAACTCTTCCGTTCCCATACTTATAGCTACTATAGTCCACATTGCATGGAGCCATAAAGCATTCTTCTGTAACGGCTACTTTATTATTTATTTCTTTATAACTATACCCGGCACTGATTAAAAAGGAGGATTTTCCGGCAAATTTTATTTGATATCCCATTCCAAAATCGGTGTAAACTCCCCCGGTAAAATGATAAGATGTATAATAAAAAACCTCCTTTCCGGGCTTGTCTTTTCCGCTAAAATTATATCCCAGGTCGCCATAAGCAAAGCCTTTATTTTTGTTGCCAAAATACCTCCTGGCATCTACAAACAACGGATAGGATTTGTGGTCATAATAGTCTTTACCGAATCCAATTCCTGAAAACCATTTTTCAAATGCCAGCCCATTAACGGTTTGCAATAATAAATCAACTCCGCTTTGCCCATCTGAAAGCCCAATGGTATTAATTGAGTGAAATTTTAATTTATTTTTCTGTGCCACCGCGGAAGAATAAATAAATAATCCAAGTAAAATAATTATGACGATTTAATTTTCATAAAAGAGTAGTTATTATTGTGAAATACCTATTTTACTAACCAGATGAATATTGTTCCGGCGGGAATAATCATACTGGTATAAGCCATCTTTTGCAACGACAATTGCAATTTTGTTATAAGCAATTACATCATAAGTTTCCATGCCCGGGAACTGTTTTATTAATTTCAAATTCATTACATCAGTTGCATCATAGACTTTCAAGCCATCCGTTCCGTCACATATAAATAAAAGATTGCCATCCTTTGACAAACCCTGCGGGCTGGTAAGGGTATAGACTTTCACCAATTGGGCATTAGAGATGTTGTTCAATTGTAACAATGTCCAGTTCATTATTATATCCCAGGCAAGGAGTTCCCGAATGGAGGGTTACATAAGCGAAATTATCATCTGCAATAACAGGGTCACATGAACGGGCATGTGTAAATTCGCCGGCCTTTACAGGTTTACCAGGAGAAGAGTTTACATCATACATATACATCCCGTTGGTTGAACCAACGAACAATTTATTTTTAAAAGGATAAATCGTTTCAACATTCCAGTCTACAGATACTTTATTGGAAAAAACCGGCTGGTTACTATTGCTGAGATTAAAAACATTTACAATTCATTATTTCCAACGGTATACAGAAAGTTATTAATGAGGGCAAACCTGGCCATTGAACCACCTTTACCAATTGCAGAACCGCTTTTTTGGCTGTTGCTATTTAGACTCATAAAGTCAGTATAAAAAACGCCCGGTGTCGTAAGAGGCATTGAAGTCGCTACAATCTTCCACCACAGTGGTATCGTGCTTTATCCAATCAGCAATGATTTACTGTGCTGTCACCCGTAGCGTAAACAGTTTCATAATAGCGCCCCGGAAATACACCATCAGCAATATTTGTTTTAACTACGTTCAATGGATTCGAAATATCAAGTGTTACCAGGTCGGTATATAAATCAGCATATAAGCTATTGCCCTTAACGGCCAGGTCCATATTGCCCGGTATGTCAATAAAGGCAATATTTTTTGGGGAAGATGGATTACTGTTATCAATTACGTGAATCCCTTTATTAATTTCATTTAAAAAAATATAATTGCCTATAATGAAAAGCTTTCCCGGATTTTGTATATCCCTCGCAGGATTACTTTTAATATTAGCCCTTACCTCAGCAGCGGTTTTATACAACGGCTCAAGCCATGAATAATTCCTGGCACGTTTGCAGGTATCTTTTAAACAGCCACTAAACAAAATCAGGATGAAGAGGGAAACGAAAGCAACAGATAAGTTGGGTGTATATTTTTTCATAAAAGATAATTTGATGTGTTGACAACCAATATTTACAAAGCGTTGCATTTAAAATTATTTCCCGAATATAATTTCAGTGCGTATGCCGGTATAAATAAAATGCTCCTTGTTATATAAACCTTCCCGGGCTAATACAGACGTACTATAATTAAAATAGGGGCCAAGTAAAAGAGGCACTTTTTGTTTTGAGAATAAAGCTATTAATAGGGCGGTATTGAATCCTGTTTGTGTTTTGTTGAAAATTGAATTATTGTTATAATAATACCCCTGGCTTTGATTGAATTGTAAAGCGTTACTGCTGATAAGTTCAGACACTGTAAACCCCGCCTGCCAGATCACAGGCATTTTTTTACCTCTTCCTATTTGAACTTTGAATGTTAACGGAAGCTCAATAAAATTGTAGTGATTGTTGTAGGTGTTGTATACGCTGTTTGTATTTACGCGATTTTGCAACTGGTAATCATAAAAGCCAGTTGTATCGTTCCTGGTTCCTACCTGATTGGAGGTTTTAAAAGACTTAAAATTGATACCCAATCCAAGTTTTACCTTCGGGGAAACATTTTTTTCCGCGAAGACCCCAATCATAAAACCAAATCCTGCTTTCGTTGCAGAAGGCCTTGGCGTAGCCATTCCCGGTCCTGAAACAGATACATTCGGATAGGAAGCAAAAAGAGATTTATCGTCATTTAGTAAACTGGTACTTACATTAGATATCCCCCCCGCAAATACTACTCCCGGCTTCCACCCATTTTTCTTAGAGTGTTTTACAGTTTCAGGGGAAGCTGGTATTTTTTTAATTGTATCTTTTACTTTTGTGTCCTTTTCTTTTTCACTTTTTGCATAAGCAGGCTTTGACAAACTGTCGTTATTAAATTTAACATAAACAGAATCTTGCACTTTAATTGGAACAGGGCCTTTAGATTCAGCGTTAAATTTTTCATTTTTTCCTTCTACTACCGTTTGTGTATCTGCAACGGGCTTGCCAGCCGCACTTTCATAAATATGCCCTGGTGCATTTTGTGGTGGAGATGATACTATTACAGCCTCCTGTCCGGAATTTATTTTCGGCTCCCTTTTATCGGTTGAGTGTTTATATCGTTGTGAAGAATTTATATGGATGTTTTTCTTTTTAGTAGTATTTTGAGCTACAATAGGTGTTTGATGTATTGGGCCGGGAATTAAATTTTTCTTTGGCCCCATTGTTTTATTTTCCGTCAGCGGAACATCGCCGGAGGTTTTTCCCTGGTTATTTTTATTCTCATTATTTTTCTCAGTATTATTTCTTTCTTTAGTGGAGTGATCATTTATATTCCATAGCAAATAACCTCCCATAAGAAGAGCAGATAAAAGCAAAAAGAAGAAAAGTTCACGTTTCGAACGTTTCCTTTTTTCGATGCGTACTTCGATCTTTTCCCAAACGGAATCTGAAGGATGAATTTTTAACTCATCCATTTTTTCCTGTACCTGTTTTTCAAATTTATTTTCTTCCATATTGTTCCGATTGCGCTTTTAGAGAAAACTTTTCAATCCACTCAATGAGCAAAGCCCTGGCTCTGGCATATTGTGACCTTGACGTACCATCGCTAATTCCGAGCATCGATGCAATTTCCACATGCGAATAACCCTCTACGGCATGCAGGTTGAAAATCGTTTGAAAGCCGGTCGGTAATTGCCGTATAAGTTCCGACAACTCTTTCGCCTGTAATTTTATCAACGGGTCATCCGAAGAAACCGGGTGCAGGGCCATTTCACTGAATGATAAATCATATTGATACTTTTTATTTGTCTTAAGATAATTTAATGCGGTATTCACCATAATTTTCCTGACCCACCCACCCAATTCACCTTCAAATTTATATTTGTCAAGGTGCTTAAATACCTTTACAAACCCGTCCTGTAGCACATCTTCAGCATCTGCAATACTTTTAGTATACCTGAAACAAACGCCCAGCATGGCAGGAGCAAAATGTTCGTACAATTGCTTCTGCGCATCATGCTTACATTTAAGGCAGTCTGATACCAGTTTACTATAATCCATGTGTTATCTTGCAGGTTGTTGACAACCTTTTTTTAAAGTTCGTTGCATTTGACAAATTTTTCTTATTTACCGAAAGAAGAGGTTGCAATTCTTATATATTTTAATTATTGAAATTAAATATGACATTAAGCGAAAAGGACTTTAAATATATATGGCATCCTTACACCCACCAAAAGAATCGCCTTCCGGCCATTTCCATCATAAAAGGAAAGAGAGCTGTTCTTTATGATGAACGAGGGAAACAAATACATTGATGGCATTAGCAGCTGGTGGGTAAATATTCACGGGCATGGTAATAAATACATCGCAAAAAAATTATACGAGCAGGCCAAGAAACTTCAGCAGGTGATATTTGCCGGCTTTACGCACCGGCCCGCCGTTAAACTGGCAGAAAAATTAATACAAATTTTACCAGGAAATTTTTCAAAAATATTTTACAGTGACAATGGATCGACGGCTACAGAAGTAGCCATTAAAATGTCACTTCAATATTGGTTGAATAAAGGAGCGGCCAATAAAAATAAAATTCTTGCTTTTTATCATTCTTACCATGGCGATACTTTTGGGGCCATGAGCATTAGTGAAAGAGGGACTTTTACTCTGGCTTTTAGGGATAAATTATTTGAAGTAATATTTATTGAAGCTCCAAATGCGGAAAACGGGGCGCAATTACGGGAGGAAATTAAAAAATATAAAAATGATATTGCCTGTTTTATTTATGAGCCTTTGTTACAGGGCGCGGGCGGAATGCGCATGTATGATCCAAAAAATTTAGACCCGTTTTTATCTTTTTTGAAAAAACAAAATATCATTTGCATAGCAGATGAAGTGCTTACAGGCTTTTACCGTACCGGAAAATTTTTTGCCGGTGATTATTTATCGGAAAAAGCAGATATTATTTGCCTGAGTAAAGCACTTACCGGCGGTACAATGGCATTAGGCGTTACTGCCTGTACACAGGATATTTATGATGCCTTTGTAAGTGATGATAAAAGTAGAACTTTTTTCCACGGGCATTCGTTCACCGCAAATCCGTTGGCCTGTACTGCAGCCCTGGCAAGCCTTCGCCTGCTTCAATTAGATAAATGCAGGCAGCAAATTCAGGAAATTGTGCAGCAGCAAAAGGATTTTGTAAAACAATTGCAGTGGTTTGAAAAGAAAAATACCATTAAAAATTTACGGCATCTCGGAACCATCTTCGCTTTTGAAGTAAACACAAGCGAAAAAGATGATTACCTGCACGGCATAGGTGTGCTTTTTACAAAACATTGTTTGGAACATGGGGTTTACCTGCGCGCTTTGGGAAATACCATTTATGTAATGCCACCTTACTGTATTACAAAAAAGCAACTGGGGAAAGTTTTTTATGTAATAATAGAATTCTTAAAAAGTAATTACCCGGAAGAACGCTCCTGATGCTTTTTTTCGACCGATATTTTTAGATTTTGTAATACTTCCCCGTATTGAGGGCCGTTAATTTTGTCAAGGAAAATGCCGGTGATTTTTTCCCAGGGATACCAGGGCAACTTAGTATTTACATTCCATGTAAGCAGCGTTGTTCCTGCCTTGCCGGGCGAAAACAGGAACTGGTAGGTAACCCTGTTTTCGTTTACCGCAAATAAAAGAATATTAATATTTTCGGGGCCGTCATGTGTCATAGTCATTGATAATTTTTTTGCATTTTCAACCGTTAATACAACGAAAGAAGAATCGCCTCTTTGTGGTGTTGATATAATAATATTCGTGGTTTTGAAAAGCGGGATACCACTTTTTCCAATTTTCAAAGGCCCCTATTTCCTTTGCAACTTCTGTTACAGATGCATTAATAACAATCGATTTTGAAACAGTAACCTTCGAAGGCAGGAGCAAGGTAAGTAGGCTAAAAAACAGCATCATAATAATAATACTTATCACAAATACCTTTATTGAACGCATGCTTCTTAAAATTTATTCCCATTTAAAAACTTTTACTGCCACAGCATATACGGCAATGCCCCAAAGTAATAATATGGCAATTTCAAGCCTTACATCCCAAAGATTTTTACCTTCAAATGCAACTTCCCTGAGTGCCGTATTTAAATGTGTAAGGGGCAATATTTTAGCTATCCATTGCAGCCATTGCGGAAATACATCAACAGGAAAAAAGGTACCACCGATTAAAAACTGCGGCATTGTGATCAGGTTGGCAAAAGGTGGAATAGTACTGTCATTCTTTGCAAGGCCGCTTACAATAAAACCAAAGCCCATAAATACTATTAATCCAATAAAGCTCAACACCAGCATTTCTATAAAAGTTTCCGTGCCATGAACTAAAGTAAAGCCAAAGAAAAAACGGCCGGCAAGGATGATCACCACAGCCGTTAGCATCTGGAACAGGACGCGGCTAAACATTTCTCCCAAAATGATATAGGTCCTGCTTATTGGCGTCGCAAAAAATCTTTTTAATACCAGCGTGTTTCGAAGGTTGAAAAACATAAAGGCAACACCAAATACTCCTGAGGCCAATAGTGAAAATCCCAACTGGCCGGGAAGAATGAAATCAATCGTCCTGTACTGTCTTATCTGCGTTATGTCTCGTTTATAATCGAAATCAAAACTGGCATAAGCAGGCCGGCCTTTGTAAATATCGTTGCTCAATTTATTAATAACTCCCTCAGCCAGCGCTTTAAATTGCGGCCACTTGTCCTCGCTTGAATTGGTACTCCTTAGTGTAAAAATATAGGGCGGATTGCCGGAAGGATTTTTTTGAATATTAATGATGCCGGCTAACCTTCCTCTTTGCATGTCTTCGGCCAGCGAATCCTTATTATTAAATCTTATAATACTTACTCCCTGCGTGTTTTTTAATGTATTGTATAATTCATTGGCTGTATCCGCAGCGTTATCGAGGGCCACCTTGTAGCTCTGTCTCCCGCCATTATCACCAATAAAACCAAAAACAAGAATAAAAATAAAGGGAAAAGCGAAGCCAAAAACCACTGCTGAAGGGCTTCTGAAAATAGCACGTAAACTTGCTTTAGTAATTGCAAACATTGCCCTTAGCTGGTTGTATGGCTTCATAATAGAGTTAAATAAAGACGCAAAACTATTGGAGAAAAAATTAAAATGAAAACATTAGTTGGTTTAGACAAATGTCGTAGATTTGTATGACAATTGACGTATATGAAAAAGAAGACTGTTGATATAAAAAACGATTTACAGAAGACTGTAAAAGCAGTTAAAGTAGAAGAACCCGCCATGGCTTATTATCCGTCAAGGCACATAAAACCTAATAAGGAATTTACTTATAACGAATTTAAAAAAATCGCAGATAAAGCTGAACTCACACAAAAAGAATGGTCTGAAATTCTTCATATATCTGAAAGAACATTACAGCGATATGCCAAAGATAACAGCTCATTTAATTTTAGTGTGGTTGACAGGATTTTATTAATTGATAAAGTTCTTAAAAAAGGCATTGAGGTATTTGGAAATGTAATTGATTTTATAAGCTGGTTAAAAAACGATCCTACAAGTATTGAAGGCCACCTGGGCTTATATTCGCTTGCAAGCTTCGACGGCATCACCAAAGTTTTAAACCAGTTGGGAAGAATTGAACACGGTATTTTAGCATGATCGTTTATCGTTTGGCCACTCAAAAATACGCTAATGATGTTTCAGGCGAGGGCGCATCTATCTATGGCGGCAGATGGAATCCTATTGGAATTAAAGCATTGTATGCATCTCAAAATATTTCCTTATGCATTTTGGAAATTCTTGTAAGAACACAAAAGAAAATCAATCCTCCGGGTTATCAGCTGGTTACCATAGAATTGCCGGAAGCTCATATGACCACAATACGGCTTGCGGGACTTAAACAAGGATGGAAGCAGCATGTTGAATACACTCAATGGATTGGGGAAGAATTTCTTAAGGAGAATAAATTATTAATTATGCAGGTTCCGTCAGCAATTGTTGAGAAAGAAAATAATTTTCTGGTTAACCCGTTGCATAAAAGCTTTGGCCGTGTAAAAATACTTTCTATCGAAGCGCTTGATTTAGATAAAAGGCTCAGTCAGATCTAACTTTATGAATACTGTATATATTCTTACCGGCGGAAATTTAGGCGACAGGCTGACGAATCTTCAAGAGGCAAAACTATATCTTGCCAATGAAACAGGAAACATTGTTAAATCGTCGTCTATTTATGAAACGGAAGCATGGGGAAACAATAACCAGCCTGACTTTTATAACCAGGTGCATATTATCAGCACGAAACTTTCTGCAGAAGAACTGATGGAAAAAATATTAAAGATTGAAGAAGAAATGGGTAGAGTAAGAACGGTAAAAAATGCATCGAGAATAATCGATATTGATATCTTATTTTTTAACCTGGATATCATTAATATCAAAAACCTGGTGATCCCTCATGCTGAAATAAGTAACCGGCGCTTTGTATTAACACCCCTGGATGAATTATCTCCCGGTTTTGTTCACCCTGTTTTAAATAAAACGATACATGAATTGTTACTTACATGCAAAGATACTTTGAATGTGAAGGTGCTTAAAGGCGAAGCGCCTTACCGACAAGTTACATAGCTATGCGTCAATTCATTTTAAATATTTAAGATTTCAGTTACTATTTTTGATATTCAAAATTACCATCGATATTAAATATCCGGTGAGATTGTAAAGCGGAACGTTTACAATTACGCAACGTATGAAATATAATTTCATTACCATTGAAGGAAACATCGGGGCAGGCAAAACCACGCTTGCTCACTTGCTCAGCAAGCACTTGAATGCAAGATTAATATTAGAAGAATTTGCAGACAATCCTTTTCTCCCAAAGTTTTATGAAAATCAACAGCAATACGCATTTCCGCTGGAGCTTTTTTTCATGGCCGAAAGATATAAGCAGTTGAAAGATTTATTGCGTACGAAAGATATGTTTCAGAATGTAACCATATCCGATTACCTTTTTACGAAATGCCTTTTATTTGCCAAGGTAAACCTGGCGGAAGAAGAATTTTTATTGTACCAGAAACTTTTTGATATTATTAATCCGCAGCTGGTACAACCTGACCTGTTGATTTACCTGCATGCCCCTGTAAGTAAACTAAAGGAAAACATCAGGAGGCGTAACCGGGCTTATGAACAGGCTATTGCATCGGAATATCTTTTTTCATTACAGGAAACCTATACCCAATATATAAAGCAGCACAACATTAAAACTTTATTTATTGATGCGTCATCGGCAGATTTCCTGGGTAACGAAAAACATTTGAATGCCGTATTGGAGGCCCTGAACAATGATTATGAAGAAGGACGGCATTATTTACAATTGCCATAAATAAAGAGTGATGAGTGCGCTTACAAAAAATGACCCGTTTGCTGCGGTAAGGATATTGGAATTTCGTAACCTGCTAATCGGCCGGTTTATTTTTATAATGGGGCTTCGAATGATGGCTACATTGGTGGGATGGTGGATTTACCTTTTAACCAACGATCCCTTTGCCATAGGTTTAATTGGTTTATCCGAAGTTATCCCGGCTGTTTCACTGGCCTTGTATGCAGGCCATGTGATTGATCAAAGTGAGAAAAAAAGGCTTCTTCTTCGGGGCGTGGTTATGTATTGTATTGCCGTTGGCCTTCTGATTTTTATTTCCAGCCGTTCCACCGCCGCCTATTTGCCGCCGCACTGGATTGCGATTTGTATATATTTCGTGATCTTTGGCACCGGTGTTATAAGAGCTTTTACCGGCCCGGTGTTTAGCGCCATGATCGGGTACATTGTGCCAAGAAATGATTTGCAAAACGCGACTACCTGGAGCCAGGGCACATGGCTTTCTGCATCAGTTTCAGGCCATGCCGCCGGAGGTTTTCTAATTGCAGGTTTGAATATTACCGGCACCCTGATCGTTATATGCGGCTTAATTATCATTTCTTTTTTCTTTTTATCAAGGGTTAAACAAAAGCCACCCTTGAATATAAAAGGAGAGGTACGCACGTGGGAAAGCGTAAAACAAGGGCTTAGGTTTGTATTCAGGACAAAAGAATTATTAGGCGCTATCTGCCTGGATCTTTTTGCGGTTTTATTTGGCGGGGCAGTTGCTCTAATACCGATTTACGCAAGAGACATCTTAAAAGTCGGCCCTGAAGGTTTCGGGTTTTTAAATGGCGCATCAGATCTCGGTTCAATAATTATTGTTATCATACTCACATTAGCTCCCTTAAGAAAAAACCAGGGCAAAAAATTATTGCTTGCTGTTGCGGGCTTTGGAATCTGCGTCATCATCTTTGGCGTTTCAAAAATTTTCCTTCTCTCATTTATCGCGTTGCTTATATCTGGTATGCTGGATGGAATAAGCGTTGTAGTAAGAGGGACTATTACCCAATTAAAAACCCCCGACAACATGCGCGGGCGTGTATTGAGCGTAACCTCCATGTTTGTGAATTCCAGCAATGAACTGGGCCAGTTTGAAAGCGGTGTAGCTGCCAAATTGTTAGGTACTGTTGCCTCCGTAGTATTCGGAGGGTCGATGACCTTACTGGTGGTTATTATTACCTGGTTTAAGGCGCCAAGCCTTCGGAAGATGGAATACTAAGCGAAGAAACAATGTGCAAATTTGAAAATTGCTCAATTTTGAAAATGCGATTTCCAGCCCGTAAATTTCAAAAGCAAAAATTGCATAGTTATAGTTACTTCCCGCTGGCAATTTCAACCAATTCAATATCAAAAATTAATTCTTTTCCGGCAAGCTCGTGATTGGCATCGAATATCACCACATCATCTTTAATCTCGGTCACCACAACCGGAACAGGCTGGCCGGCTTCATTTTGCAACTGCAGCTTCATACCAGGTTCCATCTTCATACTGGCAGGTATATTTGATTTTGGAAATTCAATGATAGCGTCTTCATTTTTTTCACCATACCCATCGCGGGTGCGATATTAATAGTCTTTTTTTCACCAATAGCCATGCCGGGGATTGCCGCATCAAAACCGGGGATCATCTGCCCTGCACCCACGGTGAATTGAAGAGGGCTACGACCTTTACTAGAGTCAAATTGTTCTCCGGAATTTAATTTTCCTGTATAATGCACTTTTACGATATCTCCTTTTTTTGCTGTGCTCATAAAACTTTATTTAGAGATTCAATTGAATGTAATGAGAGTGATTACTATTATTAAATAAAGAAAGCAACAAAATGTTTACTTCGATATGTTAATGTTTAGGAATGTGTAATTTATAAAAAAATATTATCTGTTCCTTTAGCGGCATTAATATCTTTAAAGCGCTTTGTATAATATCTTTAATGAAATTTGAGATATGAAAGGAAAAATAATTATTACTATTTTCTTTTTTTTGCTGCTCACACATGTTTTTTCCCAGGAAAGAATTATCCCCGGTGCCGAAAGGTTAAACGTTTATGTGCCGCTGCTCAAGGGTAAATCTGTGGCTGTTTTTGCCAATCAAACCTCAATGATACAGCAAGCGCACCTGGTAGACACCCTGGTAAAAAGCGGGGTAAAAGTTGTAAAAATTTTCGCACCCGAGCATGGATTCAGGGGCAACGAAGATGCGGGAGAGAACGTGGGAAACACTATTGATAAAAAGACCGGCATTGAAGTGATAAGCCTCTATGGAAAGCACAATAAGCCTACCACAGAAGATTTAAAAGGCGTAGACGTAATGCTTTTCGATATCCAGGATGTGGGTGTACGGTTCTATACTTTTATTTCTTCATTAGAATATTATATGGAAGCTGCTTTTGAAAATTCAAAGCCACTTCTCATTCTTGACCGGCCAAATCCCAATGGGTTTTACGTCGACGGTCCCGTTCTTGATGCAAAATTTAAAAGCTTTATAGGAATGCAGCCGGTTCCAATTGTATACGGCATGACAGTGGGTGAATATGCATTTATGATTGCCGGGGAAAATTGGCTGAACGATGCATCCAACAAAAAATATGCTTACTACCAGCATGCCGAAAATTCTGCTGATACTCCTTTTCATTTCCTTGTAATTAAGTGCTTGAATTATGATCACAACAGTAAATACATTTTGCCGGTTAAACCTTCGCCGAATCTCCCGTCGATACAGTCAATTTATTGGTATCCATCCACTTGTTTTTTTGAAGGCACTGTGTTAAGTGAAGGCCGGGGTACAGACAAGCCATTCCAGTTATTCGGGCATCCTGATCTGCCGAAAAATTTAACCAGCTTTACACCTGAAAGCAAAGAAGGTGCAAAAGATCCAAAACTAAAAGGGCAATTGTGCTATGGATGGGACGTTTCAGGAACACCGGAACAAGTGTTAAAAGCAATTGATAACAGGATACAGCTAAAATGGATGATACAGGCATATAAATTATTTCCGGATAAAGAAAACTTTTTCCTGAAAACAAATAGCTTCAATCGGTTGGCAGGAAACGACGTGCTGATGCAGCAAATAAAAGATGGCATCACCGAAATTGACATACGAAAAAGCTGGGAGCCCGCTTTGAGCAATTTCAAAAAAATAAGACAAAAATATTTACTTTATAAGGACTTTTGAAATTATGAACCAACAGCAGTAACAAAATATTAATTTTGGAAATGGCCGAAGACGAAAGATGGAAGCAAAGATTTGAAAATTTTTGTAAAGCTTTGATACAATTGGAAACGGCTTTGCAGCAAAAAAAAAATTTCTTTGCTGGAAAAAGAAGGCGTTATTAAAAGGTTTGAATTTACAATGGAGCTTGCGTGGAAAACCATTCAGGATATTTTAAATTCGAGAGGATATCTCGATATAAAAGGCCCAAAACCCGTAATCAAGCAGGCATTTCGGGATGAAATAATTTCTGATGGCCAGGAATGGATTAATATGCTGGATGACAGAAATAAATCTTCGCATTTGTACAATGAAGTTATAGCACACGAGATTTTTGATAAAATTCAATTGGTGTATTTTGGTCTCCTAACGGCCTTTAAAAATAAAATTACTAACGAAGAAAAACTGTAAGTAACTAAATGAAGTTTGGCTTAACCCGGGAACAATTTTTGCTTATTGAGAATATACTTATTTCCATCCATGAAGTTGAAAAAGTTATAATTTTTGGCTCGCGGGCAGGAGATACTTTCAAGCCCTCTTCGGATATTGATTTGGCAATTATTGGTAAACACATTACGCCGGATGTAATTAGTAGAATTTTCTCGCAATTAGATGATCTTCCGTTACCTTTTATATTCGATGTTATTGATCTCAACACAATTTCAAGTATTTCTTTAAAAAATAAAATAGGCTCACAAGGGAAACTTTTTTTTGAGAGGCAATTAAAAATTGTATAAATATAAGATGAATAACCTTCGCATCATCTTTATGGGTACGCCGGAATTTGCAGTTCCCTCACTGGAAAATCTTTTACAGAAGGTTTTGAAATAGTAGCGGTCGTAACGGCACCTGATAAACCTGCCGGGCGTGGATTGCAACTTAAGTCAAAGCGCTATAAAAAAATTTGCTTTGTCAAAAGGATTTAAAAATTTTGCAACCGGAAAAATTAAAAGTCCGGAATTTATAAAAGAGTTGGAATCTCTCAATGCAGACATCCAGATTGTAGTCGCATTCCGTATGTTGCCTGAAATAGTATGGAATATGCCACCAATGGGAACTATAAATGTTCATGGATCATTATTGCCCCAATACCGGGGTGCTGCGCCAATCAACTGGGCAATTATCAACGGGGAAAAAGAAACAGGGGTAACTACATTTAAACTAAAGCATGAAATTGACACGGGGGATATTTTATTGCAAAGAAAATTGAAATAGGTGATGCCGAAACTGCGGGCGAATTACATGACCGAATGAAAGAAATAGGCGCTGAATTATTATTGCAAACAATCACGGAACTTACAGAAAACAAACTTAAAGAAATTCCACAATCTAAAACTTGATACGTTAAAAGATACGCTGCATTTGCACCATGCGCCAAAACTCCTACCGAAAATTGTGAGATAAACTGGCAGAAAAACATTGATGAAATTTACAACCTTGTCCGTGGATTATCACCGCTACCCAACTGCATTTACTTTTTTAAAAGGAAAGAAATTAAAAATATTCAGGGCAGAAAAGGAGACAGCAGCAATCAAAGAATCAGCCGGTGAAATAATTTCAGATCATAAATCGTTATTTGAAATTTGCATGCAATAACGGTTACATTTCTGTAAAAGAGTTACAGCTTGAAGGAAAGAAAAAAATGAATGTTGAAAATTTTTTAAGAGGATGGAGGGCTAATTAGCAAATGTGCTGATTAGCCAATTAGCTAATAGATAGAGAAATCTTTTATTTAATTGCACAATCACTTATGATCACACGTTGTTAACTATCACATTGGCTAATTGGCTAATTAGCCTGATTAGCACATTATTTAGTGTAACTTAAGGCGCAATCAAATTTTCCTTCCAGCCCGCCCAGTTCTTCAGCCGCTGCATTACTGAGAATAACGGTAAGATCAGCATTTTGCTTTATATCGGGTATAGCATCTAACACTTTGGCATAAACACTTTTACCCGTAGATTAGCAGTAATTTTTACAACCGTACCCGGCGGCGCATCATTATTAAAGCAATAGTATTTGCCATCCTGCCAGCCGCTGGTAGATTTAAAAACACCCGCACTGCCGGTTTGATTCAGGTGTTTTACTTTCTGCCTGGCTATCGTACAACTTTTTGAAATATCCGCCTGAAAAATTTATACTGCTCTTTGTATTTACATTTGTTACACGTTACTTTATGGCTCCTGTGTTTCCCGTGTATCATTTCTTTTCCTGTTTATCTGTATCCGGATTTTTAACAGCAGGTGATTTTTCAGTATTCGAATCCGGATTTACCGGTTCGGGTTTTGTTTCCGGTTTGCTCTGCACCAGCAGCATTATATCGGCCTTAACTGCTTTACCGGCCAATGGTGATTCGTCTTTAGCAATTTTCAAATAGCCTACAATTAAAGGACTGCCGGCACTCACTGCGTCTGACTGGATATGGTTCCATTTTTTTAAAGAGGCAATTGGCACTTTATTATAGTTAAGGCTAACCCGGTAAAGGCCTTCTTTCGCCTGTAAAGTATGGTAAACAGGAACAAGGACTTCACCATTTCCCGCGGCCTCCGATTGTGAAAAATTATTTTCGTTAAGAGGAATTTTTATGGATTCTCCTACATTCAACCCGTTCTCAAACTGCAAATTATTATAAGCCGCAAGATCTTTTGGCGGAACATTATACATTCGGCCAAGGCTGTAAAAATTTTCTTTGGAAGTTACTTTATGAACTAATAAATAATTTGGGAGTAATGCCTTCCACAACCAAGCGTATTTTGCTGAGCCAAAAGAAAGCGCCACCGGTAATTAATATAATTACTAAAATACTTAACCATTTTACCATAAATGGATATTTGCCCGGATCAAAAAAAAATGCGTATTCTGTACTTTGAAATTTTTCATAGTAATCATTACAAAGATGGGATAAAAAATTAATTATAAAGTGACGTTTATAAATGCTATTCGTTAAAATTTAGAAACAATCACATAAAATTGTGTCTTCTTCCGGAACTAATTCTCTTTTTAAATTATTTACAAACGCTGCTGCCATTTAACGCTCATTTCATTTTTCCATTGTAAAAAATCTCCGTCAATTATATGTTCCCTGGCTTTTGTAACGATATCGAGATAAAAAGCAAGGTTATGTATGCTCGCAATTTGCAATCCCAAAATTTCTTTTGATTTAATCAGGTGCCTCAGATAAGCTTTACTGTAATAATTACTTATTTCAGCAATCGATGCCTTCATCAAGTGGCAGAAAAATCATTCTCCCATTTTTTATTATCGATATTGATTACGCCATTGCTGGTAAAAAGCATGGCATTTCGCCCGTTGCGTGTTGGCATTACACAATCAAACATATCAATCCCAAAGAAATACATTCCAGGATATTCCATGGTGTTCCCACGCCCATCAGATAACGTGGTTTATTAACCGGCAAATTATCACAACATATTTCACATATTTCATACATTTTTTCTGTGGGTTCGCCCACACTTAATCCACCAATCGCATTTCCTGCGGCTTCTTTTGAAGAGATATATTCGCACGAGATTTTCCTAAGGTCATGATGAATGCCACCCTGCGCAATCGGGAACAGATTTTGTGTGTAGCCATATTTATCATCTGTATTATTAAACCGGTTGAAACACCTGTCCAGCCATCGATGTGTAAGTTCCATTGAAGTTTTTGCATATGCATATTCGCTTCCGCCAGGCGGGCATTCATCAAAAGCCATCATGATATCGCCGCCAATTATTCTTTGAATATCCATTACAATTTCCGGCGTAAAAAGATGCTTACTGCCATCAATATGACTTTGAAATATGGTTCCTTCTTCGGTCAGCTTGCGGGTGCCGCTAAGCGAAAAAACCTGGTAACCGCCACTATCGGTTAGTATGGGTTTGTTCCAATTCATAAATTGATGCAAACCACCTGCGGCTTCCAGTACTTCGAGGCCCGGGCGCAGAAACAAATGATAGGTATTTCCTAAAATGATCTGTGCTTTTATATCATCTTTCAGTTGTTGCTGGGTTACCGCCTTCACACTGCCGGCAGTACCTACAGGCATAAAAACAGGGGTTAAGATTTCGCCATGATCAGTGATAATTTTTCCGGCTCTTGCCTTGGAATTCTTTAGCGGTATGCTGAAGTTGAAATTGTAATGCTGCCATAAAATGCTATTGCGTTTTAAGACGTGCAGGCTGCAAATATAGATTTGAAAACCTGTTAGATAACTTTGAAAAACAGTCAATGCAAATATTATTGCTTTGCCGTTTAAAGCTGCTGATTAAAAATTTGGTGCTAAAATCGAATGAATTGATCGGTAAGTGAAGCCTGGTGCAAGGTGATAATTTTGCATGTAGGCAGAACGTAGTTACTTTTGCGCCCGATGAAAATAACTGAATATTTGTTTCAATGGCAATACCTGGTATTTTTGGGATTTTGTGCCATTACACTTATACAGATTTTCTATTACCTGTTTTTCTTTTCCCGTCTTGCTTTTTACAAACGAAGCTCAAAAATATTTCACAAACACATCCTGTATCTGTAATAATTTGCTCAAGAGATGAAGCGGCTAACCTGGCAAAAAATCTTCCCGGTGCATTGGTACAAAAATATCGTACTACACATGAAGTAATTGTTGTTAATGATAATTCAAGTGATGAAAGCAAATATATTCTTGAAAAATATCAAAAAACTTTCAGGCAATTGCAATTGGTTGAGTTGAAACAAGAAAGCGATATCTATTCCGGGAAAAAAATATCCTTTAAGCCTGGGTATTAAAAAAGCCAAGTATGAAATCGTTTTGCTTACGGATGCTGATTGTGTTCCTGCAAGCGAATTCTGGATAGAAAAAATGCAGGAAGGGTTTCACTGATGGAATTGAAATAGTATTGGGTTATGGAGCCTTGCACAAAAAGAAAGGTATTTTCAACAAGCTGGTAAGATGGGAAACCTTCCATACGGCTTTGCAATATCTTTCTTATGCCCGTGCCGGCATGCCTTACATGGGAGTAGGAAGAAATTTAAGTTATAAGAAAACTGTTTTTTTCCGGCATAAAGGTTTTTCATCACACATTCTTGATAGCGGGTGGAGATGATGATCTTTTTATAAATAAAGCCGCCACAAAAAAAAATACAGCCATTGTGATTGACAAAGATGCATTCACTTTATCTGAGCCTCCAAAATCATGGAAACAATGGATACAACCAAAAAAACCGGCATTATACTACAAGCAAATATTATAAGAAAGTGCATAAATTTTTATTGGGACTGTATGCATTTTCTCATTTTCTTTTTTATCCCTTATTCATGCTAACTCTTTTTTTTGTAAGCTGGAAATTGAGCCTTGTTAGTTTTTGGTGTACGGTTTGTTTTACAAGGTGTTATTCTTTATAAAGTAACAAATAAACTGGATGAAAAAGATTTATTTCCGTGGTACTGGATACTTGATGCATGGATGTTTTTTTATTACCTTGTATTTTCAACTGCAATTTTTAAAAAGCCGGCGAAAACATGGAAATAATCTGAACCATGATTATATGATCAAGCGATTAAAAGGAACAGATTTCAGCTTACCTAATCCGTGAATTAATTAAATGGAAATCTTAAATAAATATTTTACTGATTTTACCGAAAACCAATTGCGGCAATTTGCTGCTTTAAAAGATTTGTATGCAGAATGGAATCAAAAAATTAATGTGATCTCACGTAAAGACATGGATAATTTTTATGAGCATCATGTTTTACATTCATTGTCCATTGCTGCGCAGTTTAAATTTCCGGATGGTTACCATGTAATGGACCTTGGTTGCGGTGGTGGATTTCCAGGAATTCCACTGGCAATTTTTTTCCCGGATGTTAATTTTCATATGGTGGACAGCATTAATAAAAAATTAAAAGTAGTTGAGGCAGTTGCGTCTTCGATCGGATTAAAAAATATTGCTACTCAACATTCCAGGGCAGAAGATATAAAAGATAAAAAATTTGATATTATAGTTTCCAGGGCTGTTGCGCCATTAAAAGATCTTTGGTTTTGGAGCAAGCCATTATTAAAAAAGAAACCGGTAGATCAGCCAAAAAAAATAACCGGGCTTATTTGTTTAAAAGGCGGTGATCTTACAAAGAAATTGCTGAAAGTGGCTGCTACCCGGTTGTTTTTGAGATTGATGAAATTTTTGAGGAAGATTTTTTAAGGAGAAATATATGTTGTTTATAACGTCTTGAATTTTATAAGCGAGCCAAGTACATACAACATATTAAGAATGCTTATTTTCTGTCAATAAATTTAATAAACCAGTTATCAGTCTGTGGCGTATTTCCGATTGGGAAGGGATGTTGTAACCCGTATCCACGAATCCAAACTTTTTATAAAACGATTTGGCTTTTTCATTATGTTCCCACACACCCAGCCACACCAATTCATAATTTTTTTCAGCAGCAAAATCCAAAGCAAAACTCATCAGCTTTGCGCCTATTTTTTGAGAATGATATTCTTTTAAAACATAAATTCTTTTTAATTCAATACTCTTATGCTTTCTTAATTTCAATAACATCGCTTTCATCTTCTTTCAACCTCATATACCCTGCGGCTTCTTCATTTACAAATGCAATAAAATAAAAATCATTCATATCCTCCAGTTCTTTATAAATCTGCTCTGGATTAAAACATTCTTAATAAATCCCTGCATATCTTCATCGGTGCAGGTACCATTAAACGTATCAAAAAAAGTGACTGCACTTAAAGCTGACAACAATTGGGCATCATCGGTAACGGCTCTGCGTATATGTAGGTCTTCTTCTACCAATTTAATTTAAGTGTATTATTTTTTTGATCGATATCTGCCATTCTTTTCGTAGGATCAATTTCAGCAAGAACCAATTCAGTAAGAGGATGTTTAAATTCAACTATGTACGTTGGATTGGTCCAGTTCCATTCATCATGAACAATCCTGGTTTCATTATTTTCTGCCGGTTTATTTCCAAACATAAGATCCAGGGGAATATAATGCATTTCTTTTGTACTATCTTTAAATGTAAGCTCAAGATCAACAGGCATAGGCATTTGGCCAATTCTCCTTAATCTTATTTTTGAAATGCCATTTTCTTCCCACAAGCTGTCAATACCATAATCAATGCTCTTGGTTGTATATATCCAATACTCTTTATACCAGTCAAATTGTATACCACTTACATCCTGCGCAACTTTCATAAAGTCTGAAGCATTGGGATGTTTAAATCTCCAAAGCCTATAATATTCAAGTAAAATTTTATCCCTCATTGAATCACTAACAATATATCCTAACTGCTCTAAAAAAATTTCTCCTTTTGAATAAGCATTAATGCTGTATCCAAAATTCGTATTGTAATGATCAGAGTGTGTGGTAAGCGGCTCGTCAAGTTTTTGTTTCATCAAAAAATAATAATTCCCATAAGAACCTGAATGATTTATCGGAAGCTCGTTTTCTGATTCTCTTTAATATTCATCACTTTATTATAGTAAGCAGTTACTTCGCCTTCAGCATAAGTTGTAAAACCTTCGTCCATCCAGGGATACAGGCTTTCATTTGTGCCCAGCATCATCTGGTACCAGCTATGCATCCATTCGTGAAAAACAGCTACCAAGCCCGGGCCCTTTAATAAGGTGGCCATCGGATATTCCATACCGCCATCGCCACCTTGTATAAAGGAATATTGCTGGATAAGGATATTTTCCAAAACGTTTTTCCATATAGGGCAACACAGTAACGGCAGCATCGGCAACAGTTTGCCAGTTCTTTCTGAAGAGAATCTACTTTTTTATAAATAACATTTAAAATCACTCCATCCTGTTTCCTTACAATGTGTTCATAATCGGGATCAGCAGCCCATACAAAATCATGCACATTGTTTCCAACAAAATGCCAGGTACGTTTTGGAGATGAAATATTTTTTAACGGAGTGCCTGGCTTATCATAACCCCAGCCAATCTCTGAAGCATTTTGCAACACACCTGTTCCCCAAGTTTATAAGATTTATCAATTTTAATAGTAACATCATAATCGCCCCAAACCCCATAAAATTCTCTTGCAATGTAAGGCGTAGGATGCCAGCCTTCATAATCATATTCGCACATTTTAGGATACCATTGGCTCATGCTATAGCGAACACCTTCTGCATTATCTCGGCCGCTTCTTCTTATTTGCAAAGGCACCTGGCTTCAAAATCAACATTGAAAATCACTTTGCTGCCGGGCATAATAGGTTTGGAAAGATCAACTTCCAAAATGGTTCCATGAAGTTTCAATGGCTGCTCCATCCCATTCATTTTAAGAGATTTATTTTCTGATAACCAATTTCTGATGGCGTTAATTTTGAAATCCGGTCTTTAACACGCGGGTCCCAATCCGGCCTGCCATTGATCAGTATTTTACCAATTCCTCGGCTCCTTACATCCATTTCGCTGCCTGGCTGAAAAGCATTCCAGTACAAATGAAAAAAAACCTTGTTAATTTATCAGGAGAATTATTTGTATATTCTAATTTTTGTTTACCATTAAATCGATTGGTGTTTACATCTACATCTACATTCATGGTATATTTTACACGCTGTTGCCAGCGGTCGGGTTGCGCAGAAACAAAAAGAAAAAATGAAAAATTAAAAATTAAAAACAATGCGAGTCTTTTTATTCATGGTTCGATTTAAAAAATTAATAGATGTAAACTTCGGGAAAAAGAAGTTATAAAAAACAAAAAAGTGAGCCATGAAAGTGAACGCGAGGGATAAAGAACCGGTCAAATTATTCTTTACCCTTCAACCACAATAACTATTTCACCCTTCACTTCTTTGGAATTAAAATAATCATAAACTTCCTGCAATGAACCTCTTTTATTTTCTTCATAAATTTTGGTCAGTTCACGGCTTACTGAACATTGCCTTTCGGCTCCAAAATATTCAATAAAATCTTTCAAAGTTTTTACTAGCCGCATCGGGCTTTCATAAAATACCATCGTGCGTTCTTCTTCGGCCATTTTCTTTAAAAAAGTTTGCCTTCCTTTTTTTAACGGCAGAAAGCCTTCAAAACAAAAACTGTTTATAGGAAGGCCGCTGTTAACCAATGCGGGAACAAAAGCGGTTGCACCCGGCAGGCATTCTACTTTAATATTATTTTTAATACATTCCCGAACCAGTAAAAAAGCCGGATCGCTTATCCCGGGGGTGCCCGCATCTGTAAGCAATGCCATGGTTTTACCGAATTTAACTGGTCAATAAGATGATTATAAATTTTATGCTCATTATGCTGATGATAAGGTGTTGTTGGCTTTTCAATATTATAATAACGGAGAAGCTTAGACGAAGTGCGGGTATCTTCCGCTAATATCAGATCTACCGATTTTAAAATTTCAATCGGCCCTGAAAGTAATATCTGCAAGGTTGCCGATAGGAGATGGAACTATATAAAGCATAATAATTAGCCAATTAGCTAATTAGCCAATTAGCTAATTATGTAACTTGTATCGTATATTCTTCCATAACAGGATTTGCAAGTAATTTTTTGGAAGCTTCTTCTGCAATTTGTTTGCTTCCTCATAATCATTAGCTTCAATCTGTAATTGTATGTGTTTACCAATTCTCACATCATCAATATTTTTTAGCCCCAGGTTGGAAAGTCCGCCCATCACAGCTTTACCCTGCGGATCAAGCAATTCTTTAAGAGGCATTATTTTAATTTCAGCAAGAAAATTCATTCGCTTTTCATTTTAGTTGTTGAAAGGGATAATAGTATATAAAATAAAAAAACAACCGGCACGGCTATCCATTGCAAAAAAATTGCTGTGATGATTGCGATGGCCAGTAAAGCGATTTTTGGAATATTATTTTTTAAAGTATAATCCGGAAATTTTAAAGCCATCATCCGCAGGTTAGAAATCATCAGATAGCTAAGTACAATAATAATAATATATAAAAACCATTTATTAATAAAGAGGCTGTTTACACCGCTGATCGTATTGAAATGCAAAATAAGTGGAAAAGAGGCGACCAATAAGCCAACGGCGGGTACGGGCACTCCTTTAAAAAAATAAGCCTGGCTGTCGTCAAGATTAAATTTTGCAAGCCTGTATGCAGCGGCACAACTTAAAATGAAAGCCGGCGCTAATGCCCATATAGTAACATTCGAGGCCGTTTTCTTCCCTTGCAAAAGAAAATCTGAAGCAACTGGTATAATATTACCGCAGGGGCAACGCCAAAACTTACCACATCGCTCAATGAATCCAATTGTTTTCCCATCGAAGAAGAAGCATGTAATAACCGTGCTACAAACCCATCAAGAAAATCTACCAGTGCGGCAATGATGATACAAATTGCTGCCCAGGTAAGCTTTTCCGGAATATTGAAACTGCTGTTGAATTCTTCATTTACATAAATCACACGGCATTGGTTTGTAATGCAAAAACAATTGCCATACATCCAAAGAAAAGATTGAAGAGGGTAAATATGTTGGGATTGCAGACCGGAACCCCAAAGGGGAGTAAGAAGGTTTTTTATGAGTAGTATCTTCTATCATGAATAAAAACAGTGTATTTAAAAGTTCATGCCAGCCTCTTCGAGTAATAGTCATCGGCCTCCGCTCACTTTTTCATCAATGCTTCAATTTCTTCAACAGTGATCGGAATATTTTTCATCAAATCTTTATTGCCGTTTTTGGTGATCCAGAAATTATTTTCGATACGTACACCCATTTGTTCTTCTTCGATATAAATTCCGGGCTCAATAGTAAAAACCATTCCGGCTTTTATTGGCTGGTTTCTTGTTCCCAAATCATGCACATCAATACCCAAATGATGAGAGATGCCATGATACAGATATTTTCTATATGCCCTGTTTGCCGGGTCTTCATTTTTTATATCTGATTTTTTGAGCAACCCTATTTTCTGAAAAATTACGGTGGCTTCATCTCCTATTTTTTCAGTATAGTCAACGATACTGATGCCGGGTTTTAATATACATGCTGCAAAATGATGCAGGTGAAGGCAGGCATTATAAACGGTTTTTTGCCTTCTTCCAAATTTACCATTCACAGGAACCGTGCGTGAAAGGTCAGCATTATAATTTCCATAGCTCGCCCCAAAATCCATCAACAGTAATTCGCCGTCTTTACATTCATTATTGTTACTTACATAATGAAGGGTTCTGGCCCTGTCGCCACTGGCAATTATACTGCTATAAGCCGGGCCCGGTAGCCCGTTGCGACAAAAATGAATGCCATATTTCAGCCTCAATTTCATACTCCATTACTCCCGGCTTTATAAATTGAAGCAATCTCCTGAAAGTATTGTCAGTAATATCAATAGCTTTTTGTATTACTTCAATTTCAAGTGGCGATTTTATAGCCCGTAATTCTTTCAGAATTTTTGCGCTGCGCCTGTAATTATGCAATGGATAACGCTCACGCATAGTTGCAGCATAACGGTAATCACTTACACTTACCAAATTTGCTTTCCGGTCATTTTCATTTGTATTCAGATAAATAGTATCGGCCTCATGGATCCAGGGTTGCAACATTGCATCAATCGAATCAAGCCAAACAATAGTATCAATGCCCGAAATGGCTTTTCCTTCTGCTGCCGTGAGCCGGTGGCCATCCCATTTTTCTTTTAATTCATTAGGCCTTACCAATACCAGGACTTCCCTGTATTTCGCATCGATATTACCGGGAAAAAGAATGAGCATGCTGTCTTCCTGTTCAATACCCGTAAGCCAAAACAGATCCGCATTTTGTTTAAAAGGATACAGCGCGTCACCATTTACAGGTAATTCATCATTGCTGTTGAAGATGGCAATTGAGTTTTTTTCCATCTTTTCTGTAAACTTCTTCCTGTTTTGAATAAAAATTTCAGGATTGAGCGGAAGATACTTCATGAATCGAAATTTTATGGATTGCAATATACATGATTAGTTTGCAAAACAGGTTGGATGAAGTTTTAGCGGGCCGCTAAAAAGTATTGAAATGGAATGTTATGCGATTGATTTTATATTTTACAAAAGTTTTACATGATGATATTTTCAAGGATGGTATTCCTTATCTAATTGCTCCTTTAATTCAGGATGCCTTTTCAGGTAGGCGCCAACAAAAGGGCAATAGACCATTACTGGTTTTTTCTGTTCTTTTGCGAATTTAAAAGCATATGCCGCCAATGCGGAGGCAACTCCTTTGCCACCCATACTTTCAGGAACCTCAGTATGCATAAAAGCGATATCATTTTTGTAAAAGCGATATTCAAGGAATGCAATATCATCCCCTTCGCTGATTTCAAAATGCATTAGCTTTTCGTTATTATTTATTTTATATTCTATCGGCATTGTTAATGATTTAATTTAATACACCAAATTTCCCGGATTCATATTCCCTGAATGACTCCTCTAATTCCTGCTGGGTATTCATTACAAACGGGCCATATTGCGCAACCGGTTCATTGATGGGCACACCACTCAGCAATAGCAGTACACTTTTCTCTTTTGCTTTGATGGTAATCGTTTCTCCTTCATTTTTAAACAAGACAAAATTATGTAATTCTGCAGGTTGACCGTTAACCTCTACATTACCTTCAACAACCAAAATAGCGGCATTATGAGAAGCAGGAATGCTTGTTGTCATTTCCCCGTTTTTATTTAAGCCGGATGTCAAACATATTTATTTCGGTAAATGTCGAAGCTGAACCTTTAGCGCCGTTAAATTCGCCGGCTATAACATTTACAACGCCTCCCTCTTCAGCAAGCACAACCTTGTTCATTTTTGATGCCACAAGCGACTGATATTTTGGAGAAGTTGATTTATTTTTCTTTGGGAGATTTATCCAAAGCTGGATCATTTCGAAGGGCCCTCCTTTTTTAGAAAATTCTTTTCCATGAAATTCCTTATGCAGGATACCTGAACCTGCTGTCATCCATTGCACATCGCCGGGATTAATTATGCCACTGTTGCCGGCGCTGTCATAGTGTTCTACACTGCCTTTATAAGCAATAGTTACCGTTTCAAAACCCTTGTGCGGATGCACATCAACGCCTCTTGGCCGGGCGGATGCTCCAAAGTCAAAAGCCGGGTTAAAATCAAGCATGAGGAAGGGGCTCAGTTTTGAGCGGAGGTGGTAGCCATTGGGAAAATAATTATATACCCTGAAACCATCCCCAACCATACCGGGACTGGCAGGCCGGGGAAAGATTTTTTCAATTCGTTTGATTTGATTCATTTGTTTTATTTTAAATTGTCTTTACAATTATTGTTTATCAAAGTTATACATAATGGTATAGATTTGTAACCTGTTTACTGAATTATACCGGTATCTTTAGAGAAACCATTAACTATAAAAGATGGATGGAAAAAAACTTTCTTCCAAAATATCATCCAAAGACATGCTGGCGCTGTGGGATGCATTGGATATCTTAAACGGAAAATGGAAAATTGCCATTATGTGTTCATTGAACGAAAAGAAAAAACGGTTCAAAGAGTTGCAGCGGGATATCGGGAGAATTACGGGGAAGATGTTATCAAAAGAACTAAAGGAACTTGAAATGAATGAGCTGGTAACGCGAAAGGTCCTTAATACGAAGCCAGTTACCGTAGAATACCAACTTACCTTGTATGGAAAAACGCTGGAAACAGTACTCGCAGAACTTGTAAGCTGGGGATTGACCCATAGAAAAAGAATTTTAAGAAAGCGGAAGGGATGACACGAATTTGGTGCACTAATTACACGAATTAAAAAGGCATTTGATGACACGAATATTCGTACACTAATTACACGAATTTTGATGCACTAATTACACGAATTAAAAAGGCATTTATTTATAACCTCCTAAAAAGTATTTCGATAAGAGAAGCGGAAGGGATGACACGAATTTGGTGCACTAATTACACGAATTAAAAAGGCATTTATTATAACTTCTAAAAAGTATTTCGATAAGAGAAGGGGAAGGGATGAAAATCTATAACACGAATTTTGGTGCACTAATTACACGAATTTTGGTGCACTAATTACACGAATTAAAAAGGCGTTTATTTTATAACTCCTAAAAAGTATTTCGATAAGAGAAGGGGAAGGGATGACACGAATTTGGTACACTAATTACACGAATTTTGGTGCACTAATTACACGAATTAAAAGGGCATTTATTTATAACTCCTAAAAAGTATTTCGATAAGAGAAGGGGAAGGGATGACACGAATTTGGTGCACTAATTACGCGAATTAAAAAGGCATTTATTTCAGCTCCCGAAAGAATTTAACAAGTTGACGCACTAACGCCTATCGTGCGAAAAGTTAAGTTGATTCTTGGATCGGTCACTGGTTTTGATTTTGGCAGGCAATGGAGCCAGTGTGTTTGAGTGATATCTTTCATCACGAGTAAACTGCCGCTTTCTAATATAACTGAGACGCCCTGCTTTGTCTTTTTGTGCTTGAAAGAAAATTTCCGTTCTGCACCAAAACTGAATGAGGCTATCGGAGCATTTGTACTCAAAGCTTTTTCATCGTCGCTGTGCCATGCCATGCCTTCACTTCCATCGTGGTATAAATTCAACAGGCATGAATTAAAAGCTGCGCCTGTGATTTTCTCTCCAATTTCTTTCAGTTCCAGTAATTCCTTCGTCCAGCGCAATGCTTTTTTAGTGGTACCCGAATAAGAATACAAGTATTCACCATCTGCATACCAGGCAGTTTTTCTCCTTGTAATAATGTGCTTACCAAAAATCACTACTTCATCGTTTCTCCATTCAATAGAATTAAGTAACCTGTTAAAATAACCTTGTGCTTCCTGGATCGTCAAAACTTTTCCATAATAATTTACTACACCGTCATACGGTAATAAATTAGTTATCATTTTAGTATTGAATAAATCTATAGAAGTCATCGCTGTTAAATCAACTGTTTTTTTGAAAGGTAATGCGCGCAGGCCTTCACCATTGTCAGGTTAATTTTCTTCTGAAATAAAAATACCCGGTTTTCTCTTTTCATTCTTCTCCCAAACTTACATGACAACGGTCTATAGATGTTTAGATTTTACTTCCACCAAAGCAAATTTCATTTTTCTGATTCGTTTTCGAAAATCTGCATGGCTTATTCTTCATGTGAAATCATATAGTAGCTGATGTGCGTGAGGCACAGGAGCGAAATCCTTTTTTAGGTACAAAAAAAGTTCCGATAGGCCCCGCGGGCCACGCCCTCACTTTTTAATTTAATGCATCATGAAAAATAATTCCTAAGGTATGGCGTTCTCCATCATGCACCTCGCTCACGCCATGTTTCATATTTACACGATAGTATCCTTTGCTGCCTTTTACAGGCCGAAAGTTGGTAGTGAACATGAGCATGTCGCCTTGTACGGGTTTCAATACGATCGCTTTTGATTGCGCTCTTGGCGTTTGCTGGATGAGTACAAATTCACCACCCGTGAAATCTTTATCCGGTTCATTCAAAAACAAAACCGCCTGTATGGGGAAAAAGATATCTCCATATAAATCCTGGTGCAACGTATTATGGCCACCTTTTCCATACTTTAAAATTAACACGGTTGGCTTTGTTTGATTATTAGTATGACAAAGAGTTTGCAGTTCAGTAAACGTGCCTGGAAAAGTTTTATCAATATGTAACAACTTCATCCAGCTATTTGCAATTGGTGCAAGATGAGGATATACACTTTCCCGGATTGTCTGGATTAAACCGGGTAGCGGGTAATTGAAATACTTATATTCCCCCAGCCCAAAACGATAGCGTTCCATCACAATCGTCTTACGGTATAATTCGGGCTCATAATAGTTACTAAGAAGTTGGTGGCAATTTTCGGCTGATAAAATTTGAGGCACAACCGCATATCCTTTCTGATTCATTTCTTCTGTAATTGCTTGCCAATCAATACCGGATAATTTTTCCTTTATGGTTTTCATTTATTACATGAATTACAAAATGCACATTTACACAAATTAAATATCCTGTTTTCTCTAAGTCAAATAAGTACACCCGACTTAACACTATAATACGGGTGTGGTTGTGCTTAGGCCGCTTTGGGCAGCTTCCCATCCAATCATTGCGGTTTTTCGGATGCCGCCCCAATGATATCCGCCAAATATTCCCGTTGATTGAATTACACGGTGGCATGGAATTAAAAATGCAACAGGATTGTCGCCAATAGCAGAACCAACTGCCCGCGATGCTTTAGGGCTTTGAATTTGCGCTGCTATTTTTCCATAAGTCGATAATTTACCCATCGGAATTTTCAACAATGTTTCCCAAATTTTTAGTTGAAAATCCGTTCCTTTCAGGTGCAATTTTACCTCGTTTAACGTATTCCAGTCATGGGTAAAAATATACAATGCATTTTGTTGAATAAGGTCAACCATTTGCTTGTAATGAGCATTTGGAAAATTTTTTTGCAAAGCCAAAAATGCCTGTTGCTCATTATCTGCGAAAGCCATGTAACAAATTCCTTTTGCGGTAGAAGCAACTAAAATATCTCCAAACGGGCTTTCAGCATAGCTATAATTAATAGAAAGGTTTTCTCCGCCATTTTTAAACTCCCCTGGTGTCATGCCTTCAATTTTTATAAAAAGATCATGTAACCGGCTGGTACCTGAAAGGCCCTGTTTCATAAGCGGCATCAAACAAGGTGGCTTGCTTGTCTTTTAAAATACTTTTCGCATATTCAACGCTTATATATTGCAAAAATTTCTTTGGGCTTACCCCGGCCCAATCTGTAAAAAGCCGTTGAAAGTGAAACGGGCTTACATGTATTTTTTCTGCTACTTCATCCAGCCCGGGCTGAGATTTGAAGTTTGTTTGTATATAGCCAATAGCTTCTTCTATCCGGCTAAAGTTGGTTTTTTCCTGCTCTTTCATTTTATTTTCTATTTTATAACACAAAAGTAAAAATGACCGGGCCGGCTGCCTACCCGAAACTTGCTAAGTTTCATTAATCCAAATGAAAACTATAATGCTAAATGCCGCAGGAAAGCCGATAAGATTTATACGTGAACAATAATGTTGTTAATAGAAGTTACAACTATACTATACCTGCATAACCACCTTCTCGCCTGAAGGTATAGGTACGATAATTTTTTAACCTTGTTGCAGGTTGCTTACTGAGGTTACACTTATAAAAAACCGCTCAAAGTTTTGAACGGCTCAATAATAATGTTATATTGGAGATCTTAATAATCAATACTCATCTTCGTTAAAAAAGAAGTCTTCCTGGCTGGGGTAATCGGGCCAGATGTCTTCGAGGCCTTCATAGATTTCACCACCTTCATCTTCCAGTTCCTGCAGATTTTCAACTACTTCAATGGGAGCTCCGCTACGAATGGAAAAATCAATCAGTTCATCCTTCGTTGCAGGCCAGGGTGCATCTTCAAGATGTGAAGCAAGGTCTAAAGTCCAAAACATACGTGTTTTCCTTTTATTTCTGTAAAAAAATTAAAATCAAGGTCCTAATTTTCCCGCAAATGTAAAAGTTATATCGGGATTACCAAATATTGTTTTTTTAAAGGTTGATTACTATTGTGATGGATAATTTTACCTAAGGGATGCATGCGGCACATTTTTATTTTTATCTTTCTCAAATTGTATTTTAACCTTTACATTTAAATATGCTAAAAGCTACTGGCATTTATAAAAATTATGGCCCTTTGCCGGTGTTAAAAGGAGTTGATATCGAAATAAAAAAAGGTGAAATTGTAAGTATTGCGGGATCTTCGGGTGCTGGAAAAAGTACATTACTTCATATTTTGGGCACTTTGGATATTGCCGATAAAGGGGAGATTTACATAGAAGATACCCCGGTTTCTAATTTAGGAGGCAAAAAACTGGCTTCTTTTAGAAATAAGCATATTGGATTTGTTTTCCAGTTTCATCATTTGCTGCCGGAATTTACTGCTCTTGAAAATGTATGTATACCCGGATGGATTGCCGGCCGAAAAACAAAAGAAGTAGTTGAAAAAGCCATGGTATTGCTCGATTTATTAGGCCTGCAAAGCCGCACGGAGCATAAGCCCGGCGAACTTTCCGGGGGTGAACAGCAAAGAGTAGCCGTTGCAAGAGCGCTTATTAATAATCCTTCTATCGTAATGGCAGACGAGCCCACGGGTAACCTTGATTCTGAAAATGCAAAGGAACTGCACAACTTGTTCATCGACCTGCGGAACCGGTTGCAGCAAACCTTTTTGATTGTAACACATAATGAAGAGCTGGCGCAAATGAGTGATAGAATTTTGCATATGAAAGACGGGAAAATGGTCTGAACCTCTTGAAGGTATTCAAATACCTGCCGGCTGTTAGGAGCCAGGCGCAATCGATTTTTTGGAGGGTAATATGTTTAGTCTGCTTTATTTTTTATTTCTCACCTGTTCAATAAACTTTTCAATTGCCCGCCTTATATTGGTGGCGCTGCTGTGATGGTTGTTTACGAGTACCGAAAAAATTACCAGCTTATCTTTTTTTGTATATAAAAAACCACTTAAAGCCACAACTCCTGAAAGGCTACCTGTTTTGGCATAGATGTAGCCACAATCCCCTTTGTAATAATTACTAAGTGTACCTGTGCCTCCGGTGGGCAATATATTTTTGATCCGTGCCATACCAAAATCATTTTTCATTTTATTCAGGATGGTGACAAAATCCTGCGGTGTGAATAAATTATAACGGCTCAATCCTGATCCGTCTGCCCAGCCTGGCCTTTGCGGGAGATCTCTGAAATCTGTGTTTAGTAAAGTATCAATAATTTTTTCATCATTCATTATGTTCAATAATTTCGCACTTACCATTAATAAACTCTGCTCTGCAAAAAAATTATCGCTCCTGTACATCATCATCTTTAACATGGAATCTGTTGGCTGCGAGTAATATTCCTTTTCTTTAACTGTCTTATTACTCGATAGACTTTTACAGATGGTTTTGTGCAGTGTGTCTTTTAGGAGGTTTAATAAAATAGAATCATCTTCTGTATCAAACGGGATTTCAACAATACCGTGCAGAGAATCGTTGCCTTTTATAAGAAAATTATTCGAAGAAATTTCTCTTTGAACAGGGGCTAAACCAGAATCATAATTTTGCAGGTTATCCCGGATTATTTTATTTGCAAACCAGGGTGGAGATACCTCTATATTTCTTAAGCTGTTCTTGAACCTGGCAACGTTTCCATACATAGGCAATGCACTTCTCTCTGCCATGTAATCATCATTGTAATCATTCCATGCCCAGCCATTGCCCCATCTTTTCTCCTGCCACATTGAAGTGTTCACAACAATTGTCTTATTCGTGTTTTTTAAAAATTCAAAAATGCGCTGATTAACGAAATCAGGATGTAAAAAAGTTGGATCACCTGTAGCGCTGATGAATAAAGTATCATTTGTTTGATTGTATCGCAAACCCACGAGGCTGTCACCTAAATATTTCATTGCGGCATAACAGGTGGGAAGCTTTGTATTACTTGCGGGCACAAAATACTTATCGCCCTGGTAATTGTACCAATACGTTTGAGTAGCAGGTTCATAAATACTAATGCCCGTATGTGCTGTAATAAATGCCGCATTTTTGAAAATATCATGATTGGCAATACGGCCGATTTGTTTTGATGCAGAACATGCCGCAATCATAAGGTTAAGTAAGAATATTCCGCTCCAGTATTTATTTTTCAAGGCTAATTCAATGAAATTGTGCTTTTTCATCAGTATTTTTTTTGCGGCCGGTGAGTTCCTTAGCCTAACTATATTGCTTAAAATGACCTATCAAAATTCTTAAATTTCGGGCGATCGCCATAGTAACCGTTTTCTATTTAGTAACTTTGCCTTTCTGTCATTTTGGCTATGAAAATTTTTCTGCACCAAATTTGACAAACCAAATATAAATTTCTAAAAATCATTCATTTAATAAGAATTATATGGCAGGCTTTCTTTCAAAATTATTTGGCGGTAATAAAAGCGAAAAAGATGTAAAGATAATTACGCCGTATGTGGCTAAAATCAACGCATTTTTCGAGGAATATCAGTCTCTTTCCAATGATGAGCTGCGAAGTAAAACGATGATTTTCAAACAACGTATAACAGAGCATCTCACCGAAATTGACAATGAAATAAATACTAAAAAAGCTGGAAGCAGAAGAACTTGACTCTGCTGATATTGCCGGCCGGGACAGTATTTACCAGGAAGTGGATGCCATGGGTAAAGAAAGAGATAAAAAAATTGAAGAAATACTACTAGAAATTTTACCTGAGGCATTTGCGGTTGTAAAAGAAACTGCCCGCCGCTTCAAAGAAAATACTGAGCTTGGAATCTACTGCTACTGAACTCGATAAGACACTTAAGCATCACAAAAAAATACATTACGAATCGAAGGTGATAAGGCGATTTATAAAAATACATGGCCCGCCGGCGGAACTGAAATAACGTGGAACATGGTTCATTATGATGTGCAGCTGATCGGTGGTATTGTATTGCACGAAGGTAAAATTGCGGAAATGGCTACCGGTGAAGGTAAAACACTGGTATCTACATTGCCTGCCTACCTCAATGCATTGGCAGGCGAAGGAGTGCATATTGTAACAGTGAATGATTACCTGGCCCGCCGTGATAGTGAATGGAACGGAACTTTATTTGAATGGCTCGGGCTTACTGTGGATTGTATCGACAAGCATGAACCCAATAGCGATGACAGGCGCAAAGCATACAACAGCGATATTGTTTATGGAACCAATAATGAATTTGGCTTTGATTACCTGCGTGATAACATGGTTCATTCACCCGATGAAATGGTGCAGCGCAAACATCATTTTGCAATGGTGGATGAAGTGGATAGCGTATTGATCGATGATGCAAGAACGCCATTAATAATTTCAGGGCCGGTGCCGCGCGGCGATCAGCAGGAATTTGAGCAGATGAAGCCACGGATAGAAAGAATTGTGGAGGCGCAGAAAAAAGTTACCAACGGTTTTTTAATTGAAGCAAAGAAAAAAATTGCTGAAGGAAATGATGATCCGAAAGATGGTGGCCTTTCGTTATTTCGTGCACATCGGGGGCTTCCTAAAAACAGCGCACTTATTAAATATTTGAGTGAGCCCGGCATGAGGGTGAAGCTTCAGAAAACTGAAAACTATTATCTCGCCGACCAGCAAAAAAAAATGCCTAAGGTTGATGAGGAATTGTATTTCCATATTGATGAAAAAAATAACCAGGTAGAACTTACTGATAAAGGAATTACCCTGATAACAAAATCCGGTGAAGACCCGGAATTTTTTATCCTGCCGGATATCGGCGTTAAAGCTTGCAGAAATTGAAAAGAGCGATTTAACAGCCGATGAAAAACTTCATCAGAAAGAAATATTGTTGAATGAATATTCAATAAAAGCCGACAGGATTCATACTGTTCAGCAATTATTAAAAGCATATACACTTTTTGAAAATGATGTGGAATATGTGGTGATGGATGGGCAGGTAAAAATTGTGGATGAGCAAACAGGCCGTATTCTTGATGGCCGCAGGTATTCTGATGGCTTGCACCAGGCAATAGAAGCAAAAGAAAATGTAAAAATTGAAAGCGCTACGCAAACATATGCTACCATTACTTTGCAGAATTATTTCAGGATGTACCACAAGCTTGCAGGTATGACGGGTACTGCGGAAACTGAAGCCGCAGAGTTCTGGGATATTTATAAGCTGGATGTGGTGTCCATTCCTACCAATGTACAGGTCATACGAAAAGATACGCAGGATCTTGTTTATAAAACCAAAGCGGGAAAAATTAAAGGCTGTTATTGAAGAAGTAGAAAAAATGCGGTCGATAGGCAGGCCCATACTGGTTGGTACTACTTCTGTAGAAGTAAGTGAATTGCTGAGCAGGATGATGAAGCAAAAAGGAGTACCGCATAATGTACTGAATGCAAAACAACACGCAAAGGAAGCGCAGGTAGTAGCAGAAGCGGGCCTTACCGGTGCCGTTACCATTGCCACGAATATGGCGGGCCGTGGTACGGATATTAAGCTTGGGCCCGGTGTAAAAGAAGCAGGCGGACTTGCAATTTTAGGTACTGAAAGGCATGAAAGCCGCCGTGTGGACAGGCAGTTGCGTGGCCGTGCCGGCAGGCAGGGCGATCCCGGTACTTCACAATTTTTTGTATCGCTGGAAGATGACCTGATGCGCATGTTTGGCAGCGAAAGAATTGCATCGCTGATGGACAGGATGGGTTATAAAGAAGGGGAAGTGATACAGCACAGCATGATCTCAAAAAGCATTGAGCGTGCGCAGAAGAAAGTGGAAGAAAACAACTTCGGCATAAGGAAAAGATTGCTGGAATATGATGATGTAATGAACAAGCAGCGTACAGTAATTTATGGAAGGCGTAACCATGCTTTGTTTGGAGAAAGGCTTGCGCTTGACCTTGACAATGCATTTTATTCGGTAGCAGAAGGGCTTATCATTTCATTCAAAGAAATTAATGACCATGAAGAATTTAAGCTGGAGGTGATTATGAATTTTGGTATTGATACCACTATTACTGCGGAAGAGTTGGATAAAGAGGATGTGAATGTGCTTGCAAACCGCCTCTATCATGAAGCAAAAAATCATTACAACCTGAAAAACCAGGCGATGAATGAGCAAACGCTTCCCGTCATAAAAAATATCCGCAAGGAGCAGGGGCTGCATATTGAAAATGTAGCAGTGCCTTTTACTGATGGTAAAAAAGCAATGCAGGCAGTTGCCAACCTTGATAAAACAATTGCGACCAATGGCGCAGAGCTCACCAATGCGCTGGAGCGCAATATTACACTTGCTTTGATTGATGATGCATGGAAAGAGCACCTTCGTGCGATGGACGATCTGCGGCACAGCGTGCAAACTGCAGGTTACGAACAAAAAGATCCGCTGGTAATTTATAAGATTGAAGCATTCAATGCATTCAAGCAAATGGATGACCAGGTAAATAAAGATATTGTAAGTTTCCTTTGTCATTGCAGCATACCGGTTGAGCAGAACCAGGGCCAAGTGGAAGAATTCATGAGGAAAGAAAAAGAAAAACAGACATGAGTAAGATGCGCCAGCGCAAAGAAGAATTTGCGGGTGCAGGTGGCGGCCCTGAATACCTTTCACAGGAAAATGATTATAACGATCCCTCAGAAAATATAAAACAGGAGCCTATTAAAGTAGGCCCAAAAATTGGCAGAAATGATCCTTGCCCCTGCGGCAGTGGAAAGAAATACAAGCAATGCCATGGAAAGGAAGCCTAATGAAGAATCGCCTGTAAGAATAAAGAATCGCTATAAAAATATTTACCATGCCGGGCTATTAAAATCTTAATTTCCTGCAATAACTCACAAATAGTAAAGCCTGTACAAAAAACAATTCGTTGCAAGGGCTATTAATATTAATTGAGCTTTAGCATCTTCATGGTTTTTGCCTTATTTCCAACAATTACTGTATAGAAATAATTTCCTGATGGAATGTTGCCGGCATTCCATCGAACCTGATATAAACCGGGGTCCTTTACTTCATTGGCCAAAACAGCAATGGGAGTACCATTGGCGTTGTAGACGACGATTTTAACCTGGGCTTTTTCAGCTACCTGATACCGAATTGTTGTGGTGTAGCTAAATGGATTAGGAACGTTTTGGTAAACGGTATCAAGCCGCGAAATATCTTGTTCGCTACCCGTTTTCAGCGATAAAGCGGCTTCACTTCCTGACGGCTGTGTATCAGATGTCGATAAATCCTGAAGTTGAAGGGACTGGCTTACGGTTAGCTGCACAGTATCTTTTCCCGTAGCACCTTTATTATCAGTAACGGTTAATTGGAATTTATAAGTCCCCTGTAAAAGTCCGGTCACTGTAGTAGTCTTGGAACTTGGCGAAGTGATTGTTGATAAAGTGCCCGATAATTTGGTCCATTGATAAGCAGATATAGTGCCATCAGGATCCGTTCCGCTACCGGAAAGAGTAGCGGTTCTTGTGGGTAAGTGTATCGTTTGGTCATTGCCTGCATGTGCGGTCGGAGCAATGTTGCCAGCATTGACGGTAATCTGAACGGTATCTAACCCTGTTGCCGCCTTATTATCGGTAACCTTTAATTGAAATTTATATACTCCCTGAGCTAGTGATGTTACAGTCGTTGAGGCGCTGGCAGCATTGGTTATCGTGCCTGATGCCGGCCCGGATACTTTTGTCCAGCTGTAGGCTGATATAGTCCCGTCAGGATCTGTTCCGCTTCCGGAAAGGGTGACGCTACTTGTGGGCAATGTTATCGTTTGGTCATTGCCTGCATGTGCGGTCGGAGCAATGTTGGCAGCGGCATTGACAGTAATCTGAACGGTATCTAACCCTGTTGCCGCTTTATTATCGGTAACCTTTAATTGAAATTTATATACTCCCTGAGCCAATGATGTTACAGTTGTTGAGGCGCTGGCAGCATTGGTTATCGTGCCTGATGCCGGCCCGGATATCTTTGTCCAGCTGTAGGCTGATATACTGCCGTCAGGATCTGTTCCGCTTCCGGAAAGGGTGACGGTACTTGTGGGCAATGTTATCGTTTGGTCATTGCCTGCATGTGCGGTCGGTAGCAATGTTGGCAGCGGCATTGACAGTAACCTGAACGGTATCTAATCCTGTTGCCGCTTTGTTATCGGTAACCTTTAATTGAAATTTATATACTCCCTGCACCAATGCATGTTACGGTTGTTGAAGCGGCGGCCGCATTGGTTATCGTGCCCGTTACCGGGCCTGATATCTTGGTCCAGCTGTAGGCTGATATAGTGCCGTCAGGATCTGTTCCACTTCCGGAAAGCGTGACGGTGCTCGTGGGCAATGTTATTGTTTGGTCATTGCCTGCATTTGCGGTCGGTGCAATGTTAGCGGCATTGACGGTAACTTGGACGGTATCTAATCCCGTTGCCGCTTTATTATCGGTAACTTTTAATTGAAATTTATATACTCCCTGCACCAATGATGTTACGGTTGTTGAAGCGATGGCTGGCATTGGTTATCGTGCCTGCGGCAGGTCCTGATATCTTTGTCCAGCTGTAGGCTGATATAGTGCCGTCAGGATCTGTTCCGCTTCCGGGAGTGTAACACTGCTGAGTGGTAATGTTATTGATTGATCGATACCTGCATTTGCCGTCGGTGGAATGTTGGCAGCATTGACAGTGACTTGTATAGTGTCTAAACCCGTTGCCGCTATTATTATCAGTAACTTTTAATTGGAATTGATATACTCCCTGCACCAATGCTGTTACGGTTGTTGAAGCGATGGCAGCATTGGTTATTGTGCCTGATGCAGGCCCTGATATCTTTGTCCAGCTGTAGGCTGATATAGTGCCGTCAGGATCTGTTCCGCTTCCGGAAAGTGTAACACTGCTGAGTGGTAATGTTATTGATTGATCGATACCCGCATTTGCTGTTGGTGGAATGTTGGCAGCATTGACAGTGACTTGTATAGTGTCTAAACCAGTGGCGCTGTTATTATCGGTAACTTTTAATTGAAATTTATATACTCCCTGCACCAATGATGTTACTGTTGTTGAAGCGATGGCAGCATTGGTTATCGTGCCTGATGCAGGCCCTGATATCTTTGTCCAGCTGTAGGCTGATATAGTTCCGTCAGGATCTGTTCCGCTTCCGCAAGTGTAACACTGCTGAGCGGTAAAGTTATTGATTGATCAATACCTGCATTTGCCGTCGGTAGGATATTGGCAGCATTAACAGTGATCTGAACACTACTTTGATTGGCACCGCCGCTATTATCGGTAACTGTTAATTGAAACTGGTAAGTTCCCTGCACCAGGCCTGTTACAGATGTGGCAGCTGAGCCGGGATTTGTTATAATACATCCCGATGGCCCTGATATCTTTGTCCAGCTGTAGGCTGCTATAGTGCCATCAGGATCTGTCCCGCTTCCGGTGAGCGTAACGCTGCTGAGCGGTAAGGTTATTGATTGAGGGTTTCCTGCGTTTGCTGTTGGTAGAATATTGGCAGCATTAACCGTTATCTGAACGCTACTTTGATTGGCACCCCCGCTATTATCGGTAACTGTTAATTGAAACTGGTAAGTCCCCTGCACCAGGCCTGTTACAGATGTGGCAGCTGAGCCGGGGTTTGTTATAATACATCCCGATGGCCCTGATATCTTTGTCCAGCTGTAGGCTGCTATCGTGCCATCAGGATCTGTCCCGCTTCCACTGAGCGTAACGCTGCTGAGCGGTAAGGTTATTGATTGAGGGTTTCCTGCGTTTGCTGTGGGTAGGATATTGGCCGCATTAACCGTTATCTGAACGCTACTCTGATTGCTACCCCCGCTATTATCAGTAACTGTTAATTGAAACTGGTAAGTTCCCTGCACCAGGCCTGTTACGGATGTCGCAGCTGAGCCGGGGTTTGTTATAATACATCCCGATGGCCCTGATATCTTTGTCCAGCTGTAGGCTGCTATCGTGCCATCAGGATCTGTTCCGCTTCCACTTAGCGTAACGCTGCTGAGCGGTAAGGTTATTGATTGAGGGTTTCCTGCGTTTGCCGTTGGTAAAATATTGGCAGCATTAACCGTAATCTGAACACTACTTTGATTGCTACCCCCGCTATTATCAGTAACTGTTAATTGAAACTGGTAAGTTCCCTGCACCAGGCCTGTTACGGATGTCGCAGCTGAGCCGGGGTTTGTTATAATACATCCCGATGGCCCTGATATCTTTGTCCAGCTGTAGGCTGCTATCGTGCCATCAGGATCTGTTCCGCTTCCACTTAGCGTAACGCTGCTGAGCGGTAAAGTTATTGATTGAGCGTTTCCTGCGTTTGCCGTTGGCAGGATATTGGCAGCATTAACCGTAATCTGAACACTACTTTGATTGCTACCCCCGCTATTATCGGTAACTGTTAATTGAAACTGGTAAGTTCCCTGCACCAGGCCTGTTACGGAGGTGGCAGCTGAGCCGGGGTTTGTTATAATACATCCCGATGGCCCTGATATCTTTGTCCAGCTGTAGGCTGATATCGTGCCATCAGGATCTGTTCCGCTTCCGCTTAGCGTAACGCTGCTGACCGGTAAGGTTATTGATTGATCGTTTCCTGCGTTTGCCGTGGGCAGGATATTGGCAGCATTAACCGTAATCTGAACGCTACTTTGATTGCTACCCCCGCTATTATCGGTAACTGTTAATTGAAACTGGTAAGTTCCCTGCACCAGGCCTGTTACGGATGTGGCAGCAGAGCCGGGGTTTGTTATAATACATCCCGATGGCCCTGATATCTTTGTCCAGCTGTAGGCTGCTATCGTGCCATCAGGATCTGTTCCGCTTCCGGAGAGTGTAACACTGCTGACCGGTAAGGTAATCGATTGATCATTTCCCGCGTTTGCAGTTGGCAGGATATTGGCAGCATTGACCGTGATCTGAACACTACTTTGATTGCTACCCCCGCTATTATCGGTAACTGTTAATTGAAACTGGTAAGTTCCCTGCACCAGGCCTGTTACCGATGTGGCAGCTGAGCCGGCGTTTGTTATAATACATCCCGATGGACCTGATAATTTTGTCCAGTTGTAGGCTGATATAGTTCCATCAGGGTCTGTTCCGCTTCCGGAGAGTGTAACACTGTTGACCGGTAAGGTAATCGATTGATCATTTCCCGCGTTTGCCGTGGGCAGGATATTGGCAGCATTAACTGTGATCTGAACGCTACTTTGATTGCTACCCCCGCTATTATCGGTAACTGTTAATTGAAACTGGTAAGTTCCCTGCACCAGGCCTGTTACGGATGTGGCAGCTGAGCCGGCGTTTGTAATGTTGGCTCCGGATGGACCTGATAATTTTGTCCAGTTGTAGGCTGATATAGTTCCATCGGGATCTGTTCCGCTTCCGGACAGCGTAACACTGTTGAGCGGTAAGGTAATTGATTGATCATTTCCCGCGTTTGCCGTGGGTAGGATATTGGCAGCAATAACGGTGATCTGAACGCTACTTTGATTGCTACCCCCGCTATTATCAGTAACTGTTAATTGAAACTGGTAAGTTCCCTGCACCAGGCCTGTTACGGATGTGGCAGCTGAGCCGGCGTTTGTAATGTTGGCTCCGGATGGCCCTGATAATTTTGTCCAGTTGTAGGCTGATATAGTTCCATCGGGATCTGTTCCGCTTCCGGACAGCGTAACACTGTTGACCGGTAAGGTAATCGATTGATCATTTCCCGCGTTTGCCGTGGGCAGGATATTGGCCGCAATGACGGTGATCTGAACGCTACTTTGATTGCTACCCCCGCTATTATCGGTAACTGTTAATTGAAACTGGTAAGTTCCCTGCACCAGGCCTGTTACGGATGTGGCAGCTGAGCCGGCGTTTGTAATGTTGGCTCCGGATGGCCCTGATATCTTTGTCCAGTTGTAGGCTGATATAGTGCCATCGGGATCTGTTCCGCTTCCGGAAAGCGTAACACTGTTGAGCGGTAAGGTAATTGATTGATCATTTCCCGCGTTTGCCGTGGGTAGGATATTGGCAGCAATGACGGTGATCTGAACGCTACTTTGATTGCTACCCCCGCTATTATCGGTAACTGTTAATTGAAACTGGTAAGTTCCCTGCGCCAGGCCTGTTACGGATGTGGCAGCTGAGCCGGCATTTGTAATGTTGGCTCCGGATGGACCTGATAATTTTGTCCAGCTGTAGGCTGCTATCGTGCCATCAGGATCTGTTCCGCTTCCGGAGAGTGTAACACTGCTGACCGGTAAGGTAATCGATTGATCATTTCCCGCGTTTGCCGTTGGTAGGATATTGGCAGCATTAACCGTAATCTGAACACTACTTTGATTGCTACCCCCGCTATTATCGGTAACTGTTAATTGAAACTGGTAAGTTCCCTGTACCAGGCCTGTTACGGATGTGGCAGCTGAGCCGGCGTTTGTAATGTTGGCTCCGGATGGACCTGATAATTTTGTCCAGTTGTAGGCTGATATAGTTCCATCGGGATCTGTTCCGCTTCCGGACAGCGTAACACTGTTGAGCGGTAAGGTTATTGATTGATCATTTCCTGCGTTTGCCGTGGGTGGGATATTGGCAGCATTAACCGTAATCTGAACGCTACTTTGAGTTGCTACCCCCGCTATTATCAGTAACTGTTAATTTAAACTGGTAAGTTCCCTGCACCAGGCCTGTTACGGATGTCGCAGCTGAGCCGGCGTTTGTAATGTTGGCTCCGGATGGCCCTGATATCTTTGTCCAGGTGTAGGCTGATATCGTGCCATCAGGATCTGTTCCGCTTCCGGAAAGCGTAACACTGTTGAGCGGTAAGGTAATTGATTGATCATTTCCCGCGTTTGCCGTGGGCAGGATATTGGCAGCATTAACCGTAATCTGAACGCTACTTTGATTGCTACCCCCGCTATTATCGGTAACTGTTAATTGAAACTGGTAAGTTCCCTGCACCAGGCCTGTTACCGATGTGGCAGCTGAGCCGGCGTTTGTTATAATACATCCCGGTGGCCCTGATATCATCGTCCAGCTGTAGGCAGATATAGTTCCGTCTATATCTGCTCCACTTCCAGTTAGCGTAACACTATTGATTGGTAAAGTTATTGATTGATCAACACCTGCGTTTGCTGTTGGCGGAATGTTGGCAGCATTGACCGTAATCTGAACGCTACTTTTAGTTACACCCCCATTATTATCAGTAACCGTCAATTGAAACTGGTAAGTTCCCTGCACCAGGCCTGTTACGGATGTGGCAGCTGAGCCAGGGCTTGTAATGCTGCCGCCGGATGGCCCTGATGTCTTAATCCAGCCGAAGGTTGATATAAGTCCGTCTGTATCTGCTCCACTTCCGCTTAATAAAACAGTATTTGTTGGTAAAGTTATTGATTGATTGGTACCCGCATTTGCGGTTGGTGGAATGTTCGCAGCATTGACCGTAATCTGAACGGTACTTATATCAGTAGCACCCTGGTTATCTGTAACAGTCAATTCGAATCGGTAAACTCCCTGCACAAGGCCCGTTACTGAAGTGGCGGCAGAGCCAGGGCTTGTTAGGGTGCACCCTGGTGAGCCGGATAACATTGTCCAGCCATAGGTTGCGATACTTCCATCTGCGTCTGTTCCACTTCCTGAAAGTGAAACACTGTTAGTTGGTAATGTTATTGATTGATCGATACCCGCGTTTGCTGTCGGTGATTGATTTGAAGCAATTGCACCGTTCTTTATAAGGACAGCCGACGTAAAAGGTGCAAGGGTTATTGATCCATTATATGAGGTGTTTTTTACATCAATGTAATTATAGGGAATAGAAATTCTTTTATCAGAAGCCGTTGCATTATATTCAAATCTTAAGTCATTTGTATCGCTTATAGTTTTTGGCGATTTGTTCGATTGAAGATCTTGTCCGACAAAAGTTTGCCAATTTGCAAGTGTCCGGTTTGTCGGGGAAAAAAAAATTGTTGTTTGAATTGTAAGGCTGTCATTTACTGGCCTTGCGTAGTAATTACTATCGGCACTCCCAAATGTATTAAAGGGATTACTATCTTCCCTGAAATAGAAAGCTAACTGATTATTAGCCTTTGAAAAAAAATTATTGTGTTTAACAACCATTCCGGTTATTGACGTTCCGCCCCCGAAGGCATGCAAGAAGGCCAATTGATTTCCATTATTATAGGAAATGTTATTGGTTATTGTACAGGAACCCGAATTTAGAATATGTATTCCATCCCCATTTTTACAATTGGCTATTGTATTATCAGTGATAGAAGTATTTTTACTGCTCCCATCCAGATAAATTCCAAATAATAAAGGGGCATCTGTCCCGATTCCATCGCTTGTTTGTTTACCGTATAAGACAATATTATGATCTATGATCCTGCTTTTTACAGTAATGGAATCCGAGTTCCATGAATAAATTCCGCCGGCATCATACCTTGTCATCCCGAAGTATGTTATGTAATTATACCTCACAATAATACCGTCACTATGCCGCACGGCAACTGCAATATGCCCGGTATTATTTATAATATTATTTTCAACTATGGTACCGGTACCATAGATATCCATTGCATCACAGCTATTTTGATTGTTTGACCCAGCACCGGGTATCACACCCGTGTTGCTGATCGTATTGTTTTTGATCCAAACATTGGAGGTCCAGGTTAAGAAACTCATCGCATTCTCATTGTTATCGCTAAACACATTGCTATCAATAGTCATGATTTCATTGGCTGAAACTGCGTTATTGATATACGTCGCTATTTTTCCCGCAAATGAAAAATTGCAATTTCTTACTGTGATATATTTACTATTCCGGTTTTCAAGTATATAAGAATTTGTGCCTTCAAAATCTATATGGTCAAAGGTTACGTAATTGGCCCCACTAAGAAGTACAAGTTCATCTATTGTTGGAACCTGTACGTTACTTGGTGTGGTAGTGTTATAAATTCTAATCTTCTTCGTGGATGGGTCATAATACCACTCGTTTAATGTGTCCAGTGTTCTGCTGTCGTTTTGAATAAAAAACCCATATCCATTAACGGGGACATTTCCTAAACCCTGGTAATTAATTGTACCGCCTGAGTGGCTTGTGATAACGTCTCTTTCGAGCGTCCAGGTGGAAGATCTGATTACAGCCTCTGCTCCGGTCCAGTTTGTTACTGACGAATTTAAAGAGGAACTTGTGATAGAGGTACTGCCGCTATGCGATTGATAGGTTAAATAACCCGTATTTGGAAACCTGCCCATTGCAGTATTCAGTCTGTTTATTACAACTATATTACATGTTGGCAGCGTTGAAGCTGCGCTGCTGCTCTCCCAAATATTACCGCCCAAATTCGTCCAGGAATTTATTGTAGTAAAACCTGTAATTATAGGATCAGCGCCCGAACCGTAAGCACTTATAGTTATAGGCAGCCCCGCGGAACCACTTTTATTTATAGTAATACTTCCATAAAAAATATCTCCCCGCTTAAATAGCACATTATCACCCGGGCTTAACGAACTGAAAACTGAATTTAATTTGCCCAAGGTTTGCCATGGTGTTGATGTTGATGTACCATTGCTGGCATCATTACCATTTGCCGAAAAGTAATAAGTTGTTGCCCTTGAAGTGAGAACAATTGTAAATAATAGTATTAATATGTATAAGGATTTTATCACTGGGGTTGATTAAAAAACTTTAGGGTGGATGTCAATGATTGGGGAAGTGGAGCAGACTATTGGTCTGAGTCTGGCATCAATTTATAAAGCAAAGGTTGATTTATACTGCTTAATGAACGAGTTCAGGCCAGTGTTTAACTGGCTTTGCCCCTATGAAATTCGCAGCACAATTGAAGCCATGAAAGCTTTTCTATTCAAAATCGCAAGCTCCTAAGGTTAAGGGGTTTTATGGGGGTTTTAAAATTTATTAATAAGTTATCACTAATTAGCACCGTCACAGGTGTTATTTTGCGCGGGCATAATTTTACATATGCTGATTGCCAAAAAACAAACTTTACCTGAATTATGATAATCAGAGAAAGATGAAATTGTTTAAAGAATTGCAGGCGGCAACGACTGCTTATTTGACAGTATTTCATCAAGGAGGGATTAAAATTCTTATTAAGAAGAGGGTTTAAAGAACCCGGAATTTGCCATAAACATAATTAATCTACTCTAAATTCAAAAATTTTTTTATACATGGTTTGCCTTAGGAGGCCAAAATTTGGTAGCAAGTCATTGTATATTAAACCCCTAGTCGTTATTTTTAAACAAAAAATTTTTTCCGGGGTAATTTTAATTATATAGAAGTATACAAATTAGTATAATAAAAAACTTACCTATAATTTATTGCTGATCACAGTTCGATTAAGACTACAGTTATTAACTTCACGTTGGAACGCTCTCCTGGATCAACTCATCATTCGTCGTTAATATTGAACAAACGCTCCAAGCTGACATCAGAATTAAAGTTTCCGCTAAATTTGCACGCATAACTTCCCGCAGCTTGGATATCAATTCATATATAGACCATACCATATTAAAGCCCACGACAACTTTAGCGGAAATACAAAATCTTTGTGCAGAAGCAATACAATATCAGTTTGCCGCCGTATGTATCCCTCCTTTATTTGTAAAAACAGCAAAGGAGATCTTAAAGAACTCCGGCATAAAAGTAGCGACAGTTATCGGCTTTCCTTTTGGCTATAGTGCCATTGAAGCAAAAGTTGCAGAGATCGTCCTCGCAATAATTGATGAAGCAGATGAATTGGATATGGTGGTTAATATTTCAGCCATAAAAAATAATGACTGGAATTTTATTGCCAGTGAAATCAATACCATTATGCCTATTGTAAAAAGTAAAAATAAATTAATAAAAGTGATTATTGAAAGCGGCATTTTAACTGATGATGAGATTATAAAATGTTGTGATATATATGGAGTTGCAGGTGTTGATTTTATTAAAACATCAACCGGTTATGCTGAAAAAGGAGCTACGGTTCATGCGGTAAAATTGATAAGGGCTCATCTTACTGACCAGGTGAAAATCAAAGCCAGCGGAGGAATAAAAACATATCAATTTGCAAAAGAATTGATAGAGGCCGGCGCAGCAAGGCTGGGATGCAGCAATAGCGTGAAAATTGTAAAGGAAAGCCGGAACTAAGTATGGCTTATTATTTCATTACAATAGTGACTTTTTAAATTATCTCAACGCGGCGAAAAAGATTTCATCACATTTTAATTGACTATACTATCAAAATATCGAAGGCGTTGATATGATGTTATAATTTTTTCTCATACAACCAAACATATCAAATCTGCATCTGGGTTATAGAAAAGTAATGAATTAATATGGTATTGTTTTTGTCTCAACCCTATGTATGAAAAATGAAGTACTCACTTATTTTGCTTTCCCTTTTTTTTAGTTTGAATTCCGTTGCCCAGGTTGAAGACTACCGTTGCAAACAAAGTAGTTATACACCAGGATTATCGCCTTACTATTTTGCAAGAAAAGAAGCGGACATCAATACTGCTATTCTCAAGGCTGAAGCAAGAATTGGAAAAGGTTATCGACTGATGATATTGAATACAAATGATCGCGAATATGCCATGAAAATCAGGGGTGAGCTTTGCAAAAATATCCTGAGCAAAAAACCTATATGTGGTTTGCAAATCCATATATCAAAATAAAATTTGGCAATTTTAAAACTAAAGAAGAGGCCGATCCCTATAAAAAGCAAATCACCAAAATACTCAATGGCGCTACAATTTATTATCTGCCCGAAACCATTGAAGTGAAACCAGATAAGGATTTTAATCCTGATGATATCAATTAGTGCGTTGAATATAGCGATTGAATTTCGCTAACCAAATAACACGCAAAGGAAATATTCCCGCTCTCGAATTTTTTGGCGAATATCGTTTTGGGTTCTTTCTAAAAAAGATGGTTTTCTTCACAACTTTTTTATTCAGGTGATAATAATAAAATATAATTGCTAAACAATTTGTTTGCGGTACTACAGGTTTCATATAGATGGTTTTGAAACGAAGTTCATTAGAAATCCTATCTTAATATAACAACACGGACATTATTTTGTAGTATCACTTTTACATGAGCAAAAGATATTACAATCAAAAAACTTTGAATGATAAAAGATAAGATAAAAGAACTGGCAGCAAAATATGCTGATGAGTTTATTGAGATACGCCATTACCTGCATGCCAGGCCAGAGCTTAGCTTTAATGAATTTGAAACCTCAAAATATATTCAGCAAAAATTATCAGCCTGGAACATCCCTTACCAGGTGATGGCTTCAACCGGAGTTGTTGGAATTATTGAAGTGCAGAAACCGGGTAACAAAGTTATTGCGTTGCGTGCAGATATGGATGCGCTTCCTATTACAGAACTGAATGACATTGAGTACCGGTCAAAAAATACCGGGGTGATGCATGCCTGTGGCCACGATGTGCATACAACCTGCCTGCTGGGTGCAGCAAAAATTTTGAATGAATTAAAAGATGAGTGGGGGGTAATGTAAAATTGATTTTTCAGCCTGGTGAAGAGAAAAATCCGGGTGGGGCAAGCCTGTTAATTAAGGAAGGAGTACTGGAAAATCCCGCACCCGATGCCATTTTTGCATTGCATGTTAATCCCGGTTTACCGGTAGGTAAGTATAGCTTCCGCAGCGGAATGGTGATGGCGAGTGCTGATGAAATTTATATTACTATCAAAGGGAAAGGGGGCCATGCCGCCGCTCCTCATCTTACTGCCGATACTATTCTTACCGCATCGCAGGTCGTTGTAAATCTGCAGCAGGTAGTGAGCAGCATGAACGATCCCTTTAACCCATGTGTATTATCCATCACATCTATACAGGGTGGAAATACGACCAATGTTATTCCGCCGGAAGTTAAACTAATAGGCACTTTCAGGGCTATGAATGAAGAATGGAGATTCAAGGCTCACGATCTTATCAGGAAAATATGTAAAAACACCGCCGAAACTTCCGGTGCCGAAATCGATGTTCACATTGATATCGGTTATCCGTTTGTTATTAATGATGAGCAACTAACAGTAACGGCTATGCGCAATGCTATGGAATTTGCAGGCGCGGAAAATGTTGAAGAAACGGAAATGCGCATGGGCGCTGAGGATTTTGCATTTTATTCACATCGCATACCCGCATGTTTTTTCAGGCTGGGGGTTGGGAATAAGGAGAAAAATATTATTTCCGGGGTGCATACACCTACCTTTAATATTGATGAAGCTGCTATTGAAAATGGCATGGGTATCATGGCATGGCTTGCAGTATCTGCATCAAATACATGAATTGACTACATTAAGTATCTTTACGGAAATAAATAAACACCGGCTTATTATAGCCGAGGTTTCAACATATCATATGCAAAAAAATCTTCGCAAACAAGAGGCGCTTGATTATCATTCGAAAGGAAGGCCTGGTAAAATAGAAGTAATTCCTACAAAAGCGACGAAAACACAAAGAGATCTTTCACTGGCTTATTCGCCAGGGGTAGCTGTTCCCTGCCTTGAAATTCATGAAAATCCTGAAAGCGTTTACAAATATACAGCGAAGGGAAACCTGGTGGGAGTTATAAGCAATGGCACGGCGGTTTTAGGGTTAGGCGACATTGGGCCGGCAGCAGGAAAACCGGTAATGGAAGGCAAAGGCGTATTGTTTAAAATCTTTGCCGATATCGATGTGTTCGATATCGAGATCAATGAAAAAGATCCGGAAAAATTTGTTGAAATCGTCGCGGCGCTTGAGCCAACTTTTGGGGGTATTAATCTGGAAGATATAAAAGCCCCGGAATGTTTTTACATTGAAAATGAACTAAAAGAAAGATTGCAGATTCCGGTGATGCATGATGACCAGCATGGCACGGCTATTATTAGTTCTGCCGCATTGCTGAATGCGTTGGAAATTCAGCGGAAAAAAATTGATAAAGTAAAATTTGTAGTGAATGGTGCGGGTGCTGCTGCCATGGCTTGCGTGCAGCTTTATGAAGCCCTTGGTGCTAAGCCTTCTAATTTCATTATGTTTGACAGGTCTGGTGTAATTCATGCAGAAAGAGACGGAGCTGGATGAGACGAAAAAAAGGTTTGCGATTACAAAAAACCCGGGTTTAACGCTTGCAGAAGCGATGAAGGATGCAGATGTATTTATTGGCCTTAGCGTAGGAGATGTTGTTACACCGGAAATGGTGAAAAGCATGGCAAAAAATCCAATTGTTTTTGCGATGGCCAATCCTGATCCTGAAATAGCTTATGAAAAGGCGATTGCAGTTAGAAAAGATATTATCATGGCAACGGGCAGAAGCGATTTTCCTAACCAGGTAAATAATGTTCTGGGCTTTCCATATATTTTCCGCGGGGCGCTCGATGTAAGAGCTACTCAAATTAATGAAGCTATGAAACTGGCGGCAGTAAAGGCTTTGGCAGAACTCGCCAAATCTCCGGTTCCGGATATCGTAGTGATAGCTTATAATGAAAAAAGCATGGTTTTTGGCCCAAATTATATCATACCGAAGCCGTTGGATAACCGGCTTCTTTCTACCGTGGCGCCGGCAGTAGCAAAAGCTGCGATGGAAAGCGGCGTGGCAAGGGAACCCATCAGCGATTGGAATGAATATATTGATAAATTAAATGAAAGGCTTGGTATTGATAACCAGTTATTCAGGGTGATAGGAAATAAAGCAAGGAAAAATCCAAAAAAAGTAGTGTTTGCAGAAGCTGAAAATCAGAAAATATTAAAGACCGCACAAATTGTGCTGGACGAAGGTTTTGCTTACCCAATACTGTTAGGCGACCCAAAAATTATTGCACAAATTGCATTGGAAAATGGCATCGACCTGGAAGGCATGCCAATTATTGATCCTAAAAGTGATGCAGCCGCCGAAAAAAGAGCTCGGTACAGTGAATTATTTTTTGCAAAACGGCAACGGAAGGGATCCAATTATTATGAGTCAAAGAAAACGATGAAAGACCGCTTATATTTTGGCTGCATGATGGTGGAAACAGGTGATGCAGATGCTATGATATCAGGGCTTTCTAAAAATTATCCGGATACGATTCGCCCGGCATTGCAGATCATCGGGCTTGAAGAAGGCTCGAAAAAAGTGGCTGGCATGTATATCATGATGACCAAAAAAGGGCCGTTGTTTCTCGCTGACACAACAGTAAATTTTAACCCCACCGCCGAAGAACTTGCAGATATCACCTTAATGGTTGCTAAAGAAGTAAGAAATTTCGGTATTACGCCCTGCGTCGCTATGATAAGCTATTCTAATTTTGGAAGCAGCAATTCTCCCGAAGCAAAATTGGTAGCCCAGGCAAGGGAAATTGTAAAACAAAAGGAGCCTGCACTTATTGTGGATGGCGAGGTACAGGCAAATGTTGCTTTCAACCAGGAAGTGCTGAAAGACAATTACCCGTTTAGTGAGTTGGTGGATAATGATGTGAATGTACTTATTTTCCCAAATCTCGCCGCTGGTAATGTGGCCTATAACCTCTTACAGGAAGTAGGTGGTGCAGATGCAATTGGACCCATATTGCTCGGCCTCGATAAACCTGTGCACATTCTTCAGTTAGGCAGCCAGGTACGCAGTATATTTAATATGGTTTTGATCGCAGTAATAGATGCGCAGATAAAATGTACGAATAAAAAAGAAAAAGAGGAATTGACTTCGGGCATGTGGAGAAAATTAAAAAAGGGTGTGCCGGAATCATAACATGAATTCGTGGTGAAGATTATGGCGGTACTCATTAAATCGAATTATTGCCAATAGTAGTTCTATATAAAAACGACCTTCAAAATGAATAGGTATTTATGAAATTATTTTCCACAATAGGCAGTTATCTTTTAATGTTCAAAGGCATGTTCACCAAGCCTGAAAATTTTAAAATGTACTGGAAAGAACTCATGCATCAGTCCGTAGAAATCGGTATGGGATCTTTAGGTATCGTTGCCGTTATCTCTGTTTTTATGGGAGCAGTAAGCGCTGTTCAAACGGCCTACCAGCTTACCAGCCCCATACTTCCAAAAGAAACCATTGCCGTAGATTGTGCGTGACACGGTAATCCTGGAATTTGCACCCACTCTTGTATGTATCGTGCTGGCCGGTGTTATTGGCAGCAAGATCGCAGGCGAATTGGGCAATATGAGGGTGAGTGAGCAAATTGACGCACTTGAAATTATGGGTATCAATACGAAGTCATATTTGATAATGCCAAAAATACTTGGCAGCGCTTATAACCATTCCCTTACTTGGTAATACTCGCAATGGTGTTAGGAATCTACGGAGGCAGGTTAGCCGGAAGCCTTGGCGGTATTCTTTCCACCGATACTTACGACAGGGGATTAATTCAAAGTTTTGTTCCCAAAAATGTATGGTTTGCCCTTGCTAAAGCATATACTTTTGCTTTTATAATCAGCAGCGTGTCTTCTTTTTACGGATACAATGTAAAAGGAGGCGCTCTCGAAATAGGGAGAGCCAGCACCACCGCAGTAATTACCAGTTGTATTCTTATTTTATTTGCTGATTATATACTTGCATCTTTCTTATTATGATAATGTGTACCGCGTGGAATCGATTCAACAGGTTCCAGGTCACAGGCTACAATAAATTTGTATGATAACTGATCTGTAAATAAAAGTTATTCTTCCATAAGCACAAGGCGAATTTGCTTTACTTTAATTTATCCAACTATGATAGAAATAAAAAACGTAAGTAAAAGTTTTGGAGACAAAGAGGTTTTAAAAGATGTAAGTGCCGTAATGGAAACCGGGAAAACCAACCTCATCATTGGAACCAGCGGTAGCGGCAAAACAGTTTTGCAAAAATGCATGGTAGGACTGTTTGAAGTCGATAGTGGCGACATGATATTTGATGGAAAAGATCTGACTACATATGCGACAGGAAGAACGGAAAGAATTGCGCCAGCAGATCGGAATGCTTTTCCAGGGCTCAGCACTTTTTGATAGCATGACCGTTGAACGGAATGTAAAATTTCCTCTCGATATGTTTACCGACTGGAACCATGCAAAAAAAATGGAAAGGGTAAATGATGTTCTTGAAAGAGTGAATTTAAAAGATACCAATAAAAAATATCCTGCAGAAATAAGTGGTGGTATGAAAAAAAGAGTAGGCATTGCAAGGGCGATTGTTTTAAAGCCTAAATATTTATTTTGCGATGAGCCTAATTCCGGGCTTGATCCGCAAACGTCTATGGTTATTGATAAATTAATTCATGAAATCACCATAGAAAATAATATTACTACCGTCATCAATACGCATGATATGAACAGCGTAATGGAGATTGGTGAAAATATTCTTTATCTATACCTGGGAAAAAAAGAATGGGAGGGAACTAATAAAGAAATCATTTTCAATAAGAACGAAAAATTAAATGAGTTCATATTTGCCTCCGAATTTTTGCGGGATGCAAAAGATATGAGAATGCTTGAAGAAAAAGGCATCATTGATAATGACAGGAATATGGAAGAGATACTTCGTGACGGGGGTGCAAACCTTGTAATGGATGATGAGAATAAAACAGCGCCAGCTGAATGATCCGGGTTAAAAACTTCGAAAATACAATTTAACCAGCTCGCAATTTCCAACAAATAAGAATTTGCAATTTGGGAATAGCTTATTGTTCATTTATAAAAAGTTCCTGTAGTGAAAAATGTGTTATTCTTTTCTCTCGCGTTATTGATAATCGTATCGATGGCCGCGCCGCCCGGAAGTAACGAAGTGCTCAAAAAAATGCATGACCGTTATGCAGGAAAGTGGTACAAAACATTCAGGTTTAATCAAACAACTGAAATATACCGTAACGATAGTCTGAAGAGGTCAGAAACATGGTATGAGAACATAAAATTTCCAGGCGACTTTCGTATTGATTTTGGAAATCCGGATAGTGGCAATGCTGTTATTTTCAAAAATGATTCATCTTATTTATTCAGGCACGCTCAAAAAGTAAGTGTGAGGCCCGACAATGATGACCTTTTATTTTTATTAGGCGGCATGTATTTTTATCCGTTTGATGAGGTAACATCCAAAATGAAATCATTTGGCTACAACCTTGATAAATTTCATGAAGATACGTGGAAGGCAATGCGCGTTTATGTGATCGGTGCGGGCAAAGGCGAAGATTCAGTGAATCAGATATGGATAGAGAAGGAAAATTATAGCCCGGTCCGGATGCTTAAATATGAAAATGGAAATAAAGAAGAAGCTTTCTTTGAAAATCATGTAAAATTGGGCGGAGGTTTTACTGAAACACTCGTGCACTTTTTTATGAATAACAAATTGATACAAGTTGAGAAATATCACGATTTGCAGGGAAATATAGAAATCGATCCCGCCATATTTGATCCTGTAAATTTTGTCAAGTTGAAATTGTAAATGCTAAAAGAAGTTTTTAGCTGGCATTTCTGTCAGGTGCATTCAAGAAATTATTTGTTCTGATTTGGGAAAAATGCGCCGGTTTTTCTATTTAACAACCTGGAATTTGCCCGATTCCACTATATTTCCTTTGGCATCCAGCAGCTGGAAAATGTAAACCCCACGGTAAAAGTCTGTTAGCGGAACAGTGATTTTTTCCGCAGTTGGCTTGAGATCAATAACTTTTTTACCAATAAAATTGAAGATCAGCAGGTTATAGGATTTACCGTAGCCTTTCTGAAACTCAAAATTGATAAGGCTTATAGCCGGGTTGGGATAAAATTTTACAGTCTTCACTTCGTTATCGCTCACAAAGGTCGACTTAACCTGTGAAGCGCCGCTGAAATGAAAACCTGAAATAAAAAGGAATATGTAAAAAATTCTTTTCAATAGAGCAAAATTATACTTATTATTTTTTAAAAATACAAATTTAATAATTGGATAAGAATTGTGGAAGTATTCTAACTCAATTTTTATCAAAACAAGTGCTACATATATGAACGTAACTTTTTTGTATTTATTGTATAGGTCATTCACCCGGGCTATTATACAGGACAATCCCTGCTGTGAGCAACAAAAATAATAGAAACACCGGTGAATAGCCGGCCCCCTCAAACCAGACGATTTTCGTAAAATGAACTATAAACAGGACAAAATTTTGCACATTTTCTTAAAAAGCGGGAATACATTGCGTATCGGTTTACCATACTTCGTAAGACAATAATTCATTCTCAATTTTTATTCGCTGCCCTTCTTTTATTATGAAAATACACGCTGCTGCCGTAATAGCTGTAATTGCCAGAAAGTACAATGCGCCTCTTCCTTTTTTTCTTTTTTTACTTTGACATACATTATGCATAACTCATTATTTCAAAATATAATTTGAGTTGTAAATTAATAAAAATCACGCCATAAGACAAATGAATTTAGCCGGGTAAATTATTATTGTTTAAGAAGATTGACGGGCAAAATAATCTCCCAGCGGTTTCTTCCTACGCTTCCAAACAGGTCATGGTCGAATAAATGGCTATACCGGATGCCAATGGAAGCGTTTGCCTCGTTCCACCATTTCGTGTCAAAAGTAATTTCAGCGCCGGCAGAACGAAAGTTAGCTGCAAACTTATTTCTATTTTGAAAGAAATCATTTGCCTGCGTATCATCATAAAATAAGTTGGCCCTTACGCGCAGGAAATACACAATATTTCCGAACCCGGCATCAGGATAACATATGGGTAAATGATAATCAACTCCCCATTTATACATCTTGTATAAATTTATGGAGCTATATCCTCTCGAAAAAGGAAACCCACTTGAAAAGTTAACCTGCCCAACGGAATCTTTTCGAAGGTATGCTCCATTTAATACGATGCTGTGTGTTTGCAGGAAACCGGGCAAATATAAATTTCCATTAACTACCCACTGAAACCCGCTGTAGTGTGACAGGGTGGTTTTATAGGTAATTGTAAGGCTTTGAGCAAACCGGGGGAAAATCTGCTGAAGCGCTTTTTGAACCTGGTGCGTAAACGACAAAAAATTGCTGATGTAACTGTACGAAATTTTGCCGAGCGTGTCTTTATATACACCCTTATAATTACTTCGGTTGTAAACATATTGAGAGCCGAAATTCAAAAAAGTAAATGAACGCCCTTTGCTCAAATTCAATGGGATGCTGAATCCCGCGAAAGGCTCCGCCTCATTAAATTCAACCTGGCTTTCATGATACAAAGCCCGCCTGTCTATTGTGTAGTTAATACCAGCAGACAAAAAAGGAAATAACCCACCATATATTGCGCTAAAGCCAACTCTCTTAAATCGCTCCGCCCGGTCATACGTGAATGCAATCTGAGACTGAAAAGTGTTGAGAATATTTTCTCCAAGGAGTGCTAAAGTATATTCAGGATCATCAACTGAAGGCTCAATGCTATGGAAATTGAAAAGCCGGAATCCTTTCTTGTAGCTGGAAACCGGGAAAGAATCATTAGTAACATCAGATAATAAGCTTGAATTGGCTTTTTTTAAAGAAGTAATACCAAAGCTGTAAGTATTTTTATCAGCATAATCAGGATTTATTTCTTTAAACTGTAATTCGTTTTTAGGTGCTTCTTCTATTCGATAACCTTGCGCAGTAAAGCTGCTCCACGTTATATCTTTGTCATTTACAGAAGGCTGGTATTTGCCAACGCCACCGGTTGCATGAACAATAAGCCATAATTTTTTATCGGAACATGTGTAAGCAAATAATTCATCGTTCTTCCCATAAGAGGCAGAAAAATAAATAGTATCGTGCGATACAAATGGGAAGCCGATAACGTTAAATGAAAATGGAGTAACGTAATTCGCCTTTCCATTTCCTGATCAATAAAGGCAAGCGACATTTTGCCGGAAGAGTTTCTTACAGCCGAGATAATTTTTGTATCGCCATAGAATTTAGGGTAAGTGTAAAAAAGATGATCAGGATTAGGGACCACTTTTATAATCGCGCCGCTACCCGCATCTAAAATATGCAGAAATGATTTTGTATTTGTTGAAACATCGGCTGCTATTACTTTTTTACCATCTTCACTGATATCCGGTGAAAAATATTTGGTGCGTTTTGTAAGCGTTTGTTGGGTACCGTTAGTTATATCAATGATCCGCAGTTCGCTGTAATCCATGTACCCCCATCTTGCATCCGGCACGTAAGCTGCATAAACAATTTTACCGTTTTTATAGCTGAATTGCATGTCGGACGAGTAATCACGGACTCTTAATTGTTTTCTCTCTATCGCCCGTACGAATAACAAACCTGGGAATTTGTCCGTAGCCGCTTTTCATGAAAAGCAAAGTATCATTTCCCGCAAAGGCAGGATATTCCTCATCAACATAAACCTGTTTTTTTCCTTTGTTCTTCTTTTCGCTGGTTGCAGGTTCAAATTGTGTTTGGAAAAAATTTAAGGCATTATTTCTAAAACTGATATAATCTGTGCCTGAATACTTTTTTACCGCCCGTTGAAAAGGGTACAATAATCCCCTAAAAGCTGCAGCATCCTGAGTAACATTTTGCCAAAATTTATCTCCATATTTTTCTCTCCCATAGGCGACCAGTAAAAATCCGAGAGCATAATGGTCCGGAATAAAATCTTTGTAAGATCCGTTCCTCAGTTTCATCCAGCTAAAGTTTTTCCCCGCTTTCCAAAGCGCACGAAATGGATTGTAGAAAAAAGGAAGGCTTCCACGTCCCTGCCGGCTCACACTGGTTTCATTAAAAACCGCATCGCCTTCAAAAAACCAGTTTGGTATTGCGGCGTTATTTGCCAGCGCCTGCCCCTCATCTCCAAAAATATCAGATAAAATTTTAGAAAGGCCTATATTAAAATTATTGTATTGCTCCACATGGCGGTATTCATGAATGGTAAGTTGGTCGGGCCAGGGAAGGCTGCCCAGCTCAAAACTATTTTGGGATGGGCGTTATAAGAAATTCACTTCTGAAAGGGCCAAGGCCCACATAAGCATTTGAAACGGTAGTTTGGTTCTGAATTACGAGGTTAATTTTTTTAGATCTTGTGCCAATTGTAGGTAGGGTTGGCTTATTGATAAAGTTGATGACATTACTGATTCTTTCTGCAGTAGAATCGAGCCCGGTAGGGAAAATAACCCGTGCCAGGGGAGTATTGATTTGCTTCCATCGCACCGATGGTGGATTGCCGCCAAAAATTTGGGCTAAACTGGTAAAATAAGACATCAATACAGGGAGAACTACCAAATATCTTTTATAGAAATCCATCGAATTTTGTATAGAAAATGAAGGTATGTAAATTGCGTTTTACGAGCTTATTTAAAGCTATACAGGCACTGAAGTAAAAAATGATCTTGGTTATACTATTTTCAAGATTATTACGTTTTTATACCGTAGTCCCTATTTATATATGTTTATATTGTTAATTTTCCTTAAATAGCATAAACATTTAAACATTAGCTGAGCATGATAAAACGTTTACCCCTCATTTTATTATCGCTTCTTTTAATTAGGCATATCCTGCAAAAAAAGCGGCGGCGGAACTAATGCACTCTTGGAACAGTATTTTGAAACTAATGTACTCAATAGGAATTTTATTGTAAGCCTGGCGCAGGATAGTGGTAGCGATCTTACTGCAAATTATACTGGATATGTATTTGTGCTTTTAAAGGCTGATTTTTATCACGGGCCATTCAGGCCACAAAAGGCGGCACAGTTTACATGGGTACGTGGAGCAGCAACAATGATTACAGCGAATTGGTAATTAGCCTTCCAAATCCTCCGTCGGAATTTGGTTTTTTAAGCAGGAATTGGCGGTTTACAAGTAAAGATTTTCCCACACTTCAACTTGCACCATGGGGTTCAACTGAGGCATTGGTTTTACATATGTACCGGCAATAAATCCCGTACTTGCGGAACGGATTTTTAATTCGGTAAATTATATTACTCATTTGCAAAAATGAGCGGCTTTTGTTTTTAATCCTTATCCACTGAAAATTGAAAAACCTAAAGACACCTAATTACCGCCTATTTTTATCCCCTTGCTAAAACATTACTGGCATGTAGTATATTTTCATTTTTAACAACATATCTGAAAGCACAACTCCATGCTGATTTTACCGCCACACCGCAAACAGGATGTGCGCCACTTGTTGTTAATTTTAAAGATATCTCAACCGGGGACCCTGCGTCATGGAAGTGGGACCTGGGAAATGGAACGGTATCTTTTCTGCAAAATCCTTCTACAACTTATTTTAATCCCGGTCAATATACCGTAAAACTTGTTATAAGAAGTTCGGTAATATCAAGGCATTCCCAGGGCGCAACAAACTCATTGGACGCAGATTCTATCGTAAAAACCCAGTTTATTACGGTGTATGCGTCGCCCGAAGTAAATTTTTCGGGAACTCCCCAATCCGGATGTTTTCCATTACCTGTACAGTTTACAGATTTAAGTTCCGGTGGCAGCGGAACAATCGCAAACTGGCAATGGGATTTTGGAGACGGGATATTTTCAACTGCTCAAAACCCGCAGCACACTTTTTTTTCCGCCGGAAATTTCAATGTTTCATTACGCGTCACCAACAATTTCGGCTGTGTAACTTCTGTAACAAAGCGAATTATATTCAAATAAGCAGTGGGGTAAAAGCGGGATTTACCAACACGCTCCCTGCCGGCTGTAGCCGGCAAGCCACTATACAATTTTCCAATACTTCTACAGGGTGTCGGTCGTACTTTCTTACCAATGGCAGTTTGGCGATGGCGGCACTTCTACACTTCAAAACCCTTCTCATACTTACAGTACTTTTGGAAGTTATACAGTTAGCCTTATAGTATTTAATACAAATGGTTGTTCAGATACGATAGTTAAACCCAATCTTATAACAATTGGAAACGTAAAGGCAGACTTTTCTGATACCGGCAATTGTATGCCAGGGAAACAATGCAAATTTTTTAAACACAAGTAGCCCTGTTCCCTCTGGTGCCACATGGGATTTTGGAGATGGCACTTCTTCCAATTCAATAAACCCTGTAAAAATATTTTCAACTGTAGGAAATTTTAATGTGAAAATGATTGCCAGCTTTTGGTACATGTAAAGATTCTGTTACCCGGCCTGTGCAGGTGATGGCCAGGCCTGTTGCGGATTTCACGGCCGGCCCTGCATTTTCCTGCAAGGCACCGTTTACAGTAAATTTCTTCAAATAATACCCAGAAGGCAATATGTTTTTATGGGATTTTGGTGACGGCACTTCTTCTAATCTTGCCAAGCCCTTCTCATACTTATTTAAAAGAAGGCTTTTATTCAGTGACACTTACTGTTACAAATATTTCCGGCTGCGCAAACAGCATCGCTAAAAAAGATTTTATAAAAATAAAATCACCGGTCGTTACATTAGATAATCTGCCTCAAAAGGGTTGTGCACCTCTTACAAATACATTTACCGCGAGTGTAAATTCAGTTGATACGGTAATAAATTACGTATGGAATTTTGGTGATGGAACTACATCTGGCTTACCCTCTCCCACACATACCTATACAATTCCCGGTGCCTATAACGTGAGTCTTTCTTATTCAACATCTTCCGGTTGTACAGATTCTGTAAAAGTAATAAATGGGATATTAGTTGGATCAAAGCCATCAGCAAGCTTTATCAGCGGCGCCACGTGAGTGTATGTGCATTTACGAAAACCTATTTTACAGATAATTCAACAGGAAATCCAAACGAATGGCTTTGGTTATTTGGCGATGGTTCAAGTTCGGTAGCTCAAAATCCCGAGCATGCTTACAGCGACACGGGTTACTTCTCAGTAACCTTGATTGCCATTAACAATGGATGCCCGGATACACTATTGATACCGGATTATATACATGTAAAGCCTCCGATAGCAAAGTTTACTTATAATAACATTTGCACTACGCCCGGCCATATTGTATTCACTGATGCATCTATCGGGGCAGATACATGGAGCTGGAATTTTGGTGACGGCACTTCTTCAACCATTCAAAATCCGGTGCATGATTATGCCGTATCAGGAACTTATACGTACAGAGCTTACTGTTACCAACAATACTACCGGTTGCGCCTATACGAAGATGAATGTTGTCAATGCTTTAAAGGAAATTCCGGATTTCACTTCAAATGTTACTGCTGTTTGTAAAAATACTCCTGTTATTTTCAAAGCGGTGAACAGCATTCCCGGAAATATAAATTTATACACCTGGAGATTTGGTGATGGAATTACCCTGTCAGTTACTTCAAATTCAGTAACGCATATGTTATACAGCCTCCGGAAGTTATAATGTTACTATGATTTTAAATCTTAAGAATGGCTGTATAGATTCTATAGTAAAGCCTCTTGCAATACAGGTTGATGGCCCTACAGCCGTCTTCAGAACTGAAGTTCCGGCGGCATGCCAAAATAATCGCGGTAACTTTTATTGACAGTTCCTATGCTAACGGCACACATCCTATTCAACAATGGCAATGGAATTGGGGTGATGGTGCAACCCAGGTTTTCAACGGGCCTGTTTTTCAACATAAATACGCTAATGCAGGCAACTACGCGGTTTCACTAAAAGTTACTGACAGCAATGGATGCACTGACAGTATCCGGCACATAAATAGCATTATAATTTCAAAGCCCGTAGCGTCATTTAAGGGAGATACTCTTTCCTGTACTTCGCATGCAATTGCATTTACAAACTTATCAACAGGACCCGCGGCTTAATTATGTATGGAACTTTGGAGACGGTACAAATTCTTCAGACCTTAATCCTGTTCATACTTTCATTAATGAAGGCGATTTATACTGTAAGTCTTGCCATTACAGATTCTTATGGCTGCAGCGATATTATTTCGAAAACCGGTTACGTAAGAATTGCAAATCCGAAAGCAAATTTCCAGGTAAGTGATACTGCAGGCAGTTGCCCTCCGCTAGTGGTAAAATTCACTAATAACGCAACTAATTATTTTAGCTTTGCATGGAATTTTGGTGATGGCACAACCTCATCATCCCTCAAGCCCTTCTCATTTTTATGCAACACCCGGCACATTCAATGCGGTTTTAAATATTAAAGGGCCCGGGCGGATGTACTGATCAAAAAAGTGTTCAAATAAAAGTAAAAGGCCCCACGGGTTCATTTTACCTACAATAATATTTCGGGATGCAAGCCATTGCAAACAAATTTTAAAGCTACAACCGGGAGGAGTACAACTTTTATATGGGATTTTAACGATGGAACTACTGTTGGCAACTCCTGATTCAATTATATCACATACATTTAAAACCGCAGGTGGTTATTTACCTAAAATGATAATGGTTGATACCGCCGGCTGCAAAGTTCCTATTACCGGCACTGATTCCATTAAGGTCTTCGGGGTGGTTGCTTCATTTACAAATCCACGCGCCGACATTATGCGATTCCGGGAGGGTTGCTTTTACCAATACCAGCACCGGCAACGACCTTATTACCAGTTACCTTTGGGCTTTTGGGGATAATACCACTTCTACTCTTCAAAATCCTGTACACGATTATACCACTACAGGAAACTATGTAGCAAAACTTTTTATCACTTCAAAAAATGGCTGCAAAGATTCGGTCACTATACCTTCTAAAGTAAAAGTTGTAAATAGCCCGAAGATATCGGTGACGGGAAACCCCGGGGCTTGCGCGCCCGCCGTACTAACATTTAAAGGGCTTATTACTGTACCCGACACTTCATCCATCACATGGAAATGGGACTTCGCTAACGGTAACGTATCAACGCTGCAAAATCCTCCATCGCAAACTTTTGTGAATGCCGGCTTTTATTCTGTTTTCGCTACTGTGATTAATAGCAGCGGCTGTACCGATACTATAATAAAAGTGGTGGAATCTTATAAGCTACCCGATTTGCGGCTTACGCCCGATACGACGTTATGTAAGGGAGCGTTCCTGGCATTAAAAGCAAACGATGCACAAACTTATTTATGGAGCCCGTCTTCATATCTTTCGTGCGCGAATTGTGCAGGCCCTGTATCACATCCCGATTCTGCAATTACCTATTTTGTAACAGGCATAAATGCCAGAGGTTGCGTTTCAACTGATTCTGTTTTCATCGACATGAAATTTCCCAACACTGTAAAAGTTGGCAAGGCCGATACACTGTGTTTAGGCTCCTCTGTACAGTTATCTGCAACCGGTGCGGAAATGTATAGCTGGTCGCCTGCGGCAAGCCTGGACAATCCCTTAATTGCAAACCCGGTTGCTTCTCCCGTTATAACAACCATTTATAAAGTTATTGGTTCAGATACGAAAGGATGCTTTACATCAACCGCCTCTATTCCGGTTAAAGTGTATACAATCCCCGTGGTTACGGCGGGTGTTGATAAAACTATCAATGTGGGGACATCTTTCGATATTATACCACATATTTCTGCAGATGTTACCAGTATTGTCTGGAGCCCTTCAACCGCCATTATTGCCAGAAATTATCCAGGTATAACCGTGAAACCGGTTGAATCAATTGAATATACAGTGGAAGTAATAAATGAAGGCGGCTGCCGGGCACGCGACAGGATCTCGATTTATGTAATGTGTGACAATACAAATGTATTTGTCCCAAATACTTTTTCTCCTAACGGTGACGGCGCAAACGATATTTTTTATCCAAGGGGAAGCGGTGTTTTCGCGGTAAGAAGCCTGCGGATTTTTAACCGGTGGGGGGAGATTGTATTTGAAAAGGCAAATTTTAATGCAAACGATGCTTCTTCCGGCTGGGATGGCACTTACAAAGGGCAAAAGCTTTCTCCCGATGTATTTGTTTATACCCTTGAAGTCGTTTGCTCAAATAACCAGGCATTGGTTTTTAAAGGAAATATTGCGTTAATAAAATAAAAGAATGAACAAGTATTATGTCAATCGTGAATTGTTGGTGGCTAATGTGCAGGAATTAACTGTTCTCAGGCGACAATTGACGTTCAAAGGGTAGCCTCATAAGTGACACAACACAAGTTCTCATGTACCGGCGATAGATAACATCCTTTGAAAACTGAAAGTGAGATAGCAAATTAAAAATCCATTATCCAAACCTTTTTTATGAAAAACCTTCTCTTCAAAAATTCGATCTTCATCACCTTCTTTTTTCTTTATGCCAAAAATTGCGGTGCACAGGATATTCATTTTTCGCAATTTTTTGAAACACCACTGCTGCGAAACCCTGCACTGGCCGGTATATTCAGTGGAGATTTCCGGATACAGGCGGTGTATCGCAACCAATGGAATTCTGTAACAGTACCCTATCAAACAACCTCTTTGAATGCAGAATATAAGTTACCGGTTGGCCATGGCGGCGATTTTTTAACGCTCGGCGGTGAAATATTATATGATAAAGCCGGTGCAGTAGCTTTAACAGCTACAAGTGTGCTGCCGGTTTTAAATTATCACAAATCACTGAGCGCAGAAAAAAATATGTATTTATCTGCAGGTTTTTCTGCCGGTGTTGTTCAAAGAAAGATTGACCCGTCAAAAATTACAACCAACGCCCAATTTAATGGAAACTGCTTATGACCCGACACTATCCACCGGCGAAACATTTTCTAATAATAGCTATTTATATTTTGACGGAAGTGCGGGCTTAAGTTTTAATACCCAGATTGGAGGAAATGAAGATAATAATATGTACGTAGGAATAGCTTACCAGCATTTTAACAGGTCTGCAAAAGTATCTTTTTATAATTCGAATGATGTGCAGCTTGTCCCGAAAATTGTTTTTTCCGGCGGTTTAAAAATGAGTGTAAGCGATGACTCATACCTGACATTTTATGCCGATTATTCGAAACAGGGTGCAAGCACCGAGACTATTGGCGGTATGCTTTACAGTATGAAGCTGGGTGATGTGACTGACTTGAAATATATAGTATCCGGGGGCGCATTCATAAGATGGAAGGATGCCATAATTCCCGTGGTAAAATTCGACGTGAAGCCATTGGCTTTTGCATTAAGTTACGATGTGAACGTGTCTGCTTTGAAGACAGCAAGCCAGGGCAGGGGCGGTTTTGAATTATCACTTTCTTATTTGAAATATATCGATAACAATAACTCTTCGAGGGAAGCAGTAAGGTGTCCCAGGTTTTAGGTGCAGCTATTGAATCTTTTTCTCACCTACTGAATATTATTACCGCAGGCCATTATAAACCTGCTCTTTTGAAACAGGTCTTATACGTATTGTATCTTTGCGAAAAATATTCATGAAAATAAGTGAAGTAATGCAATATCTTGAAGATATTGCTCCACTAAGCCTGCAGGAACCATACGATAATGCAGGGCTTCTTATTGGCAACGCGGGTGATGCATGTACGGGTATCATTACAACACTTGATGTGACTGAACAGGTGATCTGCGAGGCCACGCAAAAAAAATGCAATCTTATAGTCGCTCATCATCCTATAATTTTTAAAGGCCTGAAAAAAATAAATGGAAAAAACTATGTAGAGCGAGCCGTGATAGCTGCGATAAAAAATAATATTGCTGTCTATGCTATACACACGAACCTCGACAATGTGGAAAATGGAGTGAACCGGAAAATAGCTGAAAAATTAAATCTTCAAAATATAAAAGTTCTTTTGCCAAAAGAGGGCATGCTGAGAAAGCTGGTAACTTTTTGCCCTCAAAAGAGTGCAGAAGAAATTAGAAATGCTTTATTTGGGGCCGGTGCAGGTAAGGTAGGCAAATATGGCGAGTGCAGTTTTAATGTAGAGGGCATAGGAACGTTTAAAGCAGGTGAAGGTACCCGGCCCTTCGTGGGTGAGGTTGGCGAAAGGCATAAAGAAAATGAAGTAAGGATTGAAGTTATTTTTCCCTTTTATCTCCAGGATCAAATTGTACGATCTTTGAAAGAAGCCCATCCTTATGAAGAAGTTGCCTATGATATTTATTGCAGTTAGCTAACCAATACAATGCAATTGGCAGCGGAATGATAGGCGACTTCCCGCAACCGGTATCAGAAGAAGAACTCCTGTCCAGGCTTAAAGCTGCCTTTGGGACGGGGGTAATACGCCATACTGCTTTTCTTCATCAAAAAATTGCAAAGGCGGCAATATGCGGCGGGGCTGGCAGTTTTTTGCTTCCGGCTGCAAAAGCGAACGGGGCGGGGGCCTATATAACGTCTGATATAAAATACCATGAATTTTTTGACGCCGATAGCACAATTTTACTGGCAGACATCGGTCATTATGAAAGCGAACAGTTCACAATTGACCTTTTGGCAGACATTTTACGGCAAAAATTTCGTAACTTTGCCGTCCTTAAAACAGAAATTAATACAAATCCGGTAAATTATTACTCGTAACGGATTGGCTTTTAGGACGTTTGAAATTAGAAAAAATCATTTATAATATATGGCACAAGTAAAAGATTATTCTGTAGAAGAAAAATTATCATCTCTTGTAAGGCTTCAAAAAATTGACAGCAAACTGGATGGTATTCAGATTTTGAAAGGGGAATTACCCATTGAGGTAAGCGACCTGGAAGATGAGATCGCGGGATTGCATGCACGCCAGAACCGCATTGAAGAAGAAATAAATGGCATGCAGCAGTTTATTGAAGATAAAAAAACGGTCATCAAAGATTCCCAGGAGCTGGTTAAAAAATATGAAAAGCAAAGCGATAATGTAAAAAACAACCGTGAGTTTGAAGCTATCAATAAAGAGATAGAAATGCAAACACTGGAAGTAAAACTTGCAGAAAAGCACATTAAGGATGCAACTGAAGACATCGCTGAAAAAGCAAAGCAGCTCGAACTTGCAAAGAAAGCGGTTGCTACAAAAGAAGCCAATTTAAAAGGTAAAAAAGGCGAGCTGGAAAAAATTATTGCCGAAACTGATAAAGAAGAAAAAAATTACAACAAAGAGGCTGCAGCTGCAAGAGAACATGTTGATGAAAGATTATTGGTAAGTTATGACAGGATTCGTAAAAATTACCGCAACGGGCTTGCCGTTGTTCCTGTTGAACGTGATTCATGTGGTGGTTGTTTCAATGCGATTCCGCCACAAAAGCAAAGTGATATCAAGCAGCGTAAAAAAATTATCGTTTGTGAAAATTGTGGCCGCATACTGGTAGATGATGAGTTAAATAATGCTGTTGAAATAAAATAATTTTATTTCGCGGTCAACGAATTTTAGGGTGCAATAAGCACCCTTTTTTGTGCCCGTTGCATAAAAGGCCATACAATGATATCAGATAGATTAAATGATTAAAACAGAGATGGAAAGCAATGATAAAAACAGAAATAATGTAATTTGCTCTTCAAATGCTCCAGCAATTACACATACAGAATTATGCAATAATTGATTCTATTAAAATAAATTTTTCGCCGCAACTTAATATTATTACAGGAGAAACAGGTGCCGGTAAAAGTATCTTAATGGGAGCACTTAGCCTTATTTTGGGTGAAAGGGCGGATACTTCTGTGTTGCTGGACAAAGAAAAAAAGTGTTTTATCGAGGGAATATTTAATACAAAGCATAAGTTAGTTAAAGAATTTTTTCAGGATAATGAACTCGATTGTGAAGAGGAAATTGTAATACGACGCGAGATTTCTATCAATGGGAAATCACGTGCTTTTATTAACGATACGCCGGTGACGTTAAACCAGTTAAAACAATTGTCTTCGTTGCTTGTTGACCTTCACCAGCAATTTGATACACTAGAACTCGGAGATAATGATTTTCAAAGAGAAGTAATAGATGCGCTTGCCGGCAACGGAAAGGATCTTGAACAATACCAAACTGTTTATAAAAACTACCGGAATCTTTTAAAAGATCTGGATACATTTAAAAGCCAGCAGGCAACAGCAAATAAAGAACTTGATTATAATAAATTTTTATTTGACGAGCTTGATGCGGCAAATTTTTCGGAAAATGAAATTGAGAATATTGATGCAGAACTCAGGCTGATGAGCAATGCGGAAAATATTAAAGGAACTCTTACTGAAATATATTCTACGCTCGGAGAAGGTGAAAGGCCCATCGTGCCGGAAATTAAATCCATCGAGCAATAAATTACATGGCCTTGAAGCTTTTCATTTACCGTTAGCAACACTAACTGAAAGGCTACAATCAGTTCAAATTGAATTGCAGGATATAGCAGGGGAAATTGAGAGCATTAACAATGAAGTTTTTTACGATATAGCAAAAATAAATCTCCTTAATGAGCGGATGGCAGAAGGTTACAGGCTTTTGAAGAAGCATGGTGTTACAACAACAGCAGAATTGCTTGCCATAAAAGAACGCCTTTCGGCAGAAGTGGAAAAGATAACCAATCTTGCAGATACTATTTTAGCTAAGGAAAAAGAGGTGCAGGCATTATATAGTGAGGCTTTGAAGATTGCCGAGGGAATTTCTGTCAAAAGGCAAAAACAAGTAAAGCCTTTCGAAGAAAAAGTGAATGGTCTTCTTAGCCAGGTAGGAATGCCCAATGCACAGTTAAAAGTTGAAATATTTACTTCGGGCACTTTAAATTTTTTCGGAAACAATACTATTGAATTTTTATTTGATGCCAATGTACCGGCAGGCCGGGAAAATAAAACCAACCGGTTTGAGCCCTTGCGAAAAGTGGCAAGTGGAGGCGAACTTAGCCGCCTAATGCTTAGTATAAAATCGCTCGTTGCAAAAAGCATCCAATTGCCTGTTTTAATTTTTGATGAAATCGATAGTGGTATAAGCGGGGAGGCTGCAAGGCAGGTTGGCATGATTATGAAAGATCTTTCTGTTGGCTCACCAGGTAATTTCAATAACACACCAGCCACAAATCGCTGCAAAAGCCAACACCCATTTTTTTGTATATAAAGAAATCAGCAACGACAGAATTGTTACATCCATCAGGGAATTGAATGCTGATGAAAGAATTACAACAATTGCCACGATGCTAAGCGGTGAAAGGCCTACTGCTGCTGCTTTTGAGAATGCAAGGGAAATGATTGGTAATTGAACATGGTTAATTGGTTAATTAGGTTAATTGGTAATGGTTAATTGGTTAATTGGTTAAATAGTTAATTGGTTAATTGGTTAATGTTTAATAATTAGCGAATCCAAATTGAAGTCAGGCACGATGAAAATGGTTTTGGGTAATTACCTCTAAAATAAAATCGCCGGTACGGAATGATTTTTTTCAAAAAGATGTTGATTTTAGTGTTGGTGCTGCTTGCTATGTACCTTGCTTATGTAGTGGTTAATTTTCTAAAATAAAAATTAAGGTGCGTGGAAATATGGGTGCTTTTTTATTATTGCTGTTACTTTCTTTTGCAAGTGTTTTCCTCATCATCGTTGCCTTTGGTTTTTTGCTTACTACGTTTAAAGATTTTTTCTTTAAACATTAAGTATGCTATTTTTACAAACCTATTTTTTTAACACGAATTACACGAATTATGCGAATTACACCCTAAACTAATAAACCAATAACCAATAAACTAATTAACCCAACAACTCATGCCCTACAACTTACTCAAAGGAAAAAAAGGAATTATTTTTGGCGCGCTTGATGAAAGATCAATTGCCTGGATAACAGCATTGCGTTGCCATGAGGAAGGGGCAGAAATCATTACTCACCAATGCGCCGGTGGCTATGCGGATGGGCGAAATTAATAAGCTTGGCCGAAAAGATAAATGCCCCGGTAATTCCGTGCGATGTAAGCAGTAACGATGATATGCTCAATTTAATCACCAAGGCAAAGGAGCATTTTGGCGGTGGCTTTGATTTTATTTTGCATTCTGTAGGAATGAGCGTTAACATGCGCAAAGGAAAATCTTACACAGAAATTGATTATGGCTTTAACCAAAAGACACTTGATATTTCTGCCATGAGCCTTCACCGTTTACTGGCTACAGCAATGAAGCTGGATGCTATAAATGAGTGGGGAAGCGTTGTTGCGCTTACTTATATTGCTGCACAGCGTGTGTTTCCCGATTACAATGAAATGGCTGATGCGAAGGCCTTGCTTGAAAGTGTGGCCCGTAGCTTTGGATATCATTATGCCCTTAAAAAACATGTACGGGTAAATACAGTTTCGCAATCTCCTACACGTACAACTGCAGGCAGCGGCGTAAAAGGATTTGAGGGCTTTATAACTTATGCTGAAAAAATGAGCCCACTCGGCAATGCTACTGCCGAAGATTGTGCCAATTATTGCGTTACATTATTCAGTGACCTTACCCGTTATGTTACCATGCAAAATCTTTTTCACGATGGCGGTTTTTCATTTACCGGAGTTACTCAAAGCGTGATTGAGCAGATGGAAAAATAAAATAACTTTTGGAAAGCTTTAAACTTTCCAAAAGTTAGACGGTGGGCTTATACATGCGGCTCTATAATTACATGCTCCCAACTGGTGAAGAAATTTTTCAGAATTAGCCTTTACAGGTGCCGGAGGATTCATACTGAGTGATTTCTTAAAATTTATGATGGCATTTTTTTTATCACCTTTTGTTGCATAAGCTTCACCAAGGCTATCCCAGGTGTTGGCACTTTTTGGATGGCGTTGGGTGTTGAGTATAAGCACCGCGATAGCCTTATCTTTATCACCGTTAGCAAGCAACTGGTATCCATATGCATTCAGTTCATTTTCAGTTGCAACCGCGGTAGCATCGTTCATAATTTTTTCTGCTTCCTCGGTTTTTCCCATTTCTTTTAAAATATTTGATTTAGTAGTAAGCGTCGCAAAGCTATTATTTTGTGCGATAGCCTGGTCAACCCATTTAAGGCCTTCTTCAAGATTGACTTTATTTGCAAGAGCATAATTAGCGGCACTTGCCGGCCCCTGCCAGTTAAACCCTGTTGCTCCTTTTAATTCCGCCTCGGCATTTGCCATTACAATTTTATCTACATCAAATTCTATTTTCACCGGGAATTGCTTCTTCTCCCAGTCAAGCACCAATTCCGATGAGGTCTTTGTATTATTGATAAAATCATAAGTAAGCATTTCCGTTTGAGGTGTTTCGCGCAACTGTATTTTGGCTCTCATCAGGTCTTGCTTTGGATCATAAAAAAAACTTCCCCATGATTTGTAATCTTTTGATAAGATCACTTCGCCGGTATTATCCTTATTGATAACAAAGGTGAGGCCATAAGAACCTGCCGGAACGGGCTGCCCTTCTACTTTTGCATCATGAGAAAATTGGATGACTGTATTTTCATTAGCTCCCGCCCGCCATGGAGCTGAATTGCCTGCGCCAAACGCCTGCACATTCCAGCCGTAAGGAACAAGCGCTCCCCATATTTCCCGGCCTTTTACTGATGGCCTTGAATATTTGACCGTAACTGTTGAAATTCCGATGGTTTGAACAACGGTGGCAGCAGGGCTTGGAGTTCGGGGCAAAGTAACCTGCGTATAGGCGGTTGTCGTTAGCATTGCAATTAAAATCACAATGACTGATCTGGCTGATAACATTTTTTGTCTCATACAATTGATTTAGGTAAAATAATTTGTGGCTATTAAAATACGATTTACCACAAATATTTGTAAGGGAATAAGTGGCAGCGGTTATTTTAACGGGCGAAAGGTCTGCGGAGAATATCAAATGTCGCTATTAAAACCATCGCCTTACTTTTGATTTGTAAACCATGTATTCCTGCCCAAATCTCCGCACCAGGTATTTCTCTTCCCGCTTGATTATATATTCCTGTACAATCAAAAGAAGTAAAGGCAACAAAATGATGTTCCACCAATTTCCAATGAAACAGGTTATACACAGATAAACAATGGCTAAACCCAGGTACATAGGATTTCTTGTAATTCGATATACGCCATTCGTTTGAAGAGATGATGCAGGTTTCACGGTAACAACGGTGTTTTTACTTTGGACAAATTGCCTTAAACTTCTAACCAGGAAAAACAATGCGATTATTAAAAAGACCACACCTGTAATTTTCGTTATTCGCTGATGAAACCAAAAATTATTAATTGGTATTATTTTTTGCATCAGTAAAGCAGTTAAAAAAATCACCACATAAATCAGCGGTGGTGGAATATAAACTCCCGGATGGTCTTTTCTATTTTCCATAATTCAACGTTAGTTAATGGCTAAGCGTCTTTATTGGTTTGAATAAAACTATTGACTAATGAAATCATAATTTTTAATACATAATTCGAGGGATATGTTTACAACTTATTTTTAAAACAATCCAAATAACTGGGAGTCGATTTTATTGATAATGAGGCCCAGGTCTTCTTCATTCTCTGCAAACTTATTGGTATCTGCATTAACAATTAAAAGCGGCCCTTCTTTATAACCGTTGATCCATTTATTATAAAATTCATTAAGCTTCTTTAAATAATCGAGCCTTATATTTTCTTCATATTCACGGCCTCTTTTTTGGATCTGTGCAACCAGGGTTGGCACAGAGGCATTAAGGTAGATTAGAAGGTCTGGTGGCTTTACCATTGTTTTAAGTGTCTCAAAAAAAGTATAATAATTGGTAAAATCTCTTTTGGTCATCAATCCCATATCATGCAGGTTCGGGGCAAAAATATTGGCGTCTTCATAAATAGTCCGGTCCTGTATAACGGTTTCGGTACCGCGCTCAATTTCCAGAAGCTGGTTGAGCCTGCTGTTCAAAAAATATACCTGCAGGTTGAAGCTCCAGCGGGGCATATCGTCGTAGAAATCGTTGAGATAAGGATTATGGTCAACATCTTCAAATTGAGGGATCCACTTGTAATGTTTACTCAGCAGCTCGGTTAACGTTGTTTTACCTGCTCCAATATTCCCTGCAACAGCAATATGCTTAGGTTTTTTAGATTTTGCCATGAAAGTTCAGTTTTTCAAAGTTTCGGTTTGCGATCAGGAATTGAATTTTATTAAAAGTAAATCTATTCCGATAACTATGTGAACTAAATTCTAATAATAGTTAAGACGCATAGCAGTTCTTACTAATTTCATGGTAATTTCCGCACTGGCAATCGCTTTTTCTGCCCCTCTTATCATTATATTTTTCAGATACGTTTCATTATGCAGTATTTCATTAACTCTTTCGCGTATAGGAGCTATAAAGCTTACCATATCCTCCGCAAGTTGTTTTTTCATATCGCCGTATCGAATCGTGCAGTTATTAAACGCAGCTTCATATTTTGAAACTTCATCGGTTGTACTAACGAGATTCATAAACAGAAATAAATTTTGAATATACTCCGGCTTTATTGAATTATTTTCTGTAGGGCCACTGTCTGTTTTAATTTTCATTACCTTTTTCCTGATCGTTTCGTCATCATCCGCCAGGTATAAGGTCGACATACTATTCTCGCTCTTACTCATTTTTCCGCCACCGTCCAATGAAGGAACTTTTGCAAGATCGCTGTTAAAATTAAAAGCCAGGGGTTCCGTAAAAATCTCTCCGTAGCGGTGATTGAATCGTTTTGCAAGATTTCTTGCCATTTCAAGATGCTGCTCCTGGTCTTTGCCAACAGGCACATACAATGCGCGATGTAACAGGATGTCAGCTGCCTGCAGCACCGGGTATGTTAGCAAGCCTGTGTTTACATTCTGGGGAGATAGTCTTACTTTGTCTTTAAACGTAGCCGTTTTCTCCAACTCACCTTTATATGCCAGCATATTTAGATAAAGATATAATTCGCTGGTCTGGCGCACATGGCTCTGACAATATAACGCTACTTTGTCAGGATCAAGGCCACAGGCAATATTCTCGGCTAAAACCCTGTGAACATTGGCTTTCAGATCACTGGTATCGGGATGTGTAGTTAGCGAATGCAGGTCAGCAACCATAAAGTAACAGTCATAGTCATCCTGCATTCTTACATAATTCAGAATGGCTCCAAAATAATTTCCAAGGTGCAGAAAACCTGTGGGCCTTATACCACTCATTACAATTTCTTTCCTGTTACTCATGAGGCGGCGAAGATAAAATATTTAGAAATAGGTGATAGGCGTGGATTAAAAACATTAAACCTGCTTTTATTTATACGGGCTTTAAAATTGTGTTAATGAATTTTTGCGTGTCCGCATCAATATTCGTTGAATTTTGAATTGCTTTGATAAACGCAGTTCCGATGATTGCCCCTGCAGTATGTTTGCACGCGTGCTGAAAAGTATTATGGTCCTTTATTCCAAATCCAACAAGGATTTTATTTTTGAGATTCATTTCTTCAAGCCGCTGAAAATAACTTTCCTGCGACAAAAGGTTTTTCTCGGCACCGGTTATTGATGACGACGAAACTGCATAAATAAAGCTCTTTCCTGCCTCATCAATCTTCCTGATCCGTTCTTCACTCGTTTCGGGTGTAATTAAAAAAATAACCTGCAGATTATACTTTTGAAAAATACCTTTGTATTCAATTTCATATTCATGCAGCGGAAGATCCGGCAAGATTATTCCATCAATGCCCACATTACTTGCATCTGAACAAAATTTTTCAATACCATATTGTATTACCGGGTTAAGATAGCCCATTAAAATGAGGGGAAGATCAATATTCTTCCTGCAATCTTTCAACTGCTCAAAAAGCAATTTGATAGTAATCCCGTTCCGGATAGCGATCATATTGCTATGCTGAATAGTGGGGCCATCTGCCAAAGGATCGCTGTAAGGCATTCCTATCTCAACCAGGTCTGCACCATGAACTTGTAATGCATTAAGAATTTCGGCAGTATCATGTAACCGGGGAAAGCCGGCAGTAAAATAAATGCTGACGATATTTTTTTTCTTATCGGAAAATAATTTTTCGATCCGGTTCATAATGTCATTTAAAATTATTTTTATTTCAAACTTTGAAAGTTCAGAATTTACAAAAGTTTAAATCGAAGAGATACGCTTCATATAAGTATCCATATCCTTATCTCCTCTTCCACTAAGGTTCACCACCACAATGTCATCTTTTTTAAAAGTTATTTTATTTAAAATGAAAAGTGCATGGGCAGATTCCAGTGCCGGAATAATTCCTTCAAGTTTTGCTAATTCAAATGCCGATCCAAGCGACTTCCTCATCCGTGGCGCTCATAAATGCTGGCTCTCCCGCTTTTGTATAAATGTGCATGCATTGGCCCGATACCGGGATAATCAAGGCCGGCTGAAATGCTATGCGGCTCTACAACCTGGCCATCGGCAGTTTGCATAACAAGGCTTTTACTGCCATGCAAGATTCCCTGGGAGCCCAATTGAGTTGTTGCAGCGCTTCTTCCACTGTTAATACCTTCGCCGGCTGCCTCCACGGCAATTAATTTAACCGAAGGCTCATCTAAAAAATGATAGAAAGCACCGGCTGCATTGCTACCGCCACCTACGCATGCAATCACATAAGAGGGCAATTCATTTCCTGTTTTTTCTTTTAATTGTTTCCTGATCTCTTCACTTATTACACTTTGAAAACGGGCTACCATATCAGGATATGGATGCGGGCCAACAACGCTTCCAATTATATAATAAGTATCCTCCGGGTTATTTATCCAATCTCTTATCGCTTCATTGGTTGCATCTTTCAGCGTTTTGCTGCCACTTATTGCAGGAATAACTGTTGCACCCAGCATTTTCATCCTGGCTACATTTGGCGCCTGGCGCTCCATATCTTTTTCTCCCATGTACACAATACACTCAAGGCCTTTCAATGCACAAACTGTAGCGGTAGCAACTCCATGCTGGCCGGCACCTGTTTCTGCAATGATTCTTTTTTTTCCAAGCCGTTCTGCCAATAAAATTTGCCCGATGGTATTGTTGATTTTGTGCGCCCCGGTATGGCAAAGATCTTCACGCTTTAAAAAAATTTTTGCAGTATACTTTTTCACTTAACCTTTCAGCAAAATATAAAGGTGTCGGCCTGCCAACATAATCTTTCAAAAGCGCATGAAATTCTTCCAGGAACTTTTTATCTCCCATAATTTTTAAATAATTTTCCCGAAGCTGCTGAACATTCCTATACAACATTTCAGGAATGTAAGCGCCACCAAACTCGCCATAGTAGCCATTTTCATCTACTGAAAAAATATTTTTTGCTCTTATCATTTCTTTATAATATTATTCTTACTCAAATGAGTTTATCAGCTGATAGCCATATCCACGTTGCCAGTTAATTTATCCTACTTTACAAGCAGCCCATTAACAAGCTCGCTGATTGCAGCCATATCTTTTATACCATCAGCAATTTCAACCCTGCTATTTACATCCACTGCATAAAAAAAAGGATGTTGAAAAGCTTTTAATTTTTCAACATCTTTTAAGCCGATACCCCCGCTTAAAAAAAATGGCTTATTGATCTTATTCCTGTTTAAAATTTCCCAATCGAATTTTTCACCTGTTCCGCCGTAAGCATTTTTGCGATTGGTATCAAACAGGTAAAAATCGCAAAACTCTTCATAAGGTTTTATCATCCAGTCAATATTTTGCTCATTGGTATGAGTAATCCTGAAAGCCTTTATAACGGTTACATGGTTACTGATGTGGTTACAAAATCCGGGCGTTTCATCGCCATGCAGTTGAACAATATCTAAGCCAAAATTTTCAACCTGCGTCATTATATCCTTCTCACCGGCATTCACAAATACGCCAACTTTTTTTAATGAAAGAGTTCAAGGGCTTAACATCTTCTGCCTTCAATTTATTAGTGATGCATCTTGCGGACTGGTCGTAAAAGATAAGCCCTGCATAATCAATATGAAGTTCATCTAGTTGTTTCAGTTGTTCAACCTGTGTGATGCCACAAACCTTTAATTTCATTGTATCCATTTTTAATTGCTCAGTGAAATGTTGAAATGCGAGGCCAGGATCTTTTTCCTTCATAAATTTCTCACCAATTAAAAAGCCACTAAAGCCATGATTCTTTCAAAAGCTTTATGGAAGCAAATAGTATCAATCCCGCTCTCTGAAATTATTACTTTATTTCCGCCAATTTTTTTACTCAATTCTATAGAACGGTTAATATCAACGTAAAAGTTTTCAGGTCACGGTTATTAACCCCCACAACATCCACATCATTACAAATATGATCTAGTTCTGCTTCACTATGAATTTCAAGCAAAACATTTAATCCAATATTTTTTGCAAAAGCGGCAAAGTGCTTCGAAACCTGCGCAGTGGTGAGGCATGCTGCAATCAGCAAAATCACTTCTGCGCCAAATGCTTTAGATTCTATTAACTGGTATTCATCTATTATAAAATCTTTTCGTAATAATGGAACTTCATTAATAGTGGATTCCAACAGATCATTTAAAGAGCCGCCAAAAAATTCCTCATCTGTAAGAACAGAGATGCCGCTGGCGCCATATTTTGCATAAGCGGCCGTTACTTCTGTAACAGTTGATGTATTATTTATTACTCCTTTTGATGGCGACTTTCTTTTAAACTCTGCAATGATGCCTGTTTTATCTTCACTGTAATAAAAAGTCACTGAAAGAAAGTGTTTTATTTTTAAAGAAAGGTTCTTTTTCAAGCTCGGCAATGCTTTTATTGCGTTTCCGTTCCGCGACTTCAATTTTCTTCCTGGCAATTATGGTGTCTAGTATATTCATTTATTGCAGGCTCATTAATTTTTGAAAAGAGCTATAAGCGTTTCCGCTTTCAAGACTTTCTACAGCCAGTTGATAACATGCTTCATAACCTGGAAAATTACCTGCATGAAAATAGCGCTATTGCTGCATTGGCAATCACTACCGCATTTTGCGCCCAGGTGCCTTCACCTTTTAGAATCTTTAAAAAGATTTTAGCAGCTTCGTCTGCAGAATTGCCTCCATAAATATCCTGCGGCGCTTACCATTCTTTTACCAAGGTATTCAGCGGTAAAAATTTTTTCACCCTCATTGGTAATGATTTTCGTATCGCCTGTTAATGAAATTTCATCATAACCATCAAGGCTATGAATATGGTAAATTTTGCATCGGATTGCTGAAGCAGGTAAGAATAAATGCGTGCCATTTCAAGATTATAAACCCCTATTACCTGTATCTCCGGGCAACGCAGGATTTACCATTGGCCCAAGCATATTAAAAAATGTACGAACGCCAAGATTTTTTCTTATTGGCCCCACAACCTTTAATGCAGGATGAAATAACGGCGCATGCATAAAACAGATATTGGCTTTTTCAATTTCATCTAAGTAACTTTTTATTATCTGATGAAAACCTGTAGCCATGCTTTTCCATAACATTGCTGGAACCGCTTATTGAAGAAGCGCCATAGTTACCATGCTTGGCAACTTTTTGGCCGGTTCCTGCTACAATAAAACAACTCAATGTGGAAATATTAAAAGTATTTTTTCCATCTCCGCCTGTACCAACAATATCCAATACATTAAAAGGCTGCAGGTTTACCGGAACACATAATTCCATCAAGGCATCGCGAAAACCAAGCAACTCAGGAATGGTAATGCTGCGCATAAGAAAAACCGTAGTAAAAGATGCAATTTCAGCATCTGAAAACATACCCCTGGAAATATTCACCAGTACTTCTTTTGCCGTTTCCCTGGAAAGTGTTTTATGCTCAAATAAATATTGAAGTGTTTTTTTCATTTCACTAGATTATTTTAACCAGTTTCTCATCATGTTTTCGCCCATAGGCGTTAGAACACTTTCAGGATGAAACTGAACTCCCTGCACATCAAAAGTTTTGTGGCGCAAGCCCATGATATAGCCGTTTTCATCTTCGGCGGTAATTTCCAATTCGCACGGAAAATTTTCCTTACTTACAATCCATGAATGATACCGCCCGACTTCAAGTTCATCCGGCAGCGAATTAAATACATCATTTGCAGATGGTGTTCTGTTAGCGTTAACTTTAATCTTAGTTGCGACACCATGAAAAACTGTACTTAAGTTAATAAGGTTTCCTCCAAAGTTTCACCGATAGCCTGGTGGCCCAGACACACGCCCAGTATAGATTTAGAAGATGCATATTCTTTTATAAGCGGAAGCAACAGGCCGGATTCAACAGGGAGGCCCGGGCCCGGAGATAAAATTATTTTATCATAATCCTTTATTTTTTCGAGCGGTATTTTATCATTACGAAATACATCTACTTTGCCATGAATTATTTTTTCAACAACATGCACAAGATTATAAGTGAAAGAATCGTAATTATCAAAAATCAAAATTTTCATTTCTCAGATATTTTCTGCTGATTTAATTGCGAGGGTAAGTGCATTTAATTTATTGGTAACTTCCTGCAACTCACTGTCAGGGTTAGACGCAGCTACAATGCCGGCACCTGCCCTGTAAATAAGGTTGTTGTTTTTACTTAAAAAAGTCCTGATCATGATAGCATGATTGATGCTTCCGTTAAACCCTGCAAAACCAATACATCCGCCATAATAGCCACGGGTATCCTTTTCAAAATTATTAATCAACTGCATGGCTTTATATTTTGGGGCGCCACTTAAGGTGCCTGCAGGAAAGGTGACCGCAAGTAAATCAAAAGGATTGGTATTCTCTTCTACTTTACCCTTTACTTCACTTACCAAATGAATTACATGTGAAAAATATTGAACTTCGCAAAAACGGGTAACCCTGACATTCGTGCACAAGCGGCTGAGATCATTGCGGGCAAGGTCCACCAGCATTACATGTTCAGCATTTTCTTTTTCATCTTTTGCCAGTTTCCCCGCAAGCTGCTCATCAGTTGCATCGTCACCTGTTCTTTTAAATGTGCCTGCAATAGGATGCACAATGGCGGTATTGTTTTGAACAATCAACTGGCTTTCAGGGCTGCTCCCAAAAAGGCTGTAATCGCCATAATCAAAATAAAAAAGATAAGGGCTGGGGTTTATATTTCGCAATGCCCTGTATACATTAAACTCATCGCCGGAAAATTTCTGATTGAAACCTCCGGCTCAATACTACCTGGAATACATCACCCCTGGCACAGCCGGCTATTCCTTTTTTTACCATGTCAGTATAATCTTCATCTGTTAATGAAGAAGCTTCATTTTCGAAAGAAGAAAAAGGATATACCGGAACATCTTTGCTTCTTATAAGGCTTTCAACCACGTCAATTTCGCTTTCAATACCCTTGATATGATTTTCGCAAATAAACAATTCATCTTTAAAATGATTGATCACTATCACATACTGGTATAAACGATACCGCACCAGATGGAATTTCTGTTTCGCCTAAACTTCCTGCCGCGGTTAAGGTTTCCTGTTCCTTAAATTTAATCGTTTCAAAGAACTGGATTGCATCATAAGCAATATAGCCAAATAACCCCTGGGCCTTGCTTACAGGCATTTCGGAAATCCCGCTGATAGAAAAATGCTGCATAAATTTCCAAAGCTCGCCGGTAACATCAGTAGTGGTGGTTATTTGAATTTTTCGGATGTTTTCTGTAGGAAATTTAAATTCGATTTCGCGGTAATTAGTTATTTCAATGCCGGCTATTGCATTAATTCCAATAATTGAAAAGCTATTTTCCCCGCCATGAAAGTCGGCGCTTTCCAGCAAAATCGTATCACGAAAGCGGTCACGAAGCCGCAGGTAAATTCCCACCGGGGTAAAGACATCGGCAAGTAATTTTTTATACGTCGTTGATAGTTCTATTTTCTTCATAGCATAAAAAAACCCCGGCTAAGTGCCGGGGCGTTATATTTATTTATCCAATTACAAATAAAGCAATGCGGCACAATCAGGAGATTGTTTGCCACCAGCTATTATATGTATTTTTAATTTTCATTTGTAGCCACAAAGATGTAATGAAATTTTTTAACTGCAAATAAATTTTTTTAGCGGTGGGTTTTTTAAACTGATGGATTGCTGAATTGGTGTATTAGTAAAAGGATACATGAAGTATTGTATTAGATTATCTAATGCAACTGTGGCAGCAATTTTTCACTCCTCTTATAAATACTTGCATTGAAATCATTACTACTATTTTTCCTGCTTGCTTTTTCCGGTTTGACAAAAGCTCAAAAAGTAGAAAGTATCTACGTTGATCTCTATACTGACAGCCTTAAAAAAGGAACTTATAATTATATTAACATCGATGGAAAACTTTCAACCGGCAAATTTATTCCACTTGATTCTACCTATATATTATTCACTTCATCAGATGGGAGATTTTCCGGCAACAGCCTTTGGCTTGACCCTGAATTTATGAAAGACAAAGTATCTATAAAAGCCGTTTTGAAGTCAAATCCGTGAAGTTTACAAAGAGTTTACGATGTACATTAAGAAAAAATTGGCGATGAAAAATTGAAAACCCTTGATGAGCTGATGAGCGGAAATAAAAACAACTCAAAATCATCGCGAAAGAACAAAAATTAATAATGCGTTGCCACGAATTTTACGAATTACACAAATAAACTTTTTTAAACTTGCAAACAGCTTGGCTCTCCATATCTAAACCCCTTCTAAACATTCTAAACCCTAAACCTCAACACCCGTTATTCAAATTTCTTCGCGTCTGCCATAAATTTAGCAAGGCCTATATCTGTGAGCGGATGTTTGGTTAAACCAATAATCGACTCGAGCGGGCAGGTACATACATCGGCGCCTGCTTCCGCGCATTTAATGATATGAAGTGAACTGCGGATAGATGCGGCAAGAATTTCTGATTTAAAACCCTGTATCTGGAAGATATGAGAAATCTGCTGAATGAGTTCCAGGCCATCCCACCCACTGTCATCTATGCGGCCTATAAACGGTGAAACATAGGCTGCGCCTGCTTTTGCAGCAAGCATTGCCTGGCCCGCGCTAAAAATTAATGTGCAATTCGTGCGAATTCCATTATCGGTAAACCATTTGATTGCTTTCACCCCATCAGGTATCATCGGCACTTTTACTACAATATTTTTGTGGATAGCAGCCAGCTTTTTTCCTTCTTCAACTATTGTCTTAAAATCAACTGACACTACTTCTGCACTGATATCACCATCTACCATTTCACAAATTGTCCTGTAATGGTTGGTTACTGCTTCAATACCTTTAATACCTTCTTTTGCCATCAAGGACGGATTGGTAGTTACGCCATCAAGTATTCCGAGATCATTGGCTTCTTTAATCTGGTCTAAATTCGCCGTATCAATAAAAAATTTCATAACTGTATATCTTTAAATTATATAATGTATGCAAAGATATTTGTTTATTAGGAAGTTTGAGAATTTGGAGAGGGTTTAGAGAAGGTGTTAGAGGTTAGAAAAGGTTTAGAGAAGTTTAGAGGAATTCGTATAATTCGTGCAATTCGTGGCCAAACAAAAAAAACCGGCAAGTTACTTACATCGCACCGCTCAACCACATACCCTTGCTATCTTCCGATCCTGGGGGAGTTCTGCAGGAGCTGGCCGTATAAGACTTGCCGGCTGCAAATATAGGAAAATGAGGAGAAATAACTTTATTGTTGAAATTGTTAATTGTTGAACTACTTACTATTGAACAACTTTATCCACACGTCAACAAGAGGAAATTGCCTGGGGGTGCTGTGCTTAATTACTAATTGAAAGGCGAAATCATAGTAATCATCTAATCACAAAAATCCTGGTTCAGACAAATTAAAAGCTCAATCCCGGTTTATCAGTTCTTGTGTCGAAGGTAGCCACTCCTATCAGTTCATCGGACCGGTCGATAAAAGACTGGTAGTATACCAGGATCGTGTAAAGGTTTTCTGTTTCATAATTATTGCCATCCAGTTCGCTACGGAGTACAGGATTATTTTTATCAACAGCGATATAGGTATAATCGTAATAAGCCTTGTTTCAAAAAAAGATGAGTTTCATAGATACCTTTATCCTGGTTAAAACTCATTTTCAGGCTATCTGTATAATTGTAATTGGTTAATTGGCCAAAGAGATAAATATCCTTGTTCGTATACGCGGTTCCGTTAGGCGGCGCAAACGAGAAATGAATGGTTGCATAGTCACTTTCCCATAAAGGGTTTAAACCACGAATGGCGGATGAAACAAACATGCCATTGTAATCGCGGTAATATACATATCGTTGCCCTTCCCTTGGACCATCTGGCCTTAAAAATACGTCAGTCGAGCTTTTGTTATAATTTGCCGTAAGCACCCTATCACTTTGCAAATGGAAATCCGTTACATCGAGCCAGCGCCATTCTTTGCCACCAGGGAAAACACCGATACTTTCTGAATTATATTCCAGCGTCGTTCCACGTATGAAAGTTGGCGCTATATTTTTCAAGGCGTTATCCCAGCGATAATTTTGAAGTATAACAACTTTTAGCTGCTGGCCCGCATTAAATGCATCAAGCCCTTTTATGGCTACCGTAAATTGCACCCGCTGATGAGTGCGGAAAAATTCCGGAGCATACGGCTGCACTATCCTTGCTAAGATGGATGCCTTATTTTCTACCACCATCAACCTTTTTGTAAATGCAAGTTGTGAAGTATCCCCGTTCAAATATACTTTAAGGATATAGTTCCCCGAACGTGTAGGATAACTGCTTCTGTCGGGAATGATAGCCTGGTAATGCGTATATCTTTGTAAGGGCAATTGAAGAAAAACGATAATTGGAAATTTTTAACTGGGTGAAGCCTTTTATATAATCAAACTGGCTGAGATTAACAGGGGTCCAGTCATTATTGCAAAGCTGGTAGGCGTAGTAATAATATTTAACATCGGCATCCATATCATCAAAATGCAGCTCCACCTGGTCGTTACTATTCAAATTTATCACGGGCATACTAAGCTGGTTTCCGAATTATAAAGCCTTACCGTTTTAATATTATTTACATAAATGCTATCCGGCGCCTGGGCGGTTGTATTGTTTGAATAAAATAAAAGTAAGAGAAGATATAGGCTACAAACAGCGATCTTTATCGATTTCATTAAGATGTTTTAAAAAAAATTAGTTTTACAAGATACCAAATTTAAGCAGTTTGAATGTTTCTTCTTTTATCGCAAAACGCATAGCTTTCAATAAGCAAAAGACATTTTCACGTTTCATTATCGGGCTGGCTATTACTGCTACCATGATAAGTGTTGCTGTGATGATAGTTGCATTAAGCTTTGTTAATGGTTTTCAAAATGTAATTAGTAATAAAGTTTATAGTTTTTGGGGGCATATACGCGTCCAGCAGAATGTAATGAACCAGGCAAACATTGCTGAAGAATCGCCGATTGAAAAAAATGACAGCCTTGAAAATTTTTTGTACACGTTGCCACAGGTAAAAAGTGTAGAGCGTTATGCAACAAAGTCAGCCATTATAAGATATAACGATGATATTGAAAGTGTATTGATGAAAGGCATTGACAGCAGCTTTAATTTCAACCGTATCAATTCATTTCTTGTAAAAGGGAAATGGATCTCATTTACTGATAGTGGCTATAGCAAGGACATCGATATATCTCAGTACGCCGCAAGCCAGTTGAATGCAAGTGTAAATGATAGCGTCATTATTCTTTTCATTCAAAGCGACGGCAGCCAGCGTGCCAGGAAACTTAAAATTGCAGGCATATTTAAAACGGGGATTGATGAATATGATCAAAATTTTTGCATTGGTGATTTAAAACTGATTCAAAGGTTGAATGACTGGGATGCGGGTGAGATAGGCGGTTACGAAATATATTTAAAAGACTACAAACAAACGGATTCTGTAAACAATTTGCTGTTTGATTCAGACGCTTTGCCAGGAAGATGGTACAGTAAAACCATGCAGGAAATTTATCCGAATATTTTCGATTGGCTTAACCTGCAGGGAAGAATTAAAAGTATTTTACTTGGTATTATGATGGTAGTTGCAGTAGTAAATTTAATTACCTGTCTCATTATTCTTGTGTTGGAAAGAACTAAAATGACAGGCGTGTTGAAGGCGCTTGGAGCACAAAACAGTACCATCCAAAAAATCTTTCTTTATAACACTTCCATCATCGCTTTCACCGGAATTATTGCCGGTACTTTATTGGGCCTCGGCATTTGTTACCTGCAGGAAGTTACCGGAATAATAAAGTTGGATGAGGAAGCTTATTATATGAAAGTAGCGCATGCGGATGTAGTATGGTGGCAGGTAGCTGCAATTGATGGTGCAACATTTGCCGTTTGTTTCATCATGCTGATCATTCCCTCATTATTAGTAAGGAAAATCCAGCCTGTAAAGGCAATAGAGTTTCGGTAAGCGCGACCCATCTGCTTTGGCAGGAATGGGATGATTCCATGTTTTTAAAAAATCATAGTGGCTGAAACCTTCTGGAAGGCATATCGAGGTTATTTCTTTACCTTCTTTTTTTGTTCCATCATTTTTTCTCTTTGCTCAGGCGTTAAAATGGAATTCATTTTTTCTTTTTGCTCCTTATGAAGCTCTTTTAATTTCTCTTTTTTTTGTGATTCAGTAAGGCTTTGGTCACCGGCAACAGCTTCTTTTTTTTGTTTCATTGATTGATGGAATTCTTTCATTTGTCCCCGCTGTTCTTTGGTAAGGTTAAGCGTTTGCATCATTTCTTTCTTTTTATTTTTCCTCATCGTATCAGCCTGGAGTGACTGCGAAGGGCTTACTTCTCTTTTTACTTGCGCGGTACCGTCTGAAACAAGAAATGCAATGAAGAATGCCAATACAAACAAATTTTTCATGGTTTTAATTTACAGCAGGATAGACCTCGTTCCATGCAGGAAGTTTAAAGGAGCTATAAATAAGAAGATGTGTTTAACCCGGTTGTTCGCTATTTGCCCGGTACTATTAGTAGCTGATAATAAAAAAACCCTGTTTTAGCAGGGTTTTTTTATTTATTTAAATTTTCATCTTAAAAAAAGCATTTCACGGTATTTTGGTAATTCCCAAAATTCGTCATCTACAAGCAGCTCCAGCTTATCCACGTGATACCTGATGTCATCAAAAAAGGTTTTAACCGTATCGCAATAGGCAATAGCTTTTTCACGGGTGTCAGTAATTTCATTGGCAACTTTCCTGGCATTGATCATACCTTCAACCCCACTGCTGATTTTACTGATATGTTCAGAAATTTTTTCAACGATCAGCTTTTGATTGGCAAAACCGTCTTTCTGCAATTCCAATATCTTTTAATCCCTGGATATTTTGAATTAATACATTTTGGTATTTTATTGATGCGGGGAGAATATAAGTTGAAGCAAGATCTCCGATTACCCTCGCTTCAATCTGCACTTTTTTAATGTAGGTTTCAAGTAATATTTCGTGCCTTGCTTCAAGTTCACTATGCGTATAAATGTTATGATGCTCAAAAACTTTTTTTGCTTTATCAGTTACAAAAGCATCCAATGCGAGCGGCGTTGTTTTAACATTCGGCAGCCCTCTTTTTTCGGCTTCTTTTTCCCATTCTTCGCTATAATTATTTCCTTCAAATAAAACAGATTTGCTTTCCACAATATATTTCTGAATAACCTGCATAATGGCCACCTCTTTCTTTTCGCCACCATCAATAATGGCATCAACATCTACCTTAAACTGGGAAAGTGTTTCGCCTAAAATAGTATTCAAAACAGTCATAGCCTGCGCGCAATTTGCAGCCGAACCAACCGCGCGGAACTCAAATTTATTTCCGGTGAATGCAAAAGGTGAAGTACGGTTCCTGTCTGTATTATCAAGCATCAGTTCAGGAATACTTTTATGAATGTCGAGTTTTAGAATGGCTTCATCCTGTTCATCGAATTTATTGCCTACTCTTTTTTCAATCTGGTTTAATACATCCGTTAAATATTTGCCTATAAATATGGAAATGATAGCCGGTGGCGCTTCATTTGCACCCAGCCTGTGGTCATTACCTGCAGAAGCAATTGAAGCTCTTAAAATATCCGCATGATCATGAACCGCTTTAATAGTATTCACAAAAAATGCAAGGAACATAAGGTTCGTTTTCGGCGTTTTTCCGGGCGCAAGAAGATTTACTCCCGTATTGGTAGCCATGCTCCAGTTATTATGTTTGCCGCTTCCGTTAATTCCCGCAAATGGTTTTTCATGAAGCAAGCACAATAAGATTGTGTGTCTTTGCAACACGCGTCATCACATCCATCAGCAGGGTGTTATGATCAACAGCGAGGTTTACTTCTTCAAAAATAGGAGCGCATTCAAATTGAGAAGGAGCAACTTCATTGTGCCTTGTGCGAAGTGGAATACCCAGTTTGTAAGCTTCCTCTTCATAATCTCTCATAAATGCATAAATCCTTTCCGGAATGGAGCCAAAATAATGATCTTCAAGCTGTTGGCCTTTTGCCGGGGCATGCCCAAATACGGTGCGGCCCGTCATAACAATATCAGGACGGGCATTGGCAAGTCCCGCATCAATTACAAAATATTCCTGCTCCCAGCCAAGTGTTGGGGTTACGGCAGTTACATTTTTATCAAAATACTGGCATACATCAATAGCAGCTTTATCAAGTGCCACCAGCGCTTTCAACAAGGGTGTTTTTGCATCCAGCGATTCGCCGGTATAAGAAACAAATATGGTAGGAATGCATAATGTTTTGCCTTGCCCGATTTCAATAATAAAAGGGGGAGAAGAAGGATCCCATGCAGTATAACCGCGTGCTTCAAAAGTTGTTCTTATGCCGCCACTGGGAAAAGATGAAGCATCAGGCTCCTGCTGAATAAGGGCGGCACCATCAAATTCTTCAAGTGCAGAACCATCACTTTTTAAGGTAAAAAACGAATCATGTTTTTCTGCCGTAGCACCGGTTAGCGGCTGAAACCAGTGGGTAAAATGAGTTACATTTTTACTTTCAGCCCACGCTTTTAGCCCCGAAGCAATCTGGTCACCCATTCTCCTGTCAATTTTACTTTGACTTTTTATAGAAGATTTCAAGCTTTTATAAGCATCATCACTTAAAAAATCCCTGGCCTTCTGTAATGTGAAAACATTTTCTCCAAAAATTGCGGTGATTTTTTTTGATACGGGTGCTTTCTCTGTACCCGAGTTTGAAAGTAAAGTGTAAAGAGCATTAAGTCTTAAAGATTGCATTTTTTAAATTTTAGATCACAAAAAACGGACTTTAACTTTAAAAAAACAAAGTTTTTTTTAAAAATGTCATAAAAATGGGGCTAGTGGGGATAAAAAGTCACATATTATTAAATTTTAATATGACACGTCTTATTTGGTTGCCAGTCAATACTGCAAGCGATCGGTATTAAAAATAAAGGAAAATATATACTTCTATACCGTACAATAGCCCCAATTATGGGTATGGTATAACCAATAACTAAAAACGTAGACAAACTAAAAAAAATTGAAAAATAAATCACCGGGCTGAAGTCTATATTTTTCTTTTTGAAAAAAAAAAAAGAAGAAACAGGATTTCGTAAAGGAAAATTTCGAATCCGGCGGGAATATAGAAAAAATTGAGGTGTTCCGTAAGATAGGGCCGCATAAGGCTATGATTTAATGCCTGTGGTGCATTATTTAAAAAACTACGGAAATTGGGATAAAGTGGATTAATATTGATAGCGGAAGCTCCCTCTTTAGCGATTTCAATAAATGCTAATTGCCTGTCTGAAACATGGGCAGGAAGATCAAACTTAGGCGACAATAAGCCGGAATAAAAAAATAATATAGCAACAAAAAAATAGACGCATGAAAATATGCAGGAAGCATATTTCGGCTTTTGTTCTGCAATTATCCATGCTATAAGTGCAGGTACAAGCGTTATAAAGACAAAATTTCTAAGAAGCAATATCAGGAATAAAAAAGTCAAAGCCAGTAAGAATTCTTTTCCATTTATTTTTTTTGTCCGTTAACAAAAAAAATAAATGATATATGAGCATAGAAAACGATAAGAAAATAAGGCCATCCCGGTGAATACCGCTTGAAAAATAAATAACGGAAGGCAGGAGAAAAATACAGGCAATCAAAATGAAATGAATTCGCAGGGAAAGATTTTTATGAAGACTTTATAAAGAGCTGACAGCTCCAAAGAAGATGAGAAAATTATAAAAAAGCGTATTGATGTAAAAATTTTTTCCGCTGAAAATATCAAAGATTGAAAGCATTTTCACGATCAGGTTGCTTCTTGTATCATTCCAGTAAGAATCAGAACTTTCCAGGAAACTTGAATAGCTTATTATGATTGCTATGAAAAATATTGGTGAAATATTCGGATGTATTGTGAAAAAGTAACTGATATTCTGCTATGCCTTCATGTTGAAAATATGCAGTATCGGCTACCGGGTAGTAATTAAAAATTAAATATCCATTCACAAGCCCGGCAATAACTCTTATCAAAAACAAGAAAATAAGTACACGCTTTCCAAGCCCTGGTTCTTTAAAAAATTTAATACGGCGTGAGCAGCCAGCAAAAAACAACGAGGTAAAAAATGAAAAGTAAATAGCCCAATTAGTTCAATTTAATTGTGGGAAGTTAGTTAAAATATTTACACCTGTTTTCGCAGATAAAGTTCAAGAGATTGTAAGTTTGCGCTTATAATAATTATGGAAATTACATTTGAAACTGCAGAAAAACTCGGTCTTAGGAAAGAAGAGTTTGAAAAAATTGTTGACATACTTGGGCGCACTCCTAATTTTACTGAATTAAGCGCTTACTCTGTTATGTGGAGTGAGCATTGCAGTTATAAAAATTCAATAAAATGGCTAAAAACTTTGCCCCGTGAAGGTTCAAAACTACTTGTAAAAGCCGGTGATGAAAATGCCGGTCTTATGGATATTGGAGATGGACTGGGCGTTGTTTTTAAAATTGAAAGCCATAATCATCCTTCAGCTATAGAGCCATTCCAGGGCGCTGCAACAGGTGTTGGTGGAATTCACCGCGATATTTTTACAATGGGCGCCCGCCCCATCGCCGCCTTAAATTCATTAAGATTTGGAGATATTGAGAGTGAAAAAACACGGCATTTGTTAAGCGGGGTGGTTCATGGAATTGGCCATTATGGCAATTGCTTTGGTGTACCTACTGTTGGTGGTGAAATTTATTTTGAAGATTGTTATCATACCAATCCCCTGGTAAATGCAATGAGTGCAGGAGTAGTGCGTTTAGGCGAAACCGTTAGTGCCATTGCTTTAGGTGAAGGCAACCCGGTTTTTATTGCAGGAAGTGCAACAGGTAAAGATGGAATGGGAGGCGCTGCATTTGCTTCTGCAGATATCACCGAAAACAGTGCAGAAGATCTTCCTGCAGTGCAGGTGGGAGACCCTTTCCAGGAAAAAAAATTATTGGAAGCCTGTCTTGAAGTGATTGCCACCGGCAGCGTAGTGGGCATGCAGGATATGGGAGCTGCCGGCATTATTTGTTCTACAGCAGAAACGAGCGCCAAAGGCGGCGTAGGAATGAAGATATATCTTGATAAAGTTCCTACAAGGCAAAAATAATGCAGGTGCAGAAAAGCAGAACATCGGCATGAAGGCCTGGGAATTGCTGTTAAGCGAAAGCCAGGAAAGGATGTTACTGATTGTGAAGAAAGGAAAAGAAAAAGAGGTAATTGAAATTTTTGAAAAATGGGATTTGCCCTGTTCGCAAATTGGTGAAGTTACCAAAGGCGGAATGCTGAGTTTTTACATGAATGATATGCTGGAGGCAGAAATTCCTGCAGAAAGTTTAGTGCTTGGAGGAGGCGCACCTGTTTATGAAAGGGAATATAAAGCACCGGCCTACTTGGAAAAAATTCATGCCTTTGATATAAATACGATTCCTGTTCCTGTTGAAATAAAATCTATTGCAGAAAAAATTATTGCCTTGCCAAATATTGCTTCAAAAAAATGGATTTATAATCAATATGATAGTATGGTGGGCACTGCAAATCTTAGTACAAACGGGCCTTCTGATGCATCGGTGGTGGGTGTAAAAGGATACTGCAAAGGCCCTTGCGCTTACTACAGATTGTAACAGCAGGTATGTGTTTGCAGATCCTTATATCGGCTGCATGATTGCAGTAAGTGAAGCGGCAAGAAATATCGTGTGCAGTGGTGGCACTCCATTAGGGATTACCAATTGCCTCAATTTTGGAAATCCTTACGATCCCGGAAGTATATTACCAGTTTGTAGAAAGTATAAAAGGGATGACGGAAGCCTGCAATAAATTTGATACACCTGTAACGGGTGGCAATGTGAGTTTTTACAATCAATCTCCTTCGGGGCCTGTATATCCCACACCTACAATCGGGATGGTGGGTATCCTGGAAAATAGCAGATGATAAAATGACGCTTGATTTTAAAAATCCCGGCGACATGATTTATTTATTGGGGAAAAGCCGGGATGATATTGGTTGTTCCGAATACCTGCATAAAATATGCAACGTGCAATTTTCCCCGGCGCCTTATTTTAACCTTGATGAAGAATTTCGTTTACACGAGACCGTTAGTTCACTCATCAGTAAAAAAATCATTCAGTCTGCACACGATATAAGTGAAGGAGGCCTTTTTGTAACCCTTGCAGAGAGCGCTTTTCCGAGGTCGCTGGGTTTCGAAGTCGCCCAACAGCAGTCTTCTAAAATCCGGAAAGATGCATTTTGGTTTGGCGAAGCCCAGGGCCGTGTAGTGGTTACAGTAAAAGAATCAGATGTTAAGCGATTTTGAAAGGTTATTGAACATACCATTTGAAAAATTAGGAACCGTTACCGGCGGCGAAATCATCGTAAACAATGATAATTGGGGGAAAATTGAAGAATGGAGTGAAAAGTATGATAATGCTATTGGAAATTATTTCAAAAGTTACCTTCCGGAATAAATGAATAATGCATTCAAATATTGTTATTACAGGGGCTGCTGGTTTTATAGGAAGTTGCCTCGTTGGCTACTTAAATGAGGCAGGTTATGATAATCTTATTTTGGTGGATGACTTTTCCCGTGCTGATAAAGAGCTCAATCTCGCTGGAAAAAAATTTGCAGCAAAAATTGAAAGAGAAATTTTTTTTGAATGGCTGCAAAAAGAGAAACCTGCAATAGAATTTATTTATCACATTGGAGCCCGTACGGATACTACCGAATTTGATTATTCAATTCATGAACATTTGAATGTAGCTTATTCAAAACAAGATATGGGAATATTGTGCACAAAATCATATCCCGCTTGTATATGCATCTTCAGCAGCAACTTATGGCGCAGGCGAACTGGGTTATGAAGACAGTCATGAAATAATTGAGCATTTACGGCCACTTAATCCCTATGGAATTTCAAAAAATGAATTTGATAAATGGGCCATTGGCCGTGTTGCCCTGCAACAAACAATGGCGGGAAAAATGCATTCAATAGCACCTCCTGCCTGGGCGGGGCTTAAATTTTTTAATGTATATGGCCCAAACGAATATCACAAAGGAAGAATGGCAAGTGTAATCTTTCATGCATACAACCAGGTAATTGAAAAAGGATTTGTAAAGCTTTTCAGGTCGCACAAAAAGGAATTTAAAGATGGGGAACAGTTGCGGGATTTTATTTATGTAAAGGATGTCCTTAAAATCTGTTACTGGTTTTTAGAGTGCTTTACAAAAAACACCGGAAACTTCAAATCTGGCATTTATAATGTTGGAACCGGCATTGCACGTACTTTCAATGATTTGGTAGCCGCAACATTCAAAGGGCTTGATCGCGAACCCGAAATACAATATATTGATATGCCAGGGGATATTCGCGAAACGTATCAGTATTATACGCAGGCATCAATGCAAAAAATAAAAGCGGCAGGGTATCATGAAATGATGTTTTCATTAGAAGATGGGGTAGATGATTATGTAAGAAATTATCTTTCGAAACATAAGTATTTTTAGAGCCGGTAGGTTGTTAATACCTAGTGTATGTTAATCGTGAATTGTCGGTGGTTAATAGCCGGAGATCACCGTGTACCTATGACAATTCACCTTCAAAGCGAAGCTTCATAATTAACATAACACTAGTGATGTTGTTAAATTCGTGTTTTCTTTTGCCACAGATTGTGCAAAATTTACATGCGTAAAGGGCAAAAACCGGTTACCACGAAATAACAAGATCATACGAATTAATTGTTTGATCTGTGATGGAAATAGTTGGGCGCCCTCGAAAAAATCCGGGAATCGTGTTGCGGAGCAAATTATAAGGCGCTTATTCGAGTATTTTATTAAATGTGACCGAGTTTCGCAGGTTTTTTCCACAAAGCGCGAATCTTTACTTTTTGCCAACAAATATTAGCTGTAAGTTTGCACGACCTCCCGGATTTTACAATTTCAATTTATTTCCGCCGGTCATTTTTTTGATAGCGTTTAATTCAAAAAATTACACAGGTATTTAATCAGATGCCTGGCGGTATTTATTTTGTTTTGAATGCAATTTTTTTAAATTAAATTTTAAATCAATGGCTAAGTACATTTTTGTTACGGGTGGTGTTACTTCATCGTTAGGGAAAGGCATTATTGCCGCTTCTCTTGCAAAACTTTTGCAGGCAAGAGGCTTAAGAGTTACAATACAAAAATTTGATCCTTATATAAATGTCGATCCGGGTACGCTTAATCCTTATGAACATGGTGAATGTTATGTAACCGAAGATGGTGCTGAAACTGATCTTGACCTTGGCCATTATGAAAGGTTTCTTAATATACATACTTCTCAGGCCAATAATGTTACAACAGGCCGCATCTATCAAACAGTAATTAATAAAGAACGGGAAGGTGATTACCTCGGTAAAACCGTGCAGGTAGTGCCTCATATAACGGACGAGATTAAACGCAGAATGTTACTGCTTGGTGAAAAAAACGAATATGATATAATTGTAACTGAGATAGGCGGAACCGTTGGTGACATAGAAAGCCTTCCATTTATTGAGGCCGTGCGCCAGTTGCAGTGGGAAATGCCTGAAGAAGACTGTATCATAGTGCACCTTACGTTAATTCCTTATCTGAAAGCTGCAAAAGAGTTAAAAACCAAGCCCACGCAGCATAGCGTAAAACTGATGAGTGAGAATGGAGTACATCCTGATATATTGGTTTGCCGAACAGAGAAGCCATTGAGTGATGAACTCAAAAGAAAAATTGCGCTTTTTTGTAACGTGAAAGAAAATGCTGTTATTGAGGCTGCAGATGCTTCTACTATTTATGAGGTCCCCATTGCCATGTTGCGTGAAAAACTCGATCTGATTGTATTGAATAAATTAAATATTAAAAATTACAATGAGCCCGAATTAGGTAAATGGAAAGAATTTCTTGATAAATTAAAACATCCGCGTTATAAAGTTACTATCGGGCTTATTGGAAAATATATTGAACTGCAGGATGCTTATAAATCTATACTGGAATCTTTTATACATGCAGGCGCAATGAATGATTGTAAAGTGCAGGTAGTAAATGTACACAGCGAATTTATCACCGATGAAAATGTTTCTGATAAGATTGATGGGCTTGATGGCCTTCTTGTTGCGCCCGGATTTGGCTTCAGAGGGGTGGAAGGAAAAATTATAGCCGTAAAATATGCGCGTGAAAATAAACTTCCTTTTTTTGGAATTTGTCTGGGTATGCAAATGGCTGCCATAGAATTTGCCCGCAATGTATTGGGAATAACGGATGCGGATTCTACAGAAATGAAGCCAGATACCGCAAATCCTGTAATTGATATGATGGAAGAACAAAAAAAGATTACCATAAAAGGCGCTACGATGCGATTGGGTTCTTTTCCCTGTATTATAAAAGCAGATACTCTTGCGCATCATATATATGGTACTGATGAGATAAATGAACGCCATCGCCACCGCTGGGAATTTAATAATAAATATCTTAGCCGGTTTGAAGAAGCCGGGATGATAGCAAGTGGCATTAACCCGCAAACCGGTCTCGTTGAAATACAGGAGTTGGCAATGCATCCTTTTTTTATTGGCGTACAATACCATCCCGAATTAAAGAGCACTGTTGAAAACCCTCATCCTCTATTTGTAGATTTTATTAAAGCGGCAAAGTGTTCAGTGAAACAAACAACCTCATCGGTGAAGTGAAAATGCAGGGTGAGATGAGCAATTAATTTTTAGTTTGTGTTGACATAGTACGCGCGTTGCTCCCGGGATACTTAATTCTTTCTTACCTCCATTTTATTCGCCACCGGAAATTTTCAACGCCTGGTGCTGATAATATTAACAGTTTGCTGCCGTGGCTCGTTAAACTACTTATACTTAAATAGCGTCTAAAGTGTATATTTGTTGCCCTTAAGAAGTAGTTTAAATTTTAAATAATGATGAAAAAATTACTAATTGGGATGTTCGCTCTTGCAGCGTTTACAGCTTTTTCACAAAGTGCAGACATAGGGAAAAGCGATCCTGATGCAAAAAAAATATTAGATAATGTAAGCGCTAAGTTTAAAACCTATAAATCTGTTGTAGCAGCTTTTTCACTTAAAATTGAAAATTCTTCCGGAAAAGTCCTTGGCGCAAAAACAGGTGTTGTAAATATGAAAGGTTCTAAATACCGGGTAAACATTTCGGGCCAGGAAATTTACAGTGATGGCAATAACATCTGGACCTATGATAAAGCAGCTAACGAAGTGCAGATTACTCAATTCGATGCTTCTGCAAATACAATAACTCCCCAGAAAATGTTTACGAATTTTTATGATAAAGATTTTTTGTATAAGCTAAATCCAGAAATAAAAAAGGGCGCTAAAACAATGCAGGAAATTGAATTAACACCGCTTGATAAAACAAAGACCTTTTTTAAAGTGCTGATTGATATTGATAAAGCCAGCCAGTCTATCGCGAGCACAAAAGTGTTTCAGAAAACAGGTGACCGATACACATATACTATTACCAGCCTAAAAACAAATACGAATCCACCCGATGATTTATTTGTTTTTGATACTAAAAATTATCCAAAAGTGGAAGTTGTTGATTTGAGATAAAAAAGTTCAAAGTTGAAGGTTCAAAGTTGAGGTTAAAAGTTCTTTCAATGAATGCTTTATTCCCCCCATCGGAAAGTATCAATTGTAAGTCCCGCGAGGGCAATAACCCTGTCAACCACAGTTGATGCAACCTCTTCAATTGTTTGCGGCTTGCTATAAAAGGACGGCGTTGCCGGACAAATAATTCCTCCGGCCAGGGTCACGGTTTCCATATTGCGAATATGAATCAGGCTATAGGGTGTTTCTCTTACAACACATATAAGTTTACGTCTTTCTTTCAATATTACATCAGCTGCTCTTGAAATTAAATCTTCTGAAACCCCCGCCGCTATTCGTGCCAATGTACCCATACTGCAGGGTGCAATAATCATAATATCATAGTCTCCCGATCCGGAAGCAAAAGGCGCCATAAAATCATTTTTTGAAAAATAGTTGGCGTCAAAAGATGCATATGTTTCATTCCCCAGTTCCGTTTGCCAAACCAATTTTGGCATTATCTGTGATTATAATGCCCAATGATGACCATTGATCCTTCAGGGCTGTGAGTTTATCTAAGCAAAATTTTCGGATAAATAGAACCACTGGCCCCGGTTATTGCGACAACAATTTTATGCATCTGGAAATAATTATATCAAGTAATTAATAAAAATAAAAAATTAGTAGTCAAATGTTTATAAAATTTTTTTTCATCTGAACTCAATAAAAACATTTAACGTACGTTTATACAATATGGCAAAAAAAATATGCAACTGGTTTTAATAGCATGCCTTTTTATTTTATGCTCTGCCAAAGTTGATTATGCCAATCATGATAATCCAGATTGGATGAAAATGAAAGAGTTAAACGAAAAGATAAAATCACGAAACGAAGCCTGTAATAATTGATTTATATACTAATTGGTGTTATTGGTGTAAGGTAATGGATAAGAAAACTTATACCAGCTCCAAAGTTATTTCGTATATCAACGACCATTTTTATCCCGTAAAATTTGATGCGGAAACAAAAGAGGTAGTACAATGGAACAATAAAGATTATAGTTTTAATGATAATTATAAGGTAAATGACTTTACAATGTATGTAACGTCCGGCCAGCCCGGTTTTCCAACAACAGTGATATTTGCCGATGAGCACAGCGAGCCGGTTTCCATCCAGGGTTTTCTAGAACCCAGGGAAATCGAACCAATATTAAAATATTTCGGCGACGGAGCTTATAAAAAAGAAACTTTTACAGAATTCAAATCAGGTTTTACATCAACATGGTGAAAGCCATCTAAAATATATTATAAAGCTCGATACAGCTTTAAACTCGGTTTTTCATAGGATATTGGATTATAACAGGGGTGGATTTTTATCCGGCCCCTTTTTTTAATTTTTTTTTTCAAATTTTTCTGATGCAACCTCCTCTGAAACTATTTCGACTTACAATTTTAACATATTTGGTGTAAGCCATTAAAAATATTAAGAGGCTGCAAGTGCAGCTTCAAACTCGGTTTTTCATAGGATATTGGATTATAACAGGGGTGGATTTTTATCCGGCCCCTTTTTTTGTTAAATACAGTAGCCAAGAATTAACACTTTATTGGATGCTACACCTTTTTTATTGAAGATTAGCTACGAATCACAAGAAATACAGTAGCCACGAATTCCACGAATTATCACTAATATATTACAACTTATTGAATGCTACACCTTTTTTATTAAAGAATAGCTACGAATTACAAGAAGAAATACAGTAGCCACGAATTCCACGAATTATCACTAATGAATTACACTTATTGGATGCCACCACCTTTTTTATTGAAGAATGGCTACGAATTACAAGAAATACAATAGCCACCAATTACCCGAATTATCACTAATATATATTTTCTAATTCGTGAAGATTCGTGTTATTCGTGGCTACTTTTTTTGGGATTGTGCTGTTACAATTTTTGTTAATTAATTCTCAACGAAATTCTAGCAGGCAACTTCCATATAAAACAGATCGACTATACTTTAGTCAATCTTAGAGTTAAGATTTAATGGTTAAGATTTTTTGATTATCCCGGGCTTCTTTTCAGTTGCCCGGTTTTTATTACATGTCCCCTTTCTGACCAGGCCCCGTGTCACCCATGGCGGGAATATCGTCTGCATGATAAGCGCCTGCATCTAATTTCTTTTTTGTCTCGTCAAAGGCCCTGAGAGTGATATCAATATCTTCATCTGTATGGGCCGCAGTTGGAATAAGGCGATATATGATTTGTCCCTTTGGTATTACGGGAAAAACGACCACAGAGCAAAAAATGTTATAATTTTCTCTTATATCCATCACCATGCCCGTTGCTTCCGGCAGATCTCCTTTCATAAAGATGGGCGTAACCGGGCTGTTGGTTGTTCCGATATTAAACCCTTTTGCTCTTAACCCATTTTGAAGTCTATTTACATTGTGCCATAACTTTTTGCGGAGTTCCGGCATTGTTTTGAGCAACTCCATCCGTTTCAACATCCCTTCAACAATAATCATGGGTAAACTCTTGGCAAATATCTGCGAACGCACATTATAGCGCAGGTAAGTCATAATGCTTTTTGGTCCGCTTATGAAAGCTCCAATGCTTCCCATACTTTTTACAAAAGTGCTAAAATAAAGGTCAACCCCTTCCTGGCATCCCTGCTCTTCATCAGCACCCGCACCCGTGGCCCCCATTGAACCAAAACCATGTGCATCGTCAATGAGTAAACGAAAATTATATTTCTTTTTTAAAGCAACAATCTCTTTGATCTTACCCTGGTTTCCGCTCATACCAAAAACCCCTTCAGTTATAACAAGAATACCTCCTCCATTTTTATCAGCCATTTTTACTGCACGCTGTAATTGCTTTTCACAATCTTCTATGTCATTATGTTTATATGTATAACTGAAACCCAAATGCAGCCTTACTCCATCAACAAGACAGGCATGCGCTTCCCCATCATATACAATAACATCACGCCGGTTTACGAGCGCATCAATACAGCTCATGATACCCTGGTATCCAAAATTCAGCAACATTGCATCTTCACGGCTTACAAAATCCGCAAGAACTTTTTCCAGTTCTTCATGCATTGTTGAATCCCCACTCATCATACGGGCGCCCATGGGATAACCCATTCCCCATTTGGCTGCAGCTTCTGCATCCGCCTTTCTTGCTTCGGGATGATTTACCAGTCCCAGGTAATTATTGAGGCTCCATACTATTTTTTCTTTGCCTCTAAAAAACATCCTGCTTCCCAGTTCTCCCTCAAGTTTTGGGAATGCAAAATACCCGTGCGCCCTTTCAACATGCCTTCCTATGGGGCCTCCGTCCTTTACCATTTTTTCAAACACATCTACCATGTAAATATTATTTTCCGTTGTAAATGTGGCAAAAATAAGGGATTAAGCGGTAGAAATTTGTCTTGCGTTTTTTAGGTTTGCGTAAAAGATATACCTGCGTTTCAGGTATAAAGCTTTCAAGTTCACGGCATTTGCAAATACATTACATTTTTTTGATAGGCCGGGCAGGCTCCGTGGTATTGGTGTAGTAGCTATTGGGGATTGTAGGAATTTAGACGCAGTGTTGCAGGCCTCAGGCAATTATTACTTCATAAAAAAATGATTTAATAATATTTGTCATACGATGTTGTGGCTATTATCAATGACGTGAAATACAATAGGCCGCATTTAGGAAATGAAACGAAAGGCTAACTATAAAACTTCACAAAGAAGTTGTTTGCCTTAGTTTAGAATAAAAAATATGCTGCTTTGGCACAATTAATTCATGATTGACCATATAATAAATGGATGCTTAGGTATCAAACAGGTTTATTCGTTACCTTATTTTCTTATCGTCAGAAAAAGCATGGAATGAAAATCGCATTAAGTATTATAATTCTTCTGAATGTAAGTACTTTGTTGTCTCAAAAAAAAACTGATTATTTACTCCCGGAAAAAGTAACAAGGGTGATAGATGCTTATCCGCAATTATCGCCTGATGAAAAGAAAATTATTTTTCAATCTAACAGGCTGGGAAACTGGGATATTTTTACTGTTAATGCTGACGGCACAAATCTGCAACAATTAACTTCGGATAGCTTGAATGAGGTAACTCCTAAGTGGTCGCCCGATGGAAAAAAAATTGTTTATTGTGTTGATATTGATACAGTAAATTCTGACATATATATTATGGATGCAGACGGGCAAAATAGAAGAAGACTCACTACATTTCCGGGTGATGATTCTCATCCCAACTGGTCGCCTGACGGGAAACGAATAATTTATAATTCAGCACAAAATACTCCCGATTATCATGTTCCCTGGCCACAACAATTTGTGGAAATTTTCACCATGAATACTGATGGCTCCGATAAAAAACAAATCTCCAATTTAAAAACCGTTTCAACTTATCCCTCTTTTTCGCCTGACGGAGATTACATCGTGTTTCGAAGTGTCACTAACCAACGTTCTTTAAATTGGGACCTATCAGCTACGGACAGAAATTCAGAAGTATTTATAATGAATGCTGATGGCACTCATCCGAGAAATTTATCATTAAATATTGCATATGACGGCTGGCCGACATGGTCGCCGGACGGAGACCTAATCCTATTTACATCCAACCGAACAGGCCCTTCCAACATCGGGCAGCTTTATACTATTAAAAAGGATGGTTCGGCTCTTACCCAAATTACAAATGGCCCGGGATCTTTTGTACAGGCAACATGGTCAAAGAATAAAAAAATCTTTGCGTATCAGCATTGGGAAAAAGAAAATGAAGGATGCATCGTTTCATTTAGCCCGAGATAATGCGCAACATTCCCGCAGGTGTGGATGAAAAAACTTATTCCGATGCTGAAATTACGCATTGAAACCAGGCAGGAAATTTATACATGTATAACGGGCTAAATTAACCTTCTGATATGATATCTTCTATGTGACATTGCATCTTAGACCCGTGAATATACTCCGCGTTAAATAATTGAAGCCTATAACCAGTCAATCGGCAAAAGGGATGGAGACAATCAAAGATGCTTTTAAAGAATAATTATTGCGGCAGGTATTTAAGCGGTGTTGTCGGCAAAATATTTATGAAAATAAGGGATGGTTTCTATGCCTTTGTAAAAGTTTTCTATATTATATTTTTCGTTCGGTGAATGAAGATTATCACTGTCAAGCCCGAAGCCCATAAATATTATTTTTATTCCGAGTTCTTTTTCAAGAATAGAACAAATGGGGATACTTCCACCGCCGCGAACAGGGATGGGAATTTTGCCAAACGTTTTTTCTATAGCTCTTGCCGCCGCTTTGTAGCCCTTACTGGTTATAGGCGTCATGTAGGGTTCGCCGCCGTGGTGCTCGAACGCTTTAACCGTTACGGATGGCGGCGCAATTTTTTTGAAATAGTCTAGCAGTAGTGCGGTTATTTTCGCTGACGATTGATCAGGTACCAATCTCGCGGAAATTTTTGCGGTTGCTTTTGAAGGTAAAACTGTTTTTGCGCCTTCCCCCATATAACCTCCCCATATTCCGTTTAATTCAAGAGTGGGGCGTATACCTGTGCGCTCATTAGTCGTGTAGCCTTTTTCGCCCCACAGTTCATTAACTCCAAGTTCTTTTTTATACTCATTTTCATCATAAGGGGCTTTGCTCATTAATCTTCTTTCTTCGGATGTGGCTTCCACTACATCATCATAAAACCCGGGAATCGTTATGTGATTATTGCCATCATGGCACGAAGCGATCATTTTAGCAAGTATCGTAATGGGGTTTGCAACGGCTCCTCCATATATACCACTATGCAAATCCCTGTCGGCGGCGGTAACTTCAACTTCTATATATGATAATCCCCTTACGCCAATATCCAGTGAAGGGTTTTCCATGCTCAGCATAGCGCTATCGCTTATTAAGATGACATCAGCTTTTAAAAGTTCCTTATTTTCTGCAACAAACTTCCCAAGGTTGGGTGAGCCCACTTCTTCTTCACCTTCTATTAAAAATTTTAGGTTGGTCGCCATGCTATTTGTTTTCGCCATGGTTTCGAGCGCCTTAACATGCATAAAAAACTGCCCTTTATCATCGGCAGCGCCGCGGGCATAAACTTTCCCGTCTTTGATAATAGGCTCAAAAGGCCCGCTGTGCCAGAGTTCCAGAGGCTCTGCAGGCTGTACATCATAATGGCCATATACGAGCACAGTGGGTTTGTTTTTATCAATTATTTTCTCGCCATATACGACAGGATGGCCATGAGTTGGCATGATTTCCGCTTTATCAGCGCCTGCCGCAAGCAGGCTATTCTTAACCGCTTCTGCGCAAAGAAGCATATCTTTTTTATGTTCACTCTTTGCACTTACAGAGGGTATTCGTAACAGCTCAATCATTTCATTTAAAAATCTCTCTTTATTTTTCTGCTGGTATTCTTTCCAGGTCTCCATAAAAGCAAATAATTTTATTAAAAATTAAACGAATGTATAGCTTTTGAGGAAGACAATATAATCTTTTGGATTGGATAAACTACCTTATAAAAAATTAACAGGTATTATTAAAAAAAATCAACATTTATTTGGAAATCGTAGTTCATAATTTATACATTTGCACCAGATTGCTTTTCAATTCATCAGCCTTTGTTTGGTCGCATCACTTAATCATAGCGCGGTGCCTTCTAAACAAAGGCTGAGTCAATTAGAGACGTTAAGTACGATGGTAAACATATCAGGCAAACAACTTACCCGTTACTACCCGTATATTTTTAATGAGCCGGTAATAGTATTCTTTGTTGAATAATTGTGAGTCATGCATGGCTTTGTAAGTTAGAAAAAAGCCGACCGGCGAAAGTACAAACACAGGCAGCCACATGCCTGTAATGGGATCGAGAAGATTATCTTTTGTAAATTTTTCACCAAAAATGTTGAGCAGATAAAAAATTAAAAAGAATATAAGCGCAACTACCAAGGGCATTCCCAGCCCTCCCTTGCGGATGATAGATCCTAAAGGGGCCCCGATAAAAAAAAGAACGATACAGGCAACAGAAAGCGATAATTTCTTATGCCATTCTACTTTATGCAAGGTTATATCACTAACACGATTATCATACTCGCTGCTGCTAATTTCCATAAGGCTTCGCACTCCCGCCACAATACCTGCCGCCTGGTCGTTGATAAAAATTTTTAGACTATCGGGTATGAGGTCATCAAACGATTTTGCCTTTTTAACATCCGGTTTCCTGCCGGCAACTGCCACTTGTTTTTTTATATTACCAGAGTCTTTGTATTTTATGAATTTAAAATAGTTCTTAAGGTCTGCTCTTGTTTTTTTAATCAGCGAATCAGGAGCTTTTTTTATAGAATCAATATCTCTGTCAAGTTGCTTCAATGTTTTCATCCGCATATTATTCATAAAGAGGCTATCAGAAGTTTTTTGAATATTAAGTTGCGTAAGGTCAAAAAGCTTATTGTATTCTTTAAACCCCAATTGTATAAACTCGTTTTGGAGTGCGTTAGATGTTCCTTTTTCTTCGTACCGGTGGCCGTTTTGTAATTTAAATTCTAAAAATTTTTTATCCGGGCTCACCTTCATTTTCCCACTTTCAGAAATAATTGTATTATCCTGTATTCCGTTGGATTGCTCATAAATTAATACATTATGCAGCGTGCTTTTATCCTTTTCTTTTTTACCGACTTTTATAGAGAAGCCACGAAAGCCGTTGTAAAACACACCATCTTTCAAATCGAAGGCGGGGCTTTTTCTATAGATATCGTTATAGATGACTGCAAATTTTAAATTAGCAACCGGTGCAATATAATTGGCAAATAAAAAGGCAACTCCTGTAAGAATTACAGATACAAAAAATAAAGGCCGCATAAAACGCAACAATGATATACCGGATGACTTGATGGCGACGAGTTCAAAATTTTCGCCAAGCTTCCCGAATGTCATGATGGAGGAAAGTAAAATGGCAATGGGTAAAGCCAGTGTTACCAAGGTAGCGCTTGCATAAACGAGAAACTTCACAAGCGTAATAATATCAAGCCCTTTGCCCACAAGGTCATCAATATATTTCCACAATATCTGCATCATAAATACAAATAATGTTATGAAAAATGTGGCAATAAAGGGCCACACAAAAGCTTTAAGAATTAATTTGTCAAGTTTTTTAAACATGCAGTTAACACACAGCTGGGTGATGTTTTAATAACTTTTGTTGTAAATTTCGTGTATGGGTAACGAAGCAAAAATACATCTTTCAAAACTTGAAACAGAACTCGTAAAAAACAAGGAATGGATTTTAACGAAACAAGCTGTTATCAACAAAGTATATAAACTTTTCGGAGAGCTTAATGAAATTTATAAACAGGTATTACAAGAGGAGGGCGCTTTTTTATCCGCCTTCTATAAAAATACAGCCGGCAAAATCTCAAAAGGGGAAAACTATGAAGGGCTTCCTTATGTTATGCTCGACTACCCCGCATCGTTTTCCAGGGAAAATATTTTTGCAATAAGGACCATGTTCTGGTGGGGCAATTTCTTTAGCATTACGCTTCACATCTCCGGTGAAGGCAATAAATTAAAAAATGATGTTTCTACACTTCTAGCTTATCTGCGTGACAATAATTTTTTCATTTGTATCAATGAAAAACAGTGGTATCATAACTTTGAGGCTTCCAACTATATTCCTGCCCACGAATTGGATGAGGATAAATTTCGGCAGGTTTCAACCAAAAATTTCTTCAAAATTTCCAAAAATCTTGAGCTGGACAAATGGGACGAAGTTCCGGAATTCCTGGAAAAAGCTTTCAGAGAAATCATTTACTTTGTAAAAATCAGTTTCCCAGCCGGTGAAAAAGTTCTTTCACCTGTGTTTCCCAAAGCTGGCTTTGGTCTTTGATTTCTTTTTTTTCTGCGAAATCATTTATGATTAAAATCGTAAGGTTTGTTACCTCAGATTTTTCAATACTAAATTCAAAATATTCATCCTTTGGAGAATTAGTCCAGTGAAACCGGATTAGTTTATTTTCTTCAACTTCAATAACTTCTGCTTCTTCAGAAGAACCATTCCAGGCAAAAGTGAACAAACCATCTTTATCTTCAACTTTTTCGGCAAACCATTCCTGCAGGCCGGTGGACGTTGAAAGAAACTCATATAATATGCCGGGCGAACATCTTACCGGGTACTCCAATGTATATTTAACTTTCTTACTCATCTTGTAAATTAAACTGTGCTGTACATGCAATAATATAAAATAAATTTACTAACCAACCTAATTTATAGTTTTTTTTGATAATTATTTTTTTGCAGGCGAATTATACAACATCTTCAATGTGCTGCATGGTGTTTAGAATTTAACATTTTTTTTGGTGACATACTTAAAAGTCTCTATATTACGTTTAGTACTGTAATTATATTACATTCATCCCCAAACTAAAATGTTTTACCCCACAAAAAATTGCTTATGAGTATGCGTCAACTCAAAATCTCCAAATCAATAACCAACCGTGAAAGTGAGAGCCTGGAGAAATACCTGCAGGAAATCGGGAAGGTCGACCTTATTACACCGGAGGAAGAGGTGAAACTTGCACTTAAAATAAAACAAGGAGACCAGGCGGCATTGGACAAACTTACGAAAGCAAATCTTCGGTTTGTGGTATCCGTTGCAAAGCAGTATCAGAACCAGGGCCTCACATTACCCGACCTGATCAATGAAGGTAATCTTGGGCTTATAAAAGCCGCCCAGCGCTTTGATGAAACAAGGGGCTTTAAATTTATATCCTATGGTGTATGGTGGATACGTCAAAGCATTATGCAGGCCCTTGCCGAGCAGTCGAGAATTGTAAGGCTTCCATTAAATAAAGTGGGCCTCACCAATCGTATCAGCAGGGCTTATTCTCACCTCGAACAGGAATTTGAAAGAACGCCCACTGCAGAAGAACTTGCCTTTTTCCTTGATATAGAAACAGAAGAAGTTGCTGCGACCATGAATGTGGCGGCCCGGCATGTAAGTATGGATTCTCCGTTAAGCGATGGTGAAGAAAGTACACTCATTGATGTATTGATAAATAATAATGCGGATAGCGCCGATAAACAGATCATGTTTAATGATTCACTGAAAAAAGAGATTGCCCGTTCATTAAGCATACTTACCGAACGGCAAAAAGATGTGATTTGCTATTTCTATGGTATTGGCGTAGAACAGCCTCTTAGCCTCGAAGACATTGGTATGAAGTTTTCTCTCACCCGCGAAAGGGTAAGGCAAATAAAAGATAAAGCAATTACCCGGCTACGCACTACTTCGAAGAGCAATCTTTTAAGAGAATATATGGGCGTTTAGTATTCATGAAAAAAGATTTTTAAGCGGATATCTAAAAATGTCCGCTTTTTTATTTTACCTAAATTCAACCGCGCATCACATCTCTAATACCATGTCAGGTATACAAGGTATTCGTGTTAGTGCTTTATCATTCCTGTATAGTTCACATAATATAATGGACACAGCCCAAGACAACAGTCGTTAATCTTCATTAGCTTTTTGTCGCAGCCTCAAAATCTCCGAATTTTATAGATCCCAATTTTACTTTTTCTCAAATACCTTTGTTGGCATCATGCATAATTATTATAAGATAGGCAAACTGGCAACTACTTTCGGGCTGGAGGGGCAATTGATTCTTGAACACAGCCTCGGAAAAAAAACTTCATTGAAAGGTTTGGAAAATATATTTCTCGAAGAATAAAACGGATGCGTTTTTACCATATTTTATAGAATCAGCAAAAATAAAAAATGATAAAGAAGTATACCTGAAACTGGAAGGCGTTTCAAGCCGGGAAGCAGCAAAAGTCCTTGTTAAAAAAGAAGTATGGCTGGCGGAAAATGACTTTAAGAAATTTGCAGCCATAGCAGCGCCCATATCATTACTTGGGTTTATGGTTGTAAATGAAGAGGAGGAACTGGGAGAAGTGTGCGAAGTGATTGAACAGCCGCACCAGGTGTTGTGTAAAATTATGCTAAAAGGCAAAGAGGCGCTTATTCCTGTTCATGAAGATTCTTTAGAAAAAATAGATAAAAAAAACAGGAAATTATTTGTAAATCTTCCTGAAGGGCTGCTGGATATTTACAGAGACGCCTGACGTTTCGAAAGCTTAAATTTGCGTGGAATACATGCAATCATCTCTCAAATATTATCGCCCATTTAGACCTGGATTCCTTTTTTGTTTCAGTAGAATATATGACGGATCCTTCCTTAAAAGGGAAGGCAGTAATTGTTGGTGGAAGCAGGGAAAGAGGAATTGTTACCACCTGCAGCTATGAAGCCAGGAAGTTTGGCGTACACTCCGCAATGCCCATGAAGACCGCCATGAAGTTATGCCCGCATGCAATTGTTGTGAAAGGAACTTATGGCGAATACAGCAGATATTCACGATGGGTAACGCAAATCATTGCATCCAAAGCGCCACTTTTTGAAAAAGCATCTATTGATGAATTTTATATCGATCTGAGTGGAATGGATACGTTTTTTAATCCTTTGCAATGGACAATTGATCTCAGGGAACTTATCATGCATGAAACGGGACTTCCTATTTCCTTTGGAATTGCGAGGAATAAAATGGTGGCAAAAATGGCAACCAACGAAGCAAAGCCGAATGGCTTTCTGCAGGTGCCTTATGGAAAAGAAAAAGAATTTTTATCAGCGTTGGAACTCAATAAAATTCCGGGGATAGGCGAACAAACGAACGAGGTTTTGCGGCACCATGGATTCAAATTTATCAGGGACATTCAAAATACAACACCCGAAAAATTAGAAAAAATTTTGGGCAAATGGGGCTTTGATTTATGGAACAAAGTTCAGGGTACGCACCATTCAACGATTTCTGCTTACCATGAATCCAAATCGATTTCAACCGAAAATACTTTCGAAGAAAATATAACGGATGTAAACAAGCTAATGAGAGAAATCGTTCGCATGACGGAGAAGATTGCATTTGAACTCAGGAAAGATCAGAAAGTTACCGGTTGTGTTACCGTTAAACTTCGTTATCCGGATTTTGAAACAACATCCCGGCAAACAGGCATTCCTTACACTTGTGCCGATGATGAAATAATTCCGGTTGCAAAAGCCCTCTTTCATAAATTATATAAAAAGGGAACGCCGGTAAGATTGCTCGGTGTGCGCCTGAGCGATTTAACCAATGATGCAGTGCAAACCAATCTTTTTCAAAATATCAGAAAAGAAAAATACTCTTGTACAAAGCAATTGATGATGTGAAGAACAGGTTTGGCACCGGAAGTGTAATAAGAGCTGCGGGGAAATGATTAAAATGAAGCTACCAGTATATCCTGCAGCGTTTTCTTTTCTAAGATTTTTAAGGTCGCATCTCTTGTTATGGTCATTACCCTGCGTATGCCGCAATGTGTTTCATCGCAGTCGGCACATTTTTCATAAAAATTTAAGCTTACACAAGGTAACAATGCAATTGGGCCGTTGATAACCCTGATAACGGTTGCAAGATTTATATTTTTAGGAGAAACTTTTAAAAAATAACCGCCGCCCTTTCCTTTTTTGCTTTCAAGCAGGTCTGCTTTTTTTAATTCATTCAGAATATTTTCCAGGAATTTTAAAGGGATATTTTTTTGTTCAGAAATATTGCAAATCAATACGGGCCCCTTACCGTAATTTTCTGCAAGGTGTGTAAGCGCCCTGAAAGCATATCGTGTTTTTTTGGAAAGCATTTTTTATTAAATATTTTATAAAATACAGAAATTTCCTCTATATTTATGCAAATTTATAAAAATTCCCTACCATTTTGGTAGGATATTAATATCTTAGCAAAATCTTTAAATTAAAAATTTATTATTATGAGTTTACAATTAGGCGACACAGCCCCCGATTTTACGGCTGAAACAACAGAAGGTACCATAAATTTTTATGAATTTCTGGGCGATAGCTGGGGAGTTCTTTTTTCTCATCCTGCCGATTATACACCGGTTTGTACCACAGAATTGGGTAAAACAGCATCGCTTAAAAAGGAGTTTGAAAAACGGAATGTAAAAGTTCTTGCAGTAAGTGTGGACCCCCTTGATAAACATCATGGATGGAAAAGTGATATAAATGAAACCCAAAATGTTTCAGTAGATTTTCCATTGATAGCAGATGAAGACAGGAAAGTTTCCACCTTATATGGAATGATTCATCCCAATGCTTCTGCAACTGCAACGGTGCGTTCATTGTTTATTATAGGGCCGGATAAAAAGATCAAGCTTATGATCATTTATCCTGCATCAACAGGAAGAAATTTTGTAGAAGTATTGCGGGTAATTGATTCATTGCAGCTTACTGCCAATCACAGTGTCGCTACGCCTGCAGACTGGAAACACGGTGAAGATGTAATAGTAGTACCTGCTGTAAGCACAGAAGATGCCATTAAAAAATTTCCGAAAGGGGTTAAAATTGTAAAACCATATTTACGGTATACCCCTCACCCGGATGTAAGTTAATTATTTCGAAGAGATTTTCTTAGCCCCTGTTCTTTTTTAATTGCTGTAGTACAGCTTTCATATCTTTCGGAAGAGGAGCTTCCAGCGAATATGATTTTGAATGCGGCATCTTTAAATTTTAATTGATGAGAATGAAAGGCCAGCCTGTTTATCAGCGGCCTTTCTTCTTCATCATGGAGGCTTAATTTGTATTTTCTTTTAAATGAGGAAAGTGGGATTGGTTTACCATCTCCATAACTAGTGTCGCATGCAATCGGGTGCCCTGCAAATTTCATATGCACTCTTATCTGGTGTGTTCTTCCACTGTGTATATTAAATTGAACCAGGGAATAAATTCCATAGTCTTCCATCACTTCATAATCAGTTAAAGAAGGCTTTCCTTTTTTACTAACCGTCATTACACCCTTATGCAATGGATGTTCGGCGATAGGCTCATTAATTGACCCTTTTTTATCGGGAAGGCTTCCGCGGATGATACCCAGGTAAATTTTTTCGATATTCCGTTGCTCAAATAATTGTGAAAGATATTTATGTGATACTTCATTTTTTGCAAATAATATAAGCCCGCTTGTTTCCCGGTCGAGCCTGTGAACAATAAAAATTTTTCCATATTTCTGAAGTAATATTTTGTACAGCGATAATTGCGTTTCATCGTGCCTGTCTGGTATGGTAAGCATGCCGGCTGGTTTATCAATTGCAATAAAATCATCATTCTCAAAAATTATTGAAACTCCTTTCACGTGCTGTATGTTAATTGAAATTCTGTTGTGTCTGTATACGGATTTTTACCTGGATGGGCGCCGCGAATATTTTTTTGCTTATTCATGTATTTAAGTAATCGTATTTCTTTTTCACTAAGGTATCGCCACTTTCCACGCTCTACATTTTTTTTCGTAAGGTTGGCATACATTACCCTGTCAAGCCCTTTTACATCATATCCCAAATGTTCAAAAATGCGGCGGACAATACGATTACGGCCACTATGCAATTCAATTCCTATAATAGATTTATCTTTTGAATCAGCATAAGCCAGGGCATCTGCAAAAATTTCTCCGTCTTCAAGTTTGATACCGTTTAATATTTTTTCGAAATCACCTTTTGTCAGTGGCTTATCCAATTTTACTTCATATACTTTTTTTATGTTGAAACTCGGATGGGTGAGTTCCTGCGTAAGGTCGCCATCATTGGTAAGCAGCAACACCCCGGAGGTATTTCTATCTAATCTTCCAACCGGGTAAATTCTTTGGTCCGTAGCATTTTTAGTGAGTTGCAAAACCGTCTTTCTATTCTGCGGATCATCGGTTGTAGTAATATAATCTTTTGGTTTATTTAGTAAAATATACACAAGATTTTTTGTGACATATAATTTTTTCCCATTAAATACCACATCATCTTTTTCACTCACTTTAAATGCAGGTTGCGTAATAATGGTTTTATTTACTGACAACTTTTCCCTGTATAATTAGAGATACAGCATCCCTGCGCGAGGTTACTCCGCAATGAGCCAAAAATTTATTCAATGGCATTTGGAAGGGCTCTGTATTTTTTTTTGATACAGGAGGCGAGCCAGGAGTGACTTCTTTGGTTTGAGGATATTTTTGTTTTTTTACAGGCTTGTGTGGCTGCTCAATTCCGGTGGATTATTTGCTGAAAACCCCCTGTAACGCAAAGCCCTTTTTTCTTCAAAACGTTTTTCAATTGCAGCAGCTTTTTCTTTTTTGGCAATCTTTTTTTCCTGCTTATGCTTTTCTTTTATTGCTGCATTATTTTTTGGATTGATAAATTTTTGGAATGGTTGCTGGCTCATGAGAAGTAATTTGCTGTTTTTTCAACAGTAGTGAATGGCAAAGATAAAATAAAACAGGTGAACCGTTTTGATTCACCTGTAATTTTCAATAGTATGAAAGATTATTAAGACTCTTTATTTGTTCTTTTGTTTTTCATATCATTGATCCGGCTGTTTCTCATTTCTTCTTTTTTCTTTAACTGTTCGGCAGTAAGAATACTATTCATACTTTCTTTCCTGCTTTTCTCAGGCTCATGAATTGTTCTTTCTTTTGTTCCTGAGTAAGTGATGAATTTTCCCTGATCGCTTTTGCCTGTTCCATTGAATTGTTTCTGCAGTCCTGGATTTTTGCAACCTGGTGCATCAGTTAAATTGAGATTGGTTTTCATTTTTTCCAGTCTTTTCTGAGCCATCATTTTCATTTTTTCACTCTCTTTCTTTTTTTGCCTGGGCTATTTTATTTTTTTGTTCCGGAGTAAGTATGTCCTGGAATTTTGATTTTCTTTCCTGTTCAAGGCTTGCTTTTTTAGCACGGTAATCTTTAAGTGTTATGTTTTCATTTTTTTCAAGATCTTTCAACTGATTTCTATAATCAGTATTTAAATCTTTTACCTGTTGCTTTTGAGCATCAGTAAGATTGAGTTTCATCATCATTGCCATGGTGCGTGGTGATGCATACCTGTATTCTGCATTTTTATGATGCATATGCATGTTGCTGTATCAGTTAGCATCTGTTGTATTAGTCTTTTATTTGTGCACTTGCAGCGAACAGCCATCACTGTGAAAGCGGATAATGCGATTAAATATTTTTTCATTTTTATAAATTTTATTTGTTTAAGAGGATAGACGCAAACAAATAAACCCGGTTTAATTCCGGGGTATAATAATGTGTTAAGAAAATATATGAGTGTTAATTTATTGACAACGGCTCCAGGTCTTTATTGGCAAGCTGGCCGCATGCCGCATCAATATCTTTGCCGCGGCTTATTCTCAATCTTACATTTACACGATGTGCGGCAAGATAATCCATAAATTTCTGCGTAGCATCTTTATCGGGTTTTACAAAACTGGCATTATCAATAGGATTATATTCAATAATATTTACAAGATGCACGGGTACCTGTTTATAAATTTTTATAAGATCATCAGCATCCTGGATGGAATCATTTTCACCTTTAAATAAAATGTATTCAAACGTTATATCATTTTTTGTTTTATCGATAAAAATAATTGAGCGCTTCAATCAATGCCTTTATATTATTACTTTCATTAATCGGCATGATCTCATTTCTTTTTTTATCATTTGCGGCATGAAGAGATAATGCAAGGTTAAATTTTACGCCATCATCGCCAAGTTGCTTTATCATTTTAGCAACTCCTGCTGTAGAAACGGTTATTCTTTTTGCACTCATGCCAAGCCCGTCATGTGCAGTAATTCTTTCAATGGCTTTTAGCACATTTTTATAATTCAATAATGGCTCGCCCATTCCCATGAAAACAATATTGCTTAGTTTTTTTCCATATGTTTTTTCTGCCATTTGATTGAGTAAAACAACTTCATCATAAATTTCATCAAAATGAAGGTTGCGTTTTTTATCCATATAGCCGGTTGCACAAAATTTACAACTCAGGCTGCATCCCACCTGCGAAGATACGCAGGCTGTTTGCCTGTTATCTGCAGGTATTAAAACTCCTTCTACCAAATGGCCATCAAAGGTTTTAAACCTGGTTTTTACTGTGCCATCGGCGCTGTATTGAGTAGCATCCGTACTTATTGCGGGTAAAGAAAAATTTTCTGACAAGCGTTGCCTTAGTTCTTTGCTAAGATTGCTCATATCTTCAAAGCCTGTAGCATGTTTTTGCCAAAGCCATTCCCATACTTGTTTTGTCCTGAATTTTTTTTCGCCAATAGTTTCAAAGTAATTCGGTAAGTTCTTCCAATGAAAGTGTCCTGATATTTTTTTTAGAATTCATTTTGCAAAAATAATGTAAAGGCGTCAGCTGTGAGCTATCAGCATGCTGAGCTAATCAGTACAATCAGCTCGTAGCTCATAGCTGAATAGCTCAGAGCTTTATTAACTATCTTGCAGCCTTTATATTAAAAAAGATGGAAGACTGTTTATGTTATTGATGCATTAAGAACGCCTGTTGGCAGGTATGGCGGCTCATTAAGTACTATCAGGCCCGATGATTTATTGGCGCTTGTAATAGAGGCGATTATTAAACGCAATGGTAAAATTGATGTGAATGAAATTGAAGATGTAATTGCCGGAGATGCAAACCAGGCGGGTGAAGATAACCGCAATGTGGCCCGCATGGCTGCACTGCTGGCAGGTTTACCTGTTTCTGTACCGGGCAATACCGTGAACCGCTTATGTGCCAGCGGCCTGCAGGCAATTATGGATGCATCCCGGGCTATTATGTGCGGCGCATGGAAGCCTGTTCATTGCCGGCGGTGTGGAAAGCATGACACGGGCGCCTTTTGTAATGAGTAAGGCCGACGCAGCTTTTAGCAGGAAAGCGGAAATTTATGATACTACTATCGGCTGGCGTTTTCCCAATAAAAAACTTACAGATAAATATTATCCATATTCAATGGGTGAAACTGCGGAGAATGTGGCCAGGCAATGGAAAATATCCAGGCATGCACAGGATGAGTTTGCATTAGAAAGCCAGTCAAAATATTTTGCCGCACTGGAATCCGGGAAATGGAAAGATGAAATTGTACCGGTGGAAATTACACCCAACAAAAGCGAACAGGTTATTTTAGAAAGAGATGAACATCCACGGAAAACTACGTTGGAAAAACTCTCCCAACTTAAGCCTGCATTTATAAAAGATGGAACTGTAACAGCAGGAAATTCATCCGGCATAAATGATGGTGCTGCAGTGCTTATACTTGCAGCTGAAAATATTGTAAAAAAATACCAGCTTAAGCCGATGGCTAAGGTAGTAAGCATGGCTGTTGCCGGGGTTGATCCGGCTATTATGGGTATTGGCCCGGTACCTGCCACTAAAAAAGCATTACAGCGTGCAGGCCTCACCGTTAGTGACCTTGATCTGATTGAATTGAATGAGGCTTTTGCTTCGCAGGCAATTGCCTGTATTCATGATCTTGGGCTAGACCTGGAAAAAGTAAATGTAAATGGAGGATCTATTGCGATCGGGCATCCGTTGGGATGCAGCGGTGCCCGTATTTCCACTACATTATTATATGAGATGAAAAGACGCGGCGCGCGATATGGGCTGGCAACGATGTGTGTAGGGGTAGGGCAGGGAGCAGCGATTATTTATGAGAATGTTTTATGAAGCCTAGGGTAGCAAATTAAGAATTAAGAATTAAGCCAGCCTCTTCAAATAATTTTAACCAGTTCATTTCTTACCAGCCTTGAATTTATAAAGACTGTAAGAAACAGTAACAACAATGCGGTTACGATCACACTCCAGTGTAAAAACCAGGAAGATTGGCGCTGTCAACAAAAGATAATTGTACAAATAAAATATTAAGCAATGCAGTTACAATAAGGGAAACAAAAATAATAAAAATATATACCGGCAGCCATGTTTTGGCTACGCTGTTTCCAAGCCATTGCGGCGAATAACCCAGGGTGAGCAGCAACTGAAGATTGTCTTTGCTTTTTGCAATCATCAACTGCAGGTAAAATGAAAAAAGCATGAGAGCCAGCACAATTACCAGGATACCAAAAACACCAAGAGCGCTTACAATATTTTGCAAAATTCCTTTTACCCTTCCGAATTTGGTTTTGTCTTTATTAAGATGATAATTGTTTTTCTCAAGGTAGGTGAGAAGATGAGGATTATTGGCATCTTTTGTTTTGATAAATACTCTTGATGGCTTTACTTTGGTAACTCCGCTGAAATGCAGGTTGCTCCATGTCATAAAAGAATTAGGTACCAAAACAGAATTGATCCGGTCACTTAGCGCAACAATATTTCCTTTGAAATTTTGAATTCCGTCTGGCCCGTAACATTCAAGAATAATATTTATTGAAGAGATGGTTTTATCAGAAAGCTGTGGCAGACCCTGCGCCGGGGCAAATACATTGTACATTTCCAGGAAATCAGAAGAAAAAATGATAGGAACTGTTAATGGCCTGGTTCCCAGGTAAACGACGGAGGCACCGTATCAATAAAATCATTGTCAATACTTTCGAGAAAAAGATCAGTACTGAAAGGGAATGATATGTTCCGGCACTTGCCTTTACCCTGAACTGGTTTGCAATTAATGGCGAAATGCCATCAATGCCGGGCTGTTTCTTGAGGTCTGCTAGATCAGTATCATTGAAAGTATTATCACTTCCCATATTTTCATTGGTGACTAGTTTTTGAAACGGAAAGAAAATCATAACCATTTTTGCGGGGGTTGTTTTCTTTAAGCAAGCTGCTGAATGTTTATAAACATTTGCATGGAAACCAATAGCAGGAGCACACCAATACCCAGACCAAAATAACCCATCCATTTGGAAAAAGTATTTTTTCCCGTAATAAGTAAGGGCTGAATATTTTTATAAGACAACGATTCATTTACACGATTTATTTTTACACGAATTACACGCATTAATCAAATTACACAGATTCCATTGCCGAACGGTACGATTTCTTAACTAATAAACCAATAAACCAATAAACTAATAAACCAATAAACTAATAAACTAATAACAATAACAACCCATTTACAACATCAACACCTTCTCTCCTTTTAAGAAATCAAGCTTTTTTAAATCTGCAAAAACCATTGCTGCATCTCGTTTTTTACATTCCTCATAAATAAGTTCCGTGGCCTTTTGCCTGTTGGCATCATCGAGATGGCTATAAGGCTCATCAAGCAATAAAAAATCAAACGGCTGCATACAGTGCCCGTATAATTGCAATGCGCTGCTGCTCGCCATAGCTGCAGGTTTTGGCATGATTGCCAAGTTTTGAAAATATACCCAGCCGCTTTGCCATTTCATCGATTGCGCCGGCGGATGATAGGGGTCCAGCAATCTTTTTATTTCAAGATTTTCTCGTACGGTTTGCTCCGGAAATAATCTCAAATCCTGGAAAATAATGCTTATTTTTTTTTGCCTGAATGAAGAAAAGCTTTCCGTGGAAAGCTTTTTAATATTAGTATCATCATAAAAATAGCACCGGAATAATCTTTTCTTAACCCATAAATAAAATGCATTAAAGAAGTTTTTCCGCTGCCTGAAGGAGCAACAATATGAAGATGTTCGCCTTTTTCAATTGATAGATTTTTACCCCATATCTGCGACCTGGCAATATTTTCTTTTTCAATATAATCGGGTACAACTTCCTGCAGGTTTATCTGCATAATATTTCATCTTCTTTAAAATACATTTTATTAACATATTATTTATGAGGTGCAGAATCCGAAGGCGCCGGCATATCAATTGGAGGTGGCGGTACTGATAAGGGAATCAGTTTTCATTTCGGATTTTTCCTTTTCTTTTTTTGCCATTTCCACTTTTGCAATTTCGTCAAAATAATGATTTAATTGTTTCAGGCTATTCGTATTCTGATCCATAAAATTAATTTCTGTATTGCCTGTAATGGCGTCCTTTTCCATATCGCCGGCTGTAAAATAAACATTGTTCCATAATTTCAGGCTTTCACTCATGATGAGTTCATCATCAGAATTGCTTTTCTTTTCGCCAGATAACACAGAAAGTATTTTATGAATATCAATGAAAACATCGATCGGGTGCCCGCTGAATTTATCCAGAAAATCAAATTTATTGTTGCTGTTCCGGCGAGATAATCATTTAAAAAATGCTGCTGGTTGCTTACAGCAAATATTTTATCATTTTGTCCGTAAGAAATTGAAGTATCATTGCGCTCCCATTTGACCAGTTAATTTTTTGCCTGCGTCAATTAGTTTTTGAAAGCTGGCTTTATCACCAATGGCAACTGAAAATAAATAATTTATATCAGGCTTGGAATATACCGTTGAATTAGTTGTATTTCCCTGGTCATCTTTATAGCTAAAGAATCCTTATTCATTTTAAAATCAGTAACAGCCAGCGTAATATCACCTTTATTGGCTTTTACAAAATCATCAAGATTGAAACCCATCTGACCTGTATACATATTTAAAAAGCCATCCATACCGGTCAGTTTAATAAGCTCTTTTATTCCTTCGGGCTTAAAATTCATAGCCAAAACACCAAATACATTTTGCGAAGGAATGGTTTTAATCATATCGGTATTGATATTTCCGCCGCTATATTTTTTCAGAAAATCAGTAAATTCTTTTCCTGCATATCCTTTTTGTTTTACATCGATTTTTCCATTATCAAAGTTTACCGTATAAGTGCTTATATTATCTTTTAAAAATACATCAAGCTTCAGCATTCCAAGCATTCCCAATGAACCCGAGCTTTTCATAATTTCTTCGGTATTTATCCATGCATGGATATCGCCTTTTTCTGTAAGAAGGTCTGTAAATTTTTCATTTTTTTCAAGGCTGCTGTCAGATTTTAAAGAGAAAAGATTTTTACAAACTGCCGACAGGGCAACGGTATTATCTACCAAAGGCGTCATGTTATTTTGCATCCCTGCTGCATTGTTCATTGCCGTCAAATTTTGATTTTGCCGAACCGGCATTAATGACATAAGCAAAATGTTTATCATTCCATGCAACAACACCTTGATCTTTTAGTGAAAGCATACTTAAATCGCCATCTTTTCTTATAGTGGCTGCAGAATCAAGATTTTTATTAAATTGCCCGAAATCTGTTTCGTTTTTAACACTTCCTTCCAATACAATTTCGCCATCTGTTCCTGCATTTTTTTCTGCAAAACAATATGAGTCCGCCATCAAGATCTATTCCGCTGTTTTCAGGATTATCAAGAAGTTTTTTCATCCAGTCTTTTTGCTGCAGTATCTGTAGATAGCTTGTTTGATACCAGTTAGTTTGCTTGATATCATCCCAGGTAAGTTTTTCTTTAAGGGATTTTGTATTAAGGTGTACAACAAACATTGCATTTTTGGGTATCATTTTACCTTCTTCATTTTTTTTACTGCAGGATGAAAATAAAAAGGCGGCTACACAAACTGTGAGCGTAATCCTGGAAAAAGATTTCATAAATAGTTGTTTTAAATTTATAATGCTGGTTTTATAAAGTGATTTAATAAGTTAATTAAAAAACTAATTCATTTTATTATTAATTTCAAATTTTAGATAAAGTAACCTGTTTATTTTTTAAAATATGAAGAAATATTTTGAAGCGGAATGATTTCCTGCTCACCTTTTAGCAAATCTTTTATCACACAGGTTTTTTGCTCCAGTTCATTGGAGCCAATAATTACAACAAATGGAATATTTTTTTTAGAAGCATATTTAAATTGCTTATCCATTTTTGCATTTTCATAAAAAAGTTCGCAGCTTATTCCATTATTCCTAAGAATTTGCATTTCTTTAAAGGCAAACCTGGATTCTTTTTCGCCGAGGTTAAAAAATAAAACTGTTGTCGATTTATTAATTTCTTCAGGGAAAATATTCAATTCATTCATCACATCATAAATTCTGTCCACGCCAAAGCTGATGCCTACTCCCGGAATATTTGGCAAGCCGAATAAGCCGGTAAGATCATCATATCTTCCGCCACCGCCAATACTTCCCATATCTACATTCTTTGCCTTCACTTCATAAATAATTCCGGTATAATAGTTAAGGCCTCTCGCCAAGGTAAAGTCAATAGTTTATTTCACGCGTTGACTGATTCATTTGCGTCTTTAATATAAGTCAAGAATACTTTTCAATTCTTCAATTCCTTTTTTGCCAATTTCAGTATTGCCTAATAATGATTGCGGCTTTTTTGAGTTTTTCTTCATTTGTGCCTTCAATTTGTAAATAATTTTCAATTATTGAAATTTGTTCTGCCGATAAATTATTTGCTTTCAATTCTTCTTTTACTTTTTCAATTCCGATTTTATCAAGCTTATCAATTGCTACCGTTATAGCGGTCATTTTATTCATGCCGCCGCATATTTCTGCAAGCGCTGAAAGTATTTTCCGGCTGTTAATTTTTACGTCAACATCAATTTTTAATTTCTTAAAAACCTGCAGATAAATTGCTGCAAACTCTGCATCACTTATCAGAGAGGTCGTTCCGGCAACATCTGCATCACATTGGTAAAATTCCCGGTACCTTCCTTTTTGCGGCCTGTCTGCACGCCATACAGTTTGCATCTGGTAGCGTTTAAACGGCATCGTTAGTTTGCCATAATTCATAGAAACATACCTTGCAAATGGAATAGTAAGATCGTACCGTAAGCGCTCTTTCTGTAATGTTTTTTTCATTTTTTCCCGCGAGGATTTTTTCAAAGCTTTTTTGTGCTGCTTCTTTTTTTGCAGGATTATCAAGCCCGTTATTTAATATTTTAAAAATAAGCTTATCTCCTTCATCACCATATTTGCCCATAAGCGTTTCGAGGTTTTCCATGGCAGGTGTTTCAAGCGGTTCAAAGCCATATAATTCAAAAACTTCTTTGATGGTATCAAGAATAAATCGTCTTCTGCGCAGTGTTTCGGCTGCAAAGTCTCTCGTTCCCTGTGGTAATGATGGTTTCATTTGCGCAGCAAATTTAGGGTGTTAGAGGCTGCAATAATCCGGGGATTTAGATTTAAGGACACTATACTAATATCACAGCGATCCGTAATCAATATTTATGGAAAAAAAATCTATTGATGCATCTTAATGGAAACAGCCTGGTTTTCATTATAAAATTTTTCAAACTAGAATGCATTGCATTTCTCAAAAAATATGTCATGAACCAGCAAACTATTCTTCAAAGCAATTTATTGGATATAATTTTTGAAAACCGTAATAAGGATTATGGCGCATATACATTAAGAAAAAATTACCATAGCCGTGTTAAGATTGCCGTTTTTTCTGCTGTAGGCATTGCATTTGTTTATTAGTTTGTTCTTTTATTCAAAGGTAATCCGGCGGTTTTAACAGCTAATCATCCAAACATTTATATGTCCGGTATAAAGACTTTTAACTTATCAAACACAGCTCCAGGCGCAAATAAAAAATGTTGCAACATCCAGTGGTAAACAGTATTCAAAAAGAAGTCACCAACCTGGAAGGCCTCCACAGATTGTTGCTCAGAATAATATTAACAATTTGCCTGCAACACCCGCCGGAATTCCATCGTCTTTTACTGGTAACTAATGTGCGTGAAATAGATTTTGCTTCGCCAACAGGATGAAACCGAAAATGGCAAAAGGTAAAAGTGCAGCAACAGTTAATTCAAAACCTGTCAAGGCCGATAAACCAGATCCTGTGGAAGTCGCTGAAATAATGCCACAATACCCGGGCGGTATCCAGGCTCTTGCTTTCATTTTTGAGAAAAAATATTCATTCGCCAGGAACATATTGCAGACGGTGAGAATGTATTAGTTGAAATAAAATTTGTTGTAAATTATAATGGGAATTTGGAAAATTTTATCGTGGTGAAATCGGGTGGTGAGATTTTTGATAATGAAGTTTTAAGAGTGTTGAAAAAAATGCCTGTGTGGATCCCGGCAAAAGCAGATGGAAAAAATGTATCAGTTTATTATATTGTTCCCGTAAAGTTTACAAATGAATTTTAAAAAATATTAAGATAATATATGGCGGCTTAAAGTATTTTTTAAAGTAATTTCTCTATTTTATTTTATCTTGCTGCACATCAGAGTAAAATTATTTATATGAGTCTTGAAGAATTTGAAAATACGCCGGACACTAAAACAAAGCGATATGTGTTGATGAAAAGTATTACTGATTTTGGTATGGGATTTCTATATATAGGTGTTGGTATTTTGATTTTTTTCGCAAAAGAATTTCATCTTTATAATAATTTTACTGATAGCATACCTGGAAAAATTTTTGCCGGATTAGTAATAATTTATGGAGCATGGAGAATTTACAGGGGAATAAAAAAAGATTATTTTAAAGAAAGATGAATATTCAATTCAATAAAGATAACAATGAACGGTCCTGTGTGATCGCGGTTTTTACTGTGATTATTTTTTCAGGTTGCCATGGTGGAAATGAGCGCACAGATCTTGATACAGAGGACAGCGGTACAATACATATAAGTGTTGATGAATCATTTAAGCCGGTTATTGATTCGCAGATACAGGTATTTGAAGCTTTGTATCCAAAGGCAAAAATTATTGCGGAATATAAGCCCGAAGCACAATGTTTCAGAGATTTGATAAAGGACAGTACCAGGATGATAATTGTGACCACGGGGCCTTACTGATGAAGAAGAAAAATTTTATAAAGATAGCTTGAAATATTCGCCATCATGGACAAAAGTTGCCAATGATGCAATAGCAGTAATTGTAAGCAATAATGCGCCTGATTCTCTTTTTACGATGAGTGCAATAAGAGGTATATTGGATGGCTCTACCGGCGATAAGCAAATGGCAGTTTTTGATGGCCTCAGTGCAACGAGTACCGTTCGCTTTGCAGTTGATTCAATCCTTAAAGGAAAGCCATTTGATCCAAAAAAAGTTTTTGCTGCGAAAAACAGCCAGGGAGTAATTGACTATGTTGCCAAACATGATAATGTTATTGGTTTTGTAGGAGTAAGCTGGATAGGAAACAAGGAAGATACTTCGCAGTTAAGTTTTTTAAAAAAGGTGAGAATTGCTTCCATTGAATGTACTTGCCCTGAAGAAACATTTATAAAGCCTTACCAGGCCAACATTATGACAAAGCGATATCCGTTGGTACGTGGTTTGTATTACATATTAAAAGAAAATTATAATGGCCTTGGTTCGGGGTTTGCTAATTTTCTTGAATACGAAAAAGGGCAATTAATATTCAGGCGCGCTTATTTGTGGCCTGCAAAAATGAATTTCAGTATACGTTCAGCAACATTAAATTCACAATAACATTATAAATAAAAAATTAAATAACAATAAAAGTTATCAATCAAAATCAAGTAAAATGAGAAAAATGAAACAAATCGCACTTCTGGCATCTTTTATTTTTTTGGCAAATGGGTTATTTGCGCAAAGTATTGATGATGGAAAAAAATTTTTAAACTATGAAAGATATACCAGTGCGCAGGATGTATTTAGCAAATTACTGGCTGCTAATCCAAATAATGTAGAAGCCGCATATTGGCTGGGCCAGACTTACCTGCAAAATACGATAATCCTGATACAGCTGCAGCAAAGGCATCTGTATCAAAAAACATTGCAGGCAAATCCCAATGCCCCGTTAATGCTTGTCGGCAATGCCGAAATTGCATTAATGGAAGGTAAAAAAGAAGAAGCCCGCAATGGTTTTGAAACGGCAATTAGCTTAACTAAGGGCAAAGATGCAGGAGTGCTTACAGCCGTTGGCCGTGCAAATGTAGATACTAAAGATGGTGATGCCACTTATGCAATTGAAAAACTCAACCAGGCAGCAGCAAGGGACAAGAAAAATTCCCAGATACAGATTGAGCTTGGAGATGCATACAGAAAAATGATTGATGGCGCCAATGCAACAATAGCCTATCAAAATGCTTTGTCGATGGATCCGAAAAATGCGCGGGCAAGTTTCATGATTGGCAGAATTTATGAAACCCAAGGGTATGGCCAGGAGGCAATTTATATGAAATATTATAATGATGCTATTGCGATAGATCCCAATTTTGCCCCGGTTTTCTATTGGCTGTATAATTATTATTATCGCAGGGATGTAAACAAATCAAGGGAATATCTCAATAAATATATTGCAGTTGCTGATCCTGATTCTAAAAACTGTTATGCACAGGCTTCCATATTATATGCTTCACAAATATATAAGGAGGCCATTACAAAATCAGATCGAATGTATAGCGCAGGCCGGTCCTAAACCTTACCCTAATTTATATGGATTAAAAGCATATTCTTATGATAAGCTTGGAGATTCAGTAAGCGCAAAACAATATTTTGACACCTTTTTTGTAAAAATAAGCCCGGATAAAATAGGGCCCAATGATTATGCTACTTATGGAAAAATTCTTTTAAAAGTTGGCGGCGATTCTCTTCAAAAAATGCACAACGATTCTCTTGCAGCAATCTATATTGACAAAGCCGTGGCGCTGGATACAGTTCCTGCGAATAAGCTGGATTATGTAAAGTCAACCGCTGAAAGCCTGGCTGCTTCTCAAAAATTTGCGGATGCGGGAAAATTCTATGGAAAAATTTTGACTCTTAAGCCCAATTATGGTAAAGTCGATTTATATTATGCAGGATACAACGATTTTCGCGGTGGTAATTATCCCGCTGCTGATTCAATTTTTAAAATATATCAGACCAAATATCCTGAAGATATGTTTGGATGGTATATGGGTGCCAAATCAAAGGAAGGGATAGATTCTACAGGAGCAAACGGCCTGGCAAAATCTGACTATGAAAAAGTGATTGCCATTGCAGATACATCCGCAGATAAGGAAAAAGTAAAACCAAATTTAATCAGCGCTTACAGGTACATGCTGGCTTATGCTTATAATATAAAACACGATAAGGCTGCCGCCATTCAATGGAATGATAAAATTCTGGCATTGGATCCAAATGATACACAGGCAGTGGCAAATGATAAGGCCTTGCATGCTACGCCTGTCAAACAGAAGACAACAACTGCGGAAACCACCACTAAAGAAAAGGTAACGTCAACTAAGAGCAAAATTAAACAAAAGTAAAGGAACCGTAAATGATATATTAAGCCGGGCCTTGTGCCTGGCTTTTTTTGGCAATAGACTTAAATGTTTCACAATTTTAAATAAGATAACCTCGCAGCCAACGCGTTGAGGGCCACGATAACAATCGCAACTGATCGCTTATATTTAGAATACATCAGTACTTCTGAATTCTCTTTCAGAAATTTTTCTTCAAAAAGGCTTTTAAAACATCCAATTCAGATGTTGATTATTCATAATGCTGTCTTATTTTTGCAATTACAATTTGAATATTTGATACAGCTATTTTTTCTCAGGCTTCTCCAGGTGTCAATAGTACTATAAATTATCTTCCGATTGGAATCCAGCTTTTGTTTGCTGTTATTTTATTGGCGTTAATTATTTCGGGAACGCATGTGCTGGGGCCTAAAAGAAAAACTACTGATAAGCTGGTAAATTTTGAAAGCGGAATTGAATCACAGGGTAATGCGCGCCAGCCGATGGCAATCAAATATTTTTTAGTAGCTATTTTGTTTGTTTTGTTTGATGTGGAAGTTATTTTCTTTTATCCATACGCAGTAAATTTCAGGGAATTGGGCTGGCATGGATTTCTTGCCGTAATAATGTTTGTAGGCATTTTTCCTGGCAGGTTTTTTTTATATTATTAAAAAAGGTGCATTAAAATGGGAAGATTAACTAATGTGCTAATTAGCTGATGTGCCAATTAGCTAATTAAAACACAAAATGGAATCTAATTAGCAGATTAGCTAATTACAAATTATAAAATTAATTATGCCACGTCCTGTTCAATATAATATTACTCAAAAACCTCTTGAAACTCCTATTGCGATGGGCGAAGCTCCCGAAGGCTATACAGGAGAAGGATTTTTTGCTGCCAAATTAAGTGATGTGGTAGGCCTGGCAAGAAAAAATTCAATATGGCCTTTGCCTTTTGCTACAAGTTGTTGCGGCATCGAATTTATGGCTTTAATGGGTTCACATTATGACCTTGCCAGGTTTGGCTCGGAAAGAGTAAGTTTTTCTCCCCGCCAATGTGATCTGTTAATGGTTATGGGAACTATTGCAAAAAAAATGGCTCCTATTGTAAAGCAGGTGTACCTGCAAATGGCAGAACCGCGTTGGGTGCTTGCAATGGGCGCCTGTGCGAGCAGTGGCGGTATATTTGATACTTATTCCGTTTTGCAGGGAATAGACCAGATAATTCCGGTTGACGTGTATGTGCCAGGTTGTCCTCCGCGCCCGGAGGCGGTATTGGATGGATTTATGAAAGTTCAGGATTTGGTTGGAAAAGAAGATCTCAGGAGAAGAAATTCTGAACGCTACCAGGAATTGATGCATAGTTATGGAATACAATAAAATGAGAAAATTACCACGCAAACACGTTCAAATTTTGATTAAAGAGATATACCGGCTGGGCGATATTCAAAACTGAGGTACCATGGTAACCAACGAAATAATCAGGCAAAAACTTACTGAAAAATTTGGCGATGGACTTACCGGCTGGGAGGAGCCTTACGGGATGCTCACCTTTACTTCTCCCAAAGATTTAAACCTTAAAATACTCCAGTTTTTATATGACAGCGACGAGTTAAAATTTCGTTTCCTAACCGATCTGTGTGCGGTACATTACCCGGACAGGACCGGCGAAGAACTTTCAGTAGTGTACCACGTGCACAATCTTGTCGATAACATCCGCATCCGTTTCAAGGTGTTTACTGATATTAAAAAGCCGGATGTTTACAGCGCAACAGCATTATATTCTGCAGCCAACTGGATGGAAAGAGAGACCTATGATTTTTATGGTGTAAATTTTATTGGCCATCCTAACCTGAAACGCATTTTGAACGTAGATGATATGGAATATTTTCCATTGCGAAAGGAATTTCCATTGGAAGATCAGAAGAGGACCGATAAAGATGATGAAATGTTTGGAAGATAAATTATTATTGAAACAACAATTGAAATAAGAAACAGGTAAGATGAGCGAGCACGTAAAGTTATCTGAAGGAAGCCTTGAAAAGCAAACTACCACCCTTAACCTCGGGCCTACACATCCCGCGACTCATGGCGTATTTCAAAATATTATTGAACTTGATGGAGAAAGAATAGTAGGTGCAACCCAAACCGTCGGCTATATTCACCGGGCATTTGAAAAGATTGCAGAACACAGGCCTTTATACCAGATTACTCCCCTAACTGACCGGTTAAATTATTGTTCTTCGCCAATTAATAATATGGGATGGCATATAACCTGCGAAAGGTTACTCGGTGTAAAAACACCCAAGCGGGTAGATTATTTGCGGATAATCATAATGGAGCTTGCGCGCATTTCAGATCATCTCATTTGCAATTCTATTGTAGGCGTTGATTCCGGTGCTTATACAGGATTTCTTTATGTAATGCAATACCGCGAGCTTATCTATGAAATATATGAGGAGATATGTGGCGCCCGCCTTACAACCAATATTGGCCGAATCGGCGGCTTCGAAAGAAATTTTACCAGACACCGCTTTTGAAAAACTGGAGAAATTTATAAAAGAGTGGCCGATTGTTCTGGCGGAATTTGACAATCTCTTTGTTCGCAACCGCATTTTTATGGAACGTACAATCGGTGTAGGGCCTATATCAGCAGAACGGGCATTAAATTATGGATTTACCGGCCCTAACCTTCGGGCGGCCGGAGTAGATTATGATGTGCGGGTACATACTCCGTACAGCAGTTATGAAGATTTTGATTTTACAATTCCCGTTGGTTCTACAGGAGATTGTTATGACAGGTTTTTGGTTCGTGACCAGGAAATGTGGCAAAGCTTACATTTAATAAAAGAAGCTTATAAAAAAGTACAGGAATTTAAGGGCGCTGAGGCAGAAGTGTTTCATGCAGATGTTCCTGAATATTACTTGCCCGACAAAAAAGATGTTTACACAAAAATGGAAGCGCTCATTTATCATTTCAAAATTGTCATGGGCGAAATTGAAATGCCTGCCGGCGAAATTTATTCAGCCGTGGAAGGAGCAAATGGTGAGTTGGGTTTTTATTTTATAAGTGATGGAGGCAGAGCTCCATACAGGTTACATTTCAGAAGGCCTTGCTTTATTTATTACCAGGCCTATTCTGAGTTGACAAAAGGGGGTATGCTCAGTGATGCAATTATCACGATGAGCAGCTTAAATTTAATAGCCGGGGAATTGGATGCATAATAATTACTGATTTCTCTTTGTATTAAAATTAAGAAATAAAAATAAATGACGTTTTCACAGGAAAAATTGGACAAGGTTAAGGAATTAATTTCTCATTATCCACAGGGAAAACAGAAAAGTGCACTGTTGCCCATACTTCATTTGGCCCAACAGGAATTTGGAGGATGGCTGGACGTAAACACCATGGATTATGTGGCTTCGTTACTACAGTTACAGCCAATAGAGGTTTACGAAGTGGCTACTTTTTATTCTATGTATAATTTGAAGCCTGTTGGCAAATATATTTTTGAAGTGTGCCAAACAGGCCCGTGTATGCTCAATGGAAGTGATGATATTATTAGTTATATCCAGCAGAAACTTGGAATAAAGATTGGCGAAACTACTGATGACGGACTTTTTACATTAAAGGTTGTTGAATGCCTGGGTGCCTGTGGCTATGCCCCTATGATGCAGTTTGGAAAAACTTTCAGGGAACACCTTACTAAAGAAAAAGTGGATAGTATCATTGAAGAATGTATAACAAAAGCGGCAATTAATAATTAATATTTGCTTAAAAGTTTATTATGAAATTGTTTCCCTATTTAAACTTTCCCGGAAATTGCGAAGAAGCGCTTAATTTTTATAAAGAAGCTCTGGGCGGCGAGATTATTCAATTGGGGCGTTACGGAGAATCGCCCATGAAGTCTCCGGAAGAACTTAAGGACAAAATCATCCACGCAAGGCTTCAGTTTGGCGATGCCCTGATAATGGCTTCAGATGTAATGAATGGACGGCCGGTTAATACAGGGGACAACATCAGTCTATCAGTTGATTCTGATAACGACCAACAACTTGAAGAAGTGTTTTCCAAAATGGCTAACGGAGGAAAAATTACGATGCCTTTGCAGGAACAATTCTGGGGGGCGAAATTTGGGATGCTTACTGACAAATTTGGCATACACTGGATGTTTAACTGTGAGAAGAAAAAATAGGTAAATGTCCCCGGATAAAACAATAACTCATGTTAAAAAATTATTTGATACTTTTTATATTTCCCATAATATTTATTGGCTGTGTTGCAAGTGGTTCGGTGCCGGGCTTGCAGGGAACAACTGAATCAGCTATCGAAAGGGGGAAAGGGGAATTTTTAGAGCTTAACAATGGGACGATCATTGAAGGAAACCTTGAAAAGACAGCCGGCGGAAGAGGGATGGAAAAGACTCATTTCGGGAAGAATTTTACAATTGATGGAAAGAAGTATGATTATGGAGATGTAACTGCTTTTCAAAAAGGGAATACATACTATCGGAAAAGTCCTTATAGAAAATGGTTTGGTGAAAGAATAGTCAGTGGAAAGATAAGTGGGTATAGGATATTTGATTCAGGGCAGGGCGCAAGTAGTAATGGTGCAACGCATACATTTTCATTTTATAGATATTTTATTCAAAAAGGAGATAGATCGCCTTTGCTGTATTATGAGGCCAAGACTTTAAAAAGTATGCTCGAAGATGATGCGCCGGCCATGGAAGCTTTTAATAAATATGATGCTTTAAGTAAAAAGCAGAAGCGGGAAAAAGGCGATGCTTTTTTAATGGGCGCTATCGGAATTTACAATAATAGATAGTTGAATTGTCTTTAATCTGGAGATCAGGAAAAATAAACAATGAGCGTAAAATTATTATTAAATAAGGCTAATGTTCCGGGAATAGCATCCTTCGAAGTATACCGTCGCGAAGGTGGATACAAAAGCGTTGAGAAAGCTCTCGCAATGCAGCCCAATGCAATTGTAGAGGAAGTAAAAAAAAGCGGGTTGAGAGGGCGTGGCGGTGCAGGTTTTCCTACCGGAATGAAATGGAGCTTTCTCGCGAAGCCCGAAGGCGTTGCCAGGTATCTGGTTTGCAACGCAGATGAAAGCGAGCCCGGCACTTTTAAGGACCGGTATTTAATGGAATTCATTCCTCATCTTCTTATTGAAGGAATGATTGTTTCGTCGTATGCCCTCGGAAGTACTGTTTCTTACATTTATATACGTGGAGAATACGATTGGGTTACTGATATTCTTCAAAAAGCAATTGATGAAGCCAGGCAAAATGGGTTTCTTGGCAAGAATATTCTGGGGAGCGGGTTTGATTGCGAGTTATACCTGCATCGCGGTGCGGGCGCCTACATTTGCGGTGAGGAAACGGCATTGCTTGAAAGCCTCGAAGGAAAACGAGGTTTGCCCCGTATAAAACCTCCTTTCCCCGCCGTGAAAGGTGTGTGGGGTTGCCCCACGGTAGTAAACAATGTTGAAACAATTGCTGCAATTGTTCCCATTATAAACGAAGGGGGAGAAGCTTATTCAAAAATTGGAATGGGAAAATCAACGGGTACCAAATTAATTTCTGCCTGTGGCAATATAAAAAACCAGGGGGTTTATGAAATTGATATGACGATATCAGTGGAAGAGTTTATTTACAGTGATGAATATTGCGGCGGGATTTCTAATGGAAAACGGCTCAAAGCATGCATTCCCGGTGGCGCGTCGGTGCCCATATTGCCAGCCAATCTACTACTAAAAACGGCGAAAGGTGAAACGCGCATGATGAATTATGAAAGCCTTGCTGATGGCGGTTTTGCCACCGGCAGTATGATGGGCTCAGGAGGATTTATTATTTTGGATGAAGACCAGTGTGTGGTTCGCCACACCTTAACCCTGGCAAGATTTTACCATCATGAAAGTTGCGGGCAGTGTTCACCCTGCCGCGAAGGAACCGGGTGGATGGAAAAAATATTCCATAAGATTGAAAATGGAAAAGGAGAAATGAAAGATATTGATTTGCTTTGGGACATACAAAGAAAGATAGAAGGGAATACCATTTGCCCGTTGGGTGATGCAGCAGCATGGCCTGTAGCAGCAGCCATCAGGCATTTCCGGGATGAGTTTGAATGGCATATTTTAAATCCTGAAGAATGTTTAAAAAGGAATTATGGATTGGCGCATTATGCAGATCCGCTGGAAAAGGCCGTAACAGTATAGTTTTAACTTTGCGTCTTCTGCGTAATCTTGGTATCGCAAAGACCGCAAAGTTTCCGCAAAGAACCGAAGAAAGAAAAGAAAAATTAATAAATGCCTGAAGAACAAAAATTATTTAAAGTAACAATAGACAACATTACTATTAATGTTCCTGCAGGAACAACTGTATTAAATGCCGCAGGAATGATTGGTGGTGAAGTGGCTCCGCCTGCGATGTGTTATTATAGCAAGCTGGAAGGAAGCGGCGGTAAATGCAGGACCTGCCTTGTAGAAGTTGCCGCAGGCTCTACCGCCGATCCCCGGCCAATGCCTAAATTAGTCGCATCCTGCAGAACCAACGTAATGGATGGAATGGTAGTAAAAAATATTACCAGCGAAAAGGTGATAGACGCGAGGAAAGGTGTCGTTGAATTTTTGTTGATCAACCACCCGCTGGATTGCCCCATCTGTGACCAGGCAGGGGAGTGTTATTTACAGGACCTTGGCTATGACCACGGCGCTGTACAAACCCGCTATGAATTTAAAAGGCGCACATTTGTAAGAGAAGATATCGGCCCCTATATCCAATTGCATATGACGCGGTGTATCCTTTGTTACCGCTGCACCTATATAGCCGACCAAATCACCGATCACCGCATTCATGGTATATTAGACAGGGGCGATCATTCTGATATTTCTACTTATATTTCAAAGGCCATTGATAACGACTTTAGCGGAAATATGATTGATGTATGCCCCGTGGGCGCCCTTACTGACCGTACTTTCAGGTTTAAAAACCGGGTATGGTTTTTAAAACCAATGGATGCGCATCGTGATTGTGATAAATGTTGCGGTAAGGTAACCTTATGGAACCGCGGAGATGAAGTATACCGCGTTACTTCACGAAAAGATGAATGGGGCGAGGTGCAAACTTTTGATGGAAAGCCTGGCTGGATTTGCAATACATGCAGGTTTGATAAAAAGCTTACTGCGGATTGGGTCATTGAAGGGCCTGCCAAAATCAACAGGCATTCCGTAATTTCTGCCAATCACTATGAAGTAAAAGTAACACCACCCGATCCCCTGGACAAAGTTTTATATGGAAGAAAGCCTTCATTATTATTGCATATACATGATACAAGTGAAGTGAACCGGCCTGAAATTGACTTAAGCAAAATTCCGGGGCCTGCAACATCGGTTACGTTTACGGAACACGATGAACAAAAGGATATTGAAGAAGCCGGCATAGAAAATATTTTAGTAAACGATCATAAAACTATTCATCATACAAAATAAACCTTTTGTCAATCGCAGACAGGTTGGGAGGAACCGATATGTTTTTAGCTATAGATTGGGTGGTTTTTACTGAGAAGCTTATTTTAATTGTCGCGGTAGTAAGCGGCTCTTTGATAGTAGCCATGTATTCAACGTATGCGGAGCGTAAAGTTGCGGCAGTTCTCCAGGACAGGAGGGGGCCTAACCGTGCAGGACCCGGCGGAATTTTTCAACCACTTGCCGATGGGTTAAAGTTATTTTTCAAAGAAGAAATCATTCCGAATTTTTCATCAAAGTTTTTATTTATTCTCGGCCCCTGCCTTGCCATGCTAACGGCTATGATGGTAGGTGCGGTAGTTCCCTGGGGAAACGCAATACATATTTTCAACCGGGATATTTCGCTGCAAATAGCTGACGTAAATATCGGTATTTTATATGTTTTTGGTGTGGTAAGCCTTGGTGTATATGGCATCATGATTGGCGGCTGGGCCAGCAACAATAAATTTTCTTTAATGGGAGCTATGCGCGCGGCTTCTCAAATAATAAGTTACGAGCTGGCCATGGGTATCTCTCTTATTGGCCTGCTGATGGTTACCGGCACACTGAGCCTTAAAGAAATGGTCGTGCAGCAAACTGATCATTGGTGGAATATTGTAAAGCAGCCGTTAGGTTTTTTGATTTTTCTTGTTTGCGCTTTTGCTGAGACCAATCGTACACCCTTCGACCTGGCCGAAGCGGAAAATGAACTGGTGGGAGGTTATCATACTGAATATTCTTCGATGAAGCTTGGCTTTTATTTGTTTGCAGAATATATAAATATGTTCCTGAGCAGTGCGGTTATGGTAAGCTTATTTTTTGGAGGATACGATATTCCGTTTGTAAACGACACAGCCCTCGTTAATCACATTGGAGCAAATTGGACGGCAGTTTTGCAAGGCGTTGTTTTCTTTGGAAAAATAGTTTGTTTTCTTTTTTTATTTATGTGGGTAAGATGGACGATCCCAAGGTTCCGGTACGACCAGTTAATGAACCTGGGATGGAAAATATTATTGCCCCTGGCACTTGTAAATATGCTGGTAACAGGTGCCTTAATTTTATTAAAACAAAATCACTGGCATTTTTAAACATAACAATATTTTTGCGTCGCAATGATTTTAATGCAGGAAAATATTAAGAAGATAGTGCAGGATTATTTCAAAGATAAACCTGTAAATAAAGTGTATTTGTTTGGCAGTTACGCAAGAGGTGATGCGGGGGAGGATAGTGATGTAGATTTGATCGTGGAGATCGATGATACATTAAAAAGATTGAGTTTGTTTGATTTTTTTAAATTACAACTGGGTATTGAGCAGTCACTCAATAAGAAAGTTGATCTGGTTGAATCACATTTATTTTTTCCGCGTGTTAAAATTCGGGCTGAAAAGGAAAAACTTATATTATATAAAAGATGGACCGTGATATAGATTATTTAGAATTTTTATTAGATTGTATCCATCATTTGGAAGATTATGCTAAAGGCGTTGATGAAGATGGATTTTTAAGAAATGAAGAAAAGAAAGATGCTTGTCTCACACGAATAGTAATGATTGGTGAATACAGTGCCAGAATTTCGGATAATCTTAAAAATAAATTTACAGATGTAGAATGGCAACTATTGAAATCGACCAGGAATTACTATGTGCATGTTTATAGAGGGATTGATTGGAAAAGAGTATGGGAAACTATACAAACGGATATCCCTTTTTTGAAAACCAAAGTTGAAAACATTTTATCACAATTATCATAAATGCAAGCGTTAACTAATAGAATAAAACCGGTTTCCAGGAAGCCAATGACGATGTGGGAGCGTATGTACTTGCCTGCAATCTTTAAGGGTATGATCATCACTTTCAGTCATATTTTTAAAAAGAAGCCTACCATAAGCTATCCTGAACAAAAACGGCCCTTTAGCCCGGTTTTCAGAGGTTTACAAATTTTAAACAGGGATGAGGAAGGGCGCGAAAATTGTACCGCCTGCGGGTTGTGTGCGGTTGCCTGCCCTGCAGAAGCCATAACGATGGAAGCCGCAGAACGCAAGCCCGGCGAAGAGCATTTATATCGTGAAGAAAAATACGCAGCCAGGTATGAAATAAATATGCTGCGTTGCATATTTTGCGGCCTGTGCGAAGAAGCGTGCCCTAAAGATGCTGTCTACCTGAGCGAAACGTTTGCACCCGCAAATTACCAGCGCAAAGGTTTTATTTATGGTAAAGAAGATCTGTTAATTCCGCATCCTAAAGAAAACCCGGAAGCATTTGCAAAAGCGAGAGGCAGCAGGGCGACGCGGCCACAAGGACATGGTAATGAACATTAATTAATGGCTCAATGTGAAAATGGCTCAATGTGAAAATGTAGAATGAAACTATAAACCACTTAACTAATAAACCAATAAACCAGTTAACCAGTTAACCAATAAACCAATAAACTAATAAACCAATAAACCAATAAACCAGTTAACCAATAAACGATTTGACTATTTAACTCTCAACCCCCATGCCAGCTACACAAGTATTGTTTTGGTTTTTGTCGATTTTAGCACTGGTTGCAGCCATTGGAGTGGTATCCAGTAAAAATCCCGTATATAGTGTGCTGTGGCTCATTATAGTGTTTTTTGCGATATCAGGCCATTATATTCTAATGAATGCCCAGTTTCTGGCCATCGTAAATATTATTGTTTATGCCGGAGCCATTATGGTTCTTTTCCTTTTTGTTATCATGCTTATGAATCTTAATGCCGAAGCGGAGCCTCCTAAAAATATTTACTTAAAAATGATAGGCGTCATTGCGGGCTCCTGCCTCATGATTGTATTTGTAGCCGCGTTTTCGAATGCAGCTACCAACCATGTTGTTCTGAGGATTGGAACAAGTGTCGGGCTTATTAAAAATCTTGGAATGACCTTATTCAACCAATATGTGGTGCCTTTTGAAATAAGCAGTGTTCTCTTTTTAAGCGCAATGATAGGGGCAGTAATAATCGGTAAAAAGGAAAGGTCAGAAGCGGTCTAGTGTTATGTCAATCGTGAATTGTCGGTCGCGAATGTGCTGGAATTCACTGTTTACAGGCGACAATTCACGTTTAAAGTGTAGCTTCATAATTGGCATAACACTAGTGATGAAAATTGCCAGGGAGGGATTTGGTGAGGGCTGGTTTGGTATCGATGCGGGCCTGTTTTAATAGTGTGACATTATTGATTGAATTGAACTGTATTTAAAATTATAAACATGGAAATAAGGTGGTATATATTTCTGTCCCTTGCGCTATTTTGTACGGGTATAATAGGCGTTCTTACGCGGCGCAATGCGATAATTGTTTTCATGTGCATCGAACTGATGCTGAATTCGGTGAACTTATTACTAGTCGCATTTTCGAAAATGCACATGGCGGGCGCTAATGCATTCGGGGCAACGCAGGCCACAGATGCGCAGATCTTTGTTTTCTTTATAATGATAGTCGCTGCTGCCGAAGTAAGTGTAGGCCTGGCAATTATTGTGATGCTGTACAGGAATACGCACTCTATTGATATCAATTTCTTGAACAGGCTTAAAAACTGATGTAAGACCTAGAATAAACCGGATATCAAACTCCGATTAAAAACATGCAGTTCTATTTATGATAAATTTACACGACCTGGCTTATTTAATACCGCTTTTGCCGTTTGTCGGTTTTTTGATCAATGGGCTTGGAAGAAAAGTACTTTCAAAAACATTCATTGGTATTATTGGAAGTGGCGTTATTTTTATTTCATTTTGCCTGAGCGTTTTAGTTTTTGTAACGGTTTCAAAAGAAGGGTTTACTACAGAGAATATTAATTATTTTCCTTTCATTAACCTGGATAAAATCCATATCCCTTTTGAATTCCAGGTAGACCAGCTTACTTCTCTATTCCTGCTTATCATTACCGGTGTTGGTTTTCTCATTCATGTATACTCGGTGTCTTATATGAAGGAAGAAACACCATCGGGTTATGGGCGGTATTTTTCTTATCTTAATCTCTTTGTGTTCTCAATGCTGTTGCTGGTGTTAGGCGGTAATTATGTAATCATGTTTATTGGTTGGGAAGGAGTCGGCCTTTGTTCTTATTTACTTATCGGCTTTTGGTTTAAAAATACTGAATACAATAATGCGGCCCGAAAGGCATTTATAATGAATCGTATTGGCGACCTGGGTTTTTTATTAGGAGTTTTCTGGCTGATTTCTTCATTTGGCACAGTGTCTTACCATGACCTTTTCAATCCCCAAAACGGGATCATTACTTCCCTTTCTGCAATAAATTCCAGGACGATCGTTGGCATAACTTTATTATTATTTTTAGGTGCCACCGGTAAGAGCGCCCAGATTCCTTTATACACCTGGTTGCCGGATGCGATGGCTGGCCCTACACCAGTATCGGCATTAATACATGCGGCAACAATGGTTACAGCCGGTATTTATATGATAGCCCGCAGCAATATTATGTATTCCCTGGCGCCGGTAACTATGACCATTGTTGCGAGCATAGGGCTTGCAACAGCAATTCTTGCTGCTCTCATCGCATTAAAGCAAAATGATATTAAAAAGGTTTTGGCTTATTCCACCGTAAGCCAGTTGGGCTATATGTTTTTAGGGTTGGGTGTTGGGGCTTATACCGGTGCTGTTTTTCATGTAATGACACATGCTTTTTTCAAAGCACTTTTATTCCTGGGTGCAGGTTCTGTAATCCATGCCATGGGCGGTGAACAAGACATAACCAAAATGGGCGGCCTTGGAAGAAAAATGCGGATCACCTATATTACTTTTTTTATCGCCTGCCTGGCGATAGCCGGCATTCCCCCTTTTGCAGGCTTCTTTTCCAAAGATGAGATTTTAGCGGCAGCATATGCAGCAAATCCTCTGTTATATGTTATCGGATTAGGTGGCGCTTTGCTTACAGCATTTTATATGTTTCGCCTCCTGGCGCTTACATTTGCAGGCAAATTCAGAGGTACTGAAGAACAACTACATCATGTGCATGAAAGTCCTCCAACTATCACCATTCCCCTTATTATCCTGGCGATTCTTTCTGCCATTGGAGGCTTTGCAGGCATCCCCGAAGCCTTTATCAGCAATGGGCATAAACTGGGAGAGTTTCTAGCGCCCGTATTTGCTCACTCCCAAAAAATTACTGAACAAAATTTATCAGGGCAAACAGAAATTATTTTGATGTCTGTATCTGTTTTATTGACTTTAATCGTTTCGGTGTGGGCCTGGAGGAAATACAAAATCGAAAACGCAACAAGTATTGTTTCAGAAACAAAAGCACCCGCAGGTTTCGGAAGAATAATAAAAAATAAATTTTATGTTGATGAATTTTATAACGCCATAATCGTAAAACCACTCCGCATGCTGTCACAGGTTTTGGGCAAAACTGACAAATCAGTTATCGATGGGATCGTGAACGGTGTGGGAAAGAGCATCAATTACGGCAGCAGGCAAATGAGGTTATTACAAAGCGGCCAGGCGGGCACCTATATCTTACTCATGGTTATCGGAATGCTCGTTTTATTTATAATTCAATTGTTTTCAAAATAAAAAGTAATGCTGGGTACCTATTATACTTTTCCTGAATTGTTACTTTGGATACCCTTAGTTACCGGGCTCATTACTTTTTTTATTAAGAAAAACAGCTCAGTAAAATCATGGGCATTGTTCTCTTCTTTAGCAACTCTTGCGGTTTCAGTTATAAGTTTATACTATAGCAATGAAGCCCAACATTCCGAATATTTTCTTTATAACAACGTAAGTTATATATGGCTACCCTACCTGGGATCTAATTTTTCGGTAGGCCTCGATGGAATGGGACATTTGCTTACTTTTTTAACTGCTTTTACCTTCCCCCTGATCTTTGCAGTAACCTATAAAACCGAATATAAAAATACAAACGCATTTTATGGATTGATGCTGTTAATGCAAGCTGGCCTCATGGGTGTATTTGTTGCCATGGATGCCCTTGTATTTTATTTTTTCTGGGAACTTGCATTGATTCCCGCTTATTTTCTTTGCAGCAGGTGGGGCGGTGAAAAACGGATCCAGGCAACCTTTAAATTTTTCATTTATACGTTTGCAGGTTCTTTGCTAATGCTCATTGGAATTATTTTTGTTTACCTGCAAACCCCTGCACTGTCGGTCACTTCTGAACACTCATTCGCCTTAAGAGCATTTTACAATACAACCCTTTTGCCTTCTCAGCAAAATTGGCTATTCTGTTTATTTTTTGCTGCGTTCGCTATAAAAATGCCCATTTTCCCGTTTCACACCTGGCAGCCCGACACCTATGAACAGGCGCCTTACTCTACTGTGATGGTATTGAGCGGAATTATGGTTAAGATGGGCGTCTTTTCAATGTTGAGGTGGCTGCTCCCCCTTTTCCCGTCTGCCGTAATTAAGTTTGACCATTTTGTTATTACCCTGTGTGTGATTGGAATTATATATGCAAGTTGCATTGCATTACTTCAGAATGATCTCAAAAGATTTGTTGCCTGGTCTTCAATTGCACACATTGGGTTGATGGGTGCCGCAATCTTTTCGCGAAATGCTTCCGGCTTGCAGGGCGTAATGCTGGAAATGTTTAATCACGGTATTAATATTATTGGATTATGGATGGTCGTGGATATTATCGACAAAAAAACAGGTATTAGAAAAATGTCAGATCTTGGAGGGCTTGCAATAAAGTCGCCTGCGCTGGCTATATTTTTTGTAATCATTGCCCTGGCAAATATCGCTCTTCCTCTTACCAATGCATTTGTGAGTGAATTTCTCATGTTCAACGGAGTATTTCAATTCAATAAATGGTTTGGCGCCTTTGCGTGTGTAGGTATTATTCTTTCGGCAGTTTATATGCTGAATATGATACAAAAAGTTTTTTTCGGTAGTTCTGCTGCTCTTACGGAAAATGCAATAATATTAAGCACGGGGCAAAAGGTTGTGCTGTCTGTAATTGTCATTTCTATCCTGGCCTTAGGTATTTATCCGGAGCCTGTATTTCGTTTAACGCAGGGTACGGTGACGGATATTTTGCAAAAGTTTTAGACAGCGGTAGAGGCTAGCGGCTGTGGCATATTTAAAATAAAAGTGTCGGCTAAAAAATTTTAAATGAAAATTAAGGCTCCTTAGGAGTTCGAAATAAAATATGAACGCAATTATATTATCTGCACTTTGGGGAGTTGTTATGATGTTTGGAGGCGTGTTCTTTAAAAAGAGGGCTACTCCCAAATACTGGGCTATTGCGGGTATTATAATTATTTTAATTGCAAATATTCTGGAATTCTCCGGAACGAAGTTCTTTGATGTTGATACAAGAGGGATGCTTCATTTCGATAATTTCAGCCTCCATTTTAATACGATAGCCTACGCATGTACGCTTTTGTATTTCCTGCTCAATGCGCGCGACATTGAGAAAGTCGGCAGTCACGTTTCTGAATATTTTGCTTTGCTTTTTTTTGTATTGTGCGGGGTTTCAATATCGGCGTCTTTCAATACATTACTGATGCTTTTTCTTGGCATTGAGATCATGTCAATTCCTTTATATATACTCACGGGCAGCGACAAATTAAATTTAAAAGGGAATGAAGCCTCGCTGAAGTATTTCCTTATGGGTGCTTTTTCAACTGGTATTATGTTGATGGGAATTGCGCTGATTTACGGTGGCAACAGCCTTGGGTCTTTTTATATTAATACAATTAACCTGGGTACTGGCGATCTTCCTGTTATGATCGCTGCAGGGTTGGTATTGCTACTGGTATCAATGGCTTTTAAAGTATCTGTTGCGCCATTTCATTTTTGGGCACCGGATGTGTATGAAGGCGCACCGACCGTTTTTACTTCCTTTATGGCAACCATTGTAAAGATTGCCGGATTTGTGGCTTTTATCCGCTTGTTTCAATCCTCATTTGGTGTTATGCAACAACAATGGCAAACGCTGATTGTGATTCTAACCGCGGCCACGTTGCTGATAGGCAATCTCACAGCCGTTTTCCAGCAAAGCGTGAAACGCATGCTTGCCTACTCCAGCATCGCACAGGCAGGCTTTATGATGTTCGCCCTTTTCGCATTGAATGATACTGCAAAGGAAGGATTGCTATTATACGCTGCTGCATACAGCCTGGCGTCAATTGGCCTTTTTGCAGTGCTTATAAAAATGAATGATTATTCTATTGAAGGTTTTAATGGGCTCGGAAAGCAACAGCCCGTAATTGCTTTTGCAGCAACCATATTTCTTTTATCTCTTACCGGAATACCGCTTACAGCCGGCTTTACAGCGAAATTTTATATGTTGCTTGCTGCGCTAAAAAACGGCCACCATCTTTGGCTGGTCATTCTTGCAGTAATATGTGCCGCCATTAGTGCCTATTATTATTTCCGGGTAATACAGGCGATGTTTTTTAAAGAGCCTGTCCGGGGCATCAATAATCAAATGAATATAACCCCGGCCTTTAAATTTCTTCTCCTGCTCACTTCGGTTTTAATTATTATACTTGGCATACTCCCCAGCTTGCTGGTTGACTGGATGTATTATTGATGCCGATGCTAAGGTAGAAATCCTTTAAAATTGTACCTTACACTTATGAAATTGACCGACTCTCTTTCACTTGCTTTTCGTACGGTAAAAAGCAATAAGCTTCGTACCGGAATTACTGTTACTATTATTGCATTGGGTATTATGGCATTAATTGGAATCATTACCGCGATTGCTTCCATGAACCAAAGCCTTACAGAAAGTTTTTCAACTATGGGCGCTAATTCATTCAGCATTCATTTCCAGGACAGGCAAATCCGCATCGGGGGAAGGAGGGAAGTAAAGAAGACAGGCCTGAACGAACTCAAGCAAAAAAAATCAAATAATAACAAACTAATCACTTACCAGGAAGCAAAGCTTTTTAAAGAAAGATATTCTTTTCCTGCGAGTGTGAGCATATCGCTACGTGGCCCCGGGAATGTTATTGTTAATGATGATAACATCAAAACCAACCCTAACATTAATTTGCAGGGCTGCGATGAGAATTATCTTCTGCAAAGCGGTTATACTTTAATTTATGGCAGAAACTTCAACAGGTTAGATGTACAAAGCGGAAGAAGTATCTGTATTTTAGGAAACAGTGTTGCCCAGAAACTTTATGGCGATAACATTCAAAGAGCTATCGATAAAGTGATAAACGTGGCGGGAATCAAATACCGGGTTATTGGGGTGTTGAAAGATAAAGGTTCCAGCGCATTTTTAAATGCCGATAATGTCGTGCTCACTACGTACAACAATATACGCCGGCTATTTACCACAGATGGCACTTCTTACAATATTGGAGTTATGGTAAATGATATTAAAGATATGGAACAGGCGATAGGTGAGGCCAAGGGAACTTTTCGCCCCATAAGAAAAATAGCCATTGATGAAGACAATAATTTCTATATAGACAAAAGTGACAGCATCGCGGAAGTATTTATGAGTAGCCTCGGAGCAATTACTACCGCAGCGGCTTTTATTGGTTTAATTACATTGATAGGAGCAGCCATAGGGCTTATGAATATTATGCTGGTAGCAGTTAACGAACGCACGCGCGAAATCGGGTTGATCAAGGCCATCGGTGGTACAAAAAGCAGTATCCGTACACAATTCCTTTTTGAGTCTGTGCTTATTAGTTTAATAGGAGCTGTTTTTGGAATAATATCAGGTGTTCTTGTCGGAAATATTGTAAGTATGTTTCTTCATACGGGGTTTGTAGTGCCCTGGGGATGGGTAGTTTTGGGAATTGTAGTATGTTCTGCAGTAGGTTTATTTGCCGGGTTATACCCTGCTGTCAAGGCCGCAAGGCTCGACCCCATCGTGGCACTTCGTTACGAGTGAAAAACATTTCTCATTTGCCCTGTCTTTAATTTTAATAATTCGGCTGCATTAAGTATCCTCCGTTTAAGATTTTATTTATTTTCTGTATAATAACGTTATTTTTAGATACGCATAAAGAATAGCAGCGGATCTTTAATAAAAAATATTTTCTTCAATTTTTTATTATCATTTCAAACATTAAATTAATTTATATAACTTGTGTGCAACACCAAAAAAAATTTTTTTGCTGAATGGGATTTTTCATATTTTTTTTCCTTACAATTGTACAGTCAAATATTTTAACCGAATCATCTTAAACTTTAAACATCAAAAAACTTAACGTTATGGCAGACACAAATACAACTGCAACTTCTAGAGTAAATGCTACCACTTCCGTCCAGGCAAAAAAATCAAGTAACATTATTTCCTTACTTGCTCCTGTCATTTGCATCCTTGCAGGTTACATCATCTGGCGTTTCGTTATTGGCAGCTCAAGTAATTTCACGTCTCCCGATCCCGCAGGTGGCTTCTGGCCAAAACATCAGGGGCCAAAAGGTGACCTTGCGAGAATGTATGCAGGGGGAATTATCGTACCAATTTTGATTGGCTGTTTTTTAATCGTTTTTACTTTTGTTATTGAAAGATGGTTAACGGTGGCGAAAGCTTCCGGCAAAGCATCAAATGCTGAATTTATAAGAAAAGTACAATTCTATCTTGCAGATAAAAAAGTAGATGCCGCCATTGCTGAATGTGACAAGCAAAAAGGATCAGTTGGCAATGTAATGAAAGCAGGCCTTCGTAAGTATAAAGCAATGATAACCGACAACGAATTGGATACTGAGCAGAAAGTACTGGCGATTCAAAAAGAAGTGGAAGAAGCGACTGCTCTTGAATTGCCCATGCTCGAGAAAAATCTTGTCTTTTTATCCACGATTGCTTCAGTAGCAACCTTACTCGGGTTATTGGGTACGGTAATGGGAATGATTCGCTCATTTAGCCATCTTGGCGAATCGGGCGGCGGTGCTGCAGCAAGGGAACTCTCAGTAGGTATATCGGAAGCCTTGTATAATACGGCGCTTGGTATCGGTACTTCAGCATTTGCGATTATTTCTTATAACATTTTTACTACCAAGATTGACGGTATTACTTATGGTATCGATGAATCAGGTTTTACACTTACACAAAGCTTCGCATCCTTGTATAAGTAAAAATATTTTACTTAAACCAGTAAGACATTTTTATGAAATTTTACAAAATTTGCGTCTTATAATAAATATTTAAACAATGGGAAGAGCTAAAATCAAACGCGGAAGTACTAATATAGATATGACGGCTATGTGCGACGTTGCGTTTCTGCTACTGTCTTTCTTTATATTAACTACAAAATTTAAACCCGAAGAAGCAATAGAGGTGACCCCTCCAAGTTCAGTATCTACAAAAGCCGCAACAGATAAAGATGCATTTAAAGTGTCTATTAATAAAGATGGACAGGTCTTTATTGATATGAGTGAAGAAATGCGGGGAGATGTGCTGGACGAACTGGCTACCGAAAGAAACATTAAGTTCAGCGGGGAAGATAAAAAAGCTTTCGAGCAGGCTACTTTTGTAGGCGTTCCCTTAAGCCAGCTTAACCAGTTTGACAGGTTGAATTCAGAGCAAATAAAAGCTACAAAACTGGCCGGTATTCCTACTGACAGTACCAACAATGAGTTACAAGCGTGGATAAGTGCTGCCGTGCAGGCCAATAAAGGCAGCCATGTTAATTTTTACATTAAGGGTGATAACTCCTCGAAATATACAGCCTTTAAGCAGGTAATAGAAGCATTCAAGAAAAATGATATTTATAAATATAATTTGGTTACGAATGCCGAAGACGTTCCCGAGGGAAGTGAACTGTATAAAAAGAACCTGAGAGGTGAAATGGGCCAATAAACAGCCGGAAAAATTGTTATAAAATTAAAATAATACTACTATGGCAGAAATGGAAGTAAAAAGCGGCGGCGGCCACAAAAAAGGCCCCGGCGTTAAGAAAGGAAAAAAACTTTCCACTCGTGTTGACCTTACACCAATGGTTGACCTTGGGTTTTTGCTTATTACCTTCTTTATCTTCACCACTACGATGTCGCAGCCGACGGCCATGAACCTGGCAATGCCAAAGGATACTGATAAGCCGGATGAACAAAACAAGGTAAAAGAATCCGGTTCATTAACACTTATGTTGGGTAAAAGAGATGTGATATATTATTATTTCGGTAATGATCCCGCAAAAATGCAAACAACGGGTTACAAAGACCTTAGAAAAATTATCCTGGAAAAAAAGAGGGTTACCCCGGTTAATGACTTATTTATAATTATTAAGCCTGATAAGGATGCTACTTATAAGAATGCAGTGGATGTTTTAGACGAAATGAGCATTGATGATATAAGCAGGTATGCAATGGTGGATCCTACACCCGATGAGTATAGTAAAATTCAGGCAACTGAGAATGCATCAGGGGTTAAATAAGTTTATGGAAAACTGACTCCATTGTGTCTAATTTAAAAATCAAAACATGGAAGCTAACAAAATTTTAAAAGCCGATCTTCTCGATATACTTTTTGACGGAAGAAATAAGGAATACGGGGCTTATGAATTACGAAAAACTTACAACAGGCGAATTACTATCGCTCTTATAGTTACCGTAGTCATTATCTCTGTTATTTTCATCGGCTCGGTGATCGCTAATAACCTTTCGGCAAATGACGACGTGAAGGTGATGAAGGTAAATGACCTGGCATTGAAAGCGATTCAGCCAAATGAACCGCCTCCTCCGCCTCCGCCGCCCCCGCCTAAATTACCACCACCACCGCCTATCGCTACTATCGCATTTACGCCGCCAAAAGTGGTAAAGGATGAAGAGGTTATCAAACCGCCGCCAGAAGTAAAGCAGATTGAGGAAGCCAAAGTGGACGTAAAGACCGTCGAAGGTGCAAAAGATTTGGGTATTGTTGCTCCACCTGTGGAAGATAAAGGAACCCAGGTTGTGGCTGCGCCGGTAGAAAAGAAAGAAGATGAAGATAAAGTATTTACAAAAGTTGAGATTGAAGCGTCTTTTCCCGGAGGGGCGTCTGCATGGACCAAATACGTTCAAAGAGCGATTGAAGCCAACCAGGATGAATTTACTGAATCTGATTATGGAACCTGTATTGTGAAATTTATTGTTGATAAAACCGGCAAGGTGAGTGATGTTGAAGCTACCACTATGAAGGGCAGCAAACTCGCCGAGGTTGCCACTAACGCCATCAGGAAGGGTCCGGCATGGGTTCCCGCTCAGCAAAACGGAAGGTATGTAAACGCATATCGCTTGCAACCTGTTACGCTGACAAATCCTAATTAACGAATTCTCCTGTTATATTAATTCAAAGAGATGCAAAACGCATCTCTTTTTTTATTTAAGGATTTTCGAAGTATTCACGTGACATGCGTTTATGCAATCCTGCCGGTCGCGCATCTTACTCATTATGTCACAGATTGAAGAAAATTCCCGCCGCAGTTCAAAAAATCACAGGGCAAAAAAATCATTGAGAGTTGACCTCACTCCGATGGTTGACCTTGGTTTTCTGCTCATAACCTTTTTTATACTCACTACTGCTCTTTCCTCGCCAACTGTTGCAAAGCTTATTATGCCCAAAGACGACAACATAAAAACACCCGTTAAAAGAAATGCGACACTGACATTGCTCCTTATCCAAAATGACTCGATAGATTATTTTGAAGGCGACATGCCAAATCCCAGATTGATGAAGCATTGTTCTTACAGTAATCTGCGCGCTGTTATCCAGGGAAAACAACACGAGGTTGCTAAAACCATGGGCGACCGGAAAGACGCCGTCATCATCATTTCTCCGCGTAATACATCCACCTATAAAAACTTCATCGATGTTTTGGATGAAATCCAGATCAATGACATCCAACATTATTTTGTCGTTGATGATAGGACAAACTAATTACAAACTTTCAAAACCCTCCAACCTTCAACCTTCAACCTTAAACCTTGAACCTTCAACCTTCACTATCTTTACAACATGTATGGAAAGCATTCGGAATGGAATGATACAATCGTTGCTATCGCTACTTCACCAGGAGTTGGAGCAATCGGTGTGATACGGCTTAGCGGTGATAAAGTATTTGAAATAACCAATACCCTTTTTCCGGCAAAAAACCTGGCTGAACAACCTGCAAACACACTTCATGTAGGATATTTAAAAGAAGATAATACCATATTGGATGAAGTAGTGATCTCCATATTCAAAGCGCCTTTTTCATACACGGGTGAAGATGTTATAGAGATAAGCTGCCATGGTTCTCCATACATACAACAGCGGGTGTTGGAAGTATTGATTCGAAAAGGTGCGAGGCTTGCAAAAGCAGGCGAATTCACACAAAGGGCTTTCCTGAATGGAAAGCTGGATCTTACGCAAGCCGAAGCCGTTGCCGACCTGATAGCGAGTAATACCGCAGCTTCACAGAATGCCGCATTAAAAAACATGCGGGGAGGGTTTTCGAGGGTTTTGAGGGAAATGCGTGAAAGGCTCATTCAATTTTCTGCACTCATTGAGCTTGAACTGGACTTCAGTGAAGAAGATGTTGAGTTTGCTGACAGGAATAAATTCCTGGATCTCCTGGCAGAAATAAACGGCACGGTAAAAGAGTTGCTGGAGTCGTTCAGGCTGGGAAATGTTATAAAAAATGGAGTAAGCGTGGCAATTGTTGGAAGCCCGAATGCGGGGAAATCAACTTTACTTAATACACTTCTTAATGAGAACAGGGCCATTGTAAGTGAAATAGCCGGTACCACCAGGGACACTATTGAAGAAGTGATCAATATAAAAGGGATCTTATTCAGGCTTATTGATACAGCCGGCATCCGTGAACATTCGCAGGATGTTATTGAAAATATGGGCGTTTTAAAAAGCAAAGAAAAAATTAAACAGGCCGATATTGTTTTGTATTTGTATGACATTAACTCGGCCACAGGTGATGAACTTTCTTCTTTTCTCGCTGATATTAAGAAACAAAATAGTAATGTAATTCCTGTTGCAAACAAAACAGATTGTGCCGGGGAACAAGCATTGCAGCATACCAGAGAAATAGTTCCTGACAGCTCTTTCATTTCAGCTAAAATGAATACCGGTGTCGAGCAGCTCAAAGAGAAACTATTTATTAATGCGGCCGGCAATACAATGCTGGCTGAAAACATTGTGATAACGAATGCCCGTCATTACAGCGCGTTACAAGAGGTTCAAAACGCTCTCGCTGAAATTACAAGAGGAATTGAAAATAAGATTTCCGGAGATTTATTATCCCCGGATATAAGGAGATGCCTGCATTATCTTGGTGAAATAACTGGCGAAATAACAAATGAAGATATGCTGGATTATATATTTAGCAAGTTCTGTATCGGAAAGTAGAAAGCTAACTCAACTTAACTTCACTTTACTTCATTTATCTTCAGTAACTATTACTGAAAACGAGGATATGTTTATTTAAATTAAAGATATAGAAATTTTGAAGCGGGAAACGGCTGTTATACCTCCTGCAGTAAGGGTGAACTTGCTTTTCTTAAGATCGGCAAGCTATATAATTTAAAAAAACTGATGTGTTGAAGTGGCTGGAAAAGGAGAAGCAAAATAAAGTTGTTGATGTGGATGGATATGTCAGTAAGTATTTACAAAATAATATTTTAAAAGGATAACATAATAAACGTGTAAGACCATGCAAATAATACGAAGCATTCAAAATAGGATATATGAAATAAGAGGCGAAAGGGTAATGCTGGATAGGGACTTAGCTGTCCTTTATGAAACAGAAGTAAAAGCCCTGAACCTTGCAGTAAAACGAAATATAAAGCGTTTTCCACAGGATTTTATGTTTCAGCTTTCCAAAGAAGAGTTTGAGGCTTTAAGGTTTCAAATTGAAACCTTAGAAAAAAGCGACAAATCTTTAAGGTTGCAAAATGAAACCTTAAAGAAAGGAAGGGGGGAGCATAGTAAATATCTGCCTTATGCTTTTACCGAACAAGGGGTTGCCATGTTAAGCGGTGTACTTAACAGCGACAAAGCAATCAATATGAATATTGCTATAATGAGGGCATTTGTAGAAATAAGGCGGCTTGCATTAAAGCAAAATGATTTAAAAATACAGCTGGAGGAAATAAAACATCGCTTAGGCGAGCATGATATGCAATTAAACAGCATTTACGATGCTATTGAAAACCTCTTAGATGAAAAGGCAGCACAGCGGAAGTGGGATGAAAGAGAAAGGATCGGATTTAAGAAGTAATGTGTTGCTGAATGCCAGTCTATGCGGTCACAGTCTGTTACCGCATCCCAAAGCAAGCGAAATACTAATGTGACACCTTGTGTCTGTACAGAACAGGGAGTAGCTATGTTAAGCGGCTTTTGAATTCAGATAAGGCAATCAATATGAATATAGCAATTATGAGGGCTTTTGTAGAAATAAGGCGGCTTTCATTAAAGCAAAATGATTTAAAAATACAGCTGGATAAAATAAAACATCGGTTAAGTGAATACGATATACAGTTAAATAGCATTTACGATGCCATTGAAAATCTTTTAGATGAAAAGGCAGCACAACGAAAATGGGATGAAAGAGAAAGGATCTCGTCGTTGGGGGGAGATTCAGACGGCGCCTTTCACCTTCAGGCCTTCATCGTTGATTCTGCATCCCCGGGGAATCTTATTTGACGTGCGTTCGCTTATTCCTTGATATTATCGCCAAAAGTATAAATAATTGTTTATATTTTACCGTTGGTTACAAGTTGTTGAGCTAATGTGCCCGATATTCTGAGCAGTCAAGGTAATAGCCGACAGTATTAGGACGTCTTATATTATGTATTCCAGCAAATCGTCTAAATTGTTCCTACCTAATGTATGAATAATTTTTGAAATCTGATATCAAAGATGGAAAGCCCTAATAGAATATTTGGCTATAGGCAGGTTTATGCGAGATTCGAATTTAAATTCATCACGAATCGATTGCCCCTAATGCATTTTGAGGCAGCGTATCATCTTTAATTTATAAAGGAGTTCTACTTGCTTCTGCACTGCATTAATTTTGACCTATTGTATTTAATAAGCAAGTTTC
>CAWDCB010000016.1:0-29730 GCA_963800635.1 uncultured Chitinophagaceae bacterium
TGGACAAGTATGGCATTCGCTGGATGTTCAATTTTCCATTGAAAAAGTAAATAAAAACAACGGACCCCTGACAGCTAACGATTTCTGAAGACCAACACATGCAAAAATAAGTATTGACGGGGACGCCAACACCAGCAGTGGGGGAGCTTATCTATTGCCCCGACATAAAATTTTTCTAAAACAAGCGGTACCAATAGGAATAATGTGTCAACGCAACGAGATGAACTATAATTAAATCATGGATTTAAAAACGGCAATTAGTCTTATCCGGTCTCCCAACATAGAATCGAAGGCAGCCGCGAAGTGGGCAGATTTTGGCTGCGGCTCCGGATTATTCACTAAGGCGCTTTCAACCTTATTACAAACAGGCAGCAAGATCTCTGCGGTTGACAAAGATGCAGCTGCGCTAAAAAAAGTAAGTGTAGTAGATGGAATAAGTTTGGAAAGACTCTGTGCCGATTTTGTGAATGATGATTTGCCTTTGCAAAAGCTCGACGGCATCCTGATGGCCAATGCACTTCATTTCGTGAAAGATAAAAGGGCCTTCATACAAAGGCTGCGATCCTATTTAGATAGAACAGCATCTTTTCTTATTGTTGAGTACGACACTGACCGATCCAATCCCTGGGTGCCTTATCCACTACATGCCGAAGGCTGGAAAAAACTTTTTAGAGAAACAGGGTATTCTCAGTATAAAGAAATCAATCGTCGTCCTTCTGTATATCGCCAGGCAGACATTGTAGGAATATGCTTTAGCAAGTGAAAAAATGTGGGAGTAAATATTGAGGGTGGTATCTCGTTATCATGCATACATTTTTTGATTGGAAACACGTCTAATATAAGGATACCTGGGCTCTCTTATAATTTATACTCTTTGCGGTTGTTGGTGATCGCTTTGCCGCAAAACCATCCGCACAACACGCAACAACAGCGGCGTGACGCTTTACGCTCGAGGAAATTTTCTGAATACCAATTTATGAAAAAACAACGGCAGTGGACGGCTGCAATGCGGTAAAATATTCTTTTACGAATACCAACAAATGCGTGAAATATTATTTCTGCATGTGATATAAGCTGAGTATTTCGCTTTGTGAAAAAGCTTTATCATAAATCCTTATATCATCAAGTGCGCCTCTATAAAAATACGCCTGAAAAATGGCGGTACCAATAATACCGCCGTTATTAAATGTTGTAGCAGAATTATTTGATGTGCCCGATGAAACACTTTCTCCATCTAAATATAAATAAAATGATCTTACATTTGGATTGGGTTTTTCAACAACCATTGCAATGTGCATCCATCTTCCCGAAGAATCAATGATCGGTTTAAAAAGAAGGTATGCAGTACATGAATTTTGGGGTTGAAAGGATGGCGCATAATTGCACCTGATGTTATGTCCTCCGGCACCATCCTCTATCCAAATTGAGTTAACACAATCCATGCTACTATCACTTTTCAACGATAATAAAAAACCTGAATAATTTCCTTCCGGTTTAGCCCAAAGAGAAATAGTAAAACTTTGATGCAAGCTGTCGGGTGTAAATTTCGGCATGGTCATGTATTGGCCTGCACCATTAAATGCATATGCTTGTTGCATATTGCCAAACCTGTCTTCGGTAAGTGCGGCTCCCTGTACAACAAGATTATTATTATTTCCGCTTTCATCTAACGCATTTCCATTAAAAGGATAGTATGCCAGTAAATGTTGAGATAAAGAGTCTTCGGCCACGATTGTTGTTGTCGCACTATTTTTTTTGCAGGAACAAAAATAGAAATAACGATAGTACGGCGAAAATAATCGTGGCTTTTTTCATAATTGGATATAGCATAATTTGACTGTAAACTACAATATGTTAACTGCTTTCTTCAAAAGAAATAAATTTGTAGCCCGTACCATTTAGCGAATCAACACGTCAGATTATATTTCCTTGCATACCTGGGAAGTTGAATTATATATTATCGAGATAAGCTTTGAAAAACAAGGGATGCGCTCGCGATTCTTTAAATAGCGATGCAATATAACTTTAACTAAAAGGTGCATTTAGAACGGAAAATTCTATAGAAAAGTAATTTGAATCTGTAAATAAACAGTTATGAATTAATTTTTGCGACTGCTTTTTATTGCCAGATGCCCCCGTATAGCATTGCCCGGTTTCCAGGGCTTCCTCAATATTTGTAAAGTCAGGAAAATTTGAACAATAGGGTTCATTATTTATAACAAGTTTGTACCCAGGAATCAAACAAAAGGGTAGATGCAGTTAATAGCGAATCCAGGTATGTGGATTACGTTATAAGATTAGAGCGAACAGCTATGCCGAACTTTATGGTAATGGCTTAACCATAATGTCCTTAAAAAATACGATGCTTTTTGGATCATGTCCCTGCAAGGCAAAAGTGCCATCAGCAATAATTCTGTTAGGATGCCCCTTTGGAGGAACAAAACCATCCGGCTGTGTCCAATCTGTGACTACCGTATCATTAATTTTTACTATTACATGCTTTCCCTCAACACGAATATATTCTGTAAACCATACATCATCTTTAACATAGACTTCTTTGGTATCCTTAATATCATACAAGCCACCTGTTCTTTTCCAATCTGTATGCGAATTATTTACCTGCACTTCAAAGCCTTTGTCTGGAAAACCCTTCTCCTGGTATTCTGTATGAAAATATATTCCGGAATTCGAACCAGGTTTTGTCATTACTAAGGACTTTAATTCAAAATTTTTAAAGTCATGATTCATAACAGGGCCGTCATAAAAAAGATGGGCTGTGGTACCCGCTACCTTGATACTGCCATCTTCGACAGAAAAGGTGCCTTCTTTGTTGGCTTTCCATCCATCCAGTGATTTGCCATCGAAAAGGCTAATCCAGCCTTTGCTGCCTTTTGTTTTGTTCGTGCTTGAACACCCCATTAAAACAAATATTGAAACAACGAATAAAATATTTTTTTTCATTATTTTTTTAATTAGATCATCTGTCGAAATAGTTTAAACTCCAAGGCTCCAACCCTGGCGATATTCTCGTTTTACAAACTGGTTTGCTTCATCAAAATTGGTAATCTTCATTGCTTTTGCATCCCAGATAAGCTTCTTTCTTCCGGGATAAACTGATCTGTTTTTCTCGTTTTTAGTTTCAAAATTCCAACTGCGAATAGCCAGATTGCCAATCAGTACACTTTCTGCAAAAGGGCCTGCATAATCAAATGAGGAGCTTGTTTTTCCCTTAGCATAACCGGCCATACAAGCATTTACCCATTGCAGATAATGCCCTTCAGGAACACGCGCTATTGTTTCTTTGGGCATGGTAACTTCTCCCATAAGTTTTGTAGGCAACAGCCTTGGATTTTCCCCGTAACAATCAAATAGTAATTTACCTTTTGTTCCAATAAATAAGATACCTCCATCACTGTTTCCAAATGGCTCATCCGGGCAGCAATTCATCAGGGAGTGCAGGCAGAAGGCCGCCATCATGCCATGATAAATCAATGTCGCCTTTACCATCTTTCCTGGGGTATTTTAAATGAATAATAGAGGAAGGAGGATAGCCATCCGGATATTTAGCTTCTTTTCCATCTGGTGTCCAGCTTGTACCAATACTGCATTCTATCTCTGTAGGAAAATCAATAGGTAAAATACGGAATGCCGGATCCATCATGTGGCAGGCCATATCGCCGAGAGCGCCGGTGCCAAAAGCATTCCACCCTCTCCAATTCCATGGCATATAAGCCGGATTATAGGCAACCTGTGCGGGGCTTGGGCCTAACCAAAGATCCCAATCAACTTCCGGTGGCACGGGGAAATTGCCGGTTGGAGTAGGTAAACCCTGCGGCCATACAGGCCGGTTGGTCCATACCTGTACTGTATGCACATCACCAATCATTCCTGCATCATGTATTTCCTGCCCCTTGCGAACACCATCACCCGAGCCACCCTGGTTTCCCATTTGTGTAACAACTTTATAGCGCTTTGCTGCTGCTGCAAGTGCCCGGCATTCAAAAATATCATGAGCTAACGGCTTTTGCGTATAGACATGCTTACCCAATTGCATAGCAGCAATTGTTGCCACGGCATGCACATTATCCGGGGTGGAAATAGAACATGCATCTATATTATTTTTTTCTGCTTCCAGCATCTTTCTGAAATCTTTATAGTACTTCGCTTTAGTGAAAGCCGCTCTTGATTTTGCCGAGCGACGATCATCCACATCGCAAACGCAACTATATTTACATTAGGGCTCTTCGAAAATTCCCGCAGGTCACCTTCACCTTTACCTCCAGCTCCAATGGCGGCAATATTTAATTTGTCGCTGGGAGCTACGAAGCCTCTGCCGCCCAGTACATGGCGCGGTAATATCATAAATCCTGCAGAAGTGATTCCGGCAGTTTTAATAAAATTCCGCCTGGAATTATCTGTTTTACTGTTATTGTTTCTAATCTTTTTCATGTGCTTAACTGGTTGGTTGTTTTATAGAAAAATGAAAGGTTATTAAATTCCACTCAGGTTATTGAGCCAGTACGCCGGCAGAGACACTTCCCATTTCCAGGAGAATCACTTATGTACCCAAGTCTTTAATTCCGTCTACCCGTTCAAAGCGAGTCCAGCGAAATTTGTATCCCGATAAGTTGCACAGATGGCACGCATGTGTGACGGCATGCATTAATTGTGTATCGTCCTTTAATGTATCCCGTTCACCATCAATTACCGGCCGCTACAGGATCCATCAAAAACCCCGGATCAAAAACACCGGAACCTACAATGATAACGTCATATTTTCCGGTGATTTCCGATTTGTATTTTTTCATTTAAAATTAACCTGATGCTTAAAAAGAGGATTTAAACAATGTTATAAAGACTGTTTCATTATTGAATAACAGAAAGTTGTGCATAGGTACTTCCAATTCTATACTCATAACCAACTGAAACATTAGGGACAATGTTTGTTATTTTTAAAATACCATAAAAAATGTCTGTTGGGTTAGGGCCATTTACAATTTTAAAAACGTAAACACCTTCTCCGGAAGATGGATCAGCTGTTGGAGTTGGGGTTCCTGCCGTGTAGGTAGCCATAGCGCTGGTTGGGCTATTGGTAGCATAATCCGCCAGGGTTGAAGGAACAAAAGAAATACTTTTTCCGCCAACAGCCCAATTCACTCCACCATGCAACATCAGCGTGCCAGCATCAACTGCCAGGATTGCACTATCATCGGTAGCAGGCAATGCTCGCATTCACCAGCAGGTTTAATCCATCTGTAGATCCAATAGCCATAGTTCCTGATTTCTTAAGGAAGAAATACGGGTCATTATCTATAACAATTACAGTAACATCATCCGTATTAGAACCAGACGTAGCTACGAAATTATAGTACATAGTATCTTTACCTACTGCAAAATCATCACCGGAAAGGGGTACTTGTGATACTGCAGCAAATGAGCCAACACTTACCCATGGATCGTTAAAGCCATTCTTTCTTTGTACAACAACATTACCACTGTAAGGGCCTGACTTAGGCGCAACGCTAACATCAAAATAAGCTGTACCAGCACCACGTATTACCTTAACTGAATTACTATTATAGTTCGGTCCGGTAACGGATGTGGCAGCCGTTAAAGTAACTACCAGGGAAGCTGATTCTGTTTTTCCAGCCCAGCTAACATATACATTATCTCCCGGATTAACCATCTGAGCCTCGGCCTTTGTATAAGTAACAGAAGCCGTTAAATCGCTTCCTACGGTAACACTTTTCTGGGTACCTGCTAAAGGAAGCAATTGTGTAGAAGTAGCTCCGGCACGGAATTTGTTGCTTAAGCAATTCAACCGTCATAACATCGCCTGATTTGGCGTTAGGAAGGGTTACATTCACCGTAAAGTTGTCATCCAGCGTAGAAATTCCAGGCGAGGTAGCAGTAGAGATACCCGTAATAGTCGCCACACCATTATTTACATCCGGAACATTCCAATATGGCTGTTTAGAGCAACTAAACATAAAGGCCAGTGAACAAATTAATATTAGTGATTTATTATTTTTCATTTTGTATATATAAATTAATTAACAATTAGGTTCACTATGTTTTTACTGTCCAACCTGTTTAGGCAGAAAGTTGAAATTCTGTAAACATTTTGCATTAACAGCAATTTCGTTCTGCGAAATAGGACACAACAAATTCATAGCGGAAAATGCAAAACTAAATCCGGTAGGTTGGTGGCCAAAGAAACTTTGAAGTGCCGAAAATGAACCTACTCCATCTACAAGGCACGTACGGGTACGACGCTGATCCCATAGCATTTTATTTTCCAATATCAATTCATAAGCACGTTCGCTCATGATAGATTTTAAATTGATATCAGACGCAAGATAATCAGGCAGAAGAGCCCTTTCCCTTACTTCATTAATCCCTTTAGTAATATCATTGTCTGAAACAGCTGCTCCCAATTGCCTCAATGACCAGTTTACTTCGGTAAGCATAAGCAGCATATCGGCATACCTGTAAAAGGTATAGTTTAAATTTGCCCCTCCTCCGTTTTTAATCGCTAAGGAATCATAATATTTATATACATAAGGTTGGGAGAACTCATCGGCAGGCCCTTGGTTGGGATCTACCTTCGTGGCCAGATTATCCGAGTAAAAGAACATCTGGCGATCCTGGATACGTTTGTCGGCGGGATTAAAGGAAGCAATATATCCTAATGTTGGTACATCAGTACCATACTCATCTCCAAGATTGGAGATATGACTTTGAGTCGGAAGTAAACAACTCACGAATCCTGACATATCATTAACTCCTCCTAAATATTGAGCCTGGAATATGGCTTCTCCCTTATTATTTATATTAGCAGGAGTGTGAAGGTCATGATAGCTTCCTAATGGATATTGACCGTACAAAGCATTTAACTGTGTCTGTGCTTTCTGCAAAAAGTCTTTAGCATCTGGCGTATTTACCGGGTAACCAGTTTGAGCGAATAGCCCATCTGTACACCAGGGTTTTGTAGGGTCTGTCGCCACTTCCTGGTAAGGATAACCTGCACAGGTAAGGTAAACATCTGCCAGAATAGCCCTTGAAACAAACTTTGTAATTCTGCCATTGTTTGATGGTGCATCAGGTAAAGTGCTCGTATTAACGGCATATTCAAGATCCGCAATGATTACCTGGTCATAAATATCCTTAAGTGAAACACGTGGCTGCTGGGCATCAGCAATACTTTTAAGAACCGAGGTATCCATAACCAGGTCGCCGTAATAACGTACCAGCATAAAATAATAAAAGGCACGAAGGGTTCGAACTTCTCCCAGCGCAGCGGATTGCTGGTCTGCAGTCCAATCTTTGATGCCGCTTATCTTTGAAATCGCAAGGTTACAGTCTCTTACACCCTGGTACTCGTTATTCCAGAAATTATCGTAATCAGAAAGTGTACCTCCGGAGACCTGGTTAGTTTGAAATTTAAAAAACTGCGGATGCGCATCGGTCGTGTAAGCTTTACCGGTAGGATATTCAATGGTACAAGGTAAAAAGTTACCATAATCTCCTGCACCGCCTGTGTAAAGGGACAATGACCTGTATGTTCCGGTTACTAAAGCCGCTCCTTCAGATGCTGATGAAAAACTATAGTCGGATGTTATTTGCCCGGTGGGAGTTTCCTTCAGAAATTTTTTGCAACTGCCAAGCACAAATACAATCGCCGAGAATAACAGAGCGTATTTAACGGCTCTTTTATATTTTTTGAAATTATTTTGCATATTTAATATTTTAATATTTTAAAAACTTGCGTTCACTCCAAATGAAAACACTGCGGGAACAGGATACTGGTATTTATCAGTATTAGGAACCAGTGAAAATTGTTTATCCAATGAACTTCCTTCGGGATCATATCCTGCAGCTTTAGTTCTCAGGAAGAAGTTCTGAGAGCTCAGGTAAATCCTGAACCTTGAAAATCCCCATTTCTGGATGGTTTTATCAGGTAATGTATATCCAATAACTCCGTTAGAACCCCTGATAAAAGAAGCATCGTACATTTCGTGTGTATCAGGATAAGACTGGTAGTAAGCGCCACCATTTCCCGGGCGGAATTGAGCAACCTGGGTATTCTGATGATCAGGGCGCCATGCATCAAGGCTGGAATTTAAACCTCCGGAAACTAACTGGCGGTCTTCAGCAGATTCATGAACAAACGCCTTAGTGATACCTTGTACAATCTGAATATCAATTCCAACATCAAAATTCTTATAAGAAAAGTTATTACTAAATCCAATTAACCAATGAGGGAATGCATTCCCTATAACACTGCCATCTGTAAGTAAATCAATCTTACCATCATTGTTTCTGTCTAAATACTTAAGGTCACCCGGGTGCAGGCCATAACGTGCTGCCAAAGAGGTTTCCTCTGTGCTATACACCCCTAGACGGGTCAGGCCAAAAAAGGAACCGATAGGCTTGCCAATGATCAATGCTGAGGTACCATTACCCGCACCTGTCTGAGCATAAATAGGCGCTCCGGTAGGGCCAAGCTGAACTATTTTATTTACATTATTAGTAGCTGTTATACTGGTAGTCCATGAGAAATTTTTGGCAGCTATATTGCGGGTATTCACGGTAAACTCAAACCCGGCATTCTGAGCCTTGCCATAGTTCTCTGTTACACTACCCGATGTCGTTGAAAGCGGAAGCGGCACCTGGAGTAACATGTTACTTGTAAGCTTATGATAATAATCTACATCTATACTGATCCTGTCGTGCAATATCCCAAATTCCAAACCGGCATCATATTGTTCTGTTGTTTCCCATTTAAGATTATTGTTGGCTACAGAACTGGGGTAAAGTCCTGTATAAGAACTACCGCCTAATACAACATTAGCGTTTGAAATATATGCCTGGGTTACATAACTTCCTATTTCCTGGTTACCGGTACGGCCCCAGCTTCCACGTAATTTAAGATTAGATAGGAAAGTGACACTTCTCATGAAATTCTCCTCCGACACTCTCCATGCAATCCCTGCGGATGGGAAAAAGCCATATTTATTGTTGCTGCCGAATTTCGATGAACCATCTTCGCGGCCGGTCAAAGTGAGTAAATATTTGTCTTTAAAACTGTAATTCACCCTGCCGAAATAAGAATTTAAAGCGCTTAGCCCATCGCCACTTCCAACACCAGGCCTAACTGCCGCACCTGCCCCAAGATTAGAATATCCATAAAAATCTGATAAAAAGACAGAGTTACTCGCATTCGCGGTATTATAAATGAATTGAGACCATGAAAGGCCTAAAACGGCGCTTATATTATGGTCTGTACCAATTTGTTTATTATAATTTAAATAATTTTCGTTCTGCCAATAAAAAGTATTATTAGCCGTAATACCTGCACTACCTGTACTTCCATATAATTGACCGCTATAGTTGCTATTCCGATAATCATTATAATCAATGGAGAAATCGCTTTTTAAGGTTAAGTCTTTAGTAATATTGGCAGTAGTTGTAAAACTACCCGTCACCTGGCCAATAGCATTACGCCCATAAATTTCCTGCCTTCTGTAAAGAACATTGAACCATTGTTCACCTACATTAAAGTCTGAGTTGGTTCCCCAACGGCCCCCAACATACGTTGACCCGATGTATTGATTAGGATCGGTAGGATACCTGGTTGGCACAATGCTCCATACCTCTGCAGTGGAACGGGTGATACCATCATCCTGTGTCTGTTTGCTTTTAATAAAGCTTAGTGAAGTACTTATATTAAGCCATTTTAAAACCTTAATGTCACTGGTAAGCCTGCCAGTGTAGCGCCTGAACCATGATTCCTTCATTAAACCTTCCTGGTCAGTATATCCAAGCGACATGGAATATTTCGCATTTTCATTTCCACCACGGATAGCAATACTCTGATCGTTAGAAATGGAAGGCTTAAAGATTAATTTTTCCCAATTTGAATTGTATATTGGTGCATAATAATTGCCATCCTTACCAATTAAAGGTATTACATAGCTGCCTGGTGGAACTTTTTTGAACAACGCGGGCATATCAGAAAAAGAAACACCGGAGCCGGTAGGGCGGAAATCTTTACCCGGGTTAACGGTTCCATATTTATTACCATTTGCCATGGACTGCATATAAGTATACATAAGCTGATCTGATGTCATCGTGTAAAGATGCCTTTGCAAAACACTCAGTGAAGCAGAACCATTATAATCAAGCTGGGGCTTGCCTAATTTGCCTCGTTTGGTGGTAATAATAATAACACCATTTGCCCCGCGGGCACCATAAATAGCTGTAGCGGAAGCATCTTTCAAAACGTCCAGTGATAATATATCATTAGGATTCAAAGTTGTTAAAGGATTTGACACCCCTACAACACCATCAACCACATATAGCGGCTCATTGCTGGAGTTAATAGAGTTGGTTCCGCGGATACGAATCATAGGCTGGCTTCCCGGAACACCTGCTCCATTTGAAATAACCTGCAGGCCTGCCACTTTATTCTCTAAAGCCTGCCCAAGATTTACTACCGGTTTATCCACGAGCCTTGCAGATGAAATATTCGTTACCGCTCCTGTGAGGTCCTTTTTCCTGGCGGTTCCATATCCAATTACCACTACTTCATCTAAGCCGGTATTTGCTGCCTCCATTACTATATTAATTTCCGTTTGGTTTCCCAACTCTCACCGTTTTCATCTGAAATCCAACGCTGGAAATTTGCAAAGAAGCATTTTTTACATTGCCAGGCACAGAAAGGGTAAAGGTGCCGTCACTGCCTGTAGTAGTTCCTATGGAAGTGCCTGCTACCAATACAGAGGCGTTCTGTATTGGCTCACCTTTCTGGTTTACTACTTTTCCATGAATTTCAGCGGGAGGCGGTGGGGTTTTTGCGCTTAACTGGAATACGAAAAATAACAAAAAACCAATCGTTATTTTTATAATCATCCAGGTTTTTTCTGTTAGTGATTTGGTACCAGCTTTGGCTTGGTAGCCTACAGTTAAAATCATAGTTTTGATTTGATTTTGGTTAAAAAATTGTTTGACCGACAGTTTTCAGCCAGTTAGCCTGCAATGCGTTAACATCGCGGTTTTTTTGCTTAATAAAAGTGTAATCGGCCGGAGTGGGCAATTGAAGTATTCGTCACGGCCTCTGACTATTTTGTTTTTCTCAGTTTTTGTTTTAGTTATTTAGATTGATAGTTTATAGTGATTAATAAGATGGCTACTCTACAATTATCTTGCTGCCGGCCGAGGTAAACTTTACATTACTCAATTCTAATATCCCTCGTGCGTATCGGTTATTTTCATTTTACTTTTTTTGTTATTCAGTAATGTTTGCTCCTTGATTTTAAATAAAGCAGTTACTTCTTCCTTCCTTGCTTAACACGGCCTTCCAGTATGTTCGCGCAGAATTTTTCGTAACATTTCAGTAGTTGCCTCATCCGTCATCTGCATTTCTGATCCGGTATTTTCGATAAGAATATCTATAAGTTTTTGCACAGCTGACTCGTTACCGGGTTGTGCCAGCAAGGCCATCAACTCCTCTTCTTCCTGCGTGGTGAAATGATTATCTACATAACAATTGAACAAATATTCTAAGCGGGATCCAGCCATAAATTTGGTGGACGTGCCAAATACTTTAGACCATCCTTATATAAGAATACAATTAAAACGGTATTGGGTGGGTGAAGGCGGTAGTTTTTTATTAATTCTAAAGAAAAATAGGGGAGCAGATAACAATTCCGCTGCATATACTTAAATGAAGCAAACAAAAAGCGCGAATATTTTTCATGGCCTGTGCCAAATGAAACTTAACTGTTTCAGGTTGCAAATCAAGCTGACTGGCCACTTCATTGCGTTTAAATCCTTCTTTCTTCATTAAATTATATACTTGCTTTTGCTGGTTGGGTAACCGTTCAACGGCCTTTTGCAATAATAAGCTGTACTCTTTTTCCGCAACTGGATCGGAAGTATCTTTATTTGACAACAATTGATGTTCATCTGTAAGTAAGGTAACCTTATAGCTTTGAGCAATTCCCTTTAAAACTTTATAGACATCGTTTCGTGTTATAATGAAAATATATGCATCAAAATTTAGAATACCTGGTAGGGTCGCTCTTTTGACCCAGATTTTTAGAAAGACGTCCTGTACTATCTCTTCGGCTATAACATCGGATTTTGTAAGCTTAAAAGCGATACTATAAATTCTATTTTTATAGTTGGTAACTAACCTGGCAAAGGCAAATTCATCGCCTGTCGCTATCAGTTCAATTAGTTCTTTTTGATTATATCTTGCATCGTTTGGCAAATTGTATCTCATGTGGCAAGCAGTGGGTTAAGGGGGAAATTAATATCTAAAATAAAACTTTTAATAATAAAGTGTTAACTTTTTTTAACAAATAGTTGATTTTTTATCAATTCACCTGCTGAAGATATTTATCTTGTTACAAATGTTTTCATCCAGTTTGTTTTTATGCAAGTCGGCGCCTTTCCTATTTCATCTCCTTACAAGTGGTAGAAACTTTTACCCTGGGAATATTTGCAGCCGATGTTGGTATCTGTCTTTCAGGCTCTGACGGCAATTGTCTCTTGATCGATTTTAAAAGAGCCCGCATAATAATAATAATAAGAGTAGTCGAGGTCATTAGAAGCTAGCCGCTGACGTTTTGATAAAAATTTTTCCAATGAATTTTTTGGCTCAGGCTATAACGTAGGAATTCTTTATTGATTTCGTTAATGGGCATGCAGAACATTGCCGTCTTATTTTGTTGGGTGTTGATCAAACTATTTCAAAGGTGATGCAACTGATAAAAGGGGAATCTGCTTTTTGGTTTAATAAGCAAGATTTACCAAACAAAAATTGGAATGGCAGCGTGAGTACCTTCAACAGGAGTAGGATGAATTAATTATTAAATATGAATTTAAAAAATTTGCTGATTAATTTGGCTAAAGCCCGGGACTAAAATAATTCATTTGTTCCTCCGGCTAAAGGCGGAGAAATTTACAAAGCCGATCTAGCCAGCCATCTGCATACTGCTTTTTGTTGCTCCTCAAAGCAGCATAAAATTTGAACTGCATTTCTGTCCATGCCTTAACAGAGCTTTTCATAACGCAGAAAAATTATAATGTAGCAATTGAAGAGTTATCTAAAATATTAATACTTCGAAATGCTCAATTGTAAACACAATTGAAGCATAAAAATGTTGATCTCTCATTCCATCACGCTTCAATGTTGTACCTGTTTTTCAGTACAACCTTTGTTGTATGTAGCTTTATCATTGTTCCCACCAAGAACCAGTAAGAGTCAGGGAAACTATCTAAGCATAAAACCTGCACTTACTTGGCAGGTTTCGGATTTTCAGTCTTAGGGTTTGTGGTTGTCAGAATTAACAAAGCCAGTTATTTTCACCGGATAAATAGTCAAAATGGATTGACCGGTACACGGATGGTTATTTGTAGGATGGAGATGGATTTCGATGTCGCATAATGTATAATAAACCAACAAACTTATTCAAAGGTACATAATCGACATTGTCAGGTTCGCGTACTTTTACGCGATAATATTACTTCGGAAATTACGGTAATGATATTTGATAAACGAGCAATGGCGTATGGCTCAGTATCAAAAATTAAAATGATTAAATAACGGAGTCCTTTTATAAAGTACAGAAAAATAAGCCTTAATTCAAATGAAATTTAACGGTACTTACTAAATTTTTAACGTCAAAGGGCTTACTTATAAAAGCATCAGCGCCGAATATTTCCATAAAATTTGCCCTTTGCGTATGTGCTGAAAATAAAATTATCGGAATTTCGCAATGCAGGTCTTTAAGCTCCTTGCAGATCTCCGTGCCCGATTTTCCCGGAAGGCGTATATCTAATAAAATAAGGTCCGGCTCATACTCCAGCACGATATCCAGGACATTTAAGCCTGTGGTATGCGTATGTACTGAAAAACCATACGAGAGTAAAATAAATTTAACAACTTCAAGAATATTCTGATCATCATCAACTATTAATATTTTTTTCATTGGACGGATTAGTAGATTGTAAATGATGTAATATTGTTGGTGAAAATAGTTTCGCTAGTATAATATTAAACACTGCTGAATTTTTTGGCATCTTCCTTATCTAAAAAGGCTTTACCTGCACCGGTAATAAATACACTGAGCACTTCTTTCCCCTCGAGCATTATCATTTTTGTGTTTACAAGGCCCCGCCCGAGAAGTGCCCGTAGTGATCCTTTAAAATCATCCGCAACACAAATGTTTTTTTCCGTCGCAGAAAGCTCACTGGCTCTTACTTTTCGCAGTTGCGTAAGCATTGTTTTTGTAACCGGTTCTAAAAAATATATCATAGTATTAGATTTACTTGTATGAAAAATTAAAACAAATACAATGGTGGTTTCATTTCCTTAAGAAAAGCGCTTTTTAAAGGTTTAGAGGTTAAAAATGGTGTGTATAACTAAAGCTTATACGTTAACTCAAAAAAGAAATCAAGGTAACTTTCGCCGCAGGCCTGGTTCATAAGAGGCGAAGTGTATTAAACCATTACACAATTCCAGGATAAAATTAGACATATATATTTGAAAATAAAAAGTAAACGCACGTAGGGAAAGCTCGTGCTTTTACGAATATTTTTTCGGAAATTACTTTAAATAGGCCGGCATCCCGGTGTCATATTGTGAGCTTATTATTTGGCAGGTTCAAACGAATCTTTTTTTTTACTTTTACCGGGGAACATTAATATAACTAACACGGTTAAACGCAGTTTTAGACTGAGGTTTCAAAAGTTAGTTTTTTCTAAAGAATGGCGTGCGTGAAGAGCCCTTGAGTTGGTAATATCATTTAAGGCGCCTGGTAGTTAAAGCAGCTAACCACTACCCGTATGTAAGCTATATATTAACTTAAGAAATATTCGATATTAAAAACGTTATAGGCTACCTTACCGCGATGGTTACTAAGGCTTGTATCTTTCCGTGTAGATAGTTTAAAAGAAAAAGACAGGTTCTTTTGTTACCAGTTACTTCTTGTTTGCCAGGAAATGTTGCGAAGCAAAAGCAATAAATTCTATGGCGCTTTTTGGAGTCAACAATTTTTTTCAGATATTTTACACAGGCACTGGTTTTTATGAAAAGAACTAAAAATTTTCCCGAAGCGTCCGAGATTTCGGAATTTAATCCCTATCCTGACCTTGATTATATATCCTCCATTAAACATACTACCAAAAGCCACCTAACGCCAAATGAAGAAACTGATGCGCTAATCCCTTCTAAAAATTTTTTCCTGTGGTGGGCATTGGCGCCTCTGCAGGAGGGCTGGAAGCTTTTAAGAAACTGATAAAAGCAATACCCGAAAATTCCGGTATTGCCTACATATTAGTGCAGCATCTGCATCCGGACCATAACAGTTCTTTACCCGAGATATTGCAAAAAGAAACCAATATTCCTGTTCATGAAATAAGTGACAATGTGCATGTAGAGCCAGACCGCGTTTACGTTATTCCCGCAAATAAGATGCTTGTGGCAAACGATGGCAGCTTGCACTTAAGCCCAAGGCCTATAAAAGGCCAGAAAAATATGCCTATTGATATTTTCTTTTCTTCGCTGGCAGAAGTGCACCAGAGCCATGCGATAGGAATTAGTATTATCCGGCAATGGTGCGGATGGCACTATCGGGTTAAAAAATATAAAAGACCAGGGTGGAATTACTTTTGCCCAGGACCTTGAAAGCGCAGCATATAATGCCATGCCCCAAAGCGCGATTAATGCGGAAGTGGTTGATTTTATACTGGCGCCGGAAAAGATGCCGCAACAATTGCTCGAGCTTACGCATACTTTTAATAAACTTGATCCGGATCTTCATGGTAGCCCCAAACAGTTATCGGAGGAAGAAAATTTCAAAAAGATATTTGCCCTTCTTCGCATCCGCCATGGCGTTGATTTTACTTATTATAAACAAACAACTATTCGCAGGCGGATCCTTCGCCGCATGGTAATACTTAAATTGGAAAAAATTACTGATTACCAAAAATATCTGAAACAAAACCAACCGAGCAGGATATTTTATCCAGGATATACTAATACCGGTTACCTCTTTTTTCCGAGATCCAAAAGCGTTTGAAACTTTATGCGATACCGTATTTCCGGAAATTATCAAAAATAAATCAACGGTTAATCCTTTGCGCATCTGGGTGGCCGGTTGCTCAACCGGTAAAGAAGCATATTCCATAGCTATGTGCCTGGATGATTACCTTAAGGATAAAATTTTATCGGTCAAGATACAGATCTTCGCAACCGATATTTCCGAAAAATCAATTGAAAAAGCGAGAAGCGCCCAATACAATAAAAGTGAACTGGAAGGTTTGACGGATTCGCAGGCTTCAGCAATTTTTTAATAAAACAGACAAGGGTTACCAGGTGAAAAAAAGCATCAGGGATATGTGCGTTTTCGCCCGTCATAATTTTTTAAAAGATCCTCCATTTGCAAAAATGGATTTTATCAGTTGCCGCAATGTGCTTATTTATATGGAGCCTTTTTTGCAAAAAAAGGCATTTACTACTTTTCATTATGCACTAAATGAAAAAGGGTTTTTATTGCTTGGGAAAATCAGAAACGGCGGCAAGTGTTCAGGAGCTTTTTCTGCCATTTGGAAAGAAGGAAAAAATATATACCAGCAAAACTTTTCCGGCAAAATATATGCATGTTGCTTCGGCACAGCATATAGAATCGCTCAAAGACAAAGATTATGGAATACGCAGCAATGAAAAGAAATAGACGATCTTCAAAAAAATGCAGATGATATTTTGTTGTCGAAGATATACCCCGGCCGGTGTAATAGTGAATGATCAATTTGATATTGTACAATTTCGGGGATCAACAGGCGAATTTCTCGAACCATCGCCAGGCAAAGCAAGCTTAAATGTGCTGAAAATGGCACGAGGAGGGTTGTCTTTTGAACTTCGCAATGCATTACACAAATCGAAAAGCACGAATAAGCCTTTTAGTAAAGAAGGGATACCTCTTAGACAATGGAAAAAAATTAGTAACTATCGAGGTAATTCCGTTGCTAAATTCTGTTGACCTGCATTTTTTAATTCTATTTAAAGAGACCGTTCCGGATATAAATAAGAACGGAGTAGATGGAAATAAACTGGCGAAAAGAACAAACAAATAGCCCGGAAAATATTCGCATCCGCGAATTAGAAAATAATCTTTCGCAAACCCGTGAAGATATGCGTGGCATTACAGAACACCAGGACGGGATAAATGCAGAACTGCAAAGCACAAATGAAGAATTGCTAAGTGGCAGCGAAGAATTGCAAAGCCTGAATGAAGAACTGGAAACAAGTAAAGAGGAACTGGAGAGTACCAATGAAGAACTGATCACTGTGAACCAGGAACTGTTTGACCGCAATGAGCAATATAACCAGGCCAGGTTGTATGCAGAAGCAATTGTTACCACGATACATGAACCACTTTTGGTTCTTACACAGGATTACCGGGTAAAAAGTGCCAACGAATCTTTTTATAAAACATTCCGGATAACTGAAAAAGAAACAGTTGGAAATATTCTTTTTGAATTGCAAAATAACGGATGGCACATACCGGGCTTGCAAAGCTCACCTGTTAAAAATGTATACCGGAGTTCAAAGTTTGTTGAGTTCGAAATCACTTATACATTTCCTGCGGCAGGAAAGCGCACGATTTGTTTTAACGCACAGCCTTTTCAAAAAGAAAATGGCGAAAATTTAATACTGCTGGCCTTTGATGATATTACGATAAGAAAAGAAAAGGAAAAAAATGAGAGAAAAATTTCAGATGACCTGATAAAAATACTGGAGAATATTCCGCAAATAACCTTAACTACCGCCGCAGATGGATCAATAACTTATTTCAACAAATTTTTCCTGGATTATTCCGGAATGACTTTCGATGAGGCGGTTAAAAAGGGATTGGAGCCGTTAATAAAGCCTGAAATGCTGGATGAATTCAAAAAATCATGGAGCCAGGTGTTAAAAACCGGTGAAGATTTTAAGATGGAATTGCAATTGATGAAGAAAACTGAAAATATATATCGCTGGCATTTATTCCGGGCTTCACCTATACGAAATGATGAGGGCATTAGTTACCTCCTGGGTAGGCGCTGCAACAGATCTTCATGATCAGAAAACAAGAGAACAGGTAAAGGATGAATTTATGAGCATTGCCAGCCATGAATTGAAAACACCCCTTACAACTGCCAAAGCTTATATACAGTTGTTGCAGATTGGTATGGAAGAGACTAATAACAAAGACCTGATATATGCACAAAAAGCGAGCGCCTCCATTGAAAGGTTGAATGACCTTATCTCAGAATTACTGGATGTGAGTAAGATACAAAATGGAAAACTTAGCCTCGACATTTCCACATTTGACTTTAAGGAGATGATGCATTCGGCTATTGAAGGTATACAACATTCCGCGCCAAATTATAGTATTGAAGTATCCGGCGAGATTAATAAATCCTGTTACCGGAGATAAAGAAAGATTGCAGCAGGTGGTTGTAAACTTGTTGAGCAATGCTGTTAAATATTCGCCTAAGTCCAACAAAATAATTATAAAGATGGCTGAGGAAAAAAATGAAATAAAAGTTTCTGTAAAAGACAGGGGTATCGGTATTCGCAAAGAGAATCTATGGAAAATATTTGAGCGTTATTACCGTGAAGAGGAGCGGGAGATTCATTTCCAGGGCCTGGGAATCGGGCTGTATATTTCTTATGAAATCATTCAGCGCCATAAAGGAAAGCTATGGGCAGAAAATAATGGCGGCAAGGGAAGCACTTTTTATTTTACTATACCAATATAAGAACTGTATTCTATCTTGACGACGGCGGGAGAGCTTTGAAATCATGCCTCGCAGGTAAGCTGAAAAAGTGGGGTGCAGGAAAACCCGATCTCATATGGTTAACCCCAGTGCACGCTTACCCGCACCGGTAACATACCAGTGTACCAGTTTATCCCCGTTCACAACAATAGTCTTAGCATCAATAAACCCTCGTCTTAGCAAACCAGAAAATGACCCTTCTATATCAATTTGTCCAAATGGTTCATTGTTAATTTGCTTTTCATAAGCCATTCGTAATGCTTTTATCATCAATGGAGTTAACGGAGATTTTTTTTCAAATAAAGAAATAATCTTAGCCAATGGCTATAAGGTAAGCTTAATAAGTTGCATACTTATATATGCTTTTGAATAATATATACTACTAATTCTAAACAATTTCAAAATCTTGTTGCGTGGATGGGGCTCGAAACAAAGTTAAAACTCGTTGTGCCTTTTATCACCTAAAGGTACTTAACGTTCCTGCGCGTTCAATTCTATCCCAACTCTCAATTGTAGGGGCGCATCGACTTAGGAGTTTAGCGATTATCACGGCTCAATTGTTCCATTCTTTTCACTACTCTTGTTATTACATTAAGAGAAATATTTAGATGTAATAAGCAGGCAATGTAAATTTGCCATATTTCTCTATCTTCTTAACGCTTGAAGCAAAATGAAAATATCATGGAAAGTACCCGGGTGAAATATGCAATTCGTTTAAAGTAACTTGAAAAAGAGCAGTGTACAACAAATAGAAAGTTAAACAGCGGTTATTTGATTATGAAAGAACTTCGTGAAATAATAAAAGCGTGCGATGCTGCAATTCAAACCGGCAAGAGATGCGCGTTAGCCACCGTGGTGCATTTGAATGGTTCATCTTACCGCCGCCCCGGTGCGCGAATGATTGTTACCGATGATGGAGAGCTTACCGGCGCTATCAGTGGCGGCTGTCTTGAAAGAGATTCTCTGCATAAAGCGATGCTGGTTTTATCTCAACAGCAATCGAAGCTTGTAACTTATGATACCAGTGATGAGGATGATGCTACGATGGGTATACAATTGGGCTGTGCAGGTGTCATACAAGTGCTGTTTGAACCTATTAATTCAAACAATCCCAATAATCCAATTCAATTATTGCGAAGGGCATTAGCGCATCGGCAGAAATCGGTACTGGTAACGCTGTTCTCATTGAAAGACAAAAAAAACGAACAACCCGGTGCCTGCCTGCTGATGGAAGAAAATGGTGCAGTTTCGGGAACAATGCCTTATCCTGAATTGCACAGCATTATTATGGAAGATGTTTGCAAGGCCATGGGGCAGCAGCAATCTTCGTTTAAAAGATTATGTGGGGAAAAATTTTTCGGTCACCGCTTTTATAGAATTTTTACAGCCGGCTGTGTCAATGGTGGTAGTGGGAGCGGGTAATGATGCCATTCCCTTAGTGCAGATTGCAAACGCTATTGGCTGGGATGTGAGGGTGGTAGATGGCAGAAGCACACATGCCAGACCTCAGCGTTTTGTGGATGCCTGCCAGGTGCTCGTAAGTAAGCCGGAAAAAGTATTGGAGCAAATAGTGATTGATCAGCAGACTGTATTTGTAATTATGACGCATAATTATAATTACGACCTGGCAATGTTAAAGGTGTTGCTGCAATACGATGTGCGATATATCGGATTACTTGGGCCGAAAAAGAAACTTGAAAGGATACTTGATGAGATTCGTAATGAGGGAATTGAATTAACCGAAAATCAATTAAATGTAATTTACGGTCCGGTAGGGTTGGAAATTGGCGCTGAAACAGCAGAAGAAATTGCACTCAGTATTATTGCTGAAATCAAGGCGGTGCTTTCCGGTAAACCCGGCGGGTCATTGCGCAACAAGCAGGATGTGATCCACGCAAGAACTGATACGATCATAGAAGAAAAAAAATTACATTGAGCCGTATGAATAGCCATCGTTGAACATTGTGCCGTTGTTGTGCTCGCTGCCGGTTCAAGCAGCCGTTTGGGAAGCCCCAAACAATTATTGATGTACCAGGGCAAAAGCCTGCTGCAACATGCTGCAAATGCGGCGTTAAAACCGGCCTGCATCCTGTAGTTATAGTTGCCGGCGCCAATAGTGATATTATCAAAGAGCAAGTGAAAGAAATGAAAGTTGAGGTTACAGAAAACAAAGAATGGAAGGAGGGAATGGCTTCTTCATTGCGTTGTGGCGTGGCTGCTGTGCAAAAAATAATGCCGGCGGCTGATGGTATTATTTTTATGGTATGCGATCAGCCTTATGTAACGACAGCATTACTCAATGGTTTAGTACAGGCACAACTGGAAACGGGCCTTCCTGTTGTAGCAAGTAGTTATGGAGATAAGTTGGGTACACCCGCCTTATTTCATAAAAACCTTTTTGCAGAATTGTTGAAGCTTAACGGCGATACAGGTGCAAGAAAGCTGATAAGGCAGCATAAAGAGCTGGTGGCAACAATACCATTTCCAAAAGGAATTATTGATATCGATACAAGAGCAGACTACGAAGCGTTGCTCAATGAAAAAATGAATGAATGATTATAGATCGCTTTAGCCGTGTGCACAATTATCTCCGCATTTCATTAACGGATAATTGTAACCTGCGTTGTTTTTATTGTATGCCAGAAGAAGACTACGAATTTACGCCGGCTGGCAGGCTTATGCAAGCTGGCGAGATTGAGGCGCTTGCAAAAATTTTTGTAAGCCTGGGGGTAAATAAGATACGACTGACAGGAGGTGAGCCCCTGGTTCGTAAAGATGCGGGCCAGATTATCATCGCATTATCAAAACTTCCCGTCAAACTTGCGATTACCACAAATGGCACGCGGCTTCATGAATATATCGATATATTAGAAAAGGCAGGTATTCATTCACTCAACATCAGCCTCGACACCCTGCAGCCGGAAAAATTTCAGCTCATTACCAGGAGAGACCAGTTTAAACAAGTGTATGAAAACATCCGGTTACTGGTAAATAAAAACTTTCATGTAAAAATAAATGTGGTGGTGATGAAAGGGTTGAATGATGGCGAGATCAACGACTTCATTGAATGGACACGTGATACTCCCGTTCATGTACGCTTCATTGAATTTATGCCTTTTAGCGGCAACCGTTGGACAAGCAATAAAGTAGTTACCCTGCAACAAATTCTGGAAGTAATTGAAGGGAAATACGTGATAACACATTTACCGCGTGAGGAGCATGATACGGCGAAAAAATTTATGGTTGCGGGCCATGCGGGAACATTCTCCGTGATCAGTACCATGAGTGCAAACTTCTGCGGTGATTGTAACCGCCTACGACTGACGGCTGATGGTAAAATGAAAAATTGTCTTTTTTCTAAGGAAGAGACAGACTTACTAACCGTGCTGCGAAATGGTGAAGAGGTAATTCCGCTAATACATCAAAATATTTTCGGTAAAGCGAAAGAATTGGGTGGCCAATTCACTGCAAATTTTGAACACCTCCACGCCGACGATATTCACAACCGGAGTATGATAACAATTGGGGGCTGATAAAAATCCGGTTTTACAATAAGGTAATGATCACCGAAGCAGAAGCTAAAAGAATAATTGAAAAAAATACGGGTGCATTGCAACCTGTAAAGTTATCCTTGCAAAAGGCAGCCGGAAAAACATTGGCTGTTGATGTGTACGCGACCACGGATATTCCACCCTTTCCGCAATCATCAATGGATGGATATGCTTTTTTGTTCAGCGAATGGAAGCTACACAAAAAATTGGCGCTTGAGGGTGAAATTGCTGCCGGCCATAATAAAGAAAGGTTGCTTCTGCCGGGAAAAGCCGTTCGGATTTTTACCGGCGCACCCGTGCCACCGGGAGCAGACACAGTAATCATGCAGGAAAAGGTGCAAATAGAAACGTCAGCAAATCTTACAAAGGAATTGATGATCGGAGACGAAGGAATTGAGCAGGGAACACATGTACGCCCAAAAGGTACTGAAATAAAGGCCGGTGAACTGGCACTGGAAAAGGGCAATTTATTATCACCGGCTGCAATCGGGTTCCTCGCCGGTATAGGGGTTGTGGAAGTAAGCGCATATCCTCACCTGTCTATGAGCATTATTATTACCGGTAAAGAATTGCAGGATCCGGGTAAGCCCCTTGAATATGGGCAGGTGTACGAGTCAAATTCTCTTTCCCTGATTGCAGCCTTACACCAAATACATATCGATGCCATAAAAATATTCCGGGCCGGCGATGATTTAAGAATATTAACGGGCGTATTGGAAGATGCATTACAACAAAGTGACATAGTATTGCTCACGGGTGGCATCAGCGCGGGTGACTATGATTTTGTATTGGAGTCAGCTGAGAATTGTAACGTCAAAAAGCTTTTTCATAAAATAAATCAACGACCCGGCAAGCCGTTATACTTTGGTAAAAAAGAAAATAAACTGGTATTTGGATTACCGGGCAATCCGTCCTCAGTGCTCACTTGCTTTTATGAATACGTCCTTCCTGCCCTATCAGTTTTAACGACGCAAAAATTATGTTTACAGTCCATTCGGGCGCCACTATTTAAACCATTCCATAAATCGGCCCGGCTGACTTATTTTTTAAAAGGATTTTTTGATGGTACCACTGTAGCAGTATTGGATGCCCAGGAATCTTACCGCCTCAGCTCATTTGCAAAAGCGAATTGCCTGGTAAAAATAAATGAAGAGGTAATGAAATGTGGCGAAGGTGAAATAGTAGAAGTACATTTATTACCGGTTTAATTTTTTTCATGGAAAATATCACTTTGTTTTATATTCTATTATTTTTTGTTGCCTTCTTATACGCATCTGTCGGGCATGGAGGCGCCAGCGGTTATCTCGCATTAATGGCCATATTTAGCATTGCTCCTGATGTGATGAAGCCAACAGCCCTGTTGCTTAATCTCTTTGTATCACTTACTTCGTTTATTCAATTCTTCCGTGGTAAACACTTCAGATGGAGCATATTTTTACCGTTTGCAATTGCGTCTGTACCGATGGCTTTGACGGAGGGATTGATACGATAGACACAGGCCTTTATAAAAAAGTATTGGGCTTGCTGCTGCTCGTTCCATTATTCGTTTCTTATTCTTTAGTAATATCTCAGTAAAGGATTTAAAAAAGCCAAACATCATTTTATCAATACTGATAGGAGCCGCTATCGGGTTCTTTCAGGCATGATCGGTTTCGGGGGCGGAATACTTTTATCGCCTGTTCTACTGTTATTAAAATGGGCTGATATGAAGCAGGCTGCAGCCATCAGCGCGCTCTTCATTTTTGTAAATTCGCTATGTTGTTAGGAGGCCAGCTCACAAAAGGAATACACTTCAGCCCAGACATGTATGTTATGTGGCCCTTGCTTTTACGGAAGGCATATGCGGGGCTTATTTTGGCTCGCTGCGTTTTAAACAATCTATATTAAAATACATGCTTGCAATGGTGCTGATGATAGCAGCTTATAAATTATTATTTACAGCAGCCTGAGATGAAAACGGGATGTATGTTACCTTACTCTTACAACATAAAATGCAAATAGAAATTATCATATTCGGCCAACTTTGCGAAATTCTCGGGCAAAATCTTGTGCTGGACAATATTGCTGATATAACGGGTTAACTTCAGTTTTAATAAAACAATATCCTTAGCTGGCCGCATCGAAATATATGATAGCAGTAAATAAAAATTAATTACCCGGATTACCCTTTTAACCGGTAATAGCACTATAGCCTTACTGCCACCTTTTTCCGGCGGATAAAATGGATAACACTATATCATATGAACGCTATCACCGCCAGATGATTTTAAAAGATTTTGGTGCAGGCGCGCAACAAAAGCTGTTACATTCAAAGGTACTGATCATAGGCGCTGGGGGGCTGGGATGCCCGGCTTTGCAATATCTCGTTGCAGCGGGTGTAGGTACCATCGGGATTGTGGACGATTATGAGGTGTCCTTATCTAACCTGCAAAGGCAGGTGTTGTATTCAGTTGAAGATATTGGGTTTCCTAAAGCGGAGAGAGCAGCCGAAATATTGCGGGGCATAAATCCGGAAATAAAAATTATTGCTTTCCCCATAAGTTTAACAACCCAAAATGCTCTTGCAATAATGGATTTACGATATTATTATCGATGGCTCCGATAATTTTCCAGCAGGTACATGATTAATGATGCATGGTATTATAAAATAAGCCTTTGATATATGGAGCTGTCTCACAGTACGAAGGACAGATAAGTATATTCAATTATAAAACGAATGAGACAGGCGAGCCCGTAAACTACCGGGATCTTTTTCCTGATCGTCCGGGTGAGAATGAAATATTAAACTGTGCGGAAGTCGTGTACTTGGCGTATTACCGGGTATTATTGGAACAATGCAGGCAAATGAAACAATAAAAGTGGTAACAGGTATTGGAAATCCACTCATCAATCGACTTTTAACTTACAAGTGTTAACCAATCGTCTCTATGAAATTGAATTGTTTGCGTGGCAGGAATTCGCGCGTTAATTCCAGGGAATAACAATGTTTTAAGGATATGGATTATGAATGGCAGTGTAGCCCGCGGGAAGAGCAGTATGAAATTGACTATAGTTTTTTTGATGAGTTACTTGCTACAAATAAGATTGATGTAATTGACGTGAGAGAAACTGATGAAATTCCTTCAATTGATGAATTTGCGTATCACCATATTCCATTGGGTGAATTGATCCAAAAATTCCTACGCTAAGTAAGATACAATCGTTACTGTTTGTCAATCCGGTAAACGAAGCCGGGGCTGCCAAACAATTGGCCGCTATTTACGGAACATCAAAAAAGGTATTCAGCTTAAGGGGTGGTATTCTTCAATGGAAACATCAGCACAGAAAATAACCGTTATGACAGAAAGAAAACATAAAGATATATTTGTCGATGGCCCGGTTTTGGCGTCTTTCATTGCAGACAGTATTCAAAAACACAATACTCAATTTAGTATTGGCGGCCATAGTATTTTTCTTGGCCAGGTAAGAGCCGACATAATTGATAATAAAACGGTTTTGGCTATTGAATACACCGCGTATGAAGAAATGGCTTTGGAAAAAATGCATTTCATCAGGGAAGAAATATTTACAAAATATGATCTCATTTGTATGCATGTTTTTCACAGCCTTGGTACAATAAAGGCGGGAAAATATGTTTGTTTGTGTTTACTTCGTCGCCACACCGTAAAGCCGCAATCGATGCGTGCGGCGAAACAGTAAAAAGATGAACAAGTGCCAGTTTGGGGGAAAGAATTATTTACTGATGAAAGCTGGCAATGGAAGGAAAATAAATAACTATGGTCGATATCACTAATAAATCAAATAGTTTACGGCAGGCAATTGCGTCCGCTATGCTGACTGTTTCAAAGCGGGAAGCTGCTTGAAGCAATAAAAAATAAAACGGTACCTAAGGGAGATGTTTTTGAATTTTCCAGGGCGGCAGGTTTATTGGCGATTAAGAAACAATGTGACTTTATTCTGCAACTGTCATCCTTTGCCTGTAGAGTTTGCTTTAATTAAGCACAGAGATTGATAGTTAAAAATTATTATCACGGTAGAAGTGCATACCATTTATAAGACGGGTGTGGAGGTGGAAGCAATGCATGGTGCTGCAATTACTGCGTTAACGATGTATGATATGTTGAAACCAATAGATAAGGCTCTTGAAATATGTCCTCCATAAAATTGGAAAGTAAGAAGAGGGAAAAAACGGTTTTACAATGAGCAATTAACAGGAGCTACTACACTGTGCAGTGATTGTATGCTCTGATAGCGTTTCAAAAAAAAATGAAGAAAGAATACTACCCGGGAAAAAAGTTGTAAAGAAATTGAAGGATCTTTCAAATAGAAGTTATTGCTTTCGAAATTATCCAGGATGAGATCGTTTTAATACAGGACAAAGATGTTACCAGGGCAGGTGTGACCTTATTTTTTTTGTGGAGGCACGGGCCTTTCACCCGCCGATGTAACGCCTGAGGGCTATCAGGCCATTGCTTGCCAAGGAGATTACTGGTGTTAGTGGAAACGGCGCGGCAATATGGGCAGCGGCGGATGCCTTATGCTATGTTATCGAGGAGGATGACCTGGCTTCATCAATAATACGCTCGTAATTTCATTGCCCGGTTCTCCAAAGGGCGCTATGATAGAAACTATGGATGCGATTTTTCCTTCCGTACTGCATGTTTTTAAAGTTGCGGCGGGCATCCGGACGTGATGAATAATATGATGCCGCGAACGTTTGAAAAGAATTGACCAGAGTATCAGGGCGCTTCCCATAACCAACAGCCTATGAAAGCGCGCATAATCACTTAAACAAAATCATCCATTATTTTAAAAAAATAAATCAAAATTATATTTGCAGGTATCTGGCCACCCAAAAAGTGGCCTAACACCGCGAACATTTAAAAAATCACCGGTATCAGGCCATTTCCCGTGGCCAGACACCTATTAAAGAGCGCATGATCACTTAAGCAAATCATTACCCATTATTTTCAAAAATGAATCTAAGTTTTAGTTGTAGGTATCTGGCCACCAAAAGTGGCCTGATACCGCGAACATTTAAAAAGATCGACCAGGTGTCAGCCCACTTCCCCGTGGCCAGACACCTATTAAAGCGCGCATAATCACTTAAACAAAATCATCCATTATTTTCAAAAATGAATCGAAGTTTTACTTGCAGGTATCTGGCCACCAAAAGTGGCCTGATACCGCGAACATTTAAAAAGAAGTAGCCGGTGTCAGGCCACTTCCCGTGGCCAGACACCTATTAAAGCGCGCATGATCAATTAAGCAAAATCATCCATTATTTTCAAAAATGAATCGAAGTTTTACTTGTAGGTATCGGCCACCAAAAGTGGCCTGATGCCGCGAACATTTAAAAAGATCGACCAGGTAGCAGGCCACTTCCCGTGGCCAGACCTATTAAAGCGCGCATAATCACTTAAACAAAATCATCCATTATTTTCAAAAATGAATCGAAGTTTTACTTGCAGGTATCTGGCCACCAAAAGTGGCCTGATACCGCGAACATTTAAAAAGAAGTAGCCGGTGTCAGGCCACTTCGCGTGGCCAGACACCTATTAAAGCGCGCATGATCAATTAAGCAAAATCATCCATTATTTTCAAAAATAAATGGAAGTTTTACTTGCAGGTATCTGGCCACCAAAAGTGGCCTGATGCCGCGAACATTTAAAAAGAAGTAGCCGGTATCAGGCCACTTCCCGTGGCCAGACACCTATTAAAGAGCGCATGATCACTTAAACAAAATCATCCATTATTTTAAAAAATGAATGTAAGTTTTACCTTATAGGTATCTGGCCACTTCCCGTGGCCAGACACCTATTAAAGAGCGCATGATCACTTAAACAAAATCATCCATTATTTTAAAAAATGAATGTAAGTTTTACCTTATAGGTATCTGGCCACTTCCCGTGGCCAGACACCTATTGAAGAGCGCATATGATCACTTAAACAAAATCGTACATTATTTTCAAAAATGAATCGAAGTTTTACTTGTAGGTATCTGGCCACCAAAAGTGGCCTGATACCGCGAACATTTAAAAAGATCGACCAGGTATCAGGCCATTTCCCGTGGCCAGACACCTATTAAAGAGCGCATGATCACTTAAGCAAAATCATCCATTATTTTCAAAAATGAATGTAAGTTTTATTTGTAGGTATATGGCCACCAAAAGTGGCCTGATGCCGCGAACATTTAAAAAGATCGACCAGGTTCCCGTGCCCGCGCCTATTAAGGAGTGCATGATCATTAAACAAAATCATCCATTATTTTCAAAAATAAATCGAAGTTTTATTTGTAGGTATCTGGCCACCAAAAGTGGCCTGATACCGCGAACATTTAAAAAGAAGTAGCCGGTGTCAGGCCACTTCGCGTGGCCAGACACCTATTAAAGAGCGCATGATCAATTAAACAAAAGTTATTTCAACTAAATTAAGAGGGCAAAAAATTATTAAGATTCAACTAATTTTCTTATTGACTTAGTTTCTAAAGACGAACGTTCCCTCGCTGGCTATTCTTGCTATTCTTAAAATTAGGTAGAAATGAAAAGCCATATTAGTATTAAAAATTGATGTGCTGGCATTATTATACAAATCGAATAATTAAATCAGCACAGCCAAACGAATAAAATTTTGATTCGCTAATTTATACCGGATGCACGATGCTGTTTTGCTTTAAAAGGTTCCGGCCTAAAGCGCATTTTCATAGTTGTTTTTCTTTTGTCGTGGCATGATTTATGCTTTTATTACCGGCAGCTTACGATGTAAAGCGCTTTAAACAAATTGAATAGACGAATAGATAATTGCAGGCCAGTTAAAGTATTCAATCGATGAATTACGTAGGAACAAAAATGTAAGTCAGGTTTTTCATTTATATACAAATAAGGGGAGTTATTATTAGCTCCCTTTTTATTTTTGCAAGCATTCCAACATTGTGAACTGCTCCGTGCAGGAACCGGCTACACACGAAATTATAATGCAATTGATTTAAGCAGCGTCAGCATACGTTACTAATAAAACAACGATTTTCTTGCGCTCTTATCAGTGTTGAGATAGTGCTTTAGAAAATCCTGCTGGGATTTTATCTTGTTTAATAAAGCTTCCAACCGGGTTCTTATTGGTTCGGTACTTAGGGTAAGCGTAGCTTGTGATTTGTCCACTTCATTTAATTTTTTTAGTGAAGTATTTAGTTTCGTATCAACTCCCTCAAGTAAAGCTTTCAATTCTGAATCCGTTTTCCCGGGAGTAAATTGTTTGTTCCGGTATTGTATAAAATTGTTGAGAGTGGTTGTTACCTCATTGAGGTCTGCTACTGATGAATTATAGAGGTCCACATCTTTATCCTGGT
>CAWDCB010000017.1:0-112880 GCA_963800635.1 uncultured Chitinophagaceae bacterium
GCGCAGATGGACCCTTCGTCCAAGCGGGAAAACGTGCTGGCCTTCCTGATCGACATGAAGATCGTCGCCAAGGCCGCCGAGGACAAGAAGGTCGAAAACAACGAGGATTTCAAGAAGCGGCTGGCGTTCACGCGCAACCGGCTGCTGATGGACAGCCTGCTGGCCAGCGAGGGCAAGGCCGCCACCACCGACGAGGCCATGAAGAAGGTCTATGACGAGGCCTCCAAGCAGATCACCGGCGAGGCGGAAGTCCACGCCCGGCACATCCTGGTGGAGACCGAGGACGACGCCAAGGCGATCGCCGCCGAGCTGAAGAAGGGCGCCGACTTCGCCGAACTCGCCAAGAAGAAGTCCAAGGATCCCGGCGCTTCCGACGGCGGCGATCTCGGTTTCTTCACCAAGGACCAGATGGTGCCGGAATTCTCCGCGGTCGCCTTCACGCTGGAGCCCGGCAAGATCTCCGATCCCGTCAAGTCGCAGTTCGGCTGGCACATCATCAAGGTCGAGGAAAAGCGCAACCGCCAGGCCCCGGCGTTCGAACAGGTCAAGGCCCAGATCGAGACCTATGTGACGCGCAAGGCGCAGGCCGACTACGTCGCGAAGCTGCGCGAAGCCGCCAAGGTCGAGCGCCTGGACAAGCCGGAAGAGACCGCGGCGAAGCCGGATGCGGCCAAGCCCGCCGACTCCAAGATGGCGCCCCCGGCGAAGAAGTAAAATTCGCTGTCACTTCCGCGAAGCCAATAGTATCTACGACGTCATGGCCGGGCTTTGTCCCGGCCATGACGTCTTTCCGCTGATACAAGGCACCCCCAATGTCCACTGCCGTCTCCCCCCTCGCCCCGACCGATGTCCCCGAGATGCCCGCGATCGCGGGCGTGAGGCTTGCGACCGCTGCCGCCGGGATCCGCTACAAGGGCCGCACCGACGTGCTGCTGGCGGTGATGGACAAGGGCACCACCGTCGCCGGCGTCTTCACCCAATCGAAATGCCCGTCGGCGCCGGTGGAATGGTGCCGGGCCAAGCTCGGCCGCGGGGCTGCCCGCGCGCTGGTGGTGAATTCCGGCAACGCCAATGCCTTCACCGGCAAGACCGGACGGCAGTCGACCGCGCTGACCGCCTCGATTGCCGCCAAGGCGGCCGGATGCAGCGCCAATGAAGTTTTTCTGGCCTCCACCGGCGTGATCGGCGAGCCGCTCGATGCGACGAAATTCGACGGCGTGCTGGGCGACGCTGGCGCAGGCCGCGCAGCCCGGCGACTGGATGAACGCCGCCACGGCGATCATGACCACCGACACCTTTCCGAAGGTTGCGACCGCGACCGTGAAGCTTGGCAAGGCAAAAGTCACCATCAACGGCATGGCCAAGGGCGCCGGCATGATCGCGCCTGACATGGCGACCATGCTGGCCTTCGTGTTCACCGACGCGCCGCTCAGCGCCGGCGCGCTGCAGTCGCTGCTGAAGAGCGGCGTCGAGGACACCTTCAATGCCGTCACCATCGACGGCGACACCTCGACGTCGGACACGCTGCTCGCCTTCGCCACCGGCGCTGCAGCCGCCAGCGGCGCGCCGAAGATCAGCCGGGCCAACGACCCGCGCCTGAAGGCATTTACAAAGGCGTTCCGCGCGGTGCTGGCCGATCTTGCCGAGCAGGTCGCCCGCGACGGCGAGGGCGCGCGCAAGCTGGTCGAGATCATCGTCGAGGGCGCCACGACGAAGAAGTCCGCGCGAAAAATCGCGATGTCGGTGGCGAATTCGCCGCTGGTGAAGACCGCGATCGCCGGCGAGGACGCCAATTGGGGCCGCGTGGTGATGGCGGTCGGCAAGGCCGGCGAGCCCGCCAACCGCGACAAGCTGTCGATCTCGTTCAACGGCATCCGCGTCGCCAAGAGCGGCGCGCGCGATCCGTCCTACGACGAGGCGGAAGTATCCGCGGCGATGAAGAACCCGAAGATCCAGATCAAGATCGCGCTCGGTCTCGGCAAGGGCCGCGACCGCGTGCTGACCTGCGATCTCACCAAGGAATATGTCGCGATCAACGGCGACTACCGGTCGTAAACGCAGCGGCGAGGATCGCTGCCGCCTCTTCCCGCTTGCGGGAAGAGGCGAGGCCCTGCTCAGTTGCTGATGCGGGCGTCGGAGATGGCCTTCTGGAACAGCGCGTTCATCGCCTCCGAGATGCCCTGGCTCGGGGTGACCTCGAAGTAAAAGCCCGGCGACGCGCACTCTTCCATCTTCTTCGCGATCTGGCTGTTCACCGAGGCGGGGTCGTACGGGCCCGGTATTGAACGGCTTGATCCAGGTATTGTACCAATCGTTGGTCGGCAGATGCGAGATAGGTGGTGTACAGCACCGCGACCTTGATGTTGCGATCTTTGAGCGTCTGTGCAGAGCGCCGGATTGATCGGCGACATGCAGCGAACTGACCCCGATTTGGGCTTGAGACAGGAGGTGTTTGTATTCGTCGGCAACGCCGTCCGAGACGAAGAACAGGTATTTCAGCGGCGAGCCGGAGGCGCCGGTCCCCGGCGCGGTGATCACGGCGTTGATCGCGGGAAACAGCTTGGTGAACTGGGTGTCCATGTCGTTGTTGTCGTTCTGGCCGTTGACGGTCATCAGATCGATGGTGCCGGCGGCGGTCTTGGCTGCGGACAGTGACGAATCCAATGCAAACAGGGCGCGCAAATTGGCCGTCTGTGCCGAACCGCCGAAATCGTAAATCGCCATCCGGAACTGGCCCGTATAGGTCTGCGTATCCGCCGCGGTGATCCATCAACTTTTCCGTCGCCGTGCGCAGCACGTCGATCCGCGTCTGCACTCCCTTGGCCTTTGCGAGCTTGTAGTAGTTATTGTTGTCATTGAGGTCGTGACAGGCGAAGGCGCACTTGTCCGAAGTGTTGTTGACCATCGTCGCCACGTCGGTCGGGGTTGCACCCACGCCCATCGAGGGCGAATTGTCGAGCAGCAGATAGAAATCGATGTATTGCGGCATCTTGGCGACGGAGGTCGAAGTGCCGGTGACCGTCATCGCGCTCTTGCCCATGACGCCGAGAAATACCGTCGGAACTTCGGCCGAGAATGTCACCACCGAGGTGATGATCTTGCCGCTCTTGGTCACGGCGGGCGTCACGCTGTTGAGCGTATAGCCTGTGACCCCCGACATGTTGCCGTCGAAGATCGCCTTGGCGTCGGTCACGCCGTCCGCGATCGCGCCGTCCCCGGTCATGGTCCCCGCCTTGATGAAGGCCGGCGATTTCCTGGCGACCGATCCGACGCTGGCGGCATCGATCGCCGACTGCAGTTTGCTTCGGACCTGGGTCGCCCGGCTGTAATCGACAGCAACGCCCATCGCCGACAGGATCGGCAGCAGCGCCAGCGTGAAGATCACCGCGATGTTGCCGGACCTGTCGTTGCGAAACCGGATGATTTCACGAAGGAGCTTGCGCATGAATGATGCCTGACGGTTGAAAATCCGGCAAAATCTAGCGGCGGCGCATTAAGGTTGGCTTATCCCGACCGGAGAAAAACGGGGCAAATAAACAGGTTGGCGGTAAGGAAATTGCTGGTCAATGAAACCTTTCCGAACGGTCTGGAAATCGCCGGAAAACATGGTGAGCAACTTCCTAACGCGATGGTCTGTCCGCGTGTTCACGGTAAGTCATGCTTAATTGACTTGTGGCAAATTCGCTCAAATTCAATCACACATCGGCATCACCTCATGCACGCGTTCTTCCGCGAAATTGGCCGCTTCCGTCGCGACAAGTCCGGCAATATGGCGGTGCTTTTCGCGATAGCTCTGCTTCCCGTTTTGGCTGCGATCGGTAGTGCCATCGACTACTCGCTCGCGACCAAAATGAGGGCAAAGCTGCAATCCGCGGCCGACGCCGCGAGCGTCGCCTCGATTTCGCAGAAGTCGTAATTGTAATGAGCGCAAAGAGAAGTCTTGAACCATTTCCAAAATAATTTTTTCATAATAGTTGAGCGTAATTATTGCTAAAAAAAATCTTTTACTTTTTCTTTTATCATTTCCGGCATTTCGCAACGCTTCATTGTTTTAGCATTCATAAAATATAGCGTTACAGTGCCTGTATTCAGCAATTGATTTTGCTTCATTATAAATTTCACTGTGAAAAATAATTTTATGATGCACAGGCATTTCTTTAAGCATGGTAATAACCGTAATTAAATCATCATACTTCGCAGGCCGTAAAAATTTGCTGTGAATTTCAACAACGGGCATTATAATGCCGGTTGCTTCTACATTTTTATAAGTAATACCCAGGCTGCGCAAAGCTTCGGTTCTTCCAATTTCATAGAACTGCGCATAATGGCCATGATAAACAACGCCCATCTGATCGGTAAGTGCATAATGAACCCGTATTTGATTTTTGAAAGTAAACAATTTGAAATTTTTTAAACGAATATTAACTCCGAGCCTTTAATAGATGTTCCTTTTCTATGAGTTTGTCGCAATACAGAAATGACTTGCAGAGACGCATTTATTTCCCGACTATGCCATCCACGCTTATTTTACCCGGGCCGCAAAAAAGTAACGTTAAAGTGCCTGCAAGATACAGTGCAAGCAGTTTCACCATGTCCAAACACATCTCCATGAGTAACCTTAATTAATACTACCGACATAACTATTATAATAGGTATACAGGCAAGCCTTGTAAATAATCCCAGGATTAAAAATATTGAACAAAAGAATTCGGCAAAAATAGCCAGGCTAAGAGAAACAGTTTGCCCTATGCCCATAAAATTCATGAAATGGGGTTTCATGGTATTAAAATGTGTAAGCTTATCAAACCCATGAGAAGCTAATAAAATACCTACTCCCAATCGTAAAATAAGCATCCCTAAATTGAAGGCGCCTGTTGAATATTTTGTTGAAAGAAGTTTACTCATAATTTTTTTATAATAGTATTAACAAAGATTGTTGCAATTTAAAGCGTTTTATTTTCATCAATACATTTATTAGTAAGTGATACTATAATGGTGTTGTACTTTTGCGCCGGTAATTTTAGTTTCTTTTTTGATGTTGTTTGCGCTGACAATATCATGAAAAATAAAATAATATAATTCATGAACCGACTCTTTTTTCTCGCTGTATTATCTTTTTTTGCCTGTCGTGTTTTTCCCAGCCAAACTTTAATGTTACAGATCCTGAAAAAGATTTTAAAGAAGCAAAAGAATATTTTATTAAAGATCAATATAGCCTTGCATATCCTTTATTAAAAGCTTTGCAGGATAAATATCCTGAAAATACACAAAGCAGCCATGCTTACCTTAACCAGGATGTTGAATATTATTATATTGTTTGCGGACTTGAAGCTTAACCAGCCCGTAGCAGAGGATGCGGCTCACCGGTTTGTTGATGCGGCTAATAATGAGCCACGGCAGCAAATGATGAGCTTTCATCTTGCAAAATATTATTTTACAAAAAATGATTTTGCCCGTGCAGTTGTTTTTTATGAAAGAGCGGGCTATGATAATTTAAGCAATGAAGAAATTGCTGATGCGAAATTTGAACTGGCTTATTCTTATTTTAACCTGAAACAATTTGAACAGGCTAAACCTTTATTCAATGAAATTCATCAGCTTGCCGGATAATAAATATTATTATGATGCGAATTATTATTATGGCTTTTTAAGCTATCGTGACAGGGATTATGCTGAAGCGCTTGCTTCATTTAAAAAGGTGGAATCCAGAGATAAATATAAAGGGCTGGTTCCCTATTATATTGCACAGATTTTTTATTTTGAAGGTAAAAAAGATGAAGCACTGCGATATGGTGAAGAGACTCTTTCACATAATGATGTTTATTACAGGAATGACCTGAATCTTTTAATAGGGCAAATTTATTTTGAGAAAAAGCAATTTGCAAAAGCGCTTCCATTGCTGCAGCAATATGTAAACAACAGCGATAAAGTTTCCAAAGAAATCATGTATGAGCTCAGTTATTGCTATTATGATGGAAACCAGGTGGAAAAAGCAATTGAAGGCTTTAAACAGTTAAGTAATGAGCAGGATTCGCTGGGGCAGAATTCGATGTATTTGCTTGGCGACCTGTATTTAAGAACCAATCAAAAAGAGAATGCAAGAAGTGCATTTCAATATAGCGCCAACAATAACAGCAACCGCAAACAACAGGAAATCTCACGTTTTAACTATGCGAAACTTTCTTATGAACTGGGCTACCAGAATATTGCATTGAGTGAAATGAATAAATTTCTTGATTTATATCCTACATCGGCCTATGCGGATGAAGCAAAAGAAATTCTGATAAATCTTCTTGCCAATACCAATAATTATTCTGATGCGCTTGCTTTGTATGAATCATTTGACAAGCCAACTGCTTCTATGCAGAAAGTGTATCCAAAGCTTTTATTTGGTAAAGCGACGGAATATATTAATGATGGCAAAATAAGCCAGGCAGATGATCTGCTTTCCAAAATTATACGGGATCCCAATGCAGGCAATGTACTTCCTTTTGCTAATTTCTGGAAAGGCGAAGTTGCGTACAGGCTTGGCCGTTATGATGATGTAATTAAATATATGAATGCTTATTTGCAAACAGGAGGTATCCAGGGTGAAGCGAATGAAGATGCGGCAAGATATGCCTTGGGATATGCTTATCTTAAAAACGAAAATTATCCGCTGGCGCTTTCAAATTTTAAACAGGTTTCACCGCTGATTTCTTCCCAGTCATCTGCAATAAAACAAGACGCTTATGTAAGGGCTGCCGACAGTTATTTCATGCAAAAAAATTATAGTACTGCAAAAAATATGTATCAGAATGTAATTGACAACGGCTTATCTCAAAGCGATTATTCTCTTTACCAGATAGCATTAATAAGTGGTATCAACAGCCCTGCGGAAAAAATAAAAACATTCAATTCCTTAATACAGCGATATCCTCAAAGTGACCTTGTTGCTGAATCGTATATGCAGATTGCCAATACTTATATGGCGCAGGAAAAATTCAGGGATGCATTCCCTACCTGAATAAAATTCTTGAAATGAAAGATGCTGCGGGCCAGTATCCAAAAGTTTATTTAAAGCTTGGCCTTTCCAATTATAACCTTAATAATAATGAGGAAGCTTTAAAATATTATCAAAAGCTGGTGACTCTTTATCCGCAATCTGCCGAAGCGGATGAAGCAATGGATAACATGAAAAATATTTATGTTGAAATGGGACGCCCGAATGAATATGTTGATTTTGTAAAAAAAGCCGGCAAGGTGATTAGCTATTTCTGAAGCGGATTCGCTGACTTATGTTTCTGCAGAATTGAAATATACTAATAATGATTGTGCTGGCGCCATTAGTGCGTTCGCAAATTACCTTTCTAAATTTCCGACAGGGTGCTTATGCTTTGGAAGCAAATTTTTATAGCAGTGAATGTTATTCTAAAAATAAAGACTGGCAAAATGCTGTTACGTGGATATGAGAGCTGTTGTAAACCAGGGAAACAGTAAATATGCGGAAAGAGCCGCTTTTGCGGCCGCCCGTATTTATTATTTTGAAACTGCAGGATTATGCAAAATCAAAAATTTATTTTACCAAGCTTAAGGAAATTGCAACAACGCCGGAGAACCAGCTTGAGGCTTTACGGGGCCTTGTAAGAAGTTATTACCAGACAAAAGATTTTACAGAGGCCAACAATGCAGCAAAAGAATTGCTTACAAAAAAAGGATTAAGTACAGATGATAAAGCCGTTGCTAATCTTGTTCTTGGAAAATCGTTGCAGGCTGATAAGCAGTGTGAGCAGGCGATTGCAGCTTTTAAGCAGGTGGCCGCTATCAATAAATCAGCATGGGGTGCAGAAGCAAGGTATGAAATTGCGAATTGCTATTTTACACTGAATGAACTTCCGAATGCAGAAAAAGCGGGGCTTGAAGTAATAAAAGTTACAGGTTCCTATGATTATTGGGTTGCAAAGGCATACATTTTATTGGGAGATGTTTACCTGCAGCAAAAAGATTATTTCAATGCAAAAGCAACTTACCAGAGTGTGGCAAATAATGCAACCATTCCTGAATTAAAAAAAGAAGCCCAGGATAAACTGAGCCGTGCGATAACATGAGGAGCAGCAAAATTCAAAAGTGGAAGCCGCCTGTCAACAAATAAATAAGTCAAACCTTTTAAAATCAATGAACGTAATGTTTATGAAACTCATTCAAAATTATCCGCCACGTCCTGTTGTTATTATCAATTGCTGTTTTGTTTTTCTATTAATACTGCAGCATGCGCAAAATGATACTTCAAGAAGACAAACAATTGAAATCACTTCATCCTATAAGCCCGTTTTGCGCAATACAGTAAAAATAAATTTATATGCATCTCCGCTTACTGCCGATACAACGAGGCGAAGGCTTGCTTATAATATTCCTCCGCAAAATTTATTTTTTTCATACCAGCCCGGTTTCTTTAAAGCCACTTACTTTGGATGCGGATACCACTTTGCAGCTTGGGGAAAGGAACCAGTTAAAAGTTGGATTTGGAAGTTTCACAACTCCATATGTTTCGGGTGCTTTTAGTTTTGGTGATGGCAAAAAAAATCTGTTAAATGTTTATGGAAATTATATTTCATCAAGAGGAAAAATTGATAACCAGGATTTCAGTGAAATCAATGTAAAGGCAGCGGGAAGCATTTTTACCCCAAAGAATGAAATATATGCCACTGCTGCTTTTGCTCAACATGAATATTACCTATATGGATATGATCACAGCCTTGATAGCTTTAAAAAATCAGATATAAGGAGAAGCTACCAGGATTTATCTGCAGGCATTGGGTTCAGAAATATTGCTCAAAACGATTTAAATTTTATTTATGATCCGCATTTGGAACTGCATACTTTTTCAAGGGAAAACAAAGCATCGGAAACGACTTTGCTTCTTAACCTTCCTGCTGAGAAAAAATTTAGTGAATCGGTTTCACTAAAAGTAATTGCCACCGGCAATTTTGATAAATACCAGCTCAAAAATTCATCGTCACATCTTACAAATAATTTATTTCAGCTTGCACCGGAGTTTGTTTATTATAGTGACAGGTTTACTTTTCACGGGGGAGCTACTCCGTCCTGGAACAATAACACGGTTATCCTGTTACCTAACGTATATGGTGAAGCGCAGTTACAAAAAAATATTTTCATGATCCAGGCAGGATGGATTGGCAGGTATATTGCGAACAGTTTCCGTACTTTAAGCGCTGAAAATCCTTACATGCAGGATCCTGTTTTTTTAAACAATACAAAAGAAGTTCAATATTATGGAGGCATAAAAGCTACCGTTGGCAAGCATTTTAGCTTTAATGCAAAAGCGGCATTTATAACATACAACGATATGCCTTTATTTGTAAATGACAGCATTGATGGCAAAAGTTTTTATATTAAGAATGAAAGTAAAATGGATAACCTGCAGATTCACGGTGATATGAATTTTATTAGCCAGGATAAATTTACGCTTACTGCCGGCCTTGATCTGAATACTTATACCGGCTTGCATGATAATGCAAAGGCCTGGGGACTATTTCCTTTAAAATTGAATGGCTCTCTCCGTTGGAATGCATTCAAACAGGTATTATTTAAAGGAGATATTTTTGCATTCTCCGGCGCCAAAGCTTTATTACCCGATGGCTCGCAAAAGACTCTAAAAGGAGGTACTGATATAAGCGCAGGCGCAGAATTTAAAATCAATAAGCAATTTAGCGCCTGGCTCGATTTTGATAATTTACTTAACAGCAAATATGAGCGCTGGAACAATTATCCGGTATATGGATTGCAGGTTATTGGCGGAATACTTATTCATTTTTAGCATTCACGCTGATTAACAAAGTCGAGTTTAATATAGGCATTGTCAGTTCTAAGTTATGGTTTTAGAACATGATCAAACAATTTGTCAATGACCATTGACAATTGGAATTATTAACTATTCACAAATAAATTATAGATATTTGCCGGAATATGCAGGCACTTATTACATCATACCTGATTCAAAAAAAAGAATGTAACCTTCCATTATTAGGGCATTTCAGAATTAAAACAAAACCTGCAGACTTTGAAAAAGATAACAAGCAGATTTTTCCGCCAACGGATGAAATTTTATATAGTGAGTTTGCGGCCAGCCTTTCCGAGGATTTAATTACTTATGTATCCGGTCATCAAAATATAACATGCGAAGAAGCCGAAGAAAAAATTAATAACTGGTGTAATTATGCGAAAGAAAAACTTGATCTGGGAGAAAAAATAATTTTTAATTCAATCGGAAGCCTTCAAAAAGATGCAGTTGGAAATATTTTCTTCCAAAGAAAAAAGCAATATAGTTTTTATGAACCGGTTGCTGCGGGCAGAGGTTATACAATGCCGAAAATACTGTATCTGAAGCCGGCCATGAAGGAAACAACGTCCCCGAGTTATCAATGAATTTTACCGGAATGAGCCTCTTCAAAAGATGGCTTCGTGGAAAATATGGGCGATTGTGCTGCTGTCAGTTTCTATCCTGATTTTGTTTTTTTATTTTTACACCCATGGATTTTCAGAATCTGGCATTGGAAGCCATACTTCATTTCCTGCTCAGGAACCTCCTGTACTAGCATTATTCTCCATTAGCTATATTTTAAATCACTATTAGCATATGTGCGGTTGTATTTTTTTAAGATTTACCACATAGGAGGCACGTTAGTCACATAGAATACACATAGAAAGAAATACTAAAAATATGTGTAATCTATGTTTCTATGATCTGTATGGTAAACAACACTCTTCACTTACGTTGAGTAAGTATCATTCTAACACGTTTCATTTCAGGATCTGGTAATATTTGTTGACTCCAGTTTACTGAACATCAATAGTTGGTATTTTCATTAGCGATATCAATGGTTTTCAACAAATTCTTTCTCAACAAATTTTGCAAAGATGAGCCAATAATATAAGTCCATCCCTTTGAGAAGCTTTGAACGGCAAAATCAGGATTATCATTAGGAAACGTTTCTATTCCTTCATGTGTCAGTTTTAATCTTGTTTTTTTGCCTTCCGCAAACAATTCAAATGTTACCACTGAGTTTCCGGGGTATCCGTCGAACCTCCAGCTATAACTAAGTTTTTTGTTGGGAATAACTTCTGCAATCTTACAAAGGTGCAGGTATTTTTTCCTTCTGCACCCGCAGAAAAGCTAAATTCGAAACCGACTTCCGGTTTGAATTCTGCAATGTCAAAATACCATTGTTTCATTTCATTTTTATCTGTAATAGCTTTCCAAACTTTGGCTATGGGAGCATTAAATGTTCGCTCAATTACAAATGGTTCGTTTGTCATTTGTTTATGTTTTATTGATGATTAATACACTTTTACCTTGGTTTCAGATGTTGTTTACCGCGTATATTTCCCGTATGCTTTTCTCAAAAATTACTTTATCAATTTTTCTTGTATTTTTATTTTTTACCGGCGCTTTTTTGCTGGTGAATGTTTTTTTGCCAGATGCATCTCAAGAGCATCTAATTTTCCAGTCCAGAAAACCCGGTATTGTTCAAGCCATTTTGAAACGTGGCTAAGTGATTGAAGGTTTGCTTCACAGTAACGCTCTCTGCCCTGTTGCTTAATCACGATAAGGCCGCATTCAGTTAAAATTTTTATGTGTTTTGAAATCGCCGGCCGGCTGATCTTGAAGTTGCCGGCCACTGAGTTAAGGTTCAAGCTACCCCTGGAAATTATGTTAATGATTTCTCTCCGCGTAGGATCCGCTATTGCCTGGAAAACGTCCCTTCTCATATTAAAAATTTATGTAACTAATCAGTTACAAATATACGTGTAACCATTTCGGTTACACAAATTTTTTATTCGCAGCAGATCGATCAGATCATGACAGTAAGGTATTTATAGTCTTATTTTATAATGGCTTAGTCCGGCCTAAAAAGGGTTCTTTACTTAACAGGTATTGGATTACCTTTTCCAAATTCTTTCCAAAGACTCGTCTGTTTTCAGAAAGCCTAATATAACGCGCAATTTCTTTTTGCCGGTAGGGTGCAAGCTTCTTGAAAGCTATTGCTGCACTTTTATTTTTAGTAAGTGCCTGTTGTAGTTTTGGATGTATTGGTGTTGAGCGGGGCAGAGGGTCAAATTCAATCTTTGTAGTGACCATGTCTCCCACATCAACACCCGTAGCTTTGCGCATCGGCGTGTTAAGATACAAACGCCATTTGCCACTGTATTTCACGAGGGTCTGTATAAATTCCTTTCCATTCAATGTAACCTTAACAGGAATGGGGCCTTTATTTTTTCCTGCCTGCCTGAATAACTTATTTAAAACAGCAACCGGTGAAAAGAACGTATGGATTAATACCGATCTTGAATATTTTAGCTGAGAAGGATTTCATTTCGGGTATATCTTTGAAGTATTTTTGAAGAAACTGTATTAATTTTTAAACTTTCTTTTTAATTCATTTTTTGCAAGCCTCCATCAAGAGACTTCATTTACTTTTGCAAACTTTCCTCTTTTATCTTGTCTTTTATTCTCCCTACAAGTACCTGTAACGTCTCCTGTCGATTGTTGGTAGCTACCAATAAAAAGATTGTCAATTCGTGTAATATAATCGATTTAAGCTGTTCACGGAGACCCTTTATTATATGCGCCGAGTCCCCTGCGGGAGACTCGGCTGGGACACTGAGCTTATCGCAAAGTTAGAAGATCTGTAAAGCATCTTATAATCACTTGCCTGGCGTCTCAGCTTGGGTATCCCGCAGGGACTCGGATGAAAACGCTGCAAACCATTTTGATTAACAAATTTCAGTGTGCAAAGTGCTCCCATCTAAAAAAAGTAACAGCGTATCAACCAAGTCTCCCGCAGGGGACTCGGCGTATAAAAACACTCGCACCATTTTGACTAACACATTATCCATGCAGTTTTTCTTTTAGATAATCTAGTCGGCTTAAGAAATATTAATTTTTACTTCTCTGTTTACAGCTTTGGCATATACAATTTTCCAACTAATTTCATCAACATGATATCCATTTTTCGCTATAATCGACATACGCTGGTTCACGGAGAATCTTTATTATATGCGCCGAGTCCCCTGCGGGAGACTCGGCTGGGACACTGGAACTAACACATTATCCATGCAGGTTTTCTTTTAGATAATATAGTCGGCTTAAGAAATATTAATTTTTACTTCTCTGAATAAGAGGCAGCTTTGGCATATACAATGTTCCAACTAATTTCATCAACATGATATCCATTTTTCTCTATAATCGATTACGCTGTTCACGGAGAACCTTTATTATATGCGCCGAGTCCCCTGCGGGAGACTCGGCTGGGACACTAAGAAATATTAATTTTTACTTCTCTGTTTAATAAGAGGCAGCTTTGGCATATACAATTTTCCAACTAATTTCATCAACTTGATATCCATTTTTCTCTATAATCGATTACACTGTTCACGGAGAACCTTTATTATATGCGCCGAGTCCCCTGCGGGAGACTCGGCTGGGACACTAAGACTAACACATTATCCATGCAGGTTTTCTTTTAGATAATATAGTCGGCTTAAGAAATATTAATTTTTACTTCTCTGTTTAATAAGAGGCAGCTTTGGCATACAATTTTCCAACTAATTTCATCAACGTGATATCTATTTTTCTCTGTAATCGATATACGCTGTTCACGGAGAACCTTTATTATATGCGCCGAGTCCCCTGCGGGAGACTCGGCTGGGACACTAAGACTAACACATTATCCATGCAGGTTTTCTTTTAGATAATATAGTCGGCTTAAGAAATATTAATTTTTACTTCTCTGTTTAATAAGAGGCAGCTTTGGCATATACAATTTTCCAACTAATTTCATCAACATGATATCCATTTTTCTCTATAATCGATATACGCTGTTCACGGAGAACCTTTATTATATGCGCCGAGTCCCCTGCGCGAGACTCGGCTGGGACACTATATTCTAATCCCCTTCAAACTCCACCGGCCCACCAACTCCAAATAGCCGCAATGCCAGTTCTTTCCCAACCCCATCTGCTTTTTTAAAATACATTTTTTGCGGAGGCACTATTGATTTGCCAGTAGCATCCGTTACCCAATAATCTGCTTCGTATTTATTTTTAATTGAAGAAAAATTTATAAAAGCTTTCGGTATGTTAATGCCTGGTTCATCTGTCCAGTTTATATTGCAGCCTTTTAGTTCTTTTACAATACTTTTCTCCATGGAAGTATTGAGCGAGGAAGTAGTAAGATTTAGGGTGATTTGGAAGCCACTGAAAGGAACGAGTTGCGGATATTCTTTGAAAAAATTATACTTCATACTTTCATACTTATCTTTTTCATCATCATTAGAATAGCTCCGGGCAAGATTTTCATACAATCTTGCCAAATACAATTTTTCATGCGCCGTATCAAGTAAGGTATTGTATAAAATATTTTCAAAGGTTTGTTTGCTTTCTTCATGGTTCCCTTCCTCATACTGGAATTCGCCATAAAAAAGCTGCATATATCTTACAATATTTTTTCTTTTTTCATTCTCGGCTTTTTCTTTATATACGTTTGCAAAATATTGCGGGCTTATGTTTTTCATCATGTTAAGTATCTCATCAAAGCCAATTACATTTTCACTGGTAAATAAATTATAGATAACCTGTTGCCGTTCGGGATTACCGGCAAGTTCATTAATAAGTGCAAATTTTAGAAGAAATTGTTCACCGGTTAATGCGCCTATTGCTGATAAGTCGCTTAACGAATACCACCAGCCTTTGTTTAAAAATTTGATCCGTTCAATTTTATTTTTTGCAAGCAATCAGCTTTATAACGTTTACCGCAAAATCGTATTGAGATTGCCCCAATGTTGTTCCAAGGTGCAGTTCTTTAAATTGCGCCGCTTTTGTAATTGCTTTTTCACAACTGTCGAGCTGGCCATTGTAGAGATAGCTTCTGGCCAAGTGCAATATTATACCAGCCAAAGCCAGGAGTAGAGCCCATTTGATTAATAATTCCGTTTGTTTCATCAATCGCTTCTTTACTTTTTCCACTGTTGATGAAAAGTGTAGGAAGAAAATAATAAGATTCAATTAGCCTTTTATCAAATGCATATTTTTCATTTTGAAAATCAGCAATTGCTTCGGCAAAATTGCCTAGTGTGTTTTGAAAATGGGCATAGTTATTATAAGAGAATCCGCCCGTTTGTTTCAGGATATCATAATACAATCCGGCGGAATCAATATTCAATAAATAGTTGTGAATGATGGCAAGATAAAAAACTGCATTTCCATCTCCACCTGCAAGAGCGGTATACAAATGGCTTAAAGCAAGCTGTTCATTTTCATCAACTGAATTTTTTAAGAAAGGAATATTTATGAATATAAAAACGGTTGCGATGTATGGTCCATGCCGCTTTGATATGGTATTCCATAAAATCATTTCCTGTATTCCAGTCTTGTATTCTTTGCAAAAGCCACATAGCACTATCAGGTTCTTCCACATTGGAATAACTGTCGTACAATGCATTGCAAAGCCGCACGAGGTCAGTTTGTGCCATGGTGTAATTGCCCGTTGCAAAAAATTTTTAAGATTATTATTATAATTTCTTTCAAAAAGAAACAGTGATTTTTTTAATGGCGCTATACAATTTTTGTAACCCAGGTAATCTGCAGCACGGTCATATTTATACATGCCTTCATAATACCATCCTACATAATAAGTACTATCAAGCCTGATGAATTCACGGCTTCTCGGCAATGCATCTTTATCATAAAAATTTACACCAATGCGCTTGGCATCTATTTCATAGCGCGCTGCATTTTTTTGCGCAAGTGATTCTTTGCGAACAGAAAAGTATTGCGAAGACAAGAATATTTTTGATAAACCGCAGCATCTTTCTGTTCGCTTAATTTATTTTTAATTTGGAAAGCCTGTCCATTTCGGCAAGCATAATATTGTTGAGTGTATTTGCTTTTGCTTCCTTATTCCTGTAAATAAGCCTGTGGTTCAGCACCGGCTGCGCAAGGTCTTTTACATCATCTTCTGTTACATAAGTACGCCCGTTAACCAATGCATAAGCCTTTAGGCATTTTAAAAAAATGATACCACTTCTTGTTGAGGCTGCTAAAATGATATCAGTATTTTTTCGTGTTGCCCATACAATATTTCGCACTGATTTAATGATCTCTTCATGAACAAATACATTTTCACTTTGATGCTGCAGATGTAAAATTTCATCGATCCCCAGCACGCGCTGAATATTAATAAGATTGTTGTTGATGCCAAGATAATCTTTATAAATACCCAGCTCAGTTTCTTCATCTACATAGCCAAATACAATTTTTATAAAGAACCTGTCAAGCTGTGCTGCCGGCAGCGGATAAGTCCCTTCCATCTCAACAGGATTTTGTGTGGCGATGGTAAAAAACAAATCACTTAGTTTATAGGTAATTTCTCCCATGGTGATCTGGTTTTCTGCCATACATTCCAGCAATGCAGACTGCACTTTTGGCGAAGCCCTGTTGATTTCATCAGCCAGTAAAACATTGCAGAAAAGCGGGCCTTTTTTGAATATAAATTCTTTTTTTATATCATCAAAAATATGGGAGCCAATAAGATCCATGGGAAGCAGGTCGGGTGTAAACTGAATGCGTTTAAAGATTACCGGATCATTTTCCGCTGTTCCTGAAATGCTGTTGGCCAGTGTTTTTGCCATTACTGTTTTGCCTGTGCCCGGATTATCTTCCATGAGAATATGCCCTTTCGCCAGCAAGGCAGTAAGCACAAATTTTATCTGGTTGCGTTTGCCTTTTATTACCGTTTCAATATTATCAGTAAGGCGCTGAATATTTTGTAATGCGGTTTCAGTATTCACTGTTTCCATTCATTATATTTTTGGTTTTGAAAAAAAGTTTATAGTTCTGTAAAAATTTAAGAATTTGGAAAAACGTTCTTTGAAAGGAATTTTTTCTTTTACTGTTTTATAAAACGGGTGATAGAAATTTTGCGATAGTTGTTTCTTCTGAAGCGCTTAAAGCTTCCTTTGAATATTTGCTTTTCAAATATACCTGCATAAACGAAGCTGAAATTCGTTTTGAATTCCGGATCAATTTTTTCTTTTGCAAATTGTGCCACGGACATTTGTTTTCTTGAAAAACCAAGCTGGTTAAGATAGTAAGTTGCTGCAATGTACGACCAGTAAGCTTTGTGATTGATCGTTTTTGTATTATTGCTTTAAAGTGCAGCCATTTAAAAATAAGCCATGGCATGACTGAAGATAAGTAAAATGAAGAATGCAATCACGGCAAGTGCTGATCCATACAATTCGTGAAAGGCTTACAGGCGCTTTTCCGGCTACCTTTTTTGCTTGCTGCTTTTCTTTTTGAGCATCTATAATTTTTATTTCGTCGATGGGAGCGGGCCTGGGAATTTTTTCTAAAATTTCACCATAATCATTACTGTCTTTCAAGCATAATATTTTTAAACTGTTCTGAAAAGGAGAGGGCTGTAATTTCATTTCCCTTTTTCAATTCAGAAAGCGGTACTTCACCGCTATCCCTGCTTACGGTTGCAAGCGAAACATCCATATCCAGTATTTCGGGTTGCTTTAAATCAAATGTTTTATCGTGATAGATCATCTGTATAACGGACATGCCTACCCGCTTTTTAAGCGTATCAATATCTGTTACTTTTCCATGAGTGACAAACAAAGCTGTTTGTACAGTTATAGGCGGTGTTCCGTCCGGTGCCGGCCCTTGCTGCTGTTCTGTACTGGGGATGGTTGTATCAAAATCAATCCATCCATAGCCGGGAAAAAAAACCTGTGTCCAGGCATGTGCCTGGTCTTCGTAAAACCAGTACCAGCCTTTATTTTTGCTGCTCCTGTCTACTGTTAAAAAACCCGTTGCCACCCTTGTTGGCAAACCAAGAGCCCGTAATAAAAAAAGTGTTGCGCCGGCATAATAAGCGCAGTAACCTTTATGATTTTCAAATAAAAAATAGTTCAGTTTACTCGCGCTTGGCAAGCCGGGTACGCCGGGATTTTCAGTGTATTTAAAAAGCGGCTGCCCGGTTTCATCATTGCTTAAAAAATAATTTCTGACAGCAATTATTTTATCAATGGGTGATTTTGCGTTTTGTGTAATTTTATTCGCCAACGCTCTTATCGAATCAAAATCTTCGCCTTTAGGTATGAAAGTATAATACCTCATAAATGCAGAATCTTCGTTTCTCCAATCGGTAACTTTTCGCAATTCATCAAAACGCTGGCGTTGAAAATCCTCCAGTACTTTATTACCTGCAGGATTGTAAACAAAATAGGCGCTGTTGAGGTCACTAACCAGCATCTTCGCCCTGTATGCGCTTTTAAATTGTTGCTTATATTCTTTTTCTATTGCGATTGGCTGGCAAAAAAATGCAGTTGCAGGCGCAAGAAATTCTTTCGGTGAAAGCAATGCTTTATATACTTCGGTACTTACAACTTTTCTTTTTAAGACGCCCTTTGCTTTTATTAAAACAGATGAATCAGTTTGAGTAAAATAAAGGGGAATTTTTGAGGGATCTGGTTGAAACAGATCGTTAGAAGGCATCAGGCTGTCAACTTCCAGCGTTTGTGTGGATGTATCAAATTTTGTATAGTAATCATAAGTAAAATAAAGCGGGTTTGGCATTTCTGAATTGGGAAAATAATTGTCAAGCTTTGCAATAAACACAAGCCTTTTCGTTGATTTTCTTCCGCCGCTCATGCCCATTTCTTTTTTATTACTTACCGTTCCGTCTTTATTTTCTTTTGTGAGGCTTTCTTTATTGGGTTCCTGTTTTTCACCTTTGCCACCGCCATATTCTTTTTCAATGGCTTTGAAATCTTTTTTAAAAATGAAAAGATCAACAATAAGATTATGCCGGCAACCGCAATAAATCCTGCCAGTTTTTTCGATGATAAACCATGTAAAATGTGGTTCATCATCATTCATATTTCTTATAAGCTCTGATGTGTAAATAATGTAAAATGCAAATACCAAAACCGGCGCAAAAGCAATTACAAGTTTTTGAGCAGTGATGTCGGTTGTATTGCTCACAATAATAATCTGTATCAGCATTAACAGCACAGAAAGCACTACTGGGAACCATCTTAACCTTGTAAGCCCCCAGCTGCAAAACCATCCTGTAAGAAACAGGAATGAAAAAATATAAAATTTTGTAATGGCATAAAAAGCGATGAACTCTCCTGTATAAATGTTGCTTACTACTTTACTGATAACAAAAAGCAATAGCAATAAAGGAAGCATGGTTGTTATAAAACGAAAACGAAAACTGTAAAACAAACAACCGGATACAAGGCCCATGCCAAGGAAAAGACTTTCAGTGATCCATTGGCTTTGTAAAACTGAATAATATTCATTCAGGTGCCAGAGCATATAAGCGCCTATAACGATAGCAGGTATTATCACAAGGAAAATCCTTGCAATTATTTTTTTGACTGCTATATTTTTTTCCAATTTTCATAGCAATGTCTCTGCATCAAATATTAAAATTTCGCAATCAGATTTTGAGAGCAGTTGCCTGATTTGTTTTTCATTTTCTATATTTTTCTTCGTAAAGGTGACAGGTTAAAAGCAAGCTGCAATTTTTCTGTACTTTTCTTTTCAGGCTTAACAAAAATCCATTGAAGCCAGTCAATTACATTGGCGTTTGCAAAACTTTTACTAAGTTCCACAAAAACACCGTAAGGCTTTTGCCTGTCTTATCAAGAATTTCCGATAGTTGTGCTGCATCGGTTAATGAGGAAATACAAAGTAAAGAAGCATATTGTTTATTAAAATAATTGTGAAGGTCATTTTGTTTTTGCCAGCGACGAAGTGCTGATCATATATTTTATTTTCAGCGCCGGGTCATCTGCATATACCTTTTTTGTTTCCTGGTCAGGAATATATTGTATCAAAGCGTTCTGCCTGTTTAGCTGGTCATAAATATTCCAGGTAACTGTTTTAAAATTATCAAGAAACACTTCATTGAATTCTTCATAAGCATCATTGCTGATTGCATTGTAAAAAGAAGCATAAAAATAAATGTGCGATGCATAAGGGTCGTTCGTTTCCGGAATCCGCACAACAAGTTCTTTATTTTTTGCATAAATTTTCCAGACAATTCTTCTTACATCATCATTGTTTTCAAAATTTTTATAATTCAATAATTCACCTTCTACTTTTCTTATTTCATCAATTCTCATATTGGTTTCTTCCGTTTTTTTTGGCTGAACTATCAGAGCGCCTGTTGTTTTTTTTGGCGGCCTATTGAAAAAAGTGCCGTTGGAAGGAAGCTTGCCGGTAAATGAAAAGAACTGGAAGAAATCTTCAAAATAAATAATGCCGCTGTTTATATCGTACTCTTTAATATTTTTTAACGGCCAGTTATACACGCCTTTTGTATTCGTTGAGAAAAAGTTATTTTTTGCATGCGATGTAACAGGAGCAAATTTTGGAGAAATATTATTTCCATCATATAATAACCGCAAGCGAATATAGCCGAAGAGAGGTTTTATTATATTGGAAATATTGACTTCTACCTGTTGTTGATTTGTAATATTTCCTTCACCGGCGGTTTTTATTTTTAAAATACTTGTTTGATTTTTTTTGTTTAATAAAAAAATTATCCAGGGTATAAAGGCACTGATAAAAGAGACTAACAAGAATTGCAAATGCAAACCAAAAAGTAACGGAAATAAAAAGATCGATTATTGCGGATCGTGCCGTTTCGGGAACGGCATTATTTTTTCTGAGCCAAATGCCTGCTGATAGCAGGGCAATTACTAAAAGTACCAGGTGTATACGGAAAGGAATAAAAAAGCCGGCGCGTCTTATTTTTTCTCTTATTACTGCGATATTCATTCTCCGGCAAAATTCATTCAAATAAATATAAGGAAAAACCAAAATCTGCAGAGATAAAATGTGGTATTGGGTATTTTATATTTTCTTTGTAGGAACGAGGTAAAAAATGATTTTATATAATTGTTGCCCCTGTTGTGGGCAAAAAAGATATTCACCCGGCGCTTGCAGCTGTTGATTATACGGTTTCTCAAAAGCAATTTGAGATCTGGGAATGTAAAGATTGCACGCTGAGATTTACTCAAAATGTTCCGGATGCAAGTGAAATTGGCGCTTATTATCAATCAGAAAATTATATTTCTCATAGCGACACAAATAAAGGCTTGGTTAATAAGTTGTATCACAAAGTGAGAACACGAACGCTCGAAGCAAAAAACGGAAGTTGGTTGAAAATGAGTCCGGAAAAACACGGGGCAATATGCTTGACGTTGGTTGCGGAACAGGAGCATTTTTACATACAATGGATAAAGCAGGCTGGAAAATTACCGGCCTTGAGCCGGATGAAAGTGCCAGGAAAAAAGCAGAGGAATTGTATGGGCTGCATTTAAATAATGCCGAGCGGTTATTTTCCTTACTTCCGCAAAGTTTTGATGCGATTACTCTGTGGCATGTGCTGGAGCATGTGCATGAACTACATGCTTATATTAAAAAGTTGAAAGAATTGATTAAAGCCCGGCGGTAAACTTTTTATTGCCGTGCCCAATTATACATGTTATGATGCAAAAATTTATAAAGAATATTGGGCTGCTTACGATGTGCCCCGGCATTTGTATCATTTTTCACCCGCTGCGATGAATACATTGTTATCATTACATGGCATGCAGGTGCAATCTATTAAGCCCATGTGGTATGATAGTTTTTATGTAAGTATGCTAAGTGAGCAATATAAGACAGGCAAACCGCAATTGTTTAGAGCTTTTGTTACAGGGTGGAATTTCAAATTGCAAGGCAGTATTTAACCGCGAAAAATGCAGCTCGGTTATCTATGTGATTTCCACCTTACCTCCAAAGAACCTTATCCCAGGAAACCTCACCTTAAGCACCTCACCTTAAGCACCTCACCGCAAGCAACCTCACCCCAACCCCTCTCCGGGGGAGAGGGAACTAACTTAGGGGCAAGTATCAAAGATCAGAAGTAGCGATTGGAAAATTAAACATTTGCAAAAAACATATAAAGTCGAAATACCACTCATTAGCTAATTAGCACATTGGCATATTAGCCCATCATTAGCTCATGGCATTGCATCAGGAACCTCACCCCATCGCACTTGCACGAGGGAACTAACTACACTCTGCAATAGCACATCTTTTTAGCTATAGCAAGTATATGCTCAATGGCACATGACAGGCAAACCTACCCAACCCCTCTCCGGTGGAGAGGGAACTAGCATAACTAAACATTTGCAAAAACCATAATAAAGTCGAAATACCACTCATTAGCTAATTCAAGCACATTGGCATATTAGCATATTAGCCCATTATTTAGCTCATGGCACTTGCACCAGGCAACCTCACCCCAACCCCTCTCCGGTGGAGAGGGAACTAACTTAAGGGCAAGTATCAAAGATCAGAAAAGGGATTGGAAAATTAAACATTTGCAAAAAACATATAAAGTCGAAATACCACTCATTAGCTAATTAGCACATTTGCAAAAAACATATAAAGTCAAAATACCACTCATTAGCTAATTAGCATATTGGCATATTAGCATATTAGCATATTAACTCATTTATTTAGCTCATGGAACTTGCACTAAGCAACCTCACCCCAACCCCTCTCCGGTGGAGAGGGAACTAACCTACGGGCAAGTATCAAAGATCAGAAATAGGGATTGGAAAATTAAACATTTGCAAAAAACATATAAAGTCGAAATACCACTCATTAGCTAATTAGCACATTGGCATATTAGCACATTAGCTCATTTATTTAGCTTATGGAACTTGCACCAAGCAACCTCACCCCAACCCCTCTCCGGTGGAGAGGGAACTAACCTAGGGGCAAGTATCAAAGATCAGAAACAGGGCATTGAAAAACTAAACATTTGCAAAAAATAATAAAGTCGAAATACCACTCATTAGCTAATTAGCTAATTAGCACATTGGCATATTAGCATATTAGCCCATTATTTAGCTCATGGCAATTGCACCAAGCAACCTCACCCCAACCCCTCTCCGGTGGAGAGGGAACTAACCTAGGGGCAAGTATCAAAGATCAGAAACAGGGATTGAAAAATTAAACATTTGCAAAAAATATATAAATTCAAAATACCACGCATTAGCTAATTAGCACATTGGCAGATTAGCACATTAGCATATTAGCTAATTATTCAGTTTCATTTCAAACATTTTTGGCCAGTCTTTTCCCGTGATATATAATTTTTTTGTAGCGCTGTCATAAGCAATTCCATTCAAAACGGCTTCCTCGCCTACCTGGTCATTTGGATCATATTGGTGCAGCAACCCAGTAAGATCCATGACCCCTACTGCATGCCCGTTGGCGGTATCTATTTTGATAATATGATTGTTATACCACCGGTTTGCAAAAACATATCCATTTATATATTCAAGTTCGTTAAGGCTGTCAATTCGCCATGATCATCTGCTACTGTAAGAATTTTTATAGTTTTCATTTCCTTTTTAGCGTCATCAGGTTGCACATAATATAATTTTGAGGAGCCGTCGCTGATGATAAGACTGTTGCCATCATTGGTAATGCCCCATCCTTCCGCGCTCCAGTTATAGGTAGCAACAGGATGCATAATATCAGAAAGATTGTAAACAAAAATCTGATGATTTTGCCAGGTGAGCTGGTAAATTTTATTTTTGAAAATAGTAATCCCTTCTCCAAAAACATTTGCATCCGGGATAAGATATTGTTTTTCGGGTTGCCCGGTTTTTATATCGACAATCCTTAATGTTGATTGCTTCGGTTCGCCGGTTCCTTCATATAGTTTTCCGTTATAAAACTGGAGCCCTTGCGTAAAAGCCTTAGGATCGTGAGGATATACAGCCTCCACGGTAAATGTAATGGGTTGCGGAGCAGGAAGATTAGTCGTTTTTGGAACGGGAAGGCTCGGATCATAATCGGGAGTAGAATTACTATTGCATGAAAGCAATACTATAAGGGCAATGCATGTAAGTATCTTATTGATCATCCTGTTATTTTAAAACGCTGTAAAAATAGTAAACGGCATTCGGTAAGCATGTTAACTCATTTATAAAATACCTTTCGGTTACTCTAAATAGAGACAATTTTGATAAAGTTTGTCTACTTTAAACCAAAGCGGCATTTGATAGTAGGTATTGATCTTAACATTTTATAAAAATCCTTTTTATAATTTTGTTTCGTAAATGAATAAAAATTACCATGAAAAAAATTATATATTTTCCCGCAATAATATTTTCTTTATTTCTTACAAATTGTTCGCAATCACAAACTACCAATTCAAAAGATAATGCTCCTAAACGAAATTACCTAAATGCCAAATATCCTGATCCCGAAGAAGTAACCCCGGATGCAAAATTTCCCATACAATTTTCAGAAAGTGAATGGAAGCAAAAATTGACTCCTGCGCAATATTATATTTTAAGAGAAAAAGGCACAGAAAGGCCTTTCACAGGTAAATTAAATCACTTTTATGAAAAAGGACCTATTATTCTGCAGCTACTTTGCAGCCGCTTTTTAGTTCCGATACAAAGTTTGATTCAGGAACAGGATGGCCGAGTTTTTATGCACCAATAAATAAAGACGCGGTAAAGCTGGTGAAAGATGAAAGTGCCGGAGATGTGCGGTGGGAAGTGGTGGATTCAAAATCCGGTTCGCATCTCGGCCATGTATTTGATGATGGCCCTGCACCTACGCATAAACGTTATTGCCTTGATTCTGATGCGTTGATATTTGTTCCGGAAGGTGGTAAGCCTCCCGGTAAGTGCAAAGTGAAGCTGATGCGTGATACATTCATTCACACATAAAAAAAACTTTCCATTCGCGGAAAGTTTTTTATAACATTAACGATATGATTTGTTAAGGGCTTTGTTACCCAAACAAGCCACCTTTCTTAAAGGAACGAACACCTTCACCTATTTTAAAGCCATTATTATATATTTCTATTTTATAATTCCCGGTTTGAAAACCGCTGTTTTGTGTCCACTCAACAGTAACAGGTTGTTTTTCGCCCTGCACATAATTAATTTGTACTTTTTTGGTAAACGGCTTTTCAGTGCCATCGCGTGTAACAAATTTACCGGAACCAGGGCCTCCACAACAACCGGGTTTCCATCAGGGGAAGTAATAGCAACATAAATATCTTTAGACCCTGATTGCGTGATCCTGTTTTCATCAATGTCAAAAGATATTCTTAGCTTATCAACTCTTTTTGCTGTGGTAGTTATTTTTTCTTTCCCGCCGCTTTTTTCTTTTATACCCACGATATTAAAATTAGAAGCATGCAATGTAGAGCCAACATCAATTACATCTTCTTTTTGTTTAATAACTTGGTTGGCAGAATCATAAATTTTTTTAACCGAATCACGTTCTGCTGTAACCTGCTGTTTCTCCTGGGTCAATTGAGTGTTTTGTGTTTTCAATTCGTCGATCTGTGCAGTATATGTTTCAATATTGCCTTTTAATTCTGCAATTAACCTTTTTGCTTCTGCAAGCTGGCTGCAGTTGCATTTTTATCATTTAAAATAGCTTGAATCCTGTTTTTAAGATCCTGGATATCTTTATCTTTTGTTTTTAAAAGGCTATCTGCTTTTACATTAGTTGTCTTAAGCATCCAGCCTTAATGCAGCATCATTTAATTCCCGTTGCAATTCATTTTTAGAAGAATCGCTGTTAACGATTTGTGTGGTCAGATCTTGTTTTTCCTGCTTGGTTTTATTTTTATCATAAATAATATAACCCCATGTGGCAAGTAACGCAACAATGAGAATACCCGTTAAAATATTGCGGTTGTTGTTGTTTTTAACTACCACAGGTTGTTCTTCAGGTGTATCAGCGCTAGGAAAATTTTCGTAACTCATTGTAAATTTTATTTTAATAGTTATAAGTATATATTTTTTCCAAAATCATGCCAAACGACATTTATTTGATTTTCAATATTATGTCAATTAATTGAAATAAAAATATGTGTAAAATTTTATCTTTGAAAAATGAGTGCAGTAACAATAATTTCTGACTGGAAAAAAAATATTTTTAAGCCGTTATATTGGCTGGAAGGTGAAGAAGAATTTTATATAGATGAAATTATGGAATATGCTGAAAATAAAATTTTAAGCCGCAGCGACGCTGAATTTAACCTGCAGTATTTTTTATGGCAAAGATGCTAACTGGGCAGATGTATTAAATGCCTGCAGGCGCTACCCTATGTTTGCTGAGCGGCAGGTTGTTCTTTTAAAGGAGGCGCAGCAAATGAAGGATATTGATAAGCTGGAAAGTTATATTGAGAAGCCTCTTGGCTCAACGGTACTGGTAGTATCTTATAAAGGTAAAACAATCGACGGCCGCAGCCGCATTTCTAAATTATTAAAAAAACATGGCGAAGTTTTTTTGTCGAAAAAAATTTATCGATAACCAGTTGCCATGCATGGACTAACGGTTATCTGCAATCGAAAGGATACCAGATAACTCCAAGGGCCTTGACCTTACTTGTTGATCACATCGGAAACGACCTTAACCGAATTTCAAACGAGATTGAAAAGTTGTCTATTAATCTTGACAGGGGAAAAAATATTACAGAAGATGATATTGAAAAATATATTGGCGTAAGCAAAGAGTACAATATTTTTGAACTTCAGCATGCCATCAGTAAAAAAGACCTTTCGAAAGCAATACGTATTATTCAATATTTTGATGCTAATCCCAAAGCCGCCCCAATACAATTGGTGTTGCCTTCTCTGTACAATTATTTTACAAAAATCCTGGTTATTTACCAGATGAGTGATAAAAGTGAAAAAGCGCTCAGGCCTATTTTTTATCACAATCCATTTTTGGTTCAGCAGGCCATGGATATGCTGTTGAATTATTCTTTTGCTGAAGCCGAACAGGTAATTATGTTGCTTCATGATTATAATTTAAAAAGCATTGGAATCAGGAATCATGGAACATCCGGGCCTTCGCTTATGAAAGAACTTGTTTATAAAATAATCAGGGGAAATGCATATGCATGACAGATGCCAGAGTCGCTGACATTCATAAGCTATAACAGGAACAAGGCCTTGCCTCCGCGCCCCTCACGCAAAGAGGGCGGGGCATTACAGCAATTTCAACGCATTTGTTTTATCGGTATGCAATTGTTCTTTTAAAGCTTCAAGCCCATTAAATTTTATTTCGCTTCTTAAAAAATACCTTACATAGATCCGTATGTTTGACCATAAATTGATTTATCAAAGTCAAAAATATTTACTTCGATAACTTTTTTTGTTCCGCCTACCGTGGGCCTTACTCCAATATTCATCATACCTTTTAAAAGTGCGTTACCAGTACTTAATGTATTCCGATGAAAGCTGTTCAGTTTCTTTGCTGCTTTCGGGTTCATCAGTCACTATTTCCACTGCATAAACGCCATTTCCCGGAACAAGCTTATTTTTATCACTAATAAAAATATTGGCAGTTGGATAACCCAATGTTCTTCCTAATTTATCGCCTTCAACTACCTTTCCTTCAAAAAAATAAGAATACCCAAGATATTCATTTGCGGTATTGATATCACCTTCTGCAAGTGCATGCCGGATTCTTGTAGAGCTTATAGTTACATTGTGCAAAACATGTTCAGGAATTTCTTTTACCTTGAAATTACATTCCTGATTGGTAAAATTCCAGCAGCTTATAATTTCCCTGCCGGTTTTTTCCAAAGTGATGATCATAGCCAATTATTATTGTATGAGGATGAAACTTTGAACCAGAAAATCCATGATATATTCTTCCGCAGACTGTTCTGAAAATTCAATAGTGAAAGGTACAATTACCAGGTGATCAATATCCTGTTTTTGCAGAAGTTCAATTTTTTCAGAAAGTGTATTCAGTAATTTTATTTCTTCATAGTTTTTCGTGATGAAGCCTTGGATGCAGCATCGATAACCATCCTTGGGTGTGGATGAAAAGTGATAATAACTGATTCGCCATTTATATTTGCTGCTTCTTTTTTAAGCTGGTGAATAATCTGGAGATGGCCTGTATGCACACCGTCAAAAGTGCCGATAGTAATAACGGCATTTTTGAAAAAAGGTAAATTTTTTATATCAGTATGTACAAGCATGTTCAGGCAAAACTAATAGAGATAATTGAAAGTTGTGGTTTCACCTGCGAATATTACTTTTACAATCTTTAATGACTTGAATGACCAATGTCTCAATGACTACCAGCCATTGCCAAATTAATCAATTTATAAAATGTCTCTTTATTCAAAACGTGGAGTATCTGCTCAAAAAGAAGAAGTTCACGCGGCTGTAAAAAATCTTGACCAGGGAATATTTCCCAAAGCATTCTGTAAAATTTATCCTGACTATTTGGGGGGCGACAATGATTTTATAAATGTAATGCATGCAGATGGGGCCGGTACCAAAAGTATACTGGCATATTTATATTGGAAAGAAACCGGCGATATCTCGGTATGGAAAGGAATTGCGCAGGATGCTATTGTCATGAATCTTGATGATCTTTTATGTGTAGGTATTTATGATAATATTATTTTTAATTCAACCATCGACAGGAATAAAAATCTATACGCGGGGAAGTGTTGGAGCAGATAATTAATGGCACCCAGGAATTCTTTGATATGCTGAAAAATTTTGGAATCAATATTCATTACCTCGGCGGAGAAACTGCAGACGTTGGAGATGTTGTGCGAACGATTGCTGTAAACGGAACGATGACGGCAAGGTGGCCAAAATCAAAAATTATTTCCAATGAAAAAATAAAGCCGGGAGATGTAATTGTAGGGCTTGCTTCGTATGGCAAAGCACTTATGAAAAGAATTATAATAGTGGTATCGGAAGTAATGGCCTTACTTCTGCGAGGCATGATCTTTTAAATAAATTTTATGCTGAAAATTATAAAGAAAGTTATGATAACAATTTACCGGATGAAGTTGTTTATATCGGAAAGCAGGCTTACGGATGCATTTATAAATTCGTTGAAGAATGAGCCCGCATTAGATTTAGGACATGCTATATTATCTCCTACAAAAACTTATGCACCATTAATTAAAAATCTTTTAGAAAATAATTTCGATAAAATAAATGGCCTTATACATTGCAGTGGCGGCGGACAAACAAAATGTTTAAAATAATTCCGGAAAATGTAAGAGTAATAAAAGATAATTTATTTAAGTTCCCGAAATTTTTAAAAAAATCCAGGAAGCAAGCGGAGCCGATGACCGTGAAATGTACCAGGTATTTAATATGGGTTGCCGTATGGAAATTTATACAGATGAAGATTTTGCCTCAACGGTAATTCATGAAGCCGGAATGTTTAATATTGATGCGCAGGTTATTGGCAGGATAGAGGAGGGCTGATAAAAAAGAACTGATCATAAAAAATAAAAATGGTGAATTGATTTTTTAATTCTGAACCTTTTAAAAGTGAAAGGGCCCTGAAAGTTTCCGAACCTTTCGGAGCATTGATAATAATTTAGTTTTATTTTGGTTGCGTAAGTGTAATTGGCTGCAATCTGTAAGATGCAACAACGTGGTTATTTTGTGTTGCAGGGATCCATTTTGGCCCGGAACGAATTGCTTCAACAGCTACTCTTGCCAATTGAGTATTCTTCATTGTTGAATCTTCTACATTGGATACACTTCCATCTGTATTTACTATAAACTTTACGAGGCAGGTCCCATAATCTTTATCCGTTAACTGATCCTGGTTTTTTTTAGCTGACTCATAATATATTTTAGCCAGGCTTCCCTGCCACCGGGAAATTCTGCTTCATTTTCAACTTTGGTAAAGACTTTGTCCGGCAATGTATCCTGTTGTATATCTGCCGGCTTTGTAACTATTTCAATTACCCCGTCGTTTCCTTTTTCGCCATATTTTTTTGTGGCAATTTCTCCTTTTAAAACGTTGACAGACGCAACGCGGTTTGTGGGAATCCGATTCATTTCATTTTTGGAAGCTTCCTTTCCATCGATAAAATAAACAGGCCAGTTGAAGTATTTCCCGATTTTTCAAAAGAAAGCGTATCCGCCGCTACATTAATTGTATTTACAGCGTTATCAGTTTTCTTAATTATTTCAACGGCGCCATTTTTCCCTTTTTCGCCATATTTTCTTACTGCACTTTCACCTTGAGCACATTTATGCTTTGGATTTTGGATGGATCGATCGCATTCGCCTCAGTAGTTGAAATGATTTTTCCGTCAACAATGAATATCGCTTTTGAAGAAAGATGAGCACCTGGTGGCGCAACGTATGCAGGGACGGTATCAGCTGTCACAGAAATATTATTGCTCTTGCCGATCAAATTTTGCTCTGCATATTTTTCTATTCCCTTTAAGATATTCTTTGCAATAGTCTGCTGGTTTTCAGCTTTGACTAAATAGTTTAAATCGTTTTGATTACTAAGAAAACCCGGTTCAATTAATACGGCGGGGCATTCATTGGCATTCAAAACCCATATTCCCCGTTCGCGCTGTTCCAGTTTTTCGGCCACTCCAAGCCGGTAATTATTTCTAAATGATTCAATTAAAGCAGATCCCAATAACTTACTTTCATTGAAGTATACGTTATCGTTTTTTGGAACCAAAATAGTGACACCGTTATGGTTATTTTTATTTGTTTCAGCGTCCATATGTATTGAAACAAAAAGATCAGCCTTACTTGCCTGCGCGAATTTCACCCTGTCCTGCGGTGTCATAAGCTCATCGCCCGGCCTGGATAAAACAATGTTTAAATCTTCATTTGTATTTAATTCTTTAATGTCTTTTGCAATCGCCAAATTCAGGTCTTTTTCTTTAATGCCGTTTTCAATGCCTCCATAATCGGCTCCTCCATGGCCGGCATCAATTATTACGGTAATTTTTTTGCCCGAATAATATGCGGTATTAATGGTTTTCATTTTGAACGTAAAGGCAAAAAATACAAACGCAGCTACGGGCAGCACCAGCAAGCGGCTTAAATAATTTGTTTTCGGATTTTTGTTTTTTGTGAACATAATTAATCTTCTTTTGAGTGGTGAATGAAAAAAGTTATTGGTGATTGAAAATTGTTGCCCGGGATAAACCGTTTGTAAGATCATTTCCGCAAAAGCATTGATATCACTGTCTTCCAGGGCTTCCTTATCCGCAATGAATTCATGGATCATTCCTAATTCTTTTTGCATTAACCAGAAGAAAGGATTGATCCACAAGAACAGGAGCACTACATTCATAAATATTTTGTCATAGGAATGTTTTTCTCTTATATGGGCAATTTCATGATTGAAGATCCGGTGGCCCTGTTTGGAATGAAGATCAATGGCGTTGTTCCAAAAGATGGAATTAAAAAATGAAAAGGGAGTTTCTTTTGCATCTGTAGAGATGAAACTGATCCCATTGAACTTTGTTTCAGGGTATCTTTTCTTTAACCTGAATATTTTTTGCAAAGCAGAGAAAGAAGATGGCTAAAAATACAGATGAGACCAACAAATACCCGGCTGCAATGGCATTTTCGTAATTAAGTTGAAGGCCACTGTTCCTGCCATATTCTATTATAATTTCATCACTATTGCTAATAGTCTGCAACATATGTATAACCGTTCCTTTATCTGCACCGCTTTTTTGAAAAATATTTATTTTCAATAAAGGCGCGGCAAGCGCAAGTAATACGGAAGCCAGTAAATAAAACCGGTTCCACCGGTGAAAAATTTTATTACGTAGCGCTATATAATAATATCCGCAAAGGATGCCGGAGCACATGATTACTTTTAATACATACCAGGCAAATGTTATCATGGTCGTAAAATTTATTTACCCTTTTTTAATTGTTTCAAGAGCAATTCAAGGTCTTCAATGCTAATGTTATTTTCTTTTACCATAAAAGAAACGGCATTACTGAATGAGCCTTCAAAATATCCTTTCACCAGGTTTTTAATAGTACCTTTAGAATAGGCTTCTTTACTGACTAAGTGGATAATACTGGTGATTTCTTCCAATTACGTGTATTCCCGCAAACTCTTTTTCAACAAGTATCTTCAGTATGGTAGATACCGTATTTTGATGAGGTTTGGGGTTAGGAAGTTCATTGATAACTTCCCGTACAAACGCTTTTTCAAGCTTCCAGATCACCTGCATTATTTGTTCCTCCGCCTTAGTTAATGTCTTTGTCATGCTTTTTATTTTTTTATTCTGAAAGCAAATGTAAACTAATTATTTAGTTTAACAACTAATTTTTTAGTTTTAAATGAAATTTTTCTTTTTAACAGTTGTGTATTATTTCTTTGAGAAAAAGTATAATTATAAAAGTAACTTTGCCGGATTGGTTAAAAACATTGAACTGATACTTAAAATAATTGCACAAGTGAACAAATATGGCAGAACAAATTTTAGAATTGCGAAACGCAAATATTTACCAGGGTGAATCTCTCATTCTCCAGGATGTAAACATTATTGTAAACCGGGGTGAGTTTGTTTACCTCGTAGGAAAAACGGGAACGGGTAAATCAAGCCTTCTGAAAACGCTGTATGGTGACCTCGATTTGCGGGAAGGCGAAGGAAATGTGGCCGGGTATGACCTTCAATCGCTTGACTGGAAAAAAGTTCCTTACCTGAGACGAAACCTGGGTGTTGTTTTCCAGGAATTTCAATTGCTTACCGATAGAAATGTAAATGAGAATCTGAAATTTGTTTTAAAAGCTACCGGGTGGAAGGATGAAAAATTAATGAATGAAAAAATTGCTGATGTGCTTGATAAAGTGGGCTTAAAAACCAAGGGATTTAAAATGACTTTTGAGCTTAGCGGCGGGGAACAGCAGCGTGTTGATATTGCCCGTGCACTTTTAAATTCGCCGAAACTGATCCTTGCAGATGAGCCTACCGGTAATCTTGACCCTGAAACATCAGATGAAATTATGCAACTTCTTTTTAACATCAGCCGCGATTATGGAACTGCAATCGTTATGGCAACACACGATTACCCCGTTATCAATAAATTTCCGGCACGAACTATCAAAACCGAAAGAGGCAAAGTGTGGGACAATGCTACCATATCCATTGCATAAGCTGCAACGCGTTTGTATGGTTGTTATAAACGTCTTCTAAAATTTCCTTTTATTTATGTGAGCTTCGGTAAACAAATTATTAAATAAATCTTCCGCTAATTTTATATACTCCGCCGGGGCTATCGGCGATTTCGCAAAAAATTTCCAGGCCGTTTTCTTCTACTGCGCGCGGATTTGTAACAACAAATCGTCCCATAAAAAGTGCGTGTAACAATTTTATTTTTATCCCGGTTTTGTTATAGGAAGGTAATAGATGTATGTGGGCTTTTTTTATAAGTTCATCCATTTCCTTTAAAGATGGATTAGCAACCAGGCAGGTATTCTGATTTTTATGTGCAAGCGCTTTTAGGCGCTTCGATGGATTTTTGCCCGCAATAACAAATGGGAATATCTATTGCATCAAAAACATTTTTTATTAGCCAGATTATAGCTTTTTCATTTTCGGGTACTGATAAATTTCCATGGTAAAGGCAAAAATTTCCGCTTCCCGGCTCCGATTCCACATGGTTAAAAGGAAGAAACACGGGCAGGTATTTAACTTCATGAGCTAAAAGAATTTGCTCATAGGTATCTTTATCGCTTTTCGCTTACTGCAATAAACATTGCTTTGCCGGCTATTTGCTTTTCATATTTTTTTAATAAGTTGCTTTCGTGAAAAAAATATAATTTTTTCAAAATATTTTTGGTGGTCTTTGCCAGTTCTTCATAATATTCATATTCCACATTATGCAGTCTTACAAAGACTTTTTTGTTTTTTAATTCCCCGCTGTATAAAAAATAAGTGCAATGAATACCCTCCAGCAAAACCGGATAATCATCTTTTAAAAGATTGCTCAATAACAATTTATTGGCTCTTGAACTAACTATAAAGGGCAAACGAAAAGGAAAGCTGTTATAAATTTTTTTTCTCTTATAATAAGTTACAGATTGGCAATAATGATCGAGTTCTTTTTGCTTGCCGCGCCCATATTCAAAGCAATGCAGGTGGATGAGGATACCGAGTTCATGAGAGGGCTTTTATTTTATAAAACAGATCGAACACGCCACCATAATCAACAGGGTAGGGCACATCAAGGCAAACAATATGAAGGTATTTATTTGTCAACTCCTGGGGCAGTGAAGATGAATGGCTTATTTAATACCTTACTTTAATTAATACGCAAAACTGCTTATAATTGTTTAACATTTGTAAATTAAAAATTAAAAAATTACTTGGATCAAAAAATTATTGTTTCTGTTATAAGTGATATAGTTACCGATCAGCGGGTGCAAAAAGAATGTAACACCCTTCACAAAATGGGTTATAAAGTATTGCTCATTGGCAGAAAAAGCAGCAAGACATTTCTATTGAATGAATTTCCTTACAAGGTCATCCGCTTTGCAAACCCCTTTAAACGCGGGCCATTCATGTATCTTGTTTTTAATATTCAATTATTTTTCTATCTCCTTTTTAAAAAAACAGATGTTCTTTGGGCCAACGACCTCGATACGCTGCTTCCTAATTTTATAATATCCCGTTTAAAAGGAATTCAACTTATATATGACAGCCATGAATATTTTACACTAAGTGTTTATAAAAAAGTGTCGAGAAAAGTCTGGGAGCTTCTTGAAAACCTTTTATTTCCACACTTAAAAAATGTAATCACCGTAAATGATTCTATAAGAAGTGTTTATGAAAAAAAATATAAAGTGCCGGTAACTGTAATCAGGAATGTTCCCTATAAAAATTTGAAAAGAGTTGATAATGCGAAAACTTATTTCCGCCTGGGAAGAAAATATTAATCATGCAGGGTATGGGGCTCAATGAGAATCGTGGTGCAGAAGAGGCGGTATTAACCATGCAGTTTTTGCCCGATATTTTCAATTTGTATTTTATAGGTAGTGGAACGATTTTGAGTAAGCTCAAGCAAATGGTTCGCGGGCTGCAGCTGGCCGATAAAGTCACCTTTATTGATCCTTTGCCTTATAACGAGATGATGGATTATACCCGTCAATGCTTTCTTGGGCTCATCTTTGAAAAAATTAATGTTACCGACCAGCACCTGTTTGCCCTGCCAAATAAATTTTTTGATTACATGCATGCGGGCATTCCTGTTTTGGCATCGGAGGCTACTGAGATAAAGAGATTAATTGAGCAATACAACACCGGTGATTTTATTACCAGTTTTGACCCGGAGAAGATTGCAGAAAAGATTAAAGCAATATCCGCAAGCGGGGAGATGTATAACTTATGGAAACATAATACGCTAAAAGCATCTGAAGACCTTAACTGGGAAAACGAAGAAAAAATATTGATTGATTTTATGCATCGCCTGCGGTGAAAAGTATTGCCACAAATGAATTCATTTAAACCGGCGTTTGGTTAGAATAATTCATGGGCCAGCTTCCCGTACTAAAAACCGAATCATCTGATCATGTACATTTTTCCAATCTATATATTCGTTGGTTTCACTGACAGTATGATTATGCCAGATGCTGATGAATGTACCATTTACATTTTTTACGGCCTCTATTAAATTAAAAATAGAGTGATAAAGCCTCGTGAGGGTGCAATTTTTGTGAATCTATAAAAGCGCCTTCCATGAAAGTCACAGGGAAATTTTTAAAGCTGTTGCTTTTTCATTTTGTAAATCATAAAAATAAAATGGCTTACAGTGCCCGCCCTGAAACCGGGCAACGAAGAAAAAGCCATAGAGTAGTCTTCAGTAATTCCGGCTTCAATTAAAGAATTGTAGGTTACCGGTAAAATAAATTTTAAATAATGCTGCCTGCTTTTATGAATTATTTTACCCGATAATTTTTCAAGCCTTTTTTTCTCCTTAAAATCTTTTCGGGCGATGAAGATGTTGTATACGAAGGATGAATACCAATTTCGCTAAATGGTGTTATCGAATTGATAAGTTTTTTTACCAAAGGATTTTTGTAATTTAAATTTCTGTCATGTACTGAGGTATCGCCTAATAAAAAAAAGAAAATCGAATCCAGTTTTTTTTGCGCAATTGTTTCCAGTAAGTACTCATAAACATCCCAGGGGTCCTTGTGGCGATCGGTAATTGTCAGCATCCTGCTATAAATGTTTTTAAAGTTGAAGTGTAAGCAGGTCCTTTATAGATGCGCCCGGTAATCCTCTTCAGGCTTCTGCCTTTAAATTTGTAAGCGACATCTATATCATAAGTTACAATTGCTTTAAAACGGGGGCCGATAAATGCAGGAAGGAAATTTATTTTGCAGAATTGTTTTGAAAAGGCAGATCCAGGCATCCACAACCGGAACCTGCAGAAAATTATTTTTATAGGCTACGCTATCGGTTGCTGTAAATCTTCCGTGTGTATCGGGTGTAAAAGGCAGATACTCTTCATACCGGCTTACCATAAAAAATATAGCGGAAAAAATATCGAAACCCAGGTCGCAGTGTATCGTTAGGAAATAAAACTTTGGTTTGATATTTTTCCTCAACAATCACATCAATTTTTTTTATAGAATCTTCAAACAGAAGAGGTGAGGCGTAAATGAAAAGTTCATCACCCATTGCGGCGCGAAGAGTAATTAATTTTTTCCTGTTGGTAAGTATTGAAAACAGACAGGTCATTAGTTACCTGGTATTTTAACCCCAGGTTCATTTTTAAATACCATTCAAAAATATATTCACTTCTTGGTGAAGCAGCAGGTACATATATTAACAGCATAATATATAATATAAGATTAAGGCCTGATAATCTAAATTTTTCTCCTTTTCAAAAAACCCGTAACAAAATTTATATTTACCTGCCGAAATGCAATAGCGTAATGATATTCCCGGTTTTGTGACGTAGGTGCTTATGTAAAGTAAAGATGCCATATTTTGATTACTTCCGCAATAACGGCTGAATGAAATCTGTTAGGTAAATTGCCAGGTAGGCGAAATATTGATGCATTTTAGACAAAAGGTGTATTATTGTTGCACTCATTTTATATATGGAATCAAACCTAAGCGATTTTGAACAGGAGCCACCCCTGCGGCCTACGCTTCTTACTGTGCTTTGTATTCTTTCATTTATTGGAAGCGGATGGATCATAGTCAGCAATATTTACACCTATTCAACTGCTGCTCATATCAGCCAGAATGTTTTCAATAAATAAGGTGAAGATTCCGAATGATTCTAGTTTGAAAAAAGATTCTGCCGCCAAACGTTGGCGTAGAGATCAAACTACCTTTGGGCGAAAAATGATGACTGTCACTTTCAAAAGTGATGACTGAAGATAATATTCGTAAAAGTGCAATAGGCAATATTATTTCCGCCCTATGTACTCTTTTGGGAGCCATGTTGATGTGGCGGCTCCGGCGATGCGGATTTTATCTTTATATAGCAGGCATTATTGTTGGTCTGCTCGTTCCATTTTATCTGTATGGCAATAATTTATTGGCGGTGGGCATATCATCGGTTTCCAACCTTTTTTGGCCTGGTATTTATTGCCTTATACGCGCTGAATATCAAAAACCTCCGTTAATTATGTAAAAGATTTATAATATTTTATGGCTTGCTATTTTCTTTGAAAGGCCATCGGAACTGCTTGTAATTAAAATTTAATTATTACCTTTGCACCCAATTATAAATTTATTTAATTAAAATGTCTTATTTAACATCGGAAAAGAAGTCCAAACATTTGCAGAATTTGGTGGAAATGCCTCAAATACCGGCTCTATTGAAGCACAGGTTGCTTTACTTACCGAAAATATCAATCATATCTCTGATCATCTTAAAACAAATAAAAAAGATTTTAGTACCCAACGTGGTTTAATGCAAATGGTAGGAAAGAGAAAAAGCCTGTTAACTTACCTCAGCAAGCATGACCTCACAGGTTACCGCGCATTAATTGAAAAGTTAGGACTCCGTAAATAATTACATTACAATGATATTGTTAGCTATTCCCAACTGAATTTTACGGTTGGGAATACTTTTTTTTACTACTAATACACGAACAAATAAATATGACTCCAAATCCAATTTCAGTAACATTTGATATAGGTGATGGCCGGATGGTTACCATTGAAACCGGCAAACTTGCCCGCCAGGCAGATGGTGCAGTTACAGTTCGCCTAGGCGATTGCATTATACTGGCTACAGTGGTTGCAAACAAAGAACCCAAAGAAGGCCAATCATTTTTTCCTTTATCAGTAGATTACCAGGAAAAATTTGCTTCTGCCGGCCGTATTCCCGGATCTTTTTTTAAAAGAGAAGCCCGCCTGAATGATTATGAAATATTAACTTCAAGGCTTATCGACCGGGCTTTACGGCCTTTATTTCCTGAAGATTATTTATGCGAAGTGCAGGTACTGGTATCTCTTATTTCAAGTGATGCTGAAGTAATGCCCGATGCAATGGCTTGCCTTGCGGCTTCTGCAGCTTTGGCTGTTTCTGATATTCCCATCCAGGAAATTATTTCCGAAGTACGTATTGGCAAAGTAAATGGCGAAATGGTTGTTAACCCAACCCGCACGCAGCTTGCAGAAGCTGACATGGAATTTATTATTGCCGCTACCGATCGAAATATTATGATGGTGGAAGGCGAAGGAAAAGAGTGCCAGGAAGAAGATCTGGTAAAAGCAATTGAAGTGGCCCACGAGGCGATAAAAATACAGGTAAAAGCCCAGCAGGAACTTAGGGAAAAAATTGGTGCAAAAGCAAAAAGTGAATATACAAAGCCTTACCGCAATGAAGAGCTAAATGAAAAAATAATTGCCTTTGCAAAAGATAAAATGTATGCAATTGCATCTGCCGCTTCTGCAAAACATGAACAGGCAGGATGCCTTTGAAAATCTGAAGAAAGAAATTGAAGAATTTCTAGGTGAAGAATTGCCTGATGAAGATAAGGCATTAATAGAATTTTATTTCGGTGAACTGCAATATAATGTGGTTCGGGATATGATCTTAAACGACCATAAACGCCTTGATGGAAGGGGCACTTGAAGATATCACGGCCACTTACAATGGAAACAGATTATCTGCCTTCTCCGCATGGTTCTGCATTATTTACAAGGGGTGAAACACAATCTCTTAACAACGGTTACATTGGGCACTCCATTAGATGAGTTACTGGTGGAAAGTGCTGCCAGCAGCGATTATTCAAAATTTATTTTGCATTATAATTTTCCGCCATTTTCAACCGGTGAAGTAAAAATGATGAGAGGTGTGGGCCGCAGGGAAGTAGGTCATGGTAATCTTGCCATGCGTTCATTAAAACAAATGATGCCGGGCAGTGAATATCCTTATACCGTAAGGGTTGTAAGTGATATTCTGGAAAGTAACGGTTCTTCTTCAATGGCTACTGTTTGTGCCGGTTCACTTGCATTGATGGATGCAGGTGTTCCTTTTAAAAAGCATGTGAGCGGTGTTGCGATGGGTCTGATTTCAAAAGAAGGAAAATTTGCTGTTCTTACCGATATACTGGGCGATGAAGATCATTTAGGTGATATGGATTTTAAAGTAACCGGTACCAGGGATGGTATTTGTGGTGTGCAGATGGATATAAAAGTAGATGGCTTAAGCATGGATATTATGCGGCAGGCGCTTGACCAGGCAAAAAGGGCAGGCTGTATATTCTTGATGCCATGTATAATTGTATTCCTGAGCACAGGAGCGATGTGAAGCCACATGCGCCACGGATGGAAAAATTGATTATTGATTCAGAATTTATTGGTGCAGTAATTGGGCCCGGTGGAAAAATTATCCAGGAAATTCAAAAAGCAACCGGTGCTACAATAAATATTACCGAAGTAGGTAAAACAGGTGAAGTAAGTATTTTTTCTGCCAATAAAGAAAGCCTTGACCAGGCTGTTGCATGGGTAAAAAGTATCGTGTCCGTTCCTGAAGTTGGAGATGTATATGAAGGAACTGTAAAAGGAATTAAAGAATTTGGTGCCTTTGTTGAATTCCTGCCGGGCAAACAAGGGCTTGCTTCATATTTCTGAAATAATGTGGAAGCGCCTCGAAACTATGGAAGGTGTTTTAAATGAAGGCGATAAGGTAAAAGTAAAATTGGTAGGCGTTGATCCTAAAACAGGGAAATTCAAACTTAGCCGTAAAGCTTTAATACCAAAGCCTCAACACAATCCCGTCCTCCCAGCAAGATCAGACAATAATTAAAAATTGTTCATAAATTTTAATGAAAGCTTGTAGAATTCTGCAGGCTTTTTTCTATGAAAAATTTTATCAAAATAGAAATAGACCCACGGCATTGCCTGATGAAGCGGAAATTTTAATCGCAGAACTATCTGAAAACGATTTTTATGCATTTGAACAAAATGAAAATGTTTTAGTAGCCTATATAAAAGAGGAAGATTTTAATGAAGAAACATTAAGATCTATTTTGCCGAAAATGCGCCATATACATATTCAGTGATTGAAGACAGGAACTGGAATGAGGAATGGGAAAGCCAGTTGCAACCGGTAATTATTAATGATTTTGTAGGAATCAGGGCGTCTTTTCATGAACCGCTTGAAAATGTCGAGCATGAAATAATTATTACTCCAAAAATGAGTTTTGGCACCGGCCACCATGCTACTACTTTTTTGATGGTGCGAACAAATGGAAAAGATCAATTTCAGGAATAAAACAGTTCTTGATTTCGGAACGGGTACCGGTATTCTGGCAATACTTGCAGAAAAACTGGGCGCTGCTTCAGTTACAGCGATAGACAATGATGAATGGAGTATCAATAATGCTGCTCGAAAATATTGAAGCGAATCAATTGTAAACATATCAATCTTGAAAAAAGAAATAATATTGAGGGTCTTTCTGTCGTTAACATTATATTAGCCAATATAAATTTTAATGTATTGAGTAGAAAATGCGGAAAAACTATCAATGCTGTTTGCAACCAGGTTCGTTATTGATAATAAGTGGTTTTTTGTTAAAAGATGAGGAATCCATTGGTGCGATTTTTGTAAAAAATCATTTTTTTATAAAAGAAAGAGACTGAAAAAAATGAGTGGGGAATTATGGTGCTGGAAAAGTATTAAAACGTATAAAAAATTATAATTCGGCGACATGAATTAAATGGTATATTTGTTTACCCTTGATTCTTTGCAATAGATTATGAAAGAATTTATTTTAATTATTACGGCTTACCTGATTGGTTCGATACCAACGGCATTAATTATCAGTAAATCTATTTTTGATATTGATATTCGTGAGTATGGAAGTGGTAATATGGGCGCCACAAATACTTTCCGGGTGCTTGGGCCAAAATATGGTACAATTGTAATGATAGGTGATATGCTTAAAGGAATTTTTGCAGTAGCGCTTTATAATCTTTTGCCTTATTATCTTACAAATGAACTTGACCGTACCAATTTAATGATAGGCCTTGGAATGGCGGCTGTTGCCGGTCATATTTATCCTATATGGGCACAATTCAGGGGTGGAAAGGGCGTGGCAACATTATTTGGAATGTTACTGGCTATTCAACCCATTGTAGCAGTTAGTTGCGTAGGTGTTTTTTTATTGGTATTATTTTTAACAAGATATGTTTCGCTCAGTTCAATTCTTGCAGGTGTGGCGTTACCAATTTGCGTTTTATGGATTTATAATGAAAAGGAAGTTTTTTACAGGGTATTTGCCGTTGCTGTTGCAGCGCTCGTTGTTCTTACCCATCAAAAAAATATAAGCCGGCTTCATTAAAGGAAATGAAAGCCGGGTTCCTATCTTAAAATACCGCGATAGAAAAAAATCGCGCAGAAAAGAAGTATAATCTCTTCATGTCTTTTTACTTTTTCGATTAATACAACTTTACTGATACAACTTTAATTGATAATGTAAGAAGTACTTAATATCTAAAGTTGGTACATCAATTGTTTAGGTCAATCAAAATATTTTTATGATGAAAAATTTATATTCTGCTTATTGCAGCTTCTTCAATGTTTATTACTGCATGTACCACCAATGCAATAACAGGGCGTAAACAATTGATCGCTTGTTTCTGAATCTTCTCTTCAACAGGAAGCAGTTTACTCAATACAAATCGTTTCTTTCTGAAAATCATGTCGTGAGCAGCGCTGGTAGTAAAGATGCAGATATGGTTAAACGTGTAGGGGGCCGGATTGCAGCAGCAATTACCAAGTATTACAGCGATAAAGGATTATCATGCGAACTTTCAGGATACAACTGGGAATTTAATCTGGTAGATAATAAAGAAGTAAATGCATGGTGTATGCCCGGTGGAAAAGTTGTCGTATACACAGGCCTTTTGCCAGTTGCACAAAATGAAGCGGCGCTGGCAATTGTAATGGGCCATGAAATTACGCATGCTGTAGCGCATCATGGCCAGGAAAGAATGAGCCAGGCACTTCTTGCCCAGGGATTGGAAGTACAGGAGATGTATTTACTTCGGGAAATGCAAAAGCAAATAATATCTTTAAAAGTATTTATGCTCCCAGTGCGCAAGTAGGCGTTTTATTACCCAATTCCAGGAACCAGGAATATGAAGCAGATCATTATGGGCTTATTTTCGCTGCCATGGCCGGTTATAATCCACAGGAAGCCATTCCTTTCTGGACAAGAATGGCCAATTTAAACACCGGGGCAAAAACTCCTGAAATTCTTAGTGATCACCCGTTAGATTCGAAAAGAATTGAGAAATTGAAGGGATACATGAATGAAGCATTGAAATATTATCAGCCGGTAAATTCAAAATAATGCAATACGGGCTTAAATTTACCATTACATATCAAGGTTTTTTAGTTATTTAAGCAATAATTTACGTAATTTTGCACCTGTCTTTTCTGCACACCGGTTTTTACACTATTTCCTACCCAATGATTTTACAGGAGTGCGGGTTTTTAGACACATTTTTTAATCTTAAAATATTGCTTCGCTTATGTCTCAAACATTGTTTGAAAAATTGCAATTGGAGGATGAAAAAAATTTGTTAATACAAGGCCTTCCTTCAACGATCGAAAAACAGTTTTCTAAGCTTTCATTCTCAAAAAACGTAACTCCGCTTTTAAAAACCCGTAAAATTGATTTTGCTCTTGTGTTTGCTTTAAATTTAAATCAACTGCACAAAATTCTTTCAGAGGTTTGCCCTGCGCTCCATCCTGCAGGAAAATTGTGGATCGCTTATCCAAAGGCAACTTCAAAAATTACCAGTGATTTAAACCGTGATTGTTCATGGAGCTGCCTGGTCGAACAGGGTTTCGAACCTGGCGATATTGTAGTACTTGATTATGTATGGAGTGCCCAGCGCTTTGCAAAAAACCATGCCTGTGAATTTGTTGCACTCTCCTTCCCCAAATATTCAAGAAATACAAAAGCTCTTTAAAAAGAAACTGATTGAAGCTGAAAGCTATTAAGCCATATAAATAGTCTACTTGAAAAAGGATGATCTTGTAAAACGGGATCATCCTTTTTATTTTAAAATAACTGTGCCTATAACGTAGGGAAAAATTAATAGAATGTTTTATTCATCCCCGATGCCATACTCGCGTTTAAGAAAGGCAATCAGGCTGGTAGCATTATTTAACTGTGGCTTTAACATGTTGTCGGCGTAGGAGCTGGTAATAATTCTAAAGTCAAATACTTTATTAATAAAAGCCCGAAACTGGCTACTGTCCGTATTTAATTGGGGGGCAGGTTTACTGGTGAATATTCTATTCTTTATGTAAGAGGTGTCTCCATAGATAGTTACGTCTGTCAGGCTCTCCAACCGGGACAGGATTTCCTTGAAATAATTATTATAATAATCGGTTTCGTGTGAGATTTCCTGAATATTAGCTTCATATTTCGAAAGGCTATCTGCTACATGGTGTTTCTGAATGAGCCGGTAATCGCCGGTACTTTTCAGTTGCTGCAAAGTAGCATTGTTACTGGTAAAAGAGGCAGAGCTGTAAAAGTAATCACCGGCAAGCAAATAAAAATTTTTGCGGTTACTATCCAATCTCATATCTGTATGCCTTAAGCGCAAAAAACTATCAATTCCCTTAACTTGTCTATGATCAAAATTGATGATGCGTTGCAGGCTTGCTGTGTCATCCCGCAGATTGCGGATGAAACCCCTAATGTATTCTTTTTCTTTTGAACGGTCGGTTATATGCTCACGCAGATTCTCAGCAAGAAACCCCAGCGTTACAGCAAGAAAAATCATCAGGAATTCCAAAAAGTATTCTTTAAAGTGCTTCTTTTTATGATGCAGATCGGGGTGGTGGTGTACTTCCATAATTGAAGCTTTGCTGGCTTTGTAGTTTTTATGTAGCGAAAATAAAGACATTTTTGCTTCTGTCAGAACGCACGTTTAAGACAACGCTTTCTCCCTTCGTCAATGGAGTTGATACCAGCAAATTTTTGAAAAACATACAAATTGTTTACTATTCGCAAACCTTTTCATTTCAAAATAACCGCACCGATAACTTTAGTAATCTTGGTTTCCAAATCTTTTAGGCGTACATGAGTTTGTATTAACAACGTCTGTCTTTCGGGAGAAGTCGTTCCTTCCAGTTCTTTTTGATTTAACTGCAATAAGTTTTTTTATCTTTTTTAATTCAAGATAACTCAGTGTTGAAATAATTTCTTCTTTATAATTATCTTCCCTGGAAGGCACGGGCATCTCATAATTCTTTTGCCATCCCGGGCTTATCTCGTATGGGAATTCAATAATGGAAACAACTATCCGGCTCATTTCAAGATCATCACTGTACAAAAAATTCTTTGCTGTAGGTTCCAGTTTTTCCTCATACCAGGCTTTATAGGTATTGATGATTTTGAAAAGCGCGGCACTTGTAATAACTTCCTCATCAATACATTCGTATAAGAGATAATCTGCAACAGTTTTCCCGCTTTCCCATTCCTTCAATCCAAACTCAATAAGGCATCTTACTACGGCCCTTTCATTTATTTCATCCCGGTTTAATAATTCAAGGACGTCATTATCAATTTCAGGAAATTCAGTTGCCGGGGTGCCGGTTTGTTGGAAATTTTTTTCGTTAGATAGAAAACGCTTTTCATCTTTTGAAAATTTTTCCCTTATATATTTATTTACCAAAGTATGCAGGCCGTTCTCATCAATTTTTAAGAGATCTGCTGCTTTTCGTATATAATCCTGTTGTTTGGTAAAATCTTCGGCTTTATTAATTTTTGAAATGGAGGCTGCTATCTGGTTTACGACCTGTGAGCGTTTGTTTGTATCATCTCCCGCTTCCTTTAATGCATATTCGAGCTGGAAAAGAATAAAATCTTTTTTTTGATCCCTGATGAATGACGTAAGAGCAGTTACCCCATTTTTTTTAAGATAACTGTCCGGATCTTCCTGGCCGGGCAACAAAACCAGCTTAACGTTAAGCCCCTCTTCCAATGCAAGATCGAGGCCACGCAATGCGGCTTTTATTCCTGCAGCATCTCCGTCATAAAGTATGGTAAGATTGTGCGTGTATTTTTTTATAAGCCGTAGCTGGTCCGTTGTTAAAGAGGTGCCTCCGCTGGCAACCACATTTTCAATTCCTGCCTGGTGTAATGCCAGAACATCAGTATATCCTTCAACCAGCAAGCATTCATCGGCTTTATCAATAGCCTGGCGGGCAAAATGGGCGCCATATAAGATCTTACTTTTTACATAGATCTCATTTTCAGGGGTATTGATATATTTTGGAGCCTTATCATTGCTCCTGATAAGCCTGGCACCAAAGCCTGAAACTTTACCGGTATGGTTGTGAACAGGAAAAATAATACGCCCCCGATAGTTATCCTGCAGGCCGCTATCTCTCGCTACTACAAGGCCTGCTTTTTGCAAAAGGTCGCTGTTGAACTGCGCCTCAATTGCTGCTTTGGCCAGGGTATCCCTGGCTTCAGGGTTGTAGCCCAATTCAAACTTTTTTATGATATCCTCTCTAAAACCTCTTTCCTTTAAATAGCTTAATCCAACATTAATTCCCTCTGCGGAACTGAATAAAATTTTATTGAAGAATTGCCTGGCAAAATTGTTAATAATATAGAGGCTGTCCGCAACCTGTTGTTGTTCTTTAAATTCAGGAGTTGTCGCTGTTTCTTCAATTTCGACATTATATTTTGCTGCCAGCCATTTCAAAGCCTCCACGTAGCTGTACTTCTCATGCTCCATTAGAAAGCTGATCGTATTTCCGCTTCGCCCGCATCCAAAGCATTTGTAGATTTCCTTTGAAGGTGAAACGGTGAACGATGGGGACTTTTCATTATGAAAGGGGCAGAGGCCAATATAGTTTACCCCCCTTTTTTTGAGCCTGATAAAAGAACTGATGATCTCTATGATATCAATTCTGCTTACAATTTGCTGTATTGTTTCCTGGGCTATCATAGCTGGTGCACAAGCCTGAAGGTTGTATTTAATTATAACGGTAACCCCTTCAGCCGTTAAAATTAAGCAATTACGCAGGTATTGTTTATCAATTAAGCGGGTATTGTTTATAGAGATAAAATTGAATGAAGGCTATCATGAAAGAGAAAAAAAATCACAGCACCATAACAAATGCTATACGTTATAGATAATAGGTGCACACATATTTTCGCTGATAGTCTAAAGCCATATATGCAGCGCAGTGATTGCAATTAAAACTAGCAATACCGCAGTTATGATCATTATCGTCGTGAACTTTTTTGTGCGCAATACTGTCATGTAATGTAGATTTGAGGAGTTAAATATCAAGATAAAAAATTAAATTAAGACATTTTTAGAATAATTAAGCAGGGCGTTACGGCTCATTCAAATTTTTTATCATCACTCAATTGATACCAGGTATGATCGCTAAAACTTTTATGTGAAAAAAATATTTGATTCTGCAGAGAATAATTAATAAAAGAGCGTATCAATAAGCTTACAACAAATTCGCAACCTTTATGGGGCAAAATGAATGTTTCACAAATGCTCGCCCACTTCCAGCCACCGATTCAGGTTGCTTTCGGCCAACTACAATTGAAAAGAGGATTAATTGGTTTTCTTTTGGTAAAATTGCTAAAAAGCAGATGCTTTTGGATAACCATTTAAACAAAACCGGCCCACGGTTAAAGGATTCAAAGTAGCCGGCAGAGATTTTGAAACTGAAAAAAATACCTTGCTGGCATATGTCGATCGGTTTGTTATTGAAGGCCCGGGAGTTATTGCAAATACCAGGCATCCGTTCTTTGGAACATTACAAGAGAAGAATGGGATCTGCTTGAATGGAAACACCTCGATCATCATCTTCGTCAGTTTGGTGTCTGGCTCCAGAGTTATGTCTGTAATTTATTCTGGTTGCAAGAAGGCAAAATGTCCCATTAACAATTTCATAACTTTTTATTCACAGGGCTATAACAATACCATAATGTTCGTAATTTAGTTTTACTTTTTAACCAAAATAACTGTTATGAACCTATCTAGCTCCCGGCTTTTGAAAAGATTACTTTTTATCATATGTTTCTTCGTTTCGTCGTTTCTTACAGATGCGCAGGACAACAGAATCCAGGGAAGGGTTGTGGATGCTATCAACGGCAATCCCCTTGCCGGAGTAAGTGTGTCGCTTAAAAATTCTAATAAAGGAACAGCGACTAACGCCGCCGGGGAATTTAGTGTAGATGCGCCGAAAAATAGCAAACTGGTAATAAGTTATATCGGTTACGATTCAAAAGAAATTACTGCATCCAGAAATAATATTACTGTGGAGTTAACATCTGCGGGCCAGCAGTTGACTGATGTGGTAGTTACGGCTTTGGGCGTAAGAAAGGAAACTAAAAGGTTAGGATATTCTGTGCAGGAAGTTAAAGGCTCTGATTTAACAAAAGCGCGCGAATCAAATCCAATAAATAGTTTAACAGGTAAAGTGGCCGGTTTAAATGTAGGTATTAACCAGGAATTACTCGCTTCTCCCACCGTATTACTAAGAGGTTCACCGTTAAATTTTTATGTCGTGGACGGTATTCCTATTAATTCTGACACATGGAATATAAGCCCCGATGACATCGAGACGTATACGGTGCTTAAAGGCCCAACGGCGGCCGCACTATATGGAAGCCGTGGTATTAATGGGGCCATTTTAATAACTACCAAGAGAGGTAAAAAGAACAATAAGGGCTTTACAGTCGAATTCAATAGCAGTACACAAATCACAAAAGGGTTCATTGCTATACCGAGGGTACAGAACTCTTATGGTGGCGGCGATAACCAACAATATGCATTTGGAGACTATAACAGCAATGGCACAGGATCAGGAAAAAATGATAAAGACTATGATGTGTGGGGGCCGAAACTTGACGCAGGATTATTACTTCCTCAATACGACGGAAAATATGACCCCACGAAAAACTATACAACCACATTTGCGAATGGAAGCACCTTTGTGGGCCATGTTGAACCTACCCCCTGGGTGTCCCGCGGAAAGAACAACCTGCAAAATTTTTTACAGGCGGGGCTTTTAAATACAAATAACATTAATTTCTCCGCCGTTACCGACCGGTCAACGGTGAGAATGTCAGTTTCTGAAACCCACCAGACCGGTATTACACCCAATACGCAAATGAACTCTGTAAATTTCAATGTTTTGGGCAGCTATAATGTTAGCGATAAATTCAAAATAGAGGGTAACATCAATTACAACCGTCAATTTACGCCCAATATACCTGATGCGATATACGGGCCGAACAGCATTATTTACGATGTTGATATTTGGACCGGTGCTGACTGGAACGTTAAAGATCCGAACATTGTGAATTACTGGCAACCCGGTAAAGAGGGCATTCAGTCGAATTTTGTCGAATATAAGCGATATCAGAACCCGTACTTTATGAGCTATGAATGGTTGCGCGGGCATTACAAAAATGACCTGTATGGCTGGGCAGCATTCACTTATAAATTTAATAAAGACTTTAATTTGTTGCTTCGTTCCAACGTAACTACCTATAACCTGTTACGAACTGAAAAAGAACCTTTTTCTGCACATCCCTACGGTGATGAACACAATCATGGAAATTACCGCGAAGACCGCAGGGACCTCTGGGAAAATAATACAGATTTTTTACTTCAATACGATAAAGAAAATATTGCAGCGAGCGGCCTTTCCTTAACTGCATTTGTAGGCGCATCTGCAAGAAATATGAAATTTACATCAAGCTATACCAGTACGGATGAGCTTATCATACCAAACGTTTATACCTTTGCCAATACGCTAAAACCTATAAGGTCATACTCTTTTGGAAGCAATCTTTTATTGTTAAGTGCTTATTATTCTGCTGACATAACTTATAAAAATTATTTTACGGTTTCCACCACAGGGCGCATTGACCAGACTTCTGCTTTGCCTGTGGCTAATAACTCAGGCTTCTATCCATCTGTAAGCTTAAGTACAGTTTTATCTGATTATATCCATTTACCGAAGGCAATCACGCGAATAAAATTAAGAGGGAGTTATGCCAATGTGAAGGGCGGTGGTACTGATGCCTTCGTTGGCACATCTTTTCAAAGCCTTGGGGTAGGCAGCCCTGTTGGTTATGGTAATAGTTATTATACTCCTTATGACGGGCCGAATTATTCCCTATCTACTCCTCCCTATGCAACTACACCGGGATATAATAATCAAACGGAAGCTAACTCGCCCAGTTATACTGTAAAAGCCGGAATCAAGCCTTTCTCACGTAGTAATTATGAAGGTGGCTTTGATATCAGGGTGCTGAATAACCGGCTCGGTTTAAGCGCTACTTACTTCCAGTATAAAGATGGCCCCAATATTTCTAACCAATATATATCCGAAACGAGCGGCCAGAGCTATTTCACTACAAACGGCGGCGCTACCAAGAGAACCGGCGCAGAGATTTCGATAACCGGAACTCCAATTCAAACCAACACAGGATTTCACTGGGATGTGCTGGTAAACTGGGCTACCTATAAAGAGGTGTATACATCATTTGCAGGTGGGGCCAAAGAGGTATCTAACGGTACGGGTTACCCGTATAAAATCGGTGACCGGGTAGATAAGTTATTTGGTAGTTATGAAGCGCTGACACCAGATGGCAAAGTGATACATGATGAATCCGGCCTGCCTGTTTTCTTACCAAAGGCCCAATATCTTGGCCATTCAGATCCAGACTGGTCATGGGGGATCAACAATAAATTTTCTTATAAGTCTTTTAGCATCTCCTTCCAATTTGATGGGATGGTAGGAGGATTAATACAGGATAGGGTGCTGCGTAAACTCACCGAAGGAGGGCGCGGAGCCAATACGAATGAAGGTATCATTGGACAAGCGCGGGCCTATGAAGCAGCACATTGGGGAGATCCCGGTTATTTCGGATCAGACCCGAGTCATCAACATAATGGCGGCGCACGCGACGCAAACGGCAGGCCCATACTCGGCGGAGATGGTGTTCAGGTTGCAGGTGGCACGGGACAAATTGATTATGATCCGGTAACAGGTGTTATAACTAACTATAAGGACCTTCATTTTGTACCCAACGATTCAACTACCAACTGGATACAGGATTATGTAAACGGCTTTTATAACGATCCGCAACATACAACCGTAAAAAAGACGTATGCTAAATTACGGGAAGTAATTATTACTTATTCTTTGCCTGGAAAACTATTAAGGAACTCATTCGTAAGCAAAATAGATATTTCGTTAGTTGGAAGAAATCTTATCTACTTTTTCCCAAAAGCATTTCGTGATATTGATGTAGATCAATTCCCGGGCAGGGACCAGTTTGGTAACATAAGCCTGGAGCATGATCTGCAGCCCCCTTCATCCAGAAGCTACGGCTTTAATGTAAACGTTACTTTTTAAGACATGTTTAGTTGTAAATAAAAAATTATTAATAAAATAGTATTTATGAAGCTTTTTAAATTTCCCATAGTAACGCTTGCATTAATTACCGTAATTGTAAGCAGCTGCTCGAAAAAGTTAAAAGATTATTCACAAAATAAAAACCTTCCATTGCAGGTTCCGCCTGCTTTAATATTGAAGAGTATTTTGAATGACATGTATGTTTCGCCCGGCGGTGATGAAGATAAGGCTGATCAATTTATCGTATCTAACTACACTTACTACGGGCAGAATCAATATAACACAGGGAGCGCCGGTCTCAATTATGGAACCTTGAGGAACGTTGTTGCAATGGAAGCTGAGGCAAGAAGATTAGCAGGCAATGATAATAACCCATACCATGCACTGGGCTTGTTTTTTAGGGCTTTCTTCTACGTTAAAATGACTATGAAGGTTGGAGATCTGCCTTTAACAGATGCTTTGCAAGGATTAGATAATCCTGCTCCGAAATACAATACCCAAAAAGAGATCTTTAAGCAATCGCTTTTATGGCTTGATTCTGCAAATACGTTACTTTCCGGCTTTTTGGCTAATGGATTTCTTGAATTTTCAGGTGACTTTTACTACCAGGAAAGACTTAATAACCCGGTAAGTGGCTCTAATGGAAGAGATGCATTAGCAGAATGGCAAAAGGTGGTAAACAGTTATAAACTCCGTGTATTAATAGAGCTAAGCCATCATGCGGATGATCCGGACCTTAACGTGAAACAGCAATTTAATTCTATTGTCAGCAATCCTGTTCTGTATCCCGTTTTTACAAGCAATGACGACAACCTGGAATATATTTATAACAATCAATACAATTACTATCCCGATAATCCCAATAATTATGGTAACAATGCAGGCCGTTTAAACCTGGCGGCTACACTTGAAACTACTTTAGGCCAGCTGCATGATATAAGGGCTATGATATTCGGCGAGCCGGCACGTGGGTTAGGATACGCTGATACTGATTATAGATCTTTCGTTGGTGGCGCATCAGGTGAAGATGTTAGCTCCCTGGCAACAGAATCAGGAGCGGGCAAAATCTCGCAGTACAACTATCACCACTTTTACAGTACTTACACTGCAGAGCCTACTTTAATTCTAAGCTATGCAGAAGTTTGCTATAGTATAGCCGAAGCAATCAATCGTGGCTGGACTTCGGGAGATGCTGAATCGTGGTATGTAAAAGGAACGAAGGCTATGTTTAACTTTTATGGAATCGTTGATGGCAACAATGAGATAGTTTTTCGCAATACTACCGGAACCGGCGATGTTGTTTACACCGTTCCATTTAGTTTCACAGATTACTTCAACCAGCCGCTTGTAAAATATAAAGGAAATAACAATGACGGGTTAGTGCAGATTCTTGTAGAAAAATACCTGGCGTATGCGAGGAACTCCGGGCTTGAGGCTTACTATCAATGGCGCAGAACGGGCGTGCCTTCTTTTAATGTGGGGCCCGGAACAGGCAACGGCGGAAAGATTCCCTTAAGGTACCAATATCCGTCAAATGAAATAACGACGAACGGTGATAACTTAAAAGCTGCACTTCAGAACCAGTATGGTGGAAATGATGATATCGATGCTAAAATGTGGTTAATTCAATAAGACGTGTCTTTAGTTTTGGTTTACATAAGTGGCGGGGCTTCTCCAGGCTCCGCCTAATTTTTAGAGAGGATGTTATTTGCCCTAAAATTTCCGTGATTTGGATCAACTTTACCATTGCAAATTGAAATAAACTAATATTACATTGGAAGAAAACTGTAGCTACTTTTGCAAAACTTCGTTGTTCATTTTACTAAATCATTCCGTCTTTATAACGCGGCTTAGTTAAAAAATGTACAAAAATAAAAAAGCAGCAATAACTAATGGAAAAAGCAGAAGCGACAAAAGTTGCAGATGAAATACTCGGCCTATACAAAATGTATGGCAACCAGGATTATATTGGCGAACCGGTCTCACAAATTGAACATATGTGTCAATGCGCCCAATTGGCGGAGAGTGAAAAGTATGATGATGAAGTAATTCTTGCTGCTTTCTTTCATGATATCGGCCATTTATGCGAGCACATAATGGACGTGAAGTATATGGACGATTATGGAATAGTCGATCACGAAAAGATCGGTGGAGATTATCTTAAAAGCAAAGGCTTCTCGGAAAAAATCTCCCGGCTTATTGCCTCACATGTTGAAGCAAAACGCTACCTCACTTTCAGGTATCCTTCTTATTACCAACGGTTATCAGAGGCGAGCAAAAACACATTAAATTTCCAGGGAGGCCCCATGACTGAAAAGGAAGCAACGGATTTTGAAAATGAAGAATGGTTTCCCTTGTACATCACGCTAAGGGGATGGGACGAAAAAGCCAAACTGGAGCATGTTCCCTTGCCAGACCTGGAGCAATACCGGGCTATGATGATTGAGCACTTGGTTCATCAAAAAAATTAAACCAGCCGGCATAATTCACAACGCCTCTTGGCGTATTAATATTTAAAAGTGCAGGCAATTCCGCTACAACCTCCCCGGCTTCGATACCGCGACATTATGGTTGCGCTGTTTGCGTCTGTCATTACTTTTTTAACCTATGCATCTGTATATGCGTTTAGAAAACCTTTCACCGTAGGTTCTTTTAGTAAGGCGCCGCTTATTTTTGGGATGGCATATAAAGATGCGTTGGTGATAATACAGGTGCTGGGTTATATGCTAAGTAAATTTTACGGGATAAAATTTATTGCTGAATTAAAGCATATTGGAAGAGGAAAAATTATTTTATTGCTGGTTGGTATTTCCTGGATCTCGTTATTGCTTTTTGCTGTTGTTCCTGCGCCCTTCAACATAATTTTTTTATTTACAAACGGCTTCCCGTTAGGGATCATCTGGGGAATTATTTTTTCATTTGTTGAAGGAAGAAAAGCCACTGACTTTATCGGTGCTTCCCTTGCAGTAAGTTTTATTTTTTCATCTGGCCTTGTAAAGTCTGTAGCAAAATACCTGCAGGTTACATTTGCGGTTACTGACTGGTGGCTGCCTTTTATTACCGGGCTCGTTTTTATTTTGCCATTGCTGCTCTTTGTATTTTTATTAGAGAAAATTCCACCGCCTTCAGCAGAAGACATAGAAAGCCGTATCGTTCGTTTGCCAATGTCAAAGGCGGAGCGAAAAAACTTCTTTTTAGAATTTCGCTATGGCTTGCTGCTGCTGATTACACTGTACGTTTTCCTGACGGTCTTTCGCGATATCACGGGATAATTTTGCGGCTGACATCTGGCGGGAATTGGGTTTTGGCAATCAGCCATCGGTATTCACTGCAACTGAAATTCCTATCAGCATAATCGTTTTGATTTTGATCGGCAGCATGATTATTATTCGTAATAACCGAAATGCCCTGGTAATCACCCATATAATTATCGTGGCGAGGTTTTTTAATGGCAGGCATTAGTTCCTGGATGTTCATCAATCATTATCTCTCACCGTTTATGTGGATGACTATGGTAGGGCTGGGGTTATATATGGGTTACATACCTTTTAACTGTATCCTGTATGAGCGCCTTATTGCAACATTTAAAGTTGGTGGTAATGTCGGCTTTCTTATTTACGTATCCGACTCTTTTGGTTACCTCGGAAGTGTGGGAGTCATCATCAGTAAATCTATTTTTAGTAATAAATTACCCTGGGCATCGGTGTATTCTCATGGCGTCATGTATTTATCTGTTATTGGGGTGGCTGGAACGTTACTCGCCCTGAGATATTTTAATAGAAAATATAAGAGAAGTAATTATATTTTTGAAAAAAATAAGGAATTGGAAAAAATCTCTTTAACATTTTAAAATCTCCCTTAATAGTTGCCGGTAAGCTCCGGCAATCAGGGATTGGGCTCTATGAGCAAATCAGCTATCGTGATCGGTGCAGGAATTGTGGGGTTGGCAACCGCACGCGCCCTTGCGTTAAAGGGTTTTGCGGTTACCGTTATTGAAAGATCGGGAAAGGCGGTTGGCGCATCTGTAAGAAATTTTGGAATGATATGGCCCATTGGCCAGCCGGAAGGAATCATGTATAACCGTGCGGTTCGCACAAGAAATGTATGGAAAGAAATTGCTGATGAAGCAAGGCTGTGGTATCACGAATGTGGCAGCCTGCACCTTGCGTATCATGAAGATGAATGGCAGGTATTGCAGGAATTGAATGAAGCATTCAACAAAAACGACCGCCAGGTATATTTATTAAGTACATCAGAAATCGCCGGCAAAGTAAATGGAGTTAATCCGCAAAATTTACTCGGCGGGTTGTTTAGTGAAGCGGAAATGATCATTGATCCCAGGGAGGCTATTGGATTACTACCCGTTTATTTATCTGAAAAGTATAGAGTGCGTTTTGTGTGGAACAAGGCTGTTACTGCAGTTGGGAAAAATAAAGCCTGGATAGGAGACGAGGTTGTGCAGGCGGATATTATTTGTGTTTGTTCCGGCGCCGATTTTGAAACCTTATATCCGGAAAAATTCGCTGATCTTAAGATAACCAAATGCAAACTGCAGATGATGCGGTTTGCAGCTGATGCTGGTTTTAAAATCGGTACTTCTTTGTGCGGTGGTTTATCATTAATTCACTACGGAAGTTTTAATGTTGCGCCTTCGCTGCCGCTTCTTAAAGAGAGGTACCAAAATGAAATGAGCCGGTACCTTGATCTTGGCATTCATGTAATGGTAGCTCAAAACGGTAAAGGTGAGCTTACCGTAGGTGATTCACATGAATACGGGTTAACTTTTGCGCCTTTTGATGAAACATATATTAATGACCTTATTACTACCTATCTTAAAACATTTGCTCTTGTCGACGACTGGCGTTTGATTCAATCATGGCATGGCATTTATCCAAAAATGACCAATGGTAAAACAGATGTTTTTTTAAAAGCTGAAGAAGGGGTGTATATTGTCAATGGCCTCGGTGGCGCGGGGATGACGTTATCTTTTGGATTCGCCGAAGAAGTAATAGAAAAGATCGCCTGATCAACGGTGCTGTTGATTTACGAGATATAATAAAGGCCTCTTTATTCCAATTTATTAGATCAAACTAATTCACTTGCAATTATCTAAGCAAATTCAGCAAAAGCCGGCTGCTTTTTGGTAGAGGAATTTAAACCATGCAAAGGAAAATAACAGGTAATTTAGATAGCCTTCATTTAGAAATGACAGTTGTCCCGGTCTCTAATTTGCAGCTTAAAACGGGTTGAGTCATTATCTTTCTCAAATAAATTTATTTCTTTAACAAAATCATCGGTCAGTTTATACGTATATTGTGTTCCTTCAATTTCAATTTCCGCCATTATTGCGATCTGATTTGCTTTTAGCAAGAGAACCCAGCGGCTGGCTATATTCATTAAATAGGGTGGTTATTGTAGTCTTTTTGATTACTTCGTCTGCAATAAAAAATACCCGCTTATTATCCATGGCACGTAATTCTAAAAGATTGAATTTCAAAATCAATTTTAATATGAATTAATATTTTACTTTCTTCATATATTTCAAAATCCGGGAGAAACGTTATGTGGTATAAATTTAATTTTCATGAAAAGAGTTTAGGTAATAAAAATATGGCAAATCGCTAATTCCTGATGCGGGTTATATAAACATTCTATCAACATTTTCACTATATCATAGGGCATGGGTTTGGTTAGCACGCAAAATAATAAACAATCATTAATACTGTGGTTCAGGATCTTATAAAACAATTTTTCAAATTCAGAAAAATAACTCCAGAGGGTTCTGGGATAATATAAATACATTAACTTGTACTGCGAAATGAATTCTTAACAATTTTGTTCATATGTTGATAATTCAGATACCAAAACTTATTTAAAACAATACTTTCTTATAAATTTATTACATGGGAGATGAATATAGTACTTTACAAACCATTTATAATATTGTCAAAAATGACACAAATCCCGAAACTTATTTATGCAGTGCCAGGGAAATCATTCTCAGGCAAATGAATGAATGGGATATTATTCAGCAGCATTTAAAAATATTAACTGAAAAAGGGTTTGTCATTGTAAAACAACTTGATAAGATTGCTATTTGTATAACAGCCAGTGGCATTGAAAAAATTAAATCCTATACTCATTCCGGTTCCATTCAGCCGATACCAGGTTTTTCCATAAATGATTCGCAAGTAGTATTAACGCCGGAAATTTATACAATATCATTTGGAATTATTCTTGTGGAAGTTTATTTATCTCTGAAACGGTTAACAAACTTATCCCGTTTATCATAATTTTTTTGTAGTACATACATTTATTGAAATTTACTGAATGACCTTCCTGATCATTATTCTTTGTATTGTTAGCCTTGTATTGCTGATTTCATGGGGGCGCATTCACCCTTTTCTTGCTTTTTTAATAGTATCTATTGTTGCCGGAATTTTATTGGGTATACCATTTAATAAGATCATGCAATCAGTGCAAAAGGGAGTAGGCGATACATTGGGCCAATTGGTTATTATTATTGCCCTTGGCGCAATGCTGGGCAAATTGGTCGCTGAAAGCGGGGCTGCGCAAAAAATAGCCGCAGTAATGATGAAGGCATTTGGTGAAAAATATATTCAATGGGCACTGGTTGTTACCGGATTTATATTGGCATTCCTTTATTTTATGGTGTTGGGTTTGTATTATTGGTGCCGCTGATTTTCTCGGTAGTTTATCAATATAAATTACCTGCTGTATATATCGGCTTGCCTATGCTTGCTGCATTATCTGTTACTTTTGGTTTTCTTCCGCCTCATCCTTCACCCACTGCATTGGTGGTACAGTTCCATGCAATATTGGATAACATTATTGTATGGTCTCGTCATTTCGATACCTGCTATAATTATTGCAGGGCCCTTTGTTTTCACGAACATTAAAAAATATTCATTCGGTTCCATTGGAAACATTTCATGTGGCTTCATTACCTGACAGACCGCTTGCCCGGCTACTGGCAGCAGTTTTCTGTCAGCATTATTGCCTGTTATTCTTCTCATGGTAGCAACTATTATTCCTTATATTATTAAGCTGCCGCCGGCCGTACAATCAATTGTTTCTTTTTTAGGTGAGCCGGCAATCGTTATGCTGATAGCGCTTGCTGTAGCAACCTATACACTTGGTACTCAGGCAGGGAAAAACTATTAAAGATATTATGTCGTTATATGCAGATGCAGTAAAAGATATTGCTATGATATTGCTGATAATCGGAAGTGCCGGCGCTCTTAAACAGGTACTCATTGATAGCGGTGTAAGTGAACAGATTGCTTCCAGCTAAATGGCATTACATATTCAGCCGCTTGTTCTTGCCTGGCTCATAGCTGCAATTATAAGGGTATGCGTAGGATCTGCTACAGTAGCGGGTTTAACAACAGCAGGAATTATTGCGCCATTAATAGTACCATACACATGCAAATCCTAATTTAATGGTATTATCTATCGGAGCAGGAAGCCTCTTTTTTTCTCATGTAAATGATTCAGGCTTTTGGTTGTTTAAAGAATATTTTAACCTGAGTATAAAAGACACCATTCGTTCATGGTCATTAATGGAAACAATTATATGCGCTTGTGGGGCTGGCAGGTGTGTTGCTTTTAAATATTGTTGTATAATTAATGAATTTAAAGGAATATTTATGTATTACACGAATTTTAAAGCATGAATTACACGAATTAATACAGCGATTATCTTACTTCCATAAATGTGCCTAAATCGTAAATAACATCTAAAATATTTAATATGGAAAATCTTACTGCTGAACAGCGCTTTGAACAAACCGGGTTAACGCTTCCGCCCGCTCCCAAGCCGTTGGGCGTTTATAAGCCATTTCTTATTGACGGAAATCATTTGTATGTATCGGGCCATGGGCCACTTAAAGATGATGGAAGTTTAATAAAAGGAAGAATAGGAGATACGATAGACATAGAGAAAGGTAAAGATGCTGCGCAACAGGTAGGGCTTACAATTCTTTCAACTATTAAAACCAACCTCGGAAGCCTTAATAAAGTAAAGCGTGTAATAAAAGTATTGGGCATGGTAAATTGTACGCCTGATTTTGAAAAACATCCTTATATAATTAATGGTTGCAGTGAATTGTTTAAAAAAGTTTGGGGTGATGATGAATGGTGTTGGTGTAAGAAGCGCCGTGGGTATGGGTTCTTTGCCTGATAATATTCCTGTAGAAATTGAAGCAATGTTTGAATTAATTAATTAATTGTATAACAACAGCAAGTGATATAATGAATGAATGGTATCATATTAAAAATATTGAAAGCATAGATTCTCCTGCATTGGTTATATATCGCTGAAAGGTGGAAGAAAATATCAGGACATTAAAATCAATGATCGATGATGTACAGCAGGTTGAGGCCACATGTAAAAACCATAAAACAAAAGAAGCAACGTTTACTGATGATGCATTCAGGCATCAATAAATTTAAATGCGCTACAATTGCCGAAGCTGAAATGCTTGCGAATGGTTGCGTGCACCGGATGTATTATTGGCTTATCAGCCTGTCAGGCCCGAAATTGCAACGCTTTATCGCATTAATAAAAAAGTATCCTGCCACAAAATTTTCCTGCCTTGTTGATAACCTGGCTTCTGCCAAAACTATTGCCGCGTGCTGCTATTGAAAACGATTTGAAATTCCGGTATATATTGATTTGAATGTTGGTATGAACCGCACAGGTATTGTTCCCGGTGATCAGGCAATTAATTTATATGAATATTGTGCCGGTTTGAAAGGGATTCAGCTTTTGGCTTACATGTTTATGATGGCCACATCAGGGCACAGGATTTTCAACAACGTACAATTGAATGTGATAGCGCATTTGAGCAGGTGGAAGCTATGCATGAAAAGCTTAGCCGCTAAAGGTTTAGCCGTTCCCGTTATTATTGCGGGCGGTTCGCCTACTTTTCCTATTCATGCAAAAAGAAAAGATATTGAATGCAGTCCCGGAACTTTTATTTATTGGGATAAGGGATACTCCGATTTGTGCCCCGAACAACATTTTGCTTTTGGCAGCATTGGTTATTTCACGAGTTATTTCTTTACCTGGTGAAAATAAACTATGCCTCGATCTCGGGCATAAATCTATCTCTGCAGAAAATGAATTGCAGCGGCGTGTTTATTTTTTAAATGCGCCTGAACTAAAATTTATAAGCCATAGCGAAGAACATTTGGTTGCAGAAGCCGGGCCAGGGCATTCTTATAAAGTTGGCGATGTATTATATGGATTGCCATTTCATATTTGCCCAACCTGTGCATTATATGAGCGTGCATTGATTGTTAAAAATAATAAAATTACCGGCGAATGGAAGATAATTGCAAGAGATAGGAACATTGGTGTTTAGATGGATACTCTTCACTTTATCTCCTTCGCTTTAAGTTCTTTGCGCATTCTCTGCGTTGCTATGGTATCCAAGGGCTCATGCAAATGCAAAGTTGGAAATTAGAAAAGAAGTCGGTTTATAAAAAGAGAAGTTAGTCATTTTTCAATCATAAGTTCAATCAATAATATTATTGCCAACATGTTTATAATTGATGCCCATCTCGACCTTAGCATGAATGCAATGGAATGGAACCGTGATCTCCGGAAACCTGTTAATGAAATTAATGAAAGAGAAACAGGATTAACCGATAAGCCGGACAGGGCAAAGCTGTAGTATCATTTCCTGAATTGAGAAAAGGAAATATAGGTTTGGTAGTAGCTACACAAATTGCCCGGTATGTTGCACCAGACAATCCATTGCCCGGCTGGCATTCACCAGAACAGGCATGGGCACAAACCCAGGGCCAGCTTGCCTGGTATAAGGCAATGGAGCTGCAGGTGAAATGATACAGGTAAACGATCTTGCTTCTCTCAATAAACACGTGCAGCTTTGGGATAATGAAAATGAATCAACAACAAAAGCCCATCGGTTATATTCTAAGCCTTGAGGGCGCAGATTCATTAGTAACGGTTAATCATCTTGAAAAAGCCTGGCAATACGGCTTGCGTGCAGTCGGCCCTGCGCATTATGGCCCCGGCCGTTATGCCAATGGAACAGATTCAACCGGTTTAATGGGAGCAGAAGGCCTTGCATTACTTAAAGAGATGGAACGCCTGAATATTATTCTCGATGTTACGCATTTGTGTGATGACAGCTTTTGGCAGGCGCTTGATAATTTCAACGGCCATGTATGGGCAAGCCATAATAATGTGCGGTCATTGGTAAACCATAACCGCCAGTTTAGCGATGAACAGATAAAGGCATTAATTGAAAGAGGCGCTGTGATTGGCGGAGCGTTGGATGCCTGGATGATGGTGCCGGGATGGACAAGAGGCATATCAACACCAAAAGAAATGAACTGCAATCTTGAAGTTCTCATTGATCATTTAGATCATATTTGCCAGCTTGCCGGTAATGCATTGCACATTGGAATTGGCTCCGATCTTGATGGCGCTTTTGGAAAAGAGCAATGCCCTTATGATTTGGAAACAATTGCTGATCTTCAGAAATTTCCGTCTTTACTATACAAACGGGGTTACTCCAAGGAGGATGTTAAAAATATCATGCACGGTAACTGGCTGCGTTTTTTAAGAAATGCCTGGAAGTGATTTTTTTTTTGAATAAATGCTCGTGTATAAAATCATCATTCGCTTTTCTCCTGCAATTACAGGCAACTTTAAATCGGAAATTACAGCTGATGCCGTATATTGGTTCCGGGCAGCTATCTTAAAAAGTGCACACATTGGAAAATATACCCGTATATATTAGTTTGATTTTTGGAGTAACTACACTATTAACTGTTTGGCTTTTTTACCTGGCAACTAAAAATTCCACAACAACTTTAGTTATTTTAATGCTTTGGCTTATTGTGCAAACAATAATCGGTCTTTCGGATTTTTATACTGTCACAGATGCCATGCCGCCAAGATTTTCACTGTTAGTTGTGCCACCCTTACTTTTTATTATTGCATTGTTTATTAATTCTAAAGGGCGACGGTTTCTTGACAGCCTCGATATGAAGATATCTTACAGTACTCCACGTAATCAGGATACCTGTTGAACTTGTTTTATTTTGGTTATTCATAAATAACGCTGTTCCGAAATTACTGACTTTTGAAGGAAGGAATTTCGATATTTTATCAGGGATCACCGCTCCCGTAATTTTTTATTACGGCTTTATCAAGATGGCAAATAAACAAAAAAATAATTTTGGTCTGGAACATCATCTGCCTTGGGCTTTTGATAAATATTGTAATCTACGCGGTTTTGTCGGCGCCGTTTCCGTTTCAAAAATTTGCTTTTGATCAACCAAATATTGCTATCCTGTATTTTCCATTTGTGTGGTTGCCCTGTTGTGTAGTACCATTGGTTCTGCTTTCTCACCTGGCAACAATCAGGCAGTTGCTAAAATGACAGGAGAAACCAGCGTTGCTAATTGCTGTGATGTCCACATCTTTTCCTGACAGCGGTTTTGGAAAGGCTGCAAAGTCAGTAAGTCTTTTTGATGCAAGGCAGTATATATAAAGTATAAATAGTCGTATCAATCTTTATTTTAAACGTATTTCGTCTAACCGTAACCGGTAGTATGTATATAATTTACTAATGAGTTACATTTAGCTTCACTCCTGTATTTACAGTAAGGTTACCCACAGCGGGCTGTATTGTTAAGGAGTAGCAGCTTGCATTTGCCGTTACAGATACGACATGTTTTACAATTACATCAACACCTGCCGTTGGCACTACTCCGCCCATCCATGTGGAAGGATTATTCCAATTGCCGTTGGCCTTTGTTATATAAGGCCCGGTGATGGCGAAATTGCTGTTAGATACGTCAAAGAAAATATTGTTCGCTGCGATGATTCTTATACGGGCAGTATTTGTTGCCGTAACCGGCAATATAACCTGTTGTGTTCCGGCATTTGGTGTATTGGCCAGCAAAGTAACCGGATAGGTATTTCCTCCGTCGGTTGAAAGCTGAATATTTACATTGCTGCAACTAATGGGCGCCGCTGCAGTGCCTGCGGGATTCCAGGTAATTGTTTGCCTGGTATTAGTGCCCCAGATTTCTCCGCCATTGGGTGCCGTTATTATAAAAGGGCCGGTACCTGTAATTGCATTAACCTGGAAGGGAGTGCTGTAGCTAACCTGGCAACCATTGCCGCCTGAAACAATACCTCCGCCACCTGCGCGATTATCCCTTACCGTTAGCCTGAATTTAAGAGGCCTGCCAACTACCGGTAATGTTTCACCTTTCAGGCCGCCCATAGTTGGCGGCGGGTTTACAGGATATCCTGCCAGTATTACGGCCATATCGGGAAAAGTCCGGCTGCCGCTTGTTTTTGGGACACGAGCTTTAAACAAAGGGTCAGTTGTGGTAGATGCCCCACTGTTCCATATGCCGGCATCACCCAGGTCCCATTCTTCCCAACTGTAGGTTAGCGCATCACCATCTGCATCTGTTGCCGTAGCTGTTAATGTAAAAGGCGTACTTGCGGGAATGCTTATTCCATTGTTATTCATTGCTGTAATCTGTGGCAATGTGTTGCCTGTTGCAAGCACAATTTTACAGGTAGCTCCTGATGCTAAAAAATTAGCTATTTCATCGAAGCTGATTGCGTGAAAATAGGGGTCGCTGTTTGGTTGTATATCATCGGTTCCGCAGATACCGGCATAGCCCATAATAGTGGTACCACCGCCCGGCTCATAAGCCGTAGTTTCATTCCTGTTATCTCCGCAGTTATCGGTGACGCTGTTAAAAGTGTGGTTAGCACCAAACTGGTGCCCCATTTCATGTGCCACATAATCAATGTCATATCCATCGCCGGTAGGAATATCCGAGCCGGTAATCCCGCTTGCTTTAGAACCGGTCAGGCAAACAACTCCAACATCGGCAAGGCCACCACCCCCGGTGCTAAACGTATGCCCGATATCATAATTGCCAGTGCCTATTGCGGAATCAATGATATGCTGGCTTTCATCAATTAATGTATATGCATCATCGTTGCCGGTAAAAGGATCGGTTGCCGCTTTAGTGAAAATTACATTAGCCTCGGATGAAACCAAAACCAATGACACGGAAACCTCGTTTTCGTACACACCGTTTACCCTGTTGACGGTGGTAACAATTTTTGCCAGTGTTTGCGCAACGGTTGGGTTGCTTAGGCCCGTTGCAACCATCGCGTACTGATGGGTACACGCTATGGCTAAGCGGTAACGGTATAATTGTGAGCCCCTGCATTGTCCTGCCAAGATGTTGGCTGTAGTTGCAGCGCTTATGGGTGTTTGCGCGGAGCTTTTTTGGTACAGCTTCTATAAAAAGCCCGTTTTTTTTTAGGTCCTGTTTAAAATAGGAGATGTAGTTCGTCGTCGTGCCTTGCGCGTAAGGATCTATAAAAACAGACCCGGTAACCGGTGATAATATCATTGCGTGAAATCCAAATTCGGTCCAGTCGATTTTAATGGTGGCTGTGCCATCGGTAATACCTTGTCCTGTATAAGACTTAATGTCCGGAAATTGAGCAGCAAGTTCAGGGGCCATCGGGGAACTTTCCCAAATGTAGAATTTTGCTGTATCACCTTTTGGCATAGGAATTTCCAGCATAGTTTTGTTACGCTTTGTATCGGTGCCTGATTCTTTTGTAACTGTATTAAGGAATTTCAGCAGTGCCGTTTTATCTAAACTTAGGGTTCTAAACCTGGAGGGAATAATTACTCTTTTTTGCGCAGTATTTTTAAAAGCACTTTCCGGCATATCTGTAAAAAACTTTTGCTGAGCCTTGCCGGTGATTCCGGCGAATATTAAAAGAATAAAAAGGGCTTTTTTCCTGGTGGCGAGGTTTCTCATGATAAGGATGTATTGAAAAATTATAATAAAACTAAAATTGCAGGCAATAACACACAATTTAATTAATTAAACGTCACCAGGGCGCCCTTATTTTTTAATAACCGCTTATCCGCTCAACTTGTTTTTTAATTATGGCTTTGAGGTAATCCATATAGTTACAGGAATTAAAAAGCCGCTCTTTGCAGAGCGGCTTTGCCTTAACACTTTAAATCCAATTCAATATTCTATTATAGTAACTCCAAAGCAATTCAATTATTGTACATATGCTTTAAGTTGGCGACGGGAATACCGTATGGGCGTTGAATATGTGAAATATATAATTAAAAAATATCTAAAAGCTTTTTATATCAATAATTTATTTAAATTGAACGCAATTAATTAATATGAATAAATACGCATTTTACGGAAAATTTAAGTTACAAAAGGGAAAGAGGGAGGAGTTTATTATAATTTTATTACAGGCGGCAAAATTAGTTTCCCCTGCAAAAGGTTGTCATCACTACATAGTGTACAAAGATGTTAAGGACGAAGATGTAGTGTTCGTAAGCGAGATATGGGACACAAAAGAAGACCATGATAACTCATTAAAAATTGAAGGCTGCAGGGAGTTAATTTTAAGGGCAATGCCCTTGGTAGATGGAACACCTGAAGGTACTTCACTGGAAGTGATCGGAGGGAAGGGAATAGAGTTTTGAGACTACTCCTTTCTGCAGGCCTTACGCTACTAATTTTTGGCTTATAACATCAATAATAAAACTTAAGTATCCCGTCTTATCCCGTCTCTTTTCATACATTTTTTGTTTCTTATCTTTGCACAAAAACACCTGGCCTTTCTACCTTTATATAAAAAGATACAATCGTTTTCTCCGAAACTATATTGGAGAGAAATATTGGCCGCGCTGATGGTGCTGCTTGCTTTTATCTTTTTTCGCAGCGAACGAAAGGAACTCGAAGAAATCATTCCGAATATCGAAAATGCTGATCCACGCTGGCTTATTGCCGGCGTTGGGGTAACTTTTCTTTATGTACTATTGCAAAGCGGCATGTATGTAAGCAGCTTTGCTTCTATAGGGCTCTCTATAAAATGGCTGGATGCAATTGAGCTTTTTTTGAAGAGAAATTTTTTAAGTATTTTTTTACCTGCCGGGGGAGTAAGTGCACTGGCCTACACTCCATCACAATTAAGAAACCGGCGATTTAATAAAACACAGATACACCAGGCAAGTGGCTTGTATGCTTTTGCAGGGTTGTTTACAGTTTTCCTGGTGGGTTTGCCGGTGATCGTTTTATTTGCATTTTCGGCAAACCGGCATTTACAAAGCGCCTGGATCGGCTTAATCCTGGTTGTTCTTACTTTAGCAGGTATCACCTGGATGGCAAATTCTCTTAAAGTAAAAGGCAAATTATACGCCTTCATTGTAAAAAAATTTCCACGTACAGCGCCTGCGATAGATGAACTTTTTGCAGCGAATGTCAACAATAAAAAATATGCAGGCAGTATTTTATTTTCGACCGGAGTAGAATTTACCGGGATGTTCCACCTGTTTATTGCCATGCTGGCACTTGGGCTTCCCGCGTCATTCACGGTTGCTGCAATTGCATACATTGTTTCTGTTCTATTAATGATCACATCGCCATTTTTACGTGGCCTGGGTGCCGTAGAAATATCATTGGTATATATATTGGAAACCTATGGCTATTCAAGCGTTCAGGCATTATCCATAACAATTTTATACCGCCTTTTTGAATTCTGGCTTCCTATGTTTTTTGGCATATTAGCGTTCGCATGGAGAGGGAGGCATTTGTTCATCAGGATCGTTCCCGCCTTGCTTATTTTTACATTGGGATTGATAAATATTATTTCTGTTGTAACGCCGCCATTGCACCCGCGCCTTAAACTGATCAGGGAGTTTCTCCCACTGGAAGCTATCAGTGCTTCAAATGTTTTGGTGTTATTTATCGGGCTGGCCCTGCTGATTACATCTGCATTCATGTTCAAAGGCCTAAAAAATGCCTGGCGGTTAGCGCTTTTGCTTTCTCTTTTATCATTAGTGGGTAATCTTACAAAAGCATTGGATTATGAGGAAGCGAGCGTTGCGGCATTGATAATTGTGTTATTGTGGTTAAGCCGTAAACAATATAGCGTGCGGAGCAGCATTAAGTGGATACGCCTTGGTTTATTGTCTGTCGGGATAATTTTTTTGTCAGTGATGATCTTTGGATTTGTGAGCTTTTATTTTATTGATCCAAGACATTTTGGTATAGACTTTACCTGGCGGCAATCATTAGTTTATACAATCGAAAGCTTTTTATTAGCCGGAGGGAAGCCGTTACATCCACTCACTCCATTTGGGCACCAGTTTATAGAGCTGATTCATTTGCTGGGTTTTGTTGCCTGGAGTTTTCTTTTATTTACACTCATAAAGCCCTTCTTAAAAATAGAGCCCGGCAATGAATCCGGCCGTGAAAGGGCAAAGTTTTTGCTGGCGCAATATGGAAATTCTTCTGTGGATTATTTTAAAATATCACGGGATAAGCTTTTTTTCTTTTCCGATTTGCATGATGCTTTTGTATCATACCGCATTGCCAATGGTTTTGCTATTGTATTGGAAGAACCAGTGTGTGCTGAAGAAAATAAAATGGAAGTGCTTGAAGAATTTTATAAACAATGCAGAAAGATGGGATTGAGAGCTGCTTTTTACCGCGTAGATGAAAACAGTATTTTGTGGTTTAACCAGCTACGAAAACAAAAAATGATTATCGGCCAGGAAGCTATATTGGATGTACAAAATTTTTCATTGCAGGGAAAAGATAAAAAGTCATTGCGCAACGCGATGAATAGCCTGCAAAAAAAAGGTTTTATTACCTCAGTCCATAAAGCGCCACTACAGAATGATCTTATTACAAACCTAAAAAAGGTTTCAGATGAATGGCTGCAGGCTTTTGATAAAGAGGAGCAGGTGTTTTCGCAGGGTATGTTTGATGAAACAGAGATTATGCAACAGGATGTAATCACGATTACTGATGCTGAAGGGAATATTGCAGCCTTTCTGAATATCATACCTGATTATTCGCCCGATGAATGTACTTATGACCTGATCAGGAAAACTACCGATGCACCGGGCGGATGCATGGATGCCCTTATTATTAAGTTGATGGAATATGCAAAAGAAAATAAACGCCAATACGTAAACCTGGGGCTTGTGCCAATGACGGGGATTACCGATCCGCAAAGCCCGGCCGAGCAACTTATTAAATACGCCGGTGAAAAATTTAAACGCTTCAGGCATTATCATAGTCTAAGAGATTTTAAAGAAAAATATGCTACCATTTGGGAAGATAAATTTCTTGTATATGAAACTGATTATGACCTGTTACTCTTACCGGCAGCTTTGAATAAAGTAATGCAACCCTAATTCGTGTTTATGAATAAAAGAATCACGTTGCTCATCCTCATTATTTCATTTTTATATGTACCAGGTGCTATTGCACAGAATTTTCCTGTAAAAGAATGGCAAGCAACTACTCATGAAAAGCCCTTGATTTTTTATATTTCGGGAGATGGAGGCTTTAATAAATTTTCGACCGATTTATGTAAATCTCTCAACAAAAACGGGTATGATGTCGTTGCATTAAATGCAAAATCTTACTTCTGGAACCGGAAAACACCCGGGCAGACCGCAGCTGATATCAATAATTATTTAATCGCAAAAACAGCCGGAAGAAAAAATCACCAGGTTGTGTTTATTGGTTATTCTTTCGGCGCCGATGTATTGCCTTTCATTGTAAACAGGCTTCCAAAAAATGTAAATGATAGTGTATTGGTTTCTTTTTTAATGGCTTCTTCCGGAAATACCGATTTTGAAGTTCATTGGTCTGATATCTTCGGTGGAAACAGTAAAAGAAGTATGGATGTGGTAACAGAAATAAATAAGATGTCGGGCGAAAATATTGTCATCATAAATGGCAGCAATGAAGAAGAACTTGCCTTAAATAAAATTGCTTTACGATATACCCATGAAGTGCTTCCCGGGGGACACCACTTTGATGGAGACACGGAAGAAATTACCAGGGTAATACTAAAGCACATTTAATGGTATTGGATGTTGATACTGGATCCTGGGTATTGGATACCAGTTATCTGATACCTTTTATTGCATTAAATTTTATCAAATGGATCTATCATCTTTTAAAGAAAGTTTATCGGGAAATTTGCCTCCGCAAAATTCATCTGTATATTTAGATGCTTTATGGTATGATGCAAAAGGAGAGTGGGACAAAGCGCATAAACTGGTACAGGACCTCGGTGATAAAAAAGCATCGTGGATACATGCTTATCTCCATCGCAGAGAGGGAGATACTGGTAACGCCGGCTATTGGTACAGGCGTGCCGGTATAGAAAAATCCGCGGTTTCTTTAGATAAAGAGTGGGAGGAAATTGTAACAGCGTTGCTGCAAGATTGAATTTCCAAGTTCAGAGTTTAAGGTTTGCAGGTGCAGGCGGTTTTCAAATCGGTTAATAAAATTTATGTGAAAACTAAATTTCATACTACCATATTACAAGCGGGTAAAACAGCAACGGGCGTCAAGGTTCCGGAAAAAATTGTTGAAAGTTTCAACGCAGGTAAAAAACCACCGGTTCGCATTACCATCAACAACTATACCTATCGAAGCACAATCGCGGTGATGGGGGGTGTTTATATGGTAGGCATAAGTGCAGAGCATCGCAAGGGCGCAAAGGTTGCAGGAGGAGAAGAAGTGGATGTGTATATTGAACTTGACACAGAGCCACGTGAAGTTACAGTTCCGGATGATTTTCAAAAAGAGCTTAATAGCCATCCTCTTGCAAAAAAAAATTTTGAAGCGTTATCGTATAGCCATAAAAAAGCCCATGTGTTACCAATAGAAGGGGCAAAAACCGCAGAAACACGTGCACGGCGTATTGTGAATGCTATTAGCCTGCTTGAGAAAATGTCAAAATAACGCCAGGGTTGTAAAAGTGGGAAAGGGAAAGTATTTTTTCAAAGAAATTTATTACGTCGCCTCTACCAATACCGGTAATAATTATTGACTAATGACTCTTGGCCGCCTTCCGCACAAGCGAACATGAGCCTGCTCGCCGATTAATCATAATTTTTCCTTCTTAAATTTATATTCTTTGTCATCAAGTAAAGGATGTTTTCCCTCTAAACGGTCACCCGCATAGCGTAAAGTGAACGACTTAAAAAATATTTCTGTGATCCAGGGTTCAAAATGAAAAGTATAACTGTTATGGTGCTCAGCGTTTATAGGGAAAGATGTTATTCTTTCACTACATAGCTCAGATAACAAATGGATGCTGTCAATAGGTTCCTGCACAATCATTATTCCTTTTTCATTAGCATTGATTACGGTATCGCCGGCAGGCCGTCGAACAAGGCAATATACAAGCTGGTACAGGTCAGTATTAGTATCTTCAATTTTGATAACGGTATAATTATTTTTTATAGAAGAACTGCTGACCAATTTAAAATCTTTACCCGGATATGGTTTGCTGTCCAGGATAATATGATCTCCGGTTACGCTCCATTTGCCGGAACCTTCCCTGTCTAAGGCCCCGTAAGAAAAATAAAATTGAAAGGTTGAATCTTTATTTAGCACAATACCTGACGCCGTTTCCATCACGCCGGTTAGGGAATACTCGCCCGCTATTGCATTGCTTTGAGCGGTAAGATGATAAGTGCAGAAAATAAAAATAACCAGCGAAATAATGGTGTGTTTCATGCAAGGACATAATTTTTTAAAAGGCAGTATTGTCATTGTCTGCTAAATGATAAACAAAGGCTTATATAAAGTAATGAAATGATCTTCTTTAATTTTCTTAATTTTCTTATTTGCCGTATGCGCTATTACAACCTGGAAGCCAGCCTGCAATCAACGATACAATTGCTGTGAATATACCTAATTTGCCGGGAACGTACTCTTACAAAAACTGGCAGTGCAAAGTCCTCTAAATAAATTACAATCGTTTATTATAACATTAGTTTTGTTTCTTCAAAACCCCTTCGCTTATGCTTGCAGCGATAATCTTGTTGCGGCAGCAGATTTTAAGCCATTGCCTTGATATAAACACGATGCTAGTTAATAACAGGAGGCATTGCAGAATCCCGGGAGATGCTGGATTATTGTGCCGCCAATGATATTACTGCGGATGTGGAAATAATCGATATAAAAGATATTAATAAAGCATACACCCGGATGGAGAAAAGTGATGTGAAGTATAGGTTTGTTATTGATATGGCAACGATTTAGTAACACAGGATTGGAAAATTATTATTAAGTTGAAAATCATTTCGTATTACGTCAGGTATTGCTCAAGGCTTCTATTAAAGTTCTTTCCTTTTTTTCCAATCATATTTATCTTTATTAGCACTGTTTCGCTTTGCTAAATCGGAAAGCATTGTATCGATTTTTTCTTTGTCAATCCATCTGCCATTGACAAACACACCGGAGATTTTTCGGTGTTTTTTATATCGCTAAAGGATTAGCATCCAGCAAAATAAGGTCTGCATATTTTCCTACTTCCACTGTTCCAATTTTATCATCAATATCAAGCCAGGTTGCTGGCAATCGTGTAGCTGAAGCCAATGCTTCTTCTGGGGTTAGCCCGGCTTTCACTAAAAGTTCAATTTCATCGTGAAGGGAAAATCCCCACACTACTCCGGAAGTCCCAGCATCTGTTCCCGCAACAATAGGCACACCAGCTTCCTTAAAAGCTTTTACCAATAAACGAATTGAAATCTGCAATTTTATCAAAATAAGCAACACGCTCCGGTGTTGTACCTGTGTTATAGTTATTTGAGGTTAGCCATTTACTTTGCATTAGTGGATGCACATATTTAAGATGGGTAGATTACGAATTGCATCAAGAGAACGGGCTTGCTCGCCAATCCTCACCATGGTTATCAAAGTTGGTGTTAGCCAGGTTCCGTTTTCTTTGGCAAGTTTTGCAAACCGTCTTGCGTCCTCGTCAGTAAAGTTATCTGTTTGCTTAGCATATTCTTCGGCATGGGCTACCATATCGAAATGAGGCACAAACGCTTCTTCAATTCTTCCTTTAAATGCGTTCGGAATATGTCCAACAACCTTCATTCCTTGTTTGTTGGCTTCGTCAATAATAGCCTTGTATGTTTCAATATTGAGACGGGAATACACTTTAATAAATTCATATCCTTGTGCTTTCGCTATTCGTACAGTTTGACGGCCATCAGAAGGCGTATTGGCAACATTGCCTGATGCGTTTCCTCCATCTATCAAAATTGCCAATGCAATGCGAGGTCCAATCACTTTACCTTTAATAATTTCGTTTCTTTCCCCAAAATGCTCCACCCTGGCGCTTAATTCAAATACTGTTGTAACACCATTTGCAACGTAGAGCAACATAAAATCCTGTGTGTCTGTAAAAAGCGTAGCTCCTTTTGTAGGATAATTTGAACTGAAATTAATATCCGCCAGGTTGTGAACGTGCATATCAATAAGACCCGGAATTAGCCATTTACCTGTTCCATCAATAATTTTTACGTTACCAGGAATTGGTTTATTAATAGAAAAAATTTTCTTGTTTTCAATAATTACCGTAGCATTTTCAATAACCTTATTTTCTATAGTCATTGGAATGATATTCACATTTTTAATCGCAAATGCCTGCTGTTCCTGAGCTTTCTGCCCATGTGAATGATTTGCAGTTAATTTCGATGAGTTTTTACATCCATTGAAAATAACAACAAGTGATAGAAGCAGAAGTATGTAAAAGGGTTTAAAATTTTGACGCATGAGTAAAGTTTAGATTGGGCTAAGAGTAGATATTAGGTGAAGGGTAGCATATTCATTGAACGTTCTGCCCGGGCTGACGCTGATTTTATAATTTATAGAAGAAGCAATAAAAATGATTAGAATTCCGGAAGTTGAAACGCAAGAGGGAACATTTTCCGGCTCTTTTTAGATGTCGTGTCAAGTGTGAAAATACCGGAATCACAGAGAAATTTTTTGTCCGACTTAACGTAAAAATAAGTTTGCAAGTACCAAGCCGCTTATTTTGGATGCGCTAATTTACTTTGTTATTGGTGATATGCTTTAGCAAAATCTTTTGCAAATTCCGTTATTTTTACTTTCCCCAATACTGGTTTATGCAAATTATAATCTTCATACAGCGCGCCACTAACCCTGCCGGCATTCATCTCCACGAAACCTTTGGCTGTTTGTGGATTCATTCCTGCGGCTACCATGCCATTTAACATTTGTTCATCGGGAATTGCGAGCCATTTTAGATCAGGTTTGCCAATAGCTTCGCCCAAAATACTGGCCACTTCATTTGGCGGAACCTCATCGCTTGCTATGTAACGAATTCTCTGCCGTCAAAAGGTTTTTCAATTTCTTCAGCAATAACGGCGGCAATATCCAAAGGCGAAACCCAGGGTTCTTTATTATCTCCACCATAGTTTTGTACGATTGCGCCTTGTGTTTTTATGGTTTGTATAAATGCGAACATATTGTAGTAAAATCCGACTGGCCGCATAAATTTAATGGAAACATCTGCAGGCAATTGTTTCAAAATGTTTTCTACATTATGGTGAAAAGCAAGGATGCCATTGCCTGTATCGGTATGGGCACCAATGCTGCTAAGATGCACCACTCGTTTTACATTCGACTGTGCGATGGCCTGTTTGTAGTTATTTGCAATCTGCATCATAGCTGCTACGACGTCAAAGTTTGGGTCAAAGAAAGCACCGGGCCCATTGGTAACCATTGTATAAACAAGGTCTGCACCTGTAAAAGTTTTGCTAAGAAAATCGGCATCTTCCATAGTGCCGATAGCCGCTCTTGCGCCAATTGCTTCAATGTCTTTTTGCTTTTCCGGATTACTGCTGATGACTGTTACTGAATGCCCTTTTTGCACTAACTCCTGTGTTAGTGGTTTGCTGATGTGTCCTAACGAACCTGTAATTACGATTTTCATTCTTTTATTTATTTGTTTCGGCAAAGGTCGGTGATAGCAAAAGAATAAATGTATCCCAATCTACTTTTGTTGTAGCCAAAAAATGGGTTAGCGAAAAGTGTTCTAAAGGTGGATGGGTGTCTCGTACAATTGTCGCTAACGAGCAGGCTTGCCCTTGTCGGTGATTATATACCATCCTGGAACCTAAGCCGAATGAGACAGTAAACTTGTATGTGATTGATAAATTATGGTTTTAAGTTTGTCATAAATGTCAATGTGTCAAAGTAAAGAGTAAGTGATTGCAGTTTGCCGTTTTTTACTGTCCAGTTTTCAGAAACATTGCCATTTATTTTAAATCCGTTGGGAAATTGAAAGTCATAGTTACCGATAACACTTGCTTTGTCATCTTCAACTATCATTTGCCTCACTCTCATTTCTTCAAAGCGTTGTGAAAATCGCCTAATGATTTCAACGTAGGCTTGTTTGCCAACAACGGGCTTAATGTTGTTCATATCACCGCCAACATATTCAAAGTCGTCAGCAATTACACTTTCCCAATTAGCTTTTTGCGCAAAGCCTTTGTAATAAATTTCAAGAAGTTGTCTTGTTGTTGCCTGATTATCCATTTTATTAAATTTTTTGTATTTAAATTAGTTGTTGCAAATTGCAAGCACAAATATAAAAGATATTGCAAAATGCAATAACTTTATTTTATGGATAAAAAAAGGTCAGATTGCCCGATAAGTTGCTCTCTTGATGTTTTAGGAGACAAATGGTCTCTTTTAATAATCAGGGATATAATGTTAAGAGGCAAAGTGTCGTATAGTGAATTTTTGACTTCCGAAGAAAAAATTGCTTCAAATATTCTTGTCGATAGGCTAAGTGTCCTTGAAGCAGAAAATATTGTCATCAAAGAGGTGTCTCCGGTAAATAAGTCAAAATTTATTTATAGTCTTACACAAAAAGGCGTTGATTTATTACCTGTTGTCATTGAGATAATGGATTGGGGCGCAAAGTATAATGCAGACTGTCCACGAAAAGAACTTGGCAAAAAAATAAAGAAGGATAAAGCTGCCGTCATTAAGGAATTAAGTAAGTCGCTAAGGGCAAAGGGCAAATAGGTTCTGTTGTGTAAAATTATAAGTTGTCGCCAAAGTATTAGCGCTGACGCCAGAACTTTGTACCGGCGATAATTTCATGTTTTGTTAGTTGCAGCCGATTAGCACCGGTCTGTTGATGAAGGTCGCGAACGCTATTTTTCTAAAGCCTTCTTCTAACTTTTTGACAATACTGCAAAATATTCTTCATCAACCTGTATTTTAGCAATACTATGTCATACTGTTCGATGTTTTGGGATAGCTTGCCACTATCGCTTACTAATGTTGCCCGTTGTCGTGTCCTATCAATGAGCAAAATCTATCTGGTAAATATTTGCCCACATTTTCCCGGTAATATAAATTTTGTCAGAAGTTGAATCATATGCAATTCCATTCAAAACATCAGCTTTTGGATTTTTATTTTTTGCGTCTTGCATCAATAAAGTAAGGTTTAATTTGCCAACTACTTTACCTGTTGCTGGGTTAATCTTAAATATAAAATTATTCATCCAAACGTTAGCATAAATAAACCCTTTAATATATTCCAATTCATTTAGACTGTCTTGTGGAATTCCGTTTTCAGTTACATTTAATATTCTATCCGGTTTCAGAGTTGCCGGGTTTATAAAAGTCAAATTACTTGTTCCATCGCTTAAAATTAGATCCTTTCCATTGGTCGTTAAACTCCAGCCTTCAGGATTGTCATATTTAAATTGACCTGTTTTTTTAAAGGAGTCTGCATCATAAATAAATCCTATTTGGTTCTTATAAGTAAGCTGAAATAATTTGTTGCCTAAAAAGCTGATACCCTCGCCAAAATATTTCTTTTTATCAAGTTCAATTTTCCGGGAGAATTTCCCAGTCGCTAAATTGTCTATGCCTATTAACGAGTTAGTTTGAGGAAGGTTATCCGGGGAACCAGTGCTTTCGAATAGTTTTCCATTATGAAATAAAAATCCCTCAGTAAATAATGTCGTATCATGAGGAAAATAACGGGGAACTGAGTAAGTAATTAAAGCGATGTTTGATACCAGTTCCTGGTTGTCAAGTGTTGTTGATTTTGGATTATTCTTACAACCAAAAACAGTGCTTAATATTAGTGTCCCGACTATAATTTGTTCGTTTTTGAAAAGCATTGTTTAAGTTGATGGTTGGTAGCAGGCAACGATTGCTTGCTGCAGTGCTGGCAATTTATATTCGTCACCGGTACGGCAGCTTAACTAAGAACTGCTGTGAAGATATGTACAAAAGATAAATGGTGAAAGTCTGCATGAACTGTAGCCGATAGTATTTATAAAAGATGAGGATATGTAGGCCAGTCGGCATAAAACCTGGCTTTTGTTGACTGAAGTAACTTTTAAGAAGCAAAAAGTTAAAAAAGAATTATTTTGATGAAATCAAAAATAATATCATTTGCATTTTGTGTTAGTCCTATGCTCTTAGAATCTAACTCTTCTCAAAACGATCAAATACATAGGGAAAAACAAAACTATTTCCGGGAAATTACCTATTGGCGTAAGGTGTTATTTTTAGCAATGTTTCATCTTGCTGTATTCTATAGCTGCGCTCAGTATTATGAACAGAAACCAGAGCCGGAGTTCGGCATAGGGATCAAAGTTGCAGATGGTAAGATTATATATGGTCAGAAGTCTTTTTACATAACTGATCCTAAGGCAATTTCCCTGCAGGCCTTAGTGAGACATGACGCCCCAGTCAGAATATATAGCCGTAGTCCATACCAACAACGCTATATTAACTTTGTACTAGAGTCGGGGTTTCTGTTCTGCAAAGCAAATATATTCGATTCGGTTTTACTAAATCCCAATACAAATACAATAACTCACGAGAGATCACGCAATCCAACCTACCTGCCGGTATATATGGGACTTTATAACAGGTCTACATTTTCTATTGGAGCAGAGATTTTTTACTGGAAAGGTTTGGGAGTAAATGATATTTGGGGAGCAAAATTTCTTTCACTGGGTTATAATGGACAAAGTTTTAGGGTAACTGCTTCCGGAGAATGGTATAGCCAAACCAAAAACATCAAGAACAGTGGTTTGTTTTTTTCAATTGACTTTTTGTGGAAACTCATTGTTGGCGATTAACGCCAATATTTAACATTGCCCAAACCTTCAACTTTTAACTTCGAACCCTCAATTTACTCATACCGTAATGCTTCGATAGGATCAAGGCGGGATGCATTTCTTGCAGGATAATAACCAAAAAATACACCGGTTACACCGCAAACCATAAAGGATAAAACAATCGAGGATTCTGAAACGAGTGTGGGCCATGATAAAAAATAACTGACAAGGCTTGATGAAGTAATGCCCAGCACCACACCAATAATACCACCCGTTAAGCTGATTAAAATGGCCTCAACAAGAAACTGTAAAAGTATATCGGTGCCTCTCGCGCCGACTGCCATGCGCAAGCCAATTTCTTTGGTACGCTCCGTTACAGAAACATACATAATGTTCATGATGCCGATGCCGCCAACAACCAGTGAAATACCGGCGATTGCTGCCAGCAACACCGTAAGCAACTGGCTGGTTGAGCTGATAGTGCTTATCAGTTCTGCCTGTGTGCGCACGCTGAAATCGTCATCTTCACCGGGCTTTATTTTATGGTCCTTGCGCAGTATATTACTGATCTCGGTGGTGGCAGTATCTGAACTTTTTTCATCAATAGCCGAGGCATAGATCGTTTGTACAAAAGTGATAGCCAATATTCTTTTCTGTACCGTTGTGTAAGGCGCCAGTATAATATCATCCTGGTCCTGGCCAAAAGTATTTTCACCTTTTGCCGTTAATACGCCAATAACTTTGAAGGGGATTTTACTAAAGCGGATAACTTTCCCCACAGGGTCTTCGCCCGAAGCAAAAATATTATCAACTACCGTTTGGCCTAACAAGCACACTTTGGCTGCTGTCTTAACATCATCATCAGTAAATACAACCCCGGATTTTAATTTCCATTCCCGTATATCAAGGTATTCCGGACTAACGCCCTGCATAGACGTAGGCCAGTTAAGCGCACCATTTATTGCCTGCCCGCTGGTGGTAACCGCAGGAGACACGCCGGTTATAAAATGGCCCTGGGCCTGGATTGCCTTAACATCTTCTACTCTCAACGTTTGGAGGCCCGATGCCCCTAACCTTGCGCCACCGCCAACTGTTTGATTGCTGCTTGGCCTGATGGTTATCATGTTAGACCCCATACCGGATAGCTGGCTTCTTATACTTGCTTTGGAGCCTTCCCCGATAGCAACCATTGTTATTACTGACCCCACTCCTATGATGATGCCCAGCATCGTGAGAAATGCCCTTAATTTATTTCGCGCCAGGGCTCTCCAGGCTATTCGTAACAGGTTTAATAATTTCATTTGTTGTTATTAATAATCATCACTAACAGGCAGCGCTGCCAGCGCTTCTTTTGCAGAGCGGATGTTTTCATTCCGGGTATCGCGTATTATTTTACCATCTTTTAATGTAATGGTTCGGCTGCTAAACGTCGCTATATCGGGTTCATGCGTTACAAATACAATCGTTTTTTTTTGTTGCTGGTTGAGCTCCTGTATCAAAGACATGATCTCATAAGACGTTCTTGTATCAAGGTTACCTGTGGCTTCATCTGCCAGTATCATTACCGGTTCATTTACTAATGCCCGTGCAATGGCTACGCGTTGTTGCTGGCCACCGGATAATTGATTGGGCAGGTGGTCTGACCTGTCAGCAAGCTTCACTGACTGCAATGCCTGCTTCGCTTTTTCTTCTCTTTCTTTTGCGGATATTTTTGAATTGTACATGAGTGGTAATTCAACATTTTCCAATGCTGATGTTCTCGCCAGTAAATTATATGATTGAAAAACAAATCCAATTTTGAGGTTGCGTAAATTTGCCAGTTCATTGCGTGAAAGCAATTTTACGTTTACGGCATCCAATAAATAATCGCCATCAGTAGGCTTATCAAGGCAACCTAATATATTTAATAAGGTCGTTTTACCCGATCCGCTGCTTCCCATGATGGTAACAAACTCTCCCGCTTCTACCGTAAACGAAATACCTTTTAAAGCACGCACAGTTTCACTGCCCATTTTAAATTCCCGTTTCAGGTTATGTATGTCGAGTATTTTTTCTGCCATTGTTTGTTTTTGGTAAGCGGGGTTATAGGGTTAATTGGTTAAATGGTTAAATGGTTAATTGGTTAAGATGGTTAAATGGTTAAATGGTTAAATTGGTTAGATGGTGAAGAAGTTAATCGGTTTAGAGGTTTAACTAAGGTTTAGAAGTTTAGAGTTAAGGGTTTAGAAAAGTTTAGAGTTTAGACCTGTAAAATTTAACGGGAGCGAAATTTATTACATATTAAGGGTTAACTTTTTTGCCACAAACTGTAAAACTATGAACTAATAAACTAATAAACCAATAAACTAATAAACCAATAAACCTAATAAACTAATAAACCAATAAACCACTTCATCTACCCCGGTGGCCGCCCAGCAGCCTTACTTTTATTGTTACTATTACCCGGCCGTTTAGGCATGAAAGGGCTTGCTTCCGGTTTGCCTGTCTTTGCGGCTTTTTTTTGTTGAGTATATCCTGTTACTACTACATCACTGGAGTCTAAACCTGATAGCACCTGTACCTCTGTTTCATCGTCCATGCCGGTTGTTATCCGGTGCACTACAAGACTACTGTCTTTTTTTATCCATATAAAAGCTTTTGTTGCTGAATCATTATTTGCCTTGCTAACCGTTCCTGTAGCCGTCTTTTGGCCCTGGCGGCTTTTGCCTCTTTTTCCGTTATGTGGCTGGGGTGTACCCTGTATAGTATATATTTTACTCAACACAGAATCTGGCTGAAAGCTAAGTGCTCTTGCAGAAATTAATAAAACGTTATTGAGCTCTTTTGTATAGATCGTGATATTAGCAGTCATGCCGGGCTTAAGTTTCATTTGATCATTTGGAGCATCAATAATAGTGGTATAGGTTACCACATTGGAAGATACTGCGGAGCGCAACCTTATCTCTTTAACGATACCGCTAAACGTATCTGACGGAAAAGCATCGACTGAAAATATCACCCGTTGGCCTTTGGCAACGTTACCAATATCAGCTTCATCAACAGAAGCCTGCACCTGCATTTTGGTAAGGTCTTTTGCAATGCTGAATAGGGTGGGTGTATTAAAGCTCGATGCCACAGTTTGCCCTTCACTGATGCTGCGTGACAACACAGTACCATCGATTGGTGAATATATATCAGTAAAAGAAAGATTTTTTTGCAGCAGACATGAGTTGGGCTTTGATACCATTTACATTATCTTTTGCACTATTATAACTATATAAAGCCGTTTCAAGATCTGCTTTGCTGATAGCGCCTACATCATACAGCTTACTTTGCCTTTCATAATTACTTTTTTGATACACAAGATTTGATTGGGCTGATTGCAGGCTTGCATTGATCTGGTCTACCTGTGCCTGGAACAATGATTTATCAATTTGTACAAGAAGCTGGCCTTTCTTTACAGTAGAATTGAAATCAGCAAATACGCCTTTTATGGTGCCTGAAACCTGCGAGCCTACTGCAACGGTATCTACAGGCTGAACAGTGCCGGTGGCAGTTACCGAATTAGAAATTGTGCCATACTGCGGCTTTTCTGTTTCAAGTATTATCACAGATTCTCCTGTCCGGAATTTCCAATACCATATGGCCACGCCTATTGCTGCAATTAACAACACCCACCATATCCACCTGATATTTTTTCATCGTTTAAACGTTATTAAAGATTATTAAACCACTCATAATGTTACAGGCACTCCTGTATAAAAGGCATAAATTTTATTATATAAAACAGCCGTGTATTTAGCCTGGGTAAAGGCTTGTAAAGCTTGCACATAAAGATTTTTTTGCAATTGCAGTTCCAGGGTATTGACTGCGCCAAGCTCCAGTTCTGCATTGGTAATTTTATAGATTTCCTGATTGGCCTTCAGTTGGGTATCGGCCGCGGCATATTGCGCCTGCGCATTCATAAGATTGATATAAGCCTGCTCTACTTCCTGATCAAGAATGGTTTTGGTATTAAGAAGGGCAAGAGAAGCCTGCTTTATTTGTATTTGAGATTTAGCAATCGCGGTTCTATAAATGCGCCTGCTATAGATGGGAAATCCCGCAGTTACAGCCAGCGATTGATAGAAATTATTATTCAACTGGGGAATATACTTGAAGCTGTCACCATTAGAATAACCAGTTGCTAAGCCTGCGCCGATGCTTACCGAAGGCCTTATTCCTGCCCTGGCTATTTCAAGTTCTGTCTGCGCAATGTGAACACCGATTTCCCCGTTTTTTACCTCAGGGCGGGTATTTTGTGCTGCCGCCTGCGATGCATCCAAGGGCGCGATTGCCTGCTGTACAATAATGGTATCCGGGATATTTATATTAAAAGTAAAAGACGATGGTAATTGTAAAATTTGTTTTAGTGCCACGACATTTAAACTGTAGACATTATTTTCATTTACCAGGTTATACTGGTCTGATGCAGTTTGCGCTTCCAGTTGTGCCAGGTCTTTACGCGCAAGGCTGCCGGCGTCAAAGCGTTGATGGCCTTGTTTCAGTTGTACCTGTGATGTGGCAAGCACTTCTTTAAGGTAAGTAATTGTTTCCCTGGCAAGCAAAATATTTAAATAAGCCTGGGTTATGCTTAGGGTAATATCATTTTCAGTTTGCTGAACGCTTAGATTTGCAGATTGTAACGTGAGTTCCTTCGCCTTAATATCATTTTTAAGAGATCCGCCGTTATATAATGTTATAGAGGAGTTTAATCCATAGCTGCTTGAAAAATCCGGCTGCGTTTGAGAACCGCCTACAATCACATTAGCATTTTTCCTGTTGATAAGATTTTGAGACACAGAGCCAGAAAGATCAGGTAATACAGAAGCCCTGGACTGTTTTAAATCCTCTTCGGCAGAACTGGTATTAAGGCGCAACGTATTAATTTGTATGTTATTTTTTTTGGCATAAGCTATACACTCTTCTAATGTCCATGCCAAAGGAAGCCTGAGCAGTGTGCTATCCTGGGCTTGCAATAAACAAGGAAGAAACACTACAAATAAAATTATGATTGTTACTTTTTTTTTCATAATAAATAATCAGCACTAGCAAAAATGCCGCTGTTACTAATGGTTACTTTTTTATGGAATTCATTAAACTAGTGGAGTCACGGTAAAAGCTATTGCATTGCCGGGCGTTCTTTTTGAAAGTTGTTGCTACAAAAAAAATGCCCTGATTTGAATGATAAATAATTTATCCCTAAAATCATGCCTGGTGAAATACAATAATCGCATTTGCAGAGTACAGTGAACGTTGTTTCAAAACTTGTACAAGTGCCGGGGCCGCGCATACATTAGCCTGATACGGGCGGCTTATGTTGCCCTCATTTTTTATCTTCTTCACATGCCTGTAATTCTACTTCTTTTATTTTCGCCTCCATCCCTTCTTTTTTCATGCCTACACGTACAAGGCCAAAAAGGCTCATATAAATGTTGGCAATCCACACAAGCGCAAAAAAAGCAACAATATATCCGCGCCAGTTATTGTAAAGCAGGTGATACCTGGTAATGACCAGGAAGAATAATGTTATGTAATGGCTGAAACAATATTCACAGGTAAATAAATAAAAAAATTTTCTCTGCAGGAGGCTCCTGCATTCTTTGGATCTCTTTTCACAGAAGTCCCTGGGCTCACGAAAAACTTCCTCATGAGTAACGGTCCAGGCAATGCAGGCGATGGGCAAAGCCATGATGAAAAGATAAATAATCTGGTAGTGTAAGGTCAATGGCATTTCAAAAATTTAGTTATTATTATTTGTCTATGAATGTATCAGATGATTTAGAATTAATAAAATTATCTTAAATTTTACAAACTTACCTCTAAGTGCTTACCAGGTAACAACCATTATAAAATCCGGCTGCTACGTCTATTTATCTGGCTCATGGCAGTACAATGTACTTTGAAAAATGATAAAACGATATCGTTGATGCTGAAAGTGTGAATGATGTAACTTTTTTCCAAAGTTGTGTAACACTTAGCTGGCTGAAAGTTCTCACCTTTGTTGCAGTATAAATGCAAAGAGTAAAAAGTTACTTACTATACCGCTTAAAGTAACCGATGCTCATTTAAAATGAAATGCCTGGAAATACATCGAGTTATTTATTCTCTATACAATTTACCAACACAAATCTTGCAATCTTGTAAGTGATGCCCTGGAATACAACGGCAATCTATGAAGAACCCTGGCCTGATCTACCTTTAGAAGCCCCTAACAGCACCATGCGAAATGCGTGGTGTTTTTTTTGAGTGCACGCCCGCTATTTAAATATTTAATTTTCCGGCAAAGGGATAATGTGTGAATGATGTAACTTTTTAATAAAGTTATGTAACAGGTATTGTAATAAACATGATGATCTTTACAGGTCTTTAATTTGGCATATAATGAAGAAAAATATAAGCAGTGATGCGGGGCGGAAAAATCAGGAGTTGGACAAATCAAAAGTTTATATTGTAGTTGAAATCATTGAATATGTACCCAACGCTGTTTTAAGTAAAACTATTATAAAAAAAATAACGGGAAATGTCACGATATTATCATTTGCCGCCGGCGAAGAACTTGCTGAAAAAATTTCGCCCTTCGATAACTATATCCAAATAATCGACGGTGCGGCAGAAGTTATTATTAATGAAAATAAATACAAGCTTACTTTAGGAGAATGTATCATTATTCCGGCCCATTCCAGGCATTGCTTCAACGCTAACGAGCAATTCAAAATGACTTCGACCGTTATTAAAAGCGGGTATGAGGAATAGATATCACAGCTGTCAATTACTGAGTCGCATCATAAAAGCTAACCGCAAATACGTGGAGGCGTCTTCTTTATTTGAAAAACTTTTGAATAATCATTCAGCACATGAATATACAGCAGGGCTTTAATAACAAAATGCCCTTTAAGTTTATGGATGATTTTCTTTTACCGGTTAATTTAAACGATGTGTGAATGACAAGATAGGAGATTTTCAATTTTCATTGCATCATACATTTATTGACCGCAACTTTAACACCATTAGGTCGCAAGAAAATGCTCCTTCGTCGCAGCTTTTTGAGGGTATGCCCGTTTATAATATCGTTATCAGTAATTTGTGCTATGAAAAAAGCCTGGTATGCGAAAAAATGGATAACAGTATTGCTTCATGCCGTGGCGTGGTCGCTGTTATTCTCTCTGCCTGTTTTGTTGCGGCCTTCGCATAACCCCAATGAAATAAAATCTACTGAGCCTTTAAACACGGGCATTGTATTTATTATATCCCGTATCAGTGATGCGTTGTTAATTACATTTTTTTACCTGAATGCAGCGGTGCTTATTCCGGGCTTATTGTACAAAAAGAAATATACTTTTTATACGGCTTCCATCATTTTTTCCTTTGCGTTTTATGTATTGGCCATGTGGTTACTATGGATAAATTTTACGCATCCTGATCTTAATTTTTCATTTAAAAGGCATCTTTTTTTCAGCACTTTTATTTTTTTATTCATCCTCGCCTGTAGCACTGCTTATAGAACCATCCGGGATAAGATCGTTTCCGATCAGTTAATGAAGGAAAAAGAAACTGAAAATCTTAAGACAGAATTGTCACTCCTGCGATCACAGGTAAGTCCTCATTTTATGTTTAATGTACTGAATAATATGGTATCCCTTGCCCGTAAAAAGTCTGACCAGCTCGAGCCCTCACTCATTAAACTTTCTTCATTAATGCGTTATATGCTTTACGAAACGGATGAAGAAAAAGTATCACTTGAAAAAGAAACAGAATACCTGCAGAGTTATATCGACCTGCAGCAACAGCGCTTTGGGAAAAAAGTGATCATTAATGTAACGATGTGCCAGCCCGATAAAATGTACGACATAGAGCCTATGTTGCTGATACCTTTTGTTGAGAATGCATTTAAGCATGGAACAGGGCTTATTGAGAATGCCCAAATTGATGTAGCGCTCAGGGCAGAAAAAAATATTCTTTATTTTGGCGTAAGTAATAAATACAATCGTGCTTCCATTGAAGTAAAAGATAAAGCCAGTGGTATTGGCCTCGTAAACGTGCAAAGAAGGCTTGAACTTTTACATCCTGGAAAACATACACTGCACATCACAAAAGATGATAACCTGTTTACTGTATCGTTAAAAATAAATCTTACATGATAATACGTTGCCTGGCTGTTGATGATGAGCCTTTAGCGCTCGAATTGCTGGAAGACAATATCAGCAAAGTCCCGTTCCTGCAACTGGTCGCAGCCTGCGATAATGCAATGGACGCCATGAAAATAATGCAGCAGGAATCTATCGACCTCATATTTCTTGACATTCAAATGCCAGGCCTTACCGGTTTACAATTCATACAAACTATGACGGTAAAACCCATGATTATTTTAATAACCGCTTATGAAAAATATGCCCTGGAAGGATTTAATCTTGACGTAACAGACTATCTCGTGAAGCCGGTGGCCTTGGATCGCTTCATAAAGGCATGTAATAAAGCACAACAATTATTTGAACTAAAGTCACAGCAAAAAAATCCAGGCCCTGCGGGTAATTCCGGCTATTTTTTTGTAAACGTTGATTATAGCCTTGTTAAAGTAAACATAGCCGATATAATATACATCGAAGGGCTGAAAGATTATATCAGGCTATATCTTAAAAGCTCTCAAAAACCGGTTGTAACGCGCATGCCAATGAAGGCAATCGAAGAACAATTACCTGCTTCACATTTTATTCGTATTCATAAATCTTATATCGTCTCAATTGCGTTTATCACTGCCATTCGTAAATCAAGTGTATTTATTGATACACTTGAACTCCCTGTAAGTGATACCTACCGTGATGCTGTAACCTTACTTACCGGTAAACTGTAACCGCATTTATCATTCTCCGGAATTTCTTAGTTTCAAATCAATTGCATTCCTGTCGCAACGTTTGATGCAGAATGTCATTTAATTGTCCTTTTTAAATTTTCAGGCTGTTTTTTTAAAGGGTACGTCGATAAAAAACGTCATATCCCGGATATTATCGCATACTTTATTATGGCATAAAATATAGCGGTTGTATAAATATTCAAAAACTAAACCATTCACCTCACTATGATAGAATATAGTAAAGTGCCGGAACATGATTTTGTTTTTATAAAGTCCGAGTACAAAATTGTAAAAATTAACTTTGATGACATCCTTTTTTGTAAAGGCATGAAAGACTACATCCAGATATTTATTCATGGTAAAAGCAAGCCGGTTGTAACCCTGAAGAGCCTGAATGCATTTGAAACAAAATTACCGGCAAATAAATTTATAAGAGTTCACCGGTCATACATTGTTTCACTGTTGCATATTGATACGATATCAAAAAATGAAATTTCAATTGGCAAACAAATCGTGCCCATAGGAAGTATGTTCAAATCAGATTTTTTTACTATAGTAGATATGAATTCCTGATAGTTCCCTGGTCACACGCGTATGCTATAAGTTCAAAGCACGAAGCGCGCTATGTAATTCTGCTGTAATTAATTGCTTCCCACCTTTGCACATACCGGGCATATTAGTTTATATTGCTTTCAAATTATGCCCGTTTGTTTATGCAATTTGACCCAGGTAATCCTGTAATAATGCTCTGCGCCGACGGAATGAATTATGAAGCCACCGGCCAGAAGGACAAAGCAAAAGAGTTGTTTCAGCAGGCATGGCATATTGCTTCAACAGACTTCGAGAAGTTCACATCTGCCCATTATTTAGCGCGACATCAAAATAATCCCGAAGATGAACTCAGATGGAATGAACAGGCATTAGCTTTTGGGAGGGCCCTACCGGAAGAAAGCATGAAAAGCCATTTTCCTTCCCTGTATTTAAATGTTGGCAAATCATATGAGGCCCTTGGACGCATTGATAAAGCAAAAGAGAACTACCAGTCAGCGTTACAATTCAGTCGTTACCTGCCGTCAACTGCATATGGCAATTTAATAAAATCAGGGATAAACACTGCCTTACAACGCCTCGGTATAGGCGGTTTTATAAATTTCATATTAGACGAACTGATCAATAAATGGTGCGAACAAAAAGAATTAAAACCATTATCACTGGTCTTGCCCTCATATCTCGGTAATTCCGGACAAGACCAGGAAATCAATCAATTAATAAGTGCATTAAGTTTGCTCAGCGCAACACATTGCCTGAGCACTCAGGACCAGTCTAAAGTTGACAACGTGGTGGTGGAATTGTCGACAACAAAATAGCTGGACAACTTGTTCTGAATAACCTGTGGATGGTTTAGTAAGTTTTAGAAGGTTAGGACAGTGTCTAAGCATACTAAAACTTTTATGAACCTTAGAATAAATCCATTAAAGTAAACTACTAACAAAATTCGCGTTCAAAGCGCAGCTTTATAACTAACATAACACTAAGAAATTAAGTTACATGGAATACAGACAATTAGGGAATTCAGGATTGAGGGTGTCGGTGCTCGGTTTTGGCACGGCAACCTTTGGAGGTGGAAACGACTTTTTTAAAGCCTGGGGAAATACTGATGTTGCTGAAGCACAACGCCTGGTAAACGTATGCCTTGATGCCGGGATAAATTTTTTTGATACTTCAAATGTATACTCCAGGGGAATGGCTGAAGAGATACTGGGAAAAGCAATCTCAGGATTGAGGAACAGACTATTGATCTCTACGAAAGTGACCTTCCCCATGTCTGATGAAGTGAACGATGTCGGTTCTTCCCGGTTCAATCTACTTAAGTGTTGTGAAGACAGTTTGAGAAGAATGAATACAGATCATATTGACGTTTATCATATGCACGGCTTCGATGCCAATACGCCTGTAGAAGAAACGCTGGCAACGCTGGATAACCTCGTACGGGCAGGGAAGGTTCGTTATATCGCCTGCTCTAATTTTTCAGGATGGCATCTAATGAAATCGCTATCGGTTTCCGAACGTTATGGCTGGTCGAAATACGTCGCTCACCAGGCCTATTATTCATTGATTAACCGTGATTTTGAATGGGAACTTATGCCCCTGGCTATCGATCAAAAAATCGGGACTATTGTATGGAGCCCGTTAGCCAGCGGCATGTTAAGCGGCAAATACAGGCGGAACCAGCCCATACCTGAAAATAGCCGGGTGGCCCAGGGTGGAAGCCCCGTACCTGGTGATACAATCAACGAGGAAAGATTGTATAAAATAGTTGATGTATTGGAGGAAATTGCAGGGGAAACGGGAAGAACAGTTGCGCAAATATCTCTCAACTGGCTTTTGCAACGACCAACGGTTTCCAATGTAATCATAGGAGCCAGAAACGAAGCGCAGCTACAACAAAACCTGGCATCAACAGGCTGGAATCTTACAACTGATCAGGTAAAAAAGCTGGATCAGTCAAGCGAAACATTACCACCATATCCTTACTGGCACCAACGCCAGTTTCCAATGCTCAATGCTGCACCCAAATTATATGAAACAGGTAAATAAACAACTACTGTTAAGTTAAGTTTGATACGGATAAATATAATTACACGAATTTCTCATACGAATTACACGAATCAGTCAAAAACGTATTTAATTCGTGTAATGTGTGTTTTATAATTCACGTAAATAAAAAATACGCATTTTATACGTTAACATAACACTACTTTAAATTCACTTTGTTAATCTCGGATTTACCAATACATATAAAAAATGTCATTGTATGCCGGCTTGTATTGTTTTATTTTCCGTTATATAGCAGGCATAAAAAAGTGTTGACCTATCACTCTTCTTCCCTCGAGCATTCCTGTAAGCACAAAGAAAATTCCGGCGAAAGTGAATGATTCACACAGGCCCATTCTATCGCTGGCATCACTTGTATTTGCAATAAACCTTGGAATATGCAGCAAAAGAAACCAGCCTCCTGTCATGATACCTGAAAGCAGCGCAGCCCATCTTCTTGTTTGAGGAATTAAAAGGCCTGCACCGCCTGCTATCAAACAAACCCCACAGAAATAAGCCCAGAAAATGTGAAATGGAATATAGGCAGGGATAAAGTCTTTTACAAACCCGGCAAACTTAAAATGTGCATATCCCGCGGCAATAAAAAATGCCGCTAACAGAATCGAGCCGGTCAGCAAGAGGCTTTTTTGTAAACTGCCATCAAACCTCGAGCCTGTAATTGTGTTGCTGTCTTCCTTAAAAAAAGAACCCGCAACGATAAGCGCACCACCAAACAATGCCAGTGCTTTATAAGCATTGAGCCAATCGTTCATAAAAGAAGGTATATGCCGCAGCACCGACAAAAGAAAAATTAATGCAGCAATCAAGAGAGCAGCTATACCTCCGTTTCTTCCAATAAGAATAGCAAGTGCCGCAACGATCAACATGGCTCCGGATATATATCCTAAAGTTGGATTTACCTCAAGCCCGGCCGGCCATACAGGTGGGCGGCCAACGATAAAATCTTTTGAAATAAAGCAAAGAATACCGAGGCCTGTGATGCCCGCCGCAAAGATGGTACGCCCGGCCCTTAATAATTTAGGCATGGTTTAGTGTTTAAATTATTTCAATAATGTTTGCCTGCTTAAATGTTTCCGGAAGGAGCAACCGTTAGAATATCCGGTGAAAATTATGAAAATTTCGATCAACATCCTCGAAAATTTTATCAATATTTTTGAAACATTAATCAAATCAATTACATACCCATGCAAGCGGTTATTTTTTGATTCGCATATCAATGTGCAGGCAGCATAGGATTATGAAAATTAACTTCACCGTCGGAGCTAAGCATTTTACTTTTTGTTTTAAAAAATATTTTGTTTCTTTAATAAGCATCCGAGCAGGGCGGCAATGCGATTACTATTGCTATAGCGGCTATTATTTTTTTAAAAATCACAGTGCATGTATTTTCAACATCAATATGAATTTATTAAATCATCGAGAAAGATCCTGCTCGAATATTGTAAGACTTTATCCGATAAAGATTTTATAAGTGAAAACAGCTCTTTTGGAAGAGGGAGTGTCAGGAACCTGTTAGTTCACATTGGAAACATATATGAATTTTGGATCGGAAGAGAATCATTAAAAAGAAATATAAAAATTACAAGATACGATTCCGTAGAAAATATTACTGATGCAGAAAGCTATTTCGATAATGTCGATCTGTTGATGGAGGAGTTTATAAATATTTATGCTGAAAAAAATAAGGTTGATATTCAAACTGAAATTCATGGAAAAGTAATCATTGCCTCACCTTTAAAATTATTCACCCATGTAATAACGCACGAGTTCCATCATAAAGGCCAGATTCTTTCCCTGACCAGGCATTTAGGATATGTACCTGTTGATACCGATGTTATCCGGTAAAAAGTATCTATTAAAAATGCGCGTTGAATAGACTTATTTTGAAAACGATCCAAAGTATTAGCATGAAAAACGTGTTTTTAATCATTACAATTTCGCTGCTCGCACATTCTAATGCCTGTGCAGCAGTACGATTACCGAAAATTTTTGGCGATAGCATGGTCCTCCAGCGTGGAATGGCTATACCCATTTGGGGATGGGCAGACAAAAATGAGAAAATTTTTATTTCATTTAATAACCAGCACAAACAAACAGAAGCCGGCGGCGATGGAAGATGGAAAGTTAATCTTGATCCCGAGAGAGAAGGCGGCCCGTTCATGCTTACCGTCAAGGGAACAAATACAATTTTAATCAAGAATGTTTTGGTCGGCGATGTCTGGATCTGTTCAGGCCAGTCTAATATGGAGTTTACCGTGAATGCTGCAAGAAATGCACCTGCAGAAATTGCGGAGGCAAATTATCCATTTATCAGGCATATAACAATTGGCAAGGCAATAAGTAATAAACCTCTTGAAGATGTCAGCAGGACCAGTGGATGGCAACCCGCTACAGGAGCTAACATAGCAAATTTTACAGCAGTGGGATATTTTTTTGCAAGAGATCTTTACCACCAGTTACAAGTTCCCATCGGCCTTATAAATACCACATGGGGAGGCACGGATATTGAAACCTGGATAAGCGGCGATGCATTTCAGGGCAGCGAAGAATTTAAGCAAACGGTGCAAACATTTCGAACGCTTAACCTTGATTCCATTGCTAAAATCCGTAAACTTTTATTGATAAAAACCATTGAAAAAGTACAGCCCGGCTTTACGAACAATCTTTCAGATATCAACTGGAAAGAAACATCATTTGACGATAGTAAATGGCCGCAAATGAACTTGCCCGGTTTATGGGAGACGCAGGGTTTAAATGATTTAGATGGGATTGTATGGTTTCGTAAAAAATTTGATTTACCTGCTGCAGATGCCGGCAAGCCGGCGGAGATTTCTCTTGCGATGATAGACGATAACGACGAAAGTTACGTGAACGGCATAAAAATAGGTAGCACAAAAGGATACAACATACGACGTACTTACCAGGTCCCTGCCGGGATTTTGAGAACAGGCAGTAACGTGATATCGATAAAAGTTGAAGACACCGGTGGAGGTGGAGGCGTGTGGGGAGACTCCACCGATCTTACATTGAAAATTGATAAAAAGATCCAATCGTTACAAGGCAAATGGGCTTTCCAGGTGCAGTCTGTTTCCGCCGGCGAATCAGCGATCAACCCAAACAGCTTCCCCTCGCTGTTGTACAATGCGATGATAAATCCTCTTATTAATGTTGCGATTAAAGGTGCAATATGGTACCAGGGAGAAAACAATGCATCCCGCGCATTTCAGTACCGGCGCGCATTTCCTTTAATGATCAATGATTGGAGAAAACAGTGGAGAGAAGGTGATTTTCCGTTTTACTTTGTTCAGTTAGCCGGATATAATGCAGGCAATGGCAATAGTAAAGCAGGCAGCACATGGGCAGAATTGAGAGAAGCGCAGGCGCGTACTTTATCATTGCCTAATACAGGAATGGCGGTAACCATAGATATCGGGGAAGAGAAAGACATCCATCCTAAAAATAAACAGGACGTTGGAAAGCGCCTGGCTGCAGTGGCGCTCAACAAGACGTATGGAAAAGGAAATGTTTACAACGGCCCTCAATATGAATCAATGAAAGTAGAAGGCAATAAAGCTATTCTTTCTTTTAATAAAACTGGTGGAGACTTAAATGCAAATGATCCGCATGGCCCTTTAAAAGGGTTTGAAATGGCGGGGCCTGATAAGCATTTTTACAATGCCAAAGCTTTTATAGAAGGAGACAAAGTAGTTGTCGTTTGTGACAGCGTGCCCCAACCAGTGGCCATACATTACGCATGGGCGGACTACCCGGGAGATGCCAACCTTTATAATAAACAGGGCTTTCCTGCGGAACCATTCCGAACGGATAACTGGAAGGGTATTACTGAAGAAAATAAATACGCCCTGGTTAAATAAAATAACCTGCCTGGAGCATCATCTATTGAGTGCCTGTTTATATTAACCTATTTGCTACCCGTAAAAAATATCGGCGACAATTTTGATAAAATCTACCGGTAAAACAAAAATAATCTGGGTGCTGCTGCCTATATTCGGGTCACTGGCTTTTTTGTGCCTTTATTTCATCGCAGCATTATTTTACCCGGGTGGCTCTCAAGTTGACAAGTACGCAAAAGGGTTTAGCTGGATTAACAATTACTGGTGCAACTTACTTGATGAAAATGCAATGAACGGGAAGCATAATTCCGGGAGGCCCGCAGCATTAACGGCAATGCTGGTTCTTTGTGTAACCCTTTCGTTTTTTTGGTATCAAACTCCCCGGTACTACAATTGGGGGAAATTCAACAAGGTGGTGGTGCAACTTACGGGAACATCGGCGGCTGCAGTAGCCATGTTTTTATTTGCAGGGTGGCATGACTTAATAATTAATATTGCCGGGGCATTGGGATCTATCGCACTTATTAGCACTTTAATAGGGTTTTATAAAAGCAAATGCTACAGGCTTTTTTTGTTTGGCATAGCTAACCTGTTGCTGATCGTTCTAAACAATTATGTTTACTACAGTAAAGGGCTTATCATCTACCTGCCCGTGATTCAGAAAATAAGCTTTTCATCTTTTTTAATCTGGGTTTGTTGCATATCTATAGATATTTACAGGCATGAAAACGTGAAAAGTTTTCATATGCCGACGGCATAGAAGTCATCAAAATTATTTTTTTCTTATATAGGTAAAATCATAGCTGGTGGTCCAGGTTTTTCCATCATCAGCGGAAGTTTCATTGAATTGTCTTACCTGGCCGGGGCCTTCATTATAAAAAATAAATCTTCCAATAATGCGGTGGCCCTGAGCATCTTTGTATTCGAATACAAAACGCATAGCACTGTCTTTATATTCCCCGTTTATAAATTCCTGGATACCTTTGCTGTAGGAGCCTGCCCATGCCTGTTTCCACTTATTAGTTACCGGGTCAATATAATTAATGCTTTTACCGGTACTTACCGGGCTCGTCCAGTTTTCTAAGAGTGCACAGCCACCCGAAATTATTTGAACTGAACTCTCGCCTACAAGTGTTCTTGTTCCGGTAGGATATACATTCCACTCACCGGCCCAAAAATCGAATTCTCTCGCATGCGGATCTTTCATACATGGATAAGCAATACCATACATTTTTTCTCTGAGTTTTACAAACGAGGGTTCACCACGGAGCCTATTGAATTCTTTAAGTGAATCCATTTCGGTTAAATTACTATATCCTGCATTGATGGCGCTATCCAAATCAGTAATTGCTTTTTGTTTTTCATTTTTCAATGCATGTACTCTCGCCATACGTGATAAAGCCGAGGCTTTTACCGGCGGGATGGGATTAAAAGCCAGCGATTTTTGAAAGCCTTTCAACGCCTCCTCGTTATCGCCCAGGTTATAATTTGAAAAGCCAAGCCGGTTCCACGCTATACTATTGTGTGAAGTATCGCCTAAAACAGTTTCATAAACCTTTTTTGCGTTTTTCCAATCCTGTGCAAAATATAATGAATCAGCAATTTTAATCAGATCCTGGGCGGTTCTTTTCGTCGTATTTTGAGCGATGCCAAAAGCGGCTGTAATCGAAAACAGGATGGTACTAAAAATAGCTTTAAGTAGTTTGTAGTTCATTTGAGTTTTGTTTATATAAATTTTTTTTAGCTGGAGCTGGAGGATTGAAAGTAAAATAAGTCAACTTACATAAACCAGGTAGGCGAAAATTGACTTTTTTATTTGTAGCCGATTTATGCTAAACTTTTTAATTTAACTATTTGCCGTAATCAAAATCACTTTTCAAAAACGTAATATGAGTAAACTTATCTTTGTTGGCTTATTATTGTTTTCATGCCATAATATCTCAAAGCCTGATTGGGAGAAAGAAAGAAAAGAGATTCTTCGCCTGGAATCGAAACAACGGGCATATCATTTTGCAAAAGATGCAAAGGCCTTTACCGATATGTTCTCAAAAGATTTTTTATCTGTTAACAAGGGAACGATTGAAACACCAACAAGCGAAAATAGTTATCAAAAATTCAATGCCTGGTTTAACTCAGTGGAATTTGTAAAGTGGGACGATAATACAGAGCCCCTCGTGCGTTTCTCGGATGATGCGTCTGTTGCCTATGTTGCTGTAAATAAACTTGTTGTTATAAAAAAGCAAGCCCTGAATGCAAAACAAATTTTGGATACTACAAATTTTGCCTGGCTTACAGTATATAAAAAGTACAACGGTGAATGGAAAATAGATTGCGTTTCTTCAACCAATAAATAACAGGATGCTTACAACATCAACAACAGATGAATTTTCCATGAAAGCCTTTATGCAAATCGCCGGTTAATCTCTCAAAGGAGATGTTTAAAATTAAGTCACATGATGGCATAAAAAAGGCGTTGTAGTGCACAACGCCTTAGTTGATATATCACACAAATATTAATTGGCCTTAATTACTTCATACCAAATCTCTCCGTTATCCTGCACTACAGGCTTATATTGCGCTCCGTCTACTGTATAATAAGTTTGCCCATCAATAACAACCGTCTGGTAGCCATCGGGTATACTTTCCACAACCGCGCCAACCGGGGGCGATACCACTTTGTAATTATTAGCACTGCCATCATAATAAGTTCCATTATAATAATAATAAGGATAATTATTTACATAGATTCTCCGGTAACCAATTGGCAATGCATCAATGAATATGCCTATTGGCGGCGCTGTTACAATAAACGAATTGTTATAGGGACGATAGAATATACCATTGTGATACCGGTATCCATAGCCACCGTAATTGATTGTGCGATAGCTTACCGGAATGCTGGCCCGTATACTGTTTCTCCTCGGCATATTGGAATAACGCCAACTGGGGTTACGTGCATTATAAACCGGAGCCCTGTAATTGTTTACGGTACGGTTTACCGTAACCCGGTTATTGACAGTACGGTTAGGCGTGTAAGTACGATTAACAGGGGCTCTGTTAATCGTGGAAGGCCTGTTAATAGTAGTGTTTCTGTTGATAGTAGTGTTATTTCTGTTGATAGTAGTGTTAGTCCTGTTAACTGTAGTATTAGCACGCCTTGTAACAGGGCGTACTTCACTATTGCGGCCGGTATTTTGATGTACTGCATTTTGCCGATTGGGCGCTTCCCGCCTGTCGCCGCTCCCCTGGTGCCTGTCTTGCGCCGTCGCTACCTGGCTGTACAAGCCGGTCACAAGTAAGAAGAGCAGGGTGGCCCTTTGGCCATACTTTTTGAAAGTGTCAAATAAAAATGTGGTTGTCTGTTTCATGTTATTTTTTTGGTTGGGATTTAAATCATTGTGAGTTGCACTTGCCACCGATATAGACTGTAACAGTTGAGGTAGTTTAACCGGTGCTAAAGAGAAAAGTGTTAAAATCATCACAGATTTTGCTCTATGATAAGTCTCATCATCAGACATTACCTTCCGGCACTGCGCCAAGATCTTATATAATAGAAAGAGTTGTCACAAAATACATTCTAGTCAAAGCATTCACAAATCAAAGGAAGAAAAAGTAAGTTAAAAATGTATACAGATATATACCATGCGTGAGGTTAAATATTTTATATGTATAATTTATGATTTTATCATGCAATCAAAGCTCCCAGGAGTTCTTACAAGGGCAATGTTGCATGAATTATATTTGTGCTGTAATGAAATGATTTAAAAATAACCCTTCAAATGGACAAAATTTATAAACCAAAAAATAATGTTCCTACATTCTATCAACCTTACATGGACAGTGTGCCCGATGATGGAAATCTTTCTCAACATTTAAAAGATATTCAAACGGAAACAGGAGAACTGATTTTCCATCTTCCGGAAGAGAAACTTTCGTTCAGCTATCAAAAAGATAAATGGACCATTAAAGATATTTTAGTGCATTTGTCAGATTGTGAAAGAGTGCTTGTTTACCGGGCGATGAGAATAGCAAGGGCCGACAAAACCGATTTACCGGGGTTTGATGAAAATCTTTTCGCCTCAAATGCCCATGCAAATACCCGGAAAATTGATAGCATTATGAAAGAGTTGTCTGTGTTGCGGGCGGCTACACTTGTTTTTATAGAAACGCTTGATGAAGAATCTTTTCAAAGAACGGGAACAGCAAACGGTTTTTTGCTGTCTGCAGGACTTTTGATAAATCATATATATGGGCATCACCGGCATCATCTTGATGTTATCAGGGAAAGATATCTTTAAATAAGTAGCTAAACCCATCCCTAAATTTATGACATCAGGAATTAATACTGACTGGCATTTTTACATTATGATTATTGTTTCGGTACTGTTATTTCCTGTCATGATAAGAATTATCGTTAACAGCGATCAATTTATTCGTAAAAGAAATCTGATATTTTTTTTGTCATTTGTGATAGTAGTTGCCGGCATGATGATCGGAAAATATGGAGCAAAACTGGGCCTTCCATGGTGGATATATTACCCGATACCAATGCTGCTGACGGTATTATTACCTCCCTTAGCGCTTAAATTCAGTCGCAGGCAAACGTTACTTTATCTACTGATAAGCTTTCTATCGGCGCCTTTTATTCATGCTGCCTTTTGCTTTTTCCTTGGGTGGAAAGAGTACATGCCTTTTTGGAATATACCTTCTCTCCGCGAATTAGTGCAGTAGCGAAATGTAATTTTCTGACCAACGGTATCCTTCTTCCTGATAATTTATCAAAGATATCCGGATAAGGCTACCTTCATGCAAACCCGCATTCTGAAATTTTATCAAATAAACATTTATGATGACTTTTCACAATTATATTTCATTTGTCATGGGGCTGGCATTTATTCTATATTCGACTGCGATTCTTTTATTCCCGCCGGCATATGGAAATCTTTTTTATGGCTTTCCTACCAAATGGACATTGAAAAGTAAAGAGACGTGGTATACAGGACAGAAATTATTTGCCGTTTCAACAATTATTCTCGGTCTTATTTTTTCCATTTTGGGTGGATTTAAAATAGATGACAATATTCCACCCTATCACATGGTTCTACTACTTTTCACATTGTGGGCCGTCTCAAAATTTTTCGTACATAAAATACTTGCTAAGAAATATCCATCTTTATAATTCGAGGCTTATGTTACAGGGTGCATTGTGAATTTCCCTGGCACGTGCGAATTATTTCAGCAACATGCGAACTAATTAAATTTCTCATAATATAAAATGAGTGGCCTTCTCTTTTAATTGCCTACCATTGTGCTACGTTATTGATGTATGACCTGAAATTGTATATATTGGCTTTAATCTTTTATTTAAAGCCCGTTGTTTGGCCGTACCTGGTGCTGATAGAAGTGATGAACAACATGCATCAAAGGTGGCGAGGTATGCTATAAGAAAACAAAAATTCTCAAACTAAAAATAAATTGAAATGAAAAATCAACCAGCACTGCTTACAGCGATAACATTAAAAGCATTCATTATTATTACGGGCCTTGCATTCGGATTTACAAGTTATACGACTTGCCAGGGGCAATCTATTGTGGGTAAATGGAAGAGAACCGGAACTAAAATTTTCATTGCCGACAAAGCTACCGGCAAGCAAATACCTGCATCAGCACAGATGCAGCAACAATATGAGGCAGCTATAGCCGCAAGAGGATATACTGAGTTGCTTGAATTAAAATCAGACAATACTTATGTTAGTTCTGTCTCTACAGCCGGTGATGCAAAGCCTGTAACACACAACGGAACTTATGCTCTTTCCGGAAAGGATTTGGACATGAAAATTCCCCTCGTACATAATGAAAAGACCACCATAACGATTCATTCAATAAATGCCAATATTATGATTTGGGATCATCTTTTTATGGGCAAGTTGACGGAAATAGTTTACACAAGGATGTAATGAATTCCTGCAAATAAACTGATGTCGTGTTGCTCATGGCGTTCAGATTTGCTTAGTAAGTTTAAAGTTTAAGAGGGTCTCTAAACTTACTAAACTTTTCTAAACCTTAAAATAAATCCGTCATAGTAAACTGCCAGTGAACACTAATCATGTAGCGCATTACTTTACCACCTGCAATACAATTTTGCCCCTTGTATGGCCCTGTTCGCTTAGCTTTTGTGCCTCCGCAGCCTGTTCCAAAGGCATTACTTTGGAAATGGCAGGCTTTACTTTCCCCGAATCAATTAACTGCGCTATCTGCTCCAGGTCCTCCGGATACGATTGAGCTGTATAGCCTTCAATATGTATATTTCTTTCTTTGGCTTCTTCCTCGTTTTCGGGCTTTAAAGTAGTAATCAACCTGCCGCCATCTTTAAGGACTTGTAAGGAGCGTCTTTGTGTGTCACCGCCTATCGTGTCAAATACAAGATCTATATTTTTTAGCTTGTCTTCAAATTGTTCTTTTTTATAATCAATTATTTCATCGGCGCCTAACTGTTTTACAAAATCAATATTTTCTGCTGAGGTTGTGCCAATAACATATGCTCCCCTCCATTTTGCAAATTGTACTGCAAATGTGCCTACACCGCCAGATGCTGCATGGATCAATACTTTTTGCCCTTGCTGTAGCTGGCCATAGTCAAATAAGCCCTGCCAAGCGGTGAGGCCGGCCAGTGGTACGGCTGCTGCCTGCTCATGATCGATGCTTTTCGGTTTCAAAGCTACCTGGTCAGCTTTTACTACAACATATTCTGCATAGGTACCGTTCTTTGTAGGGTCTGGCCGGCTATATACTTCATCGCCTTTTCTGAAATTTTTAACATCGCTTCCCACTTCTTCTATTTCACCTGAGACGTCCCAGCCGGGGATTAGGGGAAGATTGACCGGGAATTTCCCTTTTCGCAGGCCTTCACGGATTTTCCAGTCGACCGGGTTTACTGAAGTGGCAAATACTTTTATCAGCACTTCGCCGGCGGCAGGTATTGGCCGGGGAACTTCTTCGAGTTGTAACACTTCAGGGCCGCCAAATTCATGGATTCTTATTGCTTTCATATCAAATGTTATTTAATTATATAAACCGAGGCTACATAAATTGTGCCCATCAATTATGCAGAGGAGTGTTATGTCAATTATGAAGCTACGCTTTGAACGTGAATTGTCGCCTGCAAACAGTGATTCCAGCACGTTCGCCACCGACAATTCACGATTGCCATAACACTGGTGTTATGTCAATTATGAAGCTACGCTTTGAACGTGAATTGTCGACTGCAAACAGTGATTCCAGCACGTTCGCCACCGACAGTGGCTGCGTTAGATTTAAAAAGCGGTACATACAGAAAACTTTTTTGAAATTTTTATCGGTGTTATAAATACCTACTTTTATTATCATTAAGTAAGCAAGTCTATAGGGAACTATTTACTATTTCAAGTTGAGCGCGGAAATAGCAGGATAAACAAATCGGTCATTGGATGTTTTAGAATATTTCTCATGCCGAATAATTTTAAAAAAATGATAACCGGTTATCATAATCAGTAATCAGTATTTTTGTGCGCAAAATAGTGTAAATGATCAGCCTGCATGAGATAAGGAAAAAAATTATGAGCGGTGATATTACTTCCTTGCTTCATATAAGCAGGGAAAGCAATATTCATCCTTCGGAGGTTGCGAAGCTATTCAATGAATTACCGGTCGACTCGGCCCTGCATGCCTTTCAGTCGTTTCCACCAAAAAAACAAATAGTTGTATTTTCTTACCTGGATATTTTATTACAAAAAAAGATACTTCGGGGCGTCGGTAAAGAAAAAGCTACTTATATCTTAAACAGGTTAAGTTCCGACGATAGGCTCACGCTGATAAATTCATACAAGGGAGTAGAGCGCTCCCATATCCTGGAGTTGTTAGAAGATAAAAATAAAAAAGCAACACACGATATGCTTGGTTACCCCAAAGAAAGTGTGGCAAGGCTTGTAAATACGGATTTCGCTTCTATCAACGAAGATATGACCATAGAAAAGGCTAACGAATATCTTAGAAATAACCAATCAGATTCCGAAACAGCGAATGTAATTTACGTAGTGGACAGCGAGGGAAAACTGGTTGATGATATACCCGTGCGCAGGTTGGTTTTGAATGCGCCTGAAAAGCATATATCGGAAATAATGGATCGCTATTGTGTAAGGCTCGATATTGATGATAGTAGCGAGGAAGCAATAACAAAATTCAGAGAGTATGACCGGACTGTTTTGCCGGTTACCAACAGTGATAATGTATTACTGGGCGTCGTTACCGTAGATGACGTGATGGATGTTCAGGAGCAACGCGATACCAAGGAGATGCAAAAATTTGGCGGTGTCGAATCATTGGAATATCCTTATGTTCAGACCTCCTTTTTTTCGTTATTTAAAAAAAGGGCAGGATGGCTTATAGTTCTGTTTTTAGGTGAGATGCTCACCGCAACTGCGATGGGACATTTCCAGCACGAAATTGAAAAGGCGGTGATGCTGTCGCTTTTTATTCCGCTCATTATTTCGAGCGGCGGTAACAGCGGCTCGCAGGCCGCTACACTTATTATAAGAGCAATGGCTGTTAAAGAACTTTCGCTGAGAGATTGGTGGTACGTTATGCGGCGTGAAATTTTTTCCGGCTTAACTCTTGGGCTTTTACTGGGCGCTATAGGTTTTTTAAGAATTACAGCCTGGCAATATTTACATATTTGGGATTATGGCCCGGATTGGATGTTATTAGCTGTTACGATTTTCTTTGCATTAATAGGTGTTGTAATGTGGGGAACTTTAAGCGGGGCCATGATTCCTATGATATTAAAAAAGTGCAGGCAGGATCCTGCGGCATCATCTGCTCCTTTTGTAGCTACGCTTGTGGATGTTACCGGCCTTATTATATATTTTAGCATTGCCGCAATAATTTTAAAAGGAACATTGCTTTAATTATACCGGGTTTTCTTAAAAGTGGTTCTTTCAATGAAAAGAATACTGCTGATATTACTATTGCTTATTTTTTTTCTGCCCGTCTTTCCCCAATATTATATTAAAGGAGAAATAAAAAGCCGGGAGGGAAACTCTTTACCGAATGTAAACATACTCGTGCATTCCACTAACACACTTTATAAAAGTGGAACCTACGGTGGATTTGGTATTACTTCTTCACGCCAGGTTGATACTTTATCGTTTTCATTAGACGGCTATGAAACTTTAACCGCTAAAATCAATGCAGCAGAATATTTGCACATTCAGCTAAAGGCGCTTGTTCTGCCTGCGGGCATCCAGGTAAGTCATTTAAACAGCTATGTAAAAGGTCTTAATAATAATAGTGCGGATTGGACTGTTGGAAATGAATCTTATAGCAAGCTTGTGGAAAATTCTTTCATACAAACGTCGCCCTTATACCCGATTACTTTTACTTCAAATACGAACCAGGCTTCCTATTCCAATATCCGGAGGTTTCTAAAAACTAATGATAAGGTACCACCGGATGCCGTTAGAATAGAAGAAATGCTGAATTATTTTAATTTTAACTATACGCAACCTGGCAAGGATTCTTTATTTAAACAAATCTCCTACTATTCGAAATGCCCCTGGAATGATGCCCATAAATTATTGCTTTTAAACATTTGTGCCAGGAAGGTAAACCTTGCGAATATACCTCCCGGCAACCTGGTTTTTCTAATTGATGTATCCGGCTCGATGGATATGCCCAATAAGCTGCCTTTATTAAAGTCGGGATTGCGGTTGTTAATTAAAAATCTGAGGCCGATTGATACCATTTCTATTGTTGCATACGGGGGAACGGCAAGAATTGTTTTGGAGGGCATTTCCGGAGATGAAAAGGAACAAATAGTAAGAGCTGTTGAGAGCCTCAATGCGGAGGGTGATACACCCGGTGAGGCGGGCATAAAACTTGCTTACCAGGTTGCCAACCGCCGCTTTATAAAGGGTGGTAATAATCGCATAATACTGGCGTCCGATGGTGATTTTAATGTTGGCAAATCTTCAGAAGAAGACCTGGAAAAAATTATTGTGGAGCAAAAAAAGACAGGGATATATCTTACCTGCCTGGGTGTAGGAATGGGCAATTATAAAGATTCAAAACTTTCGGTGCTGGGCCAAAAAGGCAATGGTGATTTTGCGTATTTGGATAATGAAGCCGAAGCCGACAAAGTGTTAATGACTGAATTTACGAGGAACTTATATGCTGTTGCGGATAAGGTTTATATCGATGTGTTTATGAATTCATCCGTGGTTGCCGAATATCGCCTCATTGGATACGATAATAATAAAGATAAAATGGCCGATACGAGTATTAAAGTAGAAGGTGGTGAAATTGGCTCCGGGCATTCAATAATTGCACTCTTCGAAATTGTACCCAAAGACACGGCTGTCCATAATATCGATTTGGCAAATGTGGAAGTACATTATTCCCTGCCGGGAACAGGGCGGGAGCGTAGCATGAAATTTAGTTGTTCTGCTGAAGAAATTAATTATAACAATGTCGACAGTAACTTTAAAAAAGCAGCCGGTATCGCATTGTTTGGCATGAAGCTGAAGGAGTCGGGCTATACAAAGGGTATCACCTGGAAAAAGGTTGAATCATTCGTGAAAAAAAATTTTAAGGTCAGTAATCCCCTGGACGAAGAATTTATAAGCATGGTAAAAAAAGCCCGGAAAATTTATGACATAAGGAAAAGAGAAAAGATTGATTGAAGTGAGATAGCCAGGATTGAAGCAGGGCTTGAGGTTCAACATATAAAGCGCGTTCTGCAGGTATACCGGATGGCTGCCCGGATATGCTGAACTTTGCGAACCTGTGCTAATATCTTTTATTGTCTTTTATTAAATTTTTTTTCTGATAATTTATCAAAAGCACAATAAGATTCTTTAATGAAGCGTTTATACTTGAACTGCGGTAATTATACCGTAGCCTTAATCGAGAGAATGTACTCAGGTTCAAAAAATACAACTTCAAAACCCGCAGCAATGGAAGCTGTTTCTACATTATCAGGCAGGTACATAATATTGATTACTGTTATAATTTCTTTCTTTTTCTTTACGCAAAGTACCACTTTGACGGTCTGCGGGAAAATCGCGCAAACTGATGTAACCGGAAATTTCGAGGGTATGACTCAAACCGTAAATGATTTTGTAAAATTAGGACACCTTAACAACGATATAAAACAGGTTAATATGGACGACTCCTGAAAACAAAAAAGAGGCCATCTAAAATAGACGGCCTCCTGAATCAACTATAAAAAGAATACCCCTTACTTTACAAGTTTGATCACTGAAGTAGTATTATTCTGAACTACTCTCAGGAAATAAATACCTCTTACTAAATTAGAAGTGTTTACAGATTGCTGAAAAGACCCTGCGTTTTTAACACCGCCTGCAATCCAGATAATCTTACCTGCAGCATCAACCAACATCAGTTTATACTCTCCGGCAACTCCGCCATTTATGTTTATTTCGATATGATCGATGAAAGGATTTGGATAAGCTTTCACAACAACCTGTGGCTCTGATATCAGATCAGTACCTGGAGCATCCACGCTAAGACGTCGCGCTGTTGAAAGCCTGTACATTGCCGATGCAGGAACAGCTTGTTTTGTAATACCGGTGGCTGAATAGCTAACGCTAAGAATATTGCCGCCGCCCTGTTGAAAATAGCCAACAGATATAGTATGTTTGCCCGCTTTCAGACCAATAGTACCGGATCTCTCCTGTGATAAGTGTAGCGAATCATTACTAACTACAAGCACATTATCAATGTATAAGTTGCTGCCGTCATCTGAAGTGGTATAAAATGTATACTGGCCATCCGTAGGAACTTTAATAAACCCTGTGAAATTGAATGCGTACTGAGTGGTTCTTTTAGCTACAGTGATGTCAAAATTTGTCGCTGTTCCGGTTTTTACGGGTGTAAGATTGAAAAAAACAGGAACATTGCTGTAACTGGTACTAGCCTGGTAGTATTTGTAATTCAATCCATTTATTGTATTGGCAGGATTTACAGCAGGAAGTAAGTTACCTGAAGCATCTACCGTAATCTGCATAGTGTCTGCAGTTGTTGCAGCGCTGTTATCAGTTGCATTTAACTGAAACTGGTAAACACCCTGTGTTAATCCTGTTACAGATGCAGAAGCTGATGTTGCATTGGTTATTGTTGCTGAGGAAGGCCCTGATATCATGGTCCATGCATAGCTCGCAATAGTTCCATCTGTATCTGAAGCACTGCCTGTAAGGCTTGCGTTATTTGTTGGCAATGTGATTGACTGATCAGTTCCTGCGTTTGTCGTTGGTAGCACGTTCGCAGCAGCAATTACAGTTACCTGGATAGTATCTGCAGTTGTTGCAGCACTGTTATCGGTAGCTTTCAACTGAAACTGGTAAACACCCTTTGCTAATCCTGTTACAGATGTAGAAGCTGATGTTGTATTGTTTATTGTCGCTGATGAAGGCCCTGAAATCATTGTCCAGGCATAGCTCGCAATAGTTCCGTCTGTATCTGAAGCGCTGCCTGTAAGGCTTGCACTGTTTGTTGGCAATGTGATTGACTGGTCTAGTGCCTGCGTTTGCTGTTGGAAAAATGTTGGCAGCAGCATTTACAGTAAGCTGCATAGTATCAGCAGTTGTTGCCGCACTGTTATCAGTAGCTTTTAACTGCAGCTGGTAAACACCGTGTGTCAATCCTGTTACAGATGTAGAAGCTGATGTTGCATTGGTTATTGTTGCTGCAGCAGGCCCTGAAATCATTGTCCAGGCATAGCTTGCAATGGTTCCGTCTGTATCTGAAGCGCTGCCGGTAAGGCTTGCACTGTTTGTTGGCAATGTGATTGCCTGGTCTATGCCTGCGTTTGCTGTTGGAAAAATGTTGCCAGCCTTTACAGTAAGCTGCATAGTATCAGCAGTTGTTGCCGCGCTGTTATCAGTAGCTTTTAACTGCAGCTGGTAAACACCGGGTGTCAATCCTGTTACAGATGTAGAAGCTGATGTTGCATTGGTTATTGTTGCTGCAGCTGGGCCTGAAATTATTGTCCAGGCATAACTTGCAATGGTTCCGTCTGAATCTGTAGCGCTGCCGGTAAGGCTTGCATTGTTTGTTGGCAATGTGATTGCCTGGTCGGCGCCTGCTTTTGTTGTTGGAAATTTATTTCCTGTGATGGAACCACTCTTTATAAGTACAGCCGATGTGTAGGGGGCAAGTGTAATAGTCCCGTTATATGCGACGTTTTTTACATCGACGTAATTGTAGGGTAAAGAGATGGTTTTATTTGAATTTGTTGTATTGTATTCTATTCTTAAATCATTTGTATCAGTTATTGATTTAGAAAGTTTTGCGGAGTGAGCATCTTCCACCGATAAACCCTGCCATCCTGCTAGTGTTCTGTTTGTTGCAGTATACATAATTGCAGTTTGAATGGTCTGGTTATCATCTATTGGCCTTGAATAGTAATTGCTATCGGCAGTTCCAAATGTATTAAAAGGGTAGGTATCTTCCCTGTAATAAAAAGCGAGCTGGCTTTTGGTTTTTGCAAAGAAATTATTGTGTTTAACGGTCATATTGGTTATCGGCGTTCCGCCACCGAAGGCATGCCAGAATCCTAACTGGCTTCCATTATTATAGCAGGTGTTGCCGGTTATGACGGTAGAGCCTGAATTTAAAATATGAATTCCTTCACTAAGGCATTGAGAAATTGTATTGTTAGTAATAGTAGTATTCTTGCTGTTGCCATCGAGATAAATTCCTGTTAAGGTTGGATCAGATGTTCCGACTCCTTCAGCGCTTTGTCTGCTGGCTACAATAATATTATGATCAATTACCCTGGTTTTTACAGTAATAGAATCTGCGTTCCAGGAATAGATGGCGCCGACATCATATTTTGTCATTCCAAAGTTTGTTATGTAGTTATACCGTGCAATCATACCATTTCTATCTCTTAGCCCTATAGCAATATGTCCCGTGTTATTTATAGTATTATATTCTATCAGGCTGTTGTCTCCATACACATCTATTGCGTCGTGGTCGTTTTGCCCGCTTGCTGAACCTGAACCTGGTATCATACCCGTATTATTTATTGTGTTATTCTTAATCCACACATTAGAGGTGAAGGTTAAAAAAGTCATGGCGGCTATCGTATTATCCTGAAAGACGTTTCCGTCAATAACCATGCTCTCATTTGAGGAGACTGCACTGTTAATATATATTGCAATCTTTCCCGCATTTTTGAAGCTGCAATTCTGTACTATTATATTCTGGCTATGCCTGTTTTCAAATAAGTGAGAATTTGCTCCTATGAGGTCGATGTGATCGTAGGTTATGAAATTAGCGCTACTATTAAGAACAAGTTCGTCTACTGTAGCAACCTGCACGTTAGCGGGTGAACTTGTGCTGAAAATTCTCAACTTTTTAGTGGAGGGATTGAAATACCATTCGTTTTGAACATCTAATGTTCTTGCATCATTTTGGATGAAGAAACCATAAGTATCCGTTGGAGGTTCTGAGCCCGTATACGTAATCGTGCCCCCTGACTGCATTATAATAGGTTGTCTTTGAAGCATCCAGCGGGTTGATCTTATCACAATCTCGGCTCCTGCCCAATTTGCAGAACCTGTTAGAGCATTACTTGTAATCGTAGTATTTCCGGAATGGCTTTGATACGGTAAATAACCGGTGTTTGGAAATCTGCCCATACCGGTATTAACTCCATTTACAACAACCATGTTTACGGCTGGCAGAGCAGTAACGGCACTGGTACTTTCCCAAATATTGCTCCCTAAATTTGTCCATGCATTTACCGTTGTAAATCCCGTAATGACAGGATTTGCACCTGAACCATAAGCTCCAATGGTAATAGGTGCGGCAGATGTTCCCGAGCGGGATACAACAAGGTTTCCGTAATAAATACCTCCCCTGTTAAATAAAAAATTGTCGCCCGGGCTTTTTGAAGCGAAAACTGCATTGAATTTTGCAAGTGTCTGCCATGGAGTAGTTGCAGATGTACCATCGTTTGCATCACTGCCTGTATTAGAAAAGTAATACGTGGTTGCACTTGCGGCGAAGCCGGTAACAAGAATAAGTAATAAAAGTAATAATGTTTTCATTGTTCGAATTTTGGATGTAGCTTTTTTAGCTAAGGGTTTAAAAAAAATTTTATACAAAGCTTTCCCGGGCCGGAAAATTTCCGGGTTTATACCAGGTAACTGATATACTTAATCTCAATTTGTGTGGGTCATAGTACTGTTACTATCCCTATAATTCCTTTAAGGATTTGCAGCGTCTCAACAATAGGTTGAGACAGATAAGTAACAATATTTTGCTTTCTATAAAAGCAGGGACGAGCCGGATTGAGGTTGGTTAAAAGTCATGTGCTTTGTTTTGAATATTGGTTAAGAGAATGGTTGTTTATTTTTGCTTACAGTTAAAATGTATGCTTAAGAAACGACAACTAATTGCGAATATTTGATATGAAAAAGAGTTAGGGTATTAGTACGCTCACGCAATACAGTAATATTATCTTTTATATAAAGTAATGCTACCCGAAAATTGTAAAACACAAGTATAAAACGTCCAGAAAATTATTTTTCATTAATTTATTTGACACAGTACTAAAAAGAATCATAAAACGGCAGCAATAAGGCTTTTCCGAGGGAAAGTACTCATCGAAAGTTTGTGGTAACCCTCAAAATGGAACTAAAATCTTTTTTCACTGACGGGGTTTATATAGCAATATCTAAACGGTATCCTGTATTTGGAAAATATTACGTGATAGATTATGCGGCTCTCAGTAAAAGCTACTCCCGGGAACTATAACCTGAAAACCATCCGGCTACTCAAAAGAAACTTGTTAAGAAGCGGGTAACACGTAACCTCAATAAAAATGATCACCCAGGAATTGTTTAATGGTTAAAGCTTAGTTGTAAATCACCGGTCGTTGCCCATCCCCCTCATTGCTCCTTTCCCATTGCTTATCTTTGCACTTTAAAATGTAAAGCATGGATAAAAAAGAAGTATATATTATTGCCGCAGTTCGAACACCCATTGGCAGCTTTGGTGGAACCTTAAAAGATGTGCCTTCTACGAGGTTGGGTGCCATTGCTATTAAAAGCGCTGTTGAGAAGGCAGGATTACAACCAGCGGATGTACAGGAAGTTTATATGGGATGTGTTTTACAGGCCAACCTAGGGCAGGCTCCTGCCCGGCAGGCAGCTATACTTGCGGGATTGCCTGAAAATGTTTGTTGTACTACTGTAAATAAAGTTTGTGCGAGCGGAATGAAAGCAATTATGAATGGTGCTCAAAGCATATTACTTGGCGATGCTGACATTATCGTTGCGGGTGGTATGGAAAATATGAGCAGTGTTCCGTTTTATGCTCCTTCAATGCGATGGGGACATAAGTACGGGAATACTAATATGATTGATGGCCTTGCCAAAGATGGTTTAACCGATGTATATAAAGACTATGCAATGGGCAATGCTGCCGAACTATGCGCCAGGGAATGCCATATCTCAAGGGAGCAGCAGGATGCTTTTGCTATTGAAAGTTATCAACGCAGCCAGGCTGCTGTAACAGGGGGGAAAATTTGAAGAAGAAATTGCAGCAGTTGATATACCCCAGAAAAAAGGTGATGCCCTTATTATCAATAGAGATGAGGAGCCATTCAATGTAAAGTTTGACAAAATCGCCGGCCTTACCTCCCCATTTGAAAAAGGAGGAACTGTTACTGCGGCAAATGCGAGCACAATTAACGATGGCGCGGCAGCAATCGTATTGATGAGTAAAGAGAAGGCTGACCAGATGGGCGTTAAAGCCTATTGCAAAAATACTTGGTTATGCAGATGCGGAGCAGGCACCGGAATGGTTTACAACAACCCCTTCCCTAGCCGTACCGAAAGCGATAAAAAAAGCCGGGTTAACTATTGACCAGGTCGATTTTTTTGAGCTCAATGAAGCATTCAGCGTCGTCGGAATCGTGAATACTAAGAATATGAAACTAGATCCGGCTAAAGTGAATGTAAATGGAGGAGCGGTTTCTTTAGGCCATCCATTGGGTTGCAGTGGCGCACGCATTATTGTTACTCTTATAAATGTACTCAGGCAAAATAACGGGAAAATCGGCGCTGCGGGAATTTGTAATGGTGGCGGTGGTGCCAGTGCAATGGTCATTGAACTGTGCTAGCGTTATGTTAATTATAAAGCTGCGCTTTGAACGTGAATTGTCACAGGTGCACTGTGAACTTCAGCTATCAACCACCGACAATTCACGATTAACATAGCACCAGCAATATATTTGTAACTCAAATTTTGCAACATGAGTTACACAAATTTATAGGACGAATTTAAAAACGAATTACACGATGAATGCTGTTTATAACACACTTTTAAAGCATGAATTACATGAGTCGAAGCACAACCTAATGCCGCACCTTCAATTAATCTGATGGCTTTTGTGTCGCCAGGTTGCATAATTCGTGCAATTCGTGCCTGAAATTCGTGTTATCAACCCCAAAAACTTATTCATGAAAAAAAGCTTTTTACTTTTAACCGGTATCCTTTTGATCCACTTTATGTCGAAAGCCCAGGACTCAACATTTACAATTGATGGAAAATTAGAAAATGTAAAGCACGGAACGATCATATTAAATATTTATGAAGGTGATAAAACCGTTAGTGATTCGGCCTCGATTACTGGCGGTAGTTTTAAATTTACGGGCACGATAGTATCGCCTTTCTTTGCCACCCTAACGATACCGGCTAAACGTAGCGATTATTTTACATTTTACATTGAGCCTTCGGCAATGGCCATTACTGGCAGAGGCGATTCTTTAAAAATGCTTATCGTAAAAGGCTCCAAAATTAATGACGATGACAGGTTATTTAAAGAAAGAATGAAAAATATAACCGCCTGGGAAGAAACGGGACAGCAAAATTTATGAGAATGCTTACAAAGAAAAAAATAAGCGCGTTATGGACAGTCTTGATGAAGTGGATTTTAATATTTTAGATCAAAAGAGAAAAGTTGTTGCCGGTTTTGTTAAGGACTATCCCAACGTCAATGCGCTCGCGCTATGGCAATAGTCGAAAATTATGGATATTATGCCGAAGCAAATGATGTTGAACCTTTATATGATTTACTTGACGACCAGGCTTAAAAATTCTCCCAAGGGAATAGAAATAAAAAAATTGATTGATGTATATAAAACAGTTGCCGTAGGGCAAACGGCACCTGGACATTTCACAACCCGCGCCCGCAGGCAACATAATTGATCTTTCATCATTGCATGGCAAATATGTTTTGCTCGATTTTTGGGCAAGCTGGTGCGGGCCTTGCCGCCGCGAAAATCCCAACGTGGTAGCAGCATATAACCGTTTTAAGGATAAAGGCTTCACCAGTATTTGGTGTTTCGTACGACAGCAAAAAAGATAAATGGGAAAAAGCAATTAAAGATGATAAACTGGACTGGTACCAGGTTTCTGATTTACAAGGCTGGAAAAATGCTACATCAGATCAATATGGCATCAAAGCAATACCCTCCAATCTTTTGTTGGATAAGGACGGAAAAATAATTGCAAAAAATATTTTCGGAAAAAAATTAATGGATAAGCTTTCCGAACTTATGCCCTGATAAATTTTGGTGGCAATGAGTTTTGCTCATTTGCTCTGTATCCAATATTTTTGCCAATCAATTTTTTATACATGAGAGAAATAGCATTCAGAGAAGCGTTGCGTGAAGCAATGAATGAAGAAATGAGACGCGATGAGAACGTTTTTTTAATGGGAGAGGAAGTAGCGGAATATAACGGCGCTTATAAAGTAAGCCAGGGAATGCTGGAGGAGTTTGGTGAAAAAAGGGTAATTGATACGCCGATTTCAGAACTTGGCTTTACTGCCATCGCAGTTGGCGCAGCCCAAAATGGCCTTCGCCCCATCGTGGAATATATGACGTGGAATTTTGCATCGCTGGCCCTTGACCAGATTTTAAATACTGCATCAAAAATGCTCGCAATGAGTGGCGGCCAGGTAGGGTGCCCGATCGTTTTTCGTGGGCCAAACGGAAGTGCGGGCCAGTTAGGCGCACAGCACTCAACCGCTTTTGAATCATTATATGCAAATATTCCCGGGGTTAAAAGTAATCTCGGTAAGTAATCCTTATGATGGCAAAGGATTACTAAAAAGCGCCATTCGTGATAATGACCCCGTTATTTTCATGGAAGGCTGAAGTATTGTACGGTGAAAAAGGTGAAGTGCCTGAAGAAGAATATTTAATACCCATCGGCAAAGCAAAAGTTGTAAGAGAAGGAAACGATGTTACCATTGTTTCATTCAATAAAATGATGAAAGTTGCGTTGGGTGCCGCAGATGAGCTTGCAAAAGAAAATATAAGTGCAGAAGTGATTGATTTAAGAACCATTCGCCCGATGGATGTGCAAACGATCCTGGATTCAGTTAAAAAAACAAACAGGCTTGTTATTGTTGAAGAGCAATGGCCTTTTGCTTCCGTTTCTTCCGAAATTACTTATCGTATTCAAAAAGAAGGATTTGATTACCTTGATGCTCCTATCAGGCGAATAACCTCTGCAGATGCTCCTATGCATTATGCTCCTAATTTGGTCGCTTTATATTTGCCCGATGTTCCCCGTACGGTTAACCTTGTTAAAGAAGTAATGTATCTTAAAAAATAGGCGGTGGTTTAGTATTTTTGACAGGCGCTGTTCATATTTTAAATTGCAGCCATTATTTCTTTTGACTTAAAAGACCTAGTATGAATACCGGAAATTTTTATTATCCTATTCCGGCCAATGAGCCGGTGCTGGACTTTGCACCCGGAAGCCGGGAAAGGGAACTGGTGAAAAATGCGATAAAGGAATTAAAAAGTAAAAGGACTGATATTCCCATGTACATTGGTGCTGAAGAAGTGCGGACGGGCAAAAAGATAGATATACATCCGCCGCATGAAAAAGATTTTGTGTTAGGAAGTTTTCATTATGGTGATGCGGCGCATGTAAAGAAAGCAATAAATGCGGCATTGAAAGCAAAAGATAAATGGGCGAATACCACCTGGGAAAACAGGGCAAATATTTTTCTCAAGGCTGCGGAACTTCTTGCTACAAAGTACCGGCCTTATATGTTAGCGGCAACGATGCTTGGCCAGAGCAAAAATGTTTACCAGGCTGAAATAGATGCTGCATGTGAGTTGATAGATTTCCTGCGATTTAACGTTCATTTCCTTAGTGAAATTTACAAACAGCAACCTGTAAGCCACCCCGGCGTTTATAACAGGATGGAATACCGGCCACTTGAGGGGTTTGTACTGGCCATTACTCCGTTTAATTTTACCGCCATTGGAGGTAATCTTCCCACCGCCGCGGCAATGTGTGGAAATGTGGTAGTATGGAAATGTGCATACACACAGGTCTACAGCGCGCAAATGTTTATGCGTATTTTAAAGGAAGCCGGGCTTGCCGGATGGCGTAATCAATTTAATTTTTGTTGACGGCCCGGTACTCGGCGATGTTTGTTTTAGCCATCCTGATTTTGCCGGAATTCATTTTACCGGAAGTACCGGGGTATTTAATAGCATGTGGAAGTCGATAGGAGCGAATACGGGAATCTATAAATCCTACCCGAGAATAGTGGGTGAAACGGGCGGGAAAGATTTCGTACTGGCTCATAAAAGCGCTGAAGTTGATGTGGTGGTAA